>JANRJA010000010.1:0-3976 GCA_033764315.1 Oculatellaceae cyanobacterium bins.114
ATTTTATAATGTTGGTTTGGGATTTTTCACAAAAACCCCTCTTGGCTTTAAAAACATCATTAATATACAAAACCCAATGGGTTTGTGCGTGGCGCACCCGTGGGGGGTGCGCCTCTCACAACCCGCTCATCTCATGACTGATTTAGGACTGCTATATTCAATATCTTTTCATTGAACCGGGTTCATCTTTTGAGCGATCGCCTTAATCGTATTACGTAACCAATAGTTGGCTTCATCCTGATCACTCAACGTACTCCATACCATAGAAATCGTCCACGGTTTTGTTTGGATCGGCAACTCAAAAATCGTCAACTGACAGATCTTGGCTAACTGAAGTGCAATACGGTGAGGAATAGCGGCAACCAAATCGCTGGAGGCGATCGCAAAGGGCAATACCAGCATATGGGGTGTTGTTAAGGCAATGCGACGTTCTAAATTTTGATCATTCAATGCTTTATCAATCGCACCAACGGTATCTCGCCGCAACGTTGTTAGAGCGTGGGAGAGCCTGGTGAACACGTCTAAACTCATGGTTCCATGCTGAAGGTCTGGGTGATCGGTGCGAGCAATTCCTACAAATCGTTCTTCAAAAATAGGTTCTCGTTGGGTTTGTCGGGGTGGATCTGGAAAAACACCCAATGCCACATCGATCGCTCCCTGTTCTAACAACTCCCCAATACTGTCTTTTTCAAATCCAATCATTTGGAAATTCAGAGATGGGGCTGTTTGATGGCTAAACTCCAGTAACGGTGGCACCAAGACAAAACTGGTGTAATCTGAACTCCCAATGGCAAAGGTGCGATCGCTAGAACTTGGATCAAAGGCTTGCGTAGATGTAATGGTTTGGCGAATCTGTTGCAGTGCTGTCAAGATACCCGGAGCAAGTGCCTGAGCTTTAAGGGTCGGTTGCATTCGTCTCCCTAACCGCACAAACAATTCATCGTCAAATAAACCGCGCAACCGGTTGAGTGCCGCACTCATAGCGGGCTGCCCAATTTGCAGTTGTTCCGCAGCTTTGGTGACGCTACATTGCTCCAACAGGGCTTCAAACGCAACCAACAGGTTTAGGTCGATCGCCGCCAGGTTTATCGATTTCATTGATAGTATTTATCTGAAATATCATCTTGTTCACTAGTTTAGGGCTTGCTAGTGTAGCTGTATCTGGAATTCAATCTATAGTTTTGAAAAAATGACACAGCAAATAGCAGTGGTTACTGGCAGTCACAAAGGGTTAGGCTATGCGATCGCCCGCCAGTTAGCCCAACAAGAGAACATTCAAGTTGTGTTGACAAGCCGAAAAGAGCAAGAGGGTCTCGCGGCCCAACAGCGACTATCGCAGGAGAATCTTCAAGTGGATTACCATCTCCTGGATGTGACAAGCGATGCGAGTGTGCAGCAGTTCGCAACCTGGTTGCAGGAAACCTATGGAAGAGTGGATATTTTGGTCAACAATGCGGGGGTTAACCCAACGATGCAGCCAGAAGAATCCAGCGTGCTCACGGTTCAACTGGAAACAATGCTGTCTACATTTGCAACCAATGTCTTAGCCGTCGCTCGCATCACTCAAGCCCTATTGCCATTGATGAAAGCGCAAAACTATGGGCGTATTGTCAACGTTTCAACCGAAATGGCGGCTCTTGCGTCTATGTCTAGCGATTACTATCCGTTGGCTCCTTCCTACCGTCTTTCCAAGGTTGGGTTAAACGGACTGACGGTAATCTTGGCAAAAGAACTACAGGGCACTAATGTTTTGGTCAACGCTTACTCTCCAGGCTGGATGAAAACGGACATGGGCGGCTCAAATGCTCCCTTTACCGCCGATGAAGGAGCAGAAACCGCTGTCTACCTGGCAACGTTGCCAGAGGGAGGCGCACAGGGCAAATTTTTTGCAGAAATGCGGAAGTTTGGGGGTGCGATCGCGTTGCCCTGGTAATGCCCCGTTTAGTGAATCACTAGCAAAAAACAATGAATAAAACCATAGAAACCAATCAAGTGATAGAGCTAATTCGGTTTGAAGTTGCACCCCAGTTAGCCGATAGCTTTCTTGAAAGCAGGAGTCAGGTTGATGAGTTTGTCAAAACGCTGAACGGACACATTGCCACAGAGATTACACACGTTAATGAGACTGAATGGTTAATGCTGATTCGATGGGCAGATGATGTAGCCCTCAAAGCAGCACAAGTTCAAACCGCTTCCGCCGCAGTCATCAATGAATGGATCAGTCGTCATGCCACATTTATCTCGGCTGAAACATTGGTTGTAAAGTATGTCGCTTGAAAAGATCAATCCAAAACCTAGACGAAAAGGAGTGCAGTCATGACCTTGTTGGAAGACCAAAATTTGGCGATCGCTCGGATCTTTGTTGAGCAATTTTTGGGAAAGGGCGATATAACCGTTGCTGAACATGTTTTAGATGAGAATGTGCAGGCAATAACTGGATTGAAACCGGATGGTCCCATTAATGGGCGAGAAGCCTACAAGCAGGTGTTTAGTGCCTTCTATGATGCCTTTCCCCCTATTCCGGGGTCAGAGATGATCATCGAAGATATGTTTGCCGCAGGCGATCGCGTAGTTGTTCGTTTTCGCTCGGTGCAAAAACACGCTAAAGAGTTCTTTGGTGTTGCTGCTACAAATCGAGATATCACCTTTATTGAAACCCATGTGATGCGACTCCAACATGGCAAGATTATTGAAAATGTGGTCAGTGCAACCAACCTGGAGTTTGAAATGTTAATGGCTCCTGTGCTGACCCCATTGATTCTCAAGTAAAGAGGCGAGGATTGCCTCATACCAATTCAATATGAAGCTGCCCTAAACAAGGGGCTTGAGCCCCTTGTCCTAAGCCGGTTAACTACTGCTATACAATGAGTGGGTAACTGGGGAGGGGAGAGATGCAGATTACAACCCGCAACGTTGGCTTAACCGTTGACGATAGCCTGATGCGTGTCTATGTTGCAGAACCTAAACCAGAAGGACAATATCCGGGCATTTTGTACTACTCGGATATTTATCAACTCGGCAGACCAATCACTCGTCTTGCCGATCGCCTTGCTGGATATGGGTATGTTGTTGCAGCACCTGAAATCTTCCATCGTCTTGAGCCGATCGGTACAGTAATTGAACCCAACGATCTGGGGCGACTGCAAGGCAATGATGATGCCCGCCGCACTGAAATTGCCTCCTATGATGCCGACGCACGAGCTGTTTTAGAGTGGCTCAAGGCAGAGAGCCGCGTAGCTTCTGACCAATTAGGGACAATGGGGTTTTGTATTGGTGGACATCTAGCATTTCGGGCTGCTCTCAATTCTGAAGTCAAAGCAGCCGTTTGCTGTTATCCCACTGGCATCCATAACGGAAAACTGGGCAGAGGTATAGCCAATACGCTCGATCGGGTGGCTGAGCTTAAAGCAGATGTGTTGACGGTTTTTGGAACGGTTGATCCACATGTTCCACCAGAGGGGAGACAAACGATTTTGCAAGCAATGGATCAAGCTGGAATTGTTCACAAATCGCTGCTCTATGAGGCAGATCATACGTTTATGCGGGATGATGGCTATCGCTATGATCCGGTGGCGACGGATGCAGCTTGGGAGGAAATTGTCCGATTCTTAGAACAGGTATTTCATTGAATAGGGTTGCATCTAAGGTTGCCTATCACTCGCCACAGATGACCTCAAACTTCTAACCGACATCCTCACAGCGATCGGTGTGCATGAAGTTGTTAGGTTGTAGATTGGTCAAAAGGGGTTGTAGGCGTACCCTGATGAAACACCATCTGCCAACCTGCTGGAGCAAGACACCAAATTGACGCTCGGTTTGTGTGACGGAACAGATCCCCAGCAATTCTCAGTATGGAATTTCAACTGGTGTTGGGTGGGATCTCCAACTCTAGACCTTCAAGCATAAAGGTGAGCAGATGATCCCAACTGTCGAAATACAGATAACGGGTCAAGGCTCGCAAGTCATCGAAGAAGGT
>JANRJA010000111.1:0-2913 GCA_033764315.1 Oculatellaceae cyanobacterium bins.114
GCATACAGTTGGCAATACTCATCGACAAAGCGAATCGTTGGTCGAGCCTCTCTTGACGCAGGCATAGGATTCCTGGCACCCTCTCAAATGGTCTATCCCTATTCTAAATTCCTCTCATTAATGTGACCAAAGAGGGTTAAACCATATGAGTGCGATCGCCCATCTGATTAAAACACCGTACACAATCCTTGACGACCGAGAAGCCCCTTGCTCAAAGAGTGCATTTAAGCAGTAATGGCTTGCCTCACAAGTTCCTCAAATTGTTGCCCTATAACTCAAAGTAGGAATGAAATTAAGCATTGTGAAATTTCAGTTGAAATTTCTTAGCTCGATTCATTCTCCGTCTACATCAACCCTCTAATTTTTGTGTCGCTATGACAACTACTGGACGCATTCACTCAGTTGAAACCTGCGGCACGGTCGATGGTCCTGGCATTCGCTTTGTAGTCTTTACCGAAGGGTGTCCATTACGGTGTCTTTACTGTCACAACCCCGACTGTCGTCATGGGACAGATGGCAAAACAGTGGCAGTAGAAGCTCTCATCCATGAAATTCAGGCTTACTCTTCCTACATTCGCTTGCCGGGGGGAGTCACCGTCAGTGGTGGTGAACCACTGATGCAACCTGAATTTGTGCGTCAACTGTTGAAACGATGCAAAGAATGTGGGTTTCATACTGTTCTAGACACATCAGGTTACACCGATTTAGACACTGCAAAACCAGTGTTAGATTATGTCGATTTAGTGTTGTTAGACATTAAATCCTTTGATCCTGAGATTTACACTCAGGTTACTCACGTATCCATTGAACCCACACTCAACTTTGCTCGATATTTGAGCGACATTCAAAAGCCAACCTGGATTCGGTTTGTGTTAGTTCCCGGTTTAACCGATCCGGTGCACAACATTGAAGGATTAGCAGATTTTGTAGCCACACTCAAAAATGTTGAAAAGGTTGAGGTTCTTCCCTTTCACAAAATGGGGGAATACAAGTGGGAACAACTGGGCTATGACTATCAACTCAAAAACACCCAACCGCCAACACCAGAGTTGATTAATCAAACGATGCATATCTTTGAAAGTCGAGGGCTCAAAGTGGCGTAAGACATTTTCCTGTGTTTCAAGGTTAACGGACTGATTCGATTGTTGACTCAAGACCCAGAATTAAGCAAAGGACAACTATCATGACTGTTACCAACATTCCCGAACTTGAAGCACTCATTCAGCGGGTGAAAGTTGCACAAGAGACGTTTTCTACCTTTTCTCAAGAACAAGTGGATGTCATTTTTAAGAAGGCAGCACTAGCCGCAAATGCTGCTCGAATTCCACTGGCTAAAGCGGCTGTTGCAGAAACAGGAATGGGCGTTGTTGAAGATAAAGTGATCAAAAATCACTTTGCGTCAGAGTATATCTATAACAAATATAAACATGAAAAAACCTGTGGTGTAATCGAAGAAGATAAGTCGTTTGGAGTGCAAAAAATCGCTGAACCTGTTGGCATTCTAGCGGGGATCATTCCCACAACGAACCCCACTTCGACAGCGATCTTTAAGTCATTGATTTCACTCAAAACCCGCAATGCGATTATCTTTTCGCCTCACCCCCGTGCTAAACATTGCACGATCGCGGCAGCTCAGTTAGTGCTCGATGCAGCGGTTGCAGCCGGTGCCCCACCTGACATCATTGGTTGGATTGATGAACCCACCGTCGAACTATCGCAAGCCTTGATGCAACACTCTGACATTAAGCTGATTTTGGCAACCGGAGGCCCCGGTATGGTGCGAGCGGCTTATTCTTCTGGGCACCCCTCACTGGGTGTGGGAGCTGGCAACACCCCTGCCGTGATCGACGCAACGGCTGATATTCAAACGGCAGTTAGCTCTATCTTATTAAGCAAAACCTTTGACAATGGCATGATCTGTGCCTCTGAACAATCAGTGGTGGTAGAGGATCGGGTGTATGAGCAGGTCAGGCAAGAGTTTATCGCTCGTGGTGCCTACTTGTTAACCTCTGATGAAAGAGTCAAGGTGGGCAGCTTGATTTTGAAAGATGGGCGGTTGAATGCAGCGATCGTGGGACAACCTGTGACTGATCTGGCAAGACAAGCGGGGATCACCGTTCCAGATGGAGTAAAAGTATTGATCGGCGAAGTCACGGATATCGATGTCAACGAACCATTTGCATATGAGAAGCTATCGCCAATTTTGGCGATGTATCGGGCGTCGAACTTCCATGATGCAGTCAACAAGGCCGTGCAGCTGATCACGTTTGGTGGACCAGGGCATACCGCTGTGCTCTACACAAACCCCGCTAATTTAGATGACATTGCTTATTTTGAGAACACGATGAAGACGGCACGGGTGTTGATCAACACGCCATCGTCTCAGGGAGCGATCGGAGATTTATATAATTTCAAGCTTGATCCCTCTCTGACTCTAGGTTGTGGCACCTGGGGCGGCAACTCAGTCTCTGAAAATGTAGGTGTGCACCACCTGCTGAACGTTAAAACCATCTCAGAGCGACGAGAAAACATGCTGTGGTTCCGAGTGCCACCCAAAATCTACTTCAAGTTTGGCTGCTTGCCTGTGGCACTGCGGGAATTGGCCGATAAGAAACGTGCCTTTATTGTGACTGACACGCCGTTGTTTAAGTTGGGCATTCTCGACCATGTCACCCGTGTTTTAGAAGAGATTGGGGTGCAATACGATATCTTCCATGATGTGGAACCCGATCCCACCTTTGCCACAGTTAACAAAGGGTTGGCACTGATGCGGAGCTATCAACCGGATGTGATCATTGCGATTGGTGGAGGTTCGCCGATGGACGCTGCCAAGGTGATGTGGCTGATGTATGAGCAACCTGATGTTGAGTTTGAGGGCTTGGCAATGCGGTTTATGGATATCCGCAAGCGGGT
>JANRJA010000013.1:0-6189 GCA_033764315.1 Oculatellaceae cyanobacterium bins.114
TTTTTAGTACCCATGTACTAAATACTACAGCATCGGTTTACGTACCCTCTATGAAGATTTGCTGAAGTCTTGCCACTATTTTTTAATTCGAGAATAAAATCTGTCTAACTCCGCAATTGGCAAGATAGACAGAATTCTGTCTGCCCTAATTGCCGTTTGGGGTGGTTAGCCAGATACGATTCTGTCTAATTCCCTGCATAAAGGTAGATAGACAGATCAGAGCGGTCTACTTAATTGTTAGCCTGCTGCGTAGTCCTGTTACTGAGTCGGTGAATCGCTGAAGCGGTGGTGGTTTGAGCCGTATCTGTAGGAGCGCGATCGCCCCCAAATCAAAGCGATGTTGATGAAGGCGATCGACTATTGCGGTAAGTCCCAAGATGCGATCGGTTGGAGTCGTAAGTTGAGTTGATTTAAACAACGGGTGAGTGGGAGAAGTCCCAGCAACGATTGGGGGGCGATCGCTCAGAGGTGTTGGTTTTCCGAGCCGTGGTTTGAAGGTGACTTGTGGGAGTGCGATCGCCCCCAAAAGCGAGAGGTTCAGTTCATCTAGGTTTTGCGAAAAAATTAAAAGTCCCAGAAGATGGTCGGTGTTGCCCAGAAGGTTGCGTACAATGGGCGTGTTGGTGGTGAGTTGAGTGTCCCAGGGGCAGTTGTGGGGGCGATCGCCCGAGAGCGCAGGCTAACAATCCAAATGCAGCGGACTGCCGAGAGACACTTGTGGTGAGTTGAAGGTATTGGCAGCCGCTAATTTGGAACGTTAGCCAGCTTTCGCAACGGTTTTACTGAGGGGTTGAGAGGCTGAAGACCCCGGTGTTTCAAGGGTATCGGTGAGGTGCGATCGCCCCCCAACAGAGAGGTTGAGTACATCAAAGTTGACACCCCAAGGGACAAGTTTCAGAGTGTTATTGACACAAGTGAACGTGTAGTTTAACAACGGCAACTGTAGAACATTCAGAGTCCCAAAAGGTGTCTGGGGGCGATCGCCTGTGAGTTTTGGCTTTCCGAACCGTGGTTTGAAGGGTAATGGTGGGAGAGCGATCGCCCCCAAACGAAGGTGTAGTTTGTTGAAGGTTTGCCCCCACGTTAAAAGTCCCGAAATATTTTCTGTGTTCAGTGAAAAGTTGAGTACAATAGCGGTGGTTGTGGGAATTGAGAGGTTGGGAGAGGTGTTGTGGGGGCGATCGCCGAGAGGCGCAGGCTAACACTGCGCTGCAACGGACTGTTGGTGAGTGCTGGTGACGTGGCGAAGGTTGCTTGCAGCCGTTGAGCTTTACCGTTAGCCCTCAAGTCCTTGGTTGGGGCAGTGTGTAAAGCTTATCTGTGAGTGCCAAAGCCAAATTGCTCTCAAATCCATCCAAAACAGCCGTTTTAAATAATTCAGGACAAACAAAGATAATAGAGTTTAGCTCCTGGTAGTATGTACGGATGTGCATACTATAATTGAGATGGCTTACCAATGGAATAGAGATAAGGCAGCGGTTAATCTCCGCAAGCATGGTATCGATTTTGCCGATGCAACATCCGTTTTCTCCGATGATCTGGCAATTACTATTCCAGACGAGCGGTTTGATGAAGAACGGTTTGTCACAATCGGTGTTGATGCATTTGGACGAGTTTTGGTAGTTGTCTACACGATGCGGAACGATGAGATCCGGATCATCTCTGCTCGCAAAGCAACTCGGCAAGAACGACAGCAGTACGAGGAAGAATGATTATGGAAGCTGAATATGATTTCAGTCAGGGTAAACGAGGGGCGATCGATCCAACACCACTTGGAAAAACTCGAATCACAATTCGGTTAGATGACGAGGTTTTGGAGTGGTTTCGTGAACAAGTTCATAGTGCAGGTGGGGGTAATTATCAAACGATGATTAACGAAGCGTTGCGCCAGCATATTCAGCAGAGCCGAGAACCTTTAGAGGAAACGTTACGCAGAGTTGTTCGTGAGGAGCTTGAACGTATTGAGCGTTAAGGTCTCGTTGAGGGCTAACACGTCACGGCAGCGGACGGTTGAGAGCCGCTGGTGCTTAGTTCAAGGTTATTAGCCGCCGCTGCGTTTTGCCGTTATGCTGCCTCAAACTACTGCCCAAAACAGTTTGTATAATTTTCTGATTGAATTCAGTGCTAGGTTAATACTGTTTCTAGGCGATCAAATGAATGTTGATCTGGATTCATGAGAGTTAGTCTTACTCAATCTCGCGGTCAAGAAGTTTTACGAGGCTGGATTTTAGTCCGTATAGAAACTAGCGAGATTTGTACTCAGATTTGGACATCAACTGTTTTTGACCCCTACAGAGAAATCTATATTTGGCTTGGACAAATTCGAGATTCTCAGCTACCTGCAAGAATGATCATTGATGAGGAAGGTAGAGGAGTTGAGTTTTTTGCAGAGAGAGTAAGCGCTGAACTTTTAAACTTCCACATAGAGCCGTGGCTCTGTGGTAGCGATGATTTAACACGTCTCGATATTACGATTAAAAAGGATAAATTAATTAGTGCCTTCTGCAACGGAATTATTGAATTTGTAGAGAATGACTACTATGCACCAGAGTGGTCACATGTTGATAATCTGAGCAACTTGAATTGGAAAGCACTACTCCAGCCTGAAAGTACTCCTGGTCAGAAATGGCAAACACGACTAGCTATCTATGGGGGAGGACATGGCAGGGTTCCTGATACTGGGCGTAGATGCTTGGAGAAATCTCTAACGACAGAGCAACAATGGCTAATTGTTCTATACGATGCTCTCTACAAAATTGCTCTGTCCACAAATCACGGGCAAACATACGAATCTTATGCACTCGTTAGCCTCTACCAAAATCTTCTTGCTGATCTTATTCTGGATGAACTCGATTCAGATTGGTACGAAAAACGAAGATCTGAAGTTGAGCAGATGTTTACAGATCTTAGAACATCTAGCCGTAAACGAGATCCTCAGCATGTACGTCGTGAAACTCAGTCCAGGGTAGCGACCCTAAAGCTAGGTCAACTTGTTGATGGTAGAGTTCGTCAAATAAAACCATATGGTGTGTTTGTTGATATCGGAGGATTGCATACATTACTGAGCGTCTCTACAATCTCTCAGCTACCGATCGAATCGCCAGAGCAGGTTTTTCAGCTTGGTGACTGGGTGAGAGCAATAATTGTATGGATGGATATCGAAAAGAAAAGAGTATTACTTTCAACGAGTGATTTAGAGCCAGAACCAGGTGATATGTTGTGCAATCCGCTACATGTTTATGAAAGGGCAGAAGAAATGGCAAATAGATATCGCCAAAACGTACTATCAAAGCTAGCAGACGAATAGGGCAGCATAACAATTCGCTCGGAGCGGACTGAAGGAAACCTCTGATGCTGAGTATGAGATTATTTTCAGCCGCTCAAGCGAACCGTTAGACCGCATATTTCTGTAATAAAGCTACATATGAAAAAGCTTTTGCCCTACATGCCAGCACTCTTGTTATTTTTTATTTCGTTTGACTTCTTTGTGCCCCTGGCTAAGGAGATTCCATTTACCCAAAACCTATTTCCATTTACTCACAATCTATTAGCTCTACTAGTAAAGATTCTTATGGGTGTTCTAGGATTTATTTGTGCTGTAGGCGGACTCGCAATCTTTGTAAATACATTAAAAAGACAAATACTTGAAGAAGTCGAAAGGCGATTTTCGAGATAAGTTTTGTCGAACGTTCCTTCCCCTCTGCTAAACCCGTTCTACTGCGTCAGAATGTGAGCCAATAATTCTGGTGCAATCCGAAATCCAGCTTTATTTATCAAATTGTCAATAACAGGCTGTAATGACTCGAGTTCACCTAGCTGTTTAGCCCGAAGCAAAATTCCCAAAATTCCCGTTACGTTTAACCCTAGAGATTTAGCTACTTTTCTGCCTTCACGTTCATCCAAAAGCGTCCAATCTGCCTTAAGCTCAATGGCAAGAGCGATCGCTTCAGCTTCTCCTCGATCCAAAGTTTGCTTCAGGAGTTGGGCAAGTGGTTCATTACTCACCTCTTGAGTTTTCATCCACCCCGATGAAATTGCTGCACGAATTGCTTGAGAACCAGGTCGTTCTTCATTGACCTTCAATTCATCTAATACTGCATGAGGAATCAGAATTTCGCCAAATTGTTGACGTAAAAGTTCAAGCTGATCCACAATCGCCAGATTGAGAATCGGTGAAGTGTTACTCACTACGGGCATAGCTCAAATCATCATCTAACTCTTCAAAACCATAATGTCGATCCACTCCACGACGAGAAAGCAACTGCCCAAACTCGTATTTGTCCATCTCAGCTAGTTCTCGCGCTTTCCCAAAGGAAAGGATATTCTGTGCATAGAGGGTAATGGCGAGTTCCCTACGCAATTCCTGCTCAATACGCTGCTCAGGTAGGCGAAGAGCTTGCACAATAGAGTCAGAGATAAAGATTTGTAGTCCCATCTTTAGCTAAGGTTGTAACGGTTTGGTTGTTACTATCATGACACACTCACCAATTCGGCGCGGTCTAACAATTCAAATGCGGCGGACGGACGAAAGCTGGTGGTGGTGAGTTTGAGGTTATCTGCCGCCGCTGATTTGAGCCGTTAGCCTTCATCCAAGGTTGGGACAATACACGCTCTTTAACTGCTAGTTACAGAGATTGATGTTTAAGTGTGACTGTGAGGGGCGATTGCCCTTCACAGATCATTCATTGATGTGTATTGTGCAGGTTTGGTAAAGTGATGCTATCCACAGAGCTGTGAGAATTGCCACCACAGGAGTTTACGATGAGCAACTTGCTACCGGATGGCTCCACCGCAGATGACTACTATAAAGCTGGTCTAAATCAAGGGGTACGCGATTCAAGACAAGCTATCACCTATTTTCTGAAAGCCCTTGAGTTGAACCCCAATCATCTCAATGCTTGCTGTGAACTTGCTGAACGATTGTCATGGACAGGAGAATGGTCTGCATCATTAGACTACTACGATCGCGCTATAGCAATTAATCCTGAGGTATCTACAATTTGGTCGTGTCGAGCTACTGTATTACACCAATTGCAATATCTTGATGAGGCATTAGAAAGCTACAATCGGGCGATCGCGCTCGATCCAGAGCAACTTGTTGGAGATATATGGATGGGTAAAGCAGCTATCTTGGCAGAGTTGGGGCAGCTAGAAGAAGCTGTAGATAACTATGACCGGGCGATCGCTCTTTATCTGAATCCTGAAGAGGAGTCTGGTGGCTGGGTGTTGGATGATTGTTATGCCGAGAAGGGAGATGTTTTATTTGAATTGGGACGCTATGAGGAAGCGATCGCCAGCTACAATCAGGCAGTTGGGCTCAAAGCGATTCCCGAAGACAATCGGATGAAAGCATACGTTGCATTAGGGCGAGAAGGTGAACTGCTGGAGCTATACGACCAGAACGATCTGGCATTTCCACCTGAATGGGTATGGGAGAAAAAGGGAGATGTCTTGATGCACGCCAATCGCTACGAAGAAGCACTTGAATGCTACTGGCAAGCACATGAATATGATCCAAACCGCAGTACTTTTCAGCTTGAACAAGTCCTACAACGATTAGGATACCGAGAGACTGACATAACCAATTTGATTCAGGCGAGAACAAGATTAAGCTCAAGCAACCGGGTTAATTTCATTAAGAAATCAGATTTAAACGGCTCCAATTTAACAAGGTTTACAGTCGCTCAAGCCGGCCTTGAGAAAATACGAAAGAAGTTTCCAGGTATTCCATCAGCCTATCTAACCTATTTATCTAATGTTGGTTGGGGTGAGGGTGCATTAGGTACAATAATTATGCGTCCAGAGTGGTTTCGTGATCAGGACAACTGTTTCAACGCGGCCGAGCGAAACCTATTAGTGATTGGTCAAGACTTATCGGAAAATCTCTTTGCTCTGGATGCAGATCATGGCTGGCAACCCGTTAAGTTAGACCATGAAACGTACCAAATTCGAGGAATTGAATTGAATGATCGGGAACTAAATTTAGAAGATTTTTTAGATGCTATGAGTTCTGATAATTACTTGGATTGTGAGTAAGAAGCATAAATAATAGACTTAATCGGAAATAAGGGGGATGGGACAAAAACGGAAATCTCCTTCGGAAATCGTTATCTAAGCAACTGCAATCTTTCGGTGTGTCAAGCGAAAGTTGTGCAGCCCACAAGCTGTTTCCATCACATCATCGGCAAA
>JANRJA010000115.1:0-5457 GCA_033764315.1 Oculatellaceae cyanobacterium bins.114
TAGAGGTTTTCCCGATTGCTTCACTTCAGGTCGGCTTTGAGCAATTAACCCGCAAGATGAATACGTTTATTTGTCCACTCGTACATGAGTTAAACCTGCAACTCATCTTTTCATCTGCTTAGAGTGACCAAAGAGGGTTAAATGCTTTGATACCCAACGGGGTAACCCAGGTTTTGTAATGCCTAACGGCTACAAAAGTCAGGCAAGCATTAACCAGAATCGTGACGAATGGAATGTAATCTGAATTGCTTACTACTATTGCCCCAACAAAAGCGACAATTAAGCTCACAGGAAGAATGAACAGAAAGAGTATCAACGATGACCTAAAAGACGAATAAAAAATATCGGCATTAGGCGTTCTCATAAAAAACCTGCCTACTCAGAAAGTTGGTCAATGCCCAATTTGAAGCTTTTTTGTGGCACAACACTGTATTTCAGAAATACAGATATTTCTGAAATATCTGCGAAAAAAGTTTTGTGCTTAACTGACCCTTCAACTTATTTGGAGAAAATTATTCAAAGATTTTGTAAAGATACTTTAAAGATTTTCCGGATAGGGAAGGGCGATCGCGAAAAGTGGGTCATTACTTTTTGTAGGCACTACGTGTCACTCAACAGTGACTCTTCACGATGCCTCTAAATAGTGTCTGTACTGCTCTTCGTCCCCCCTGGAGTTGTATTATGCAAACCTCAACGACTGTTGCCCCCACAATCGAACAAGTCACCAATCGCATCGTTACCTCTGGCAAAATTACCCGTTCTGATGAGCGGTATTTGCTCAAAGCCGCCACCTCAGAACAGACCATCAGCGATCGCGACATGAGACAGGTCAAGCATGTCCTCGATCGCCTCAAGATGGGGCTTCTCAAAGTAGTAGATTAAGTCTTCATCCGTGTAGTGGCAGAGTTAGCAACGGCAAAAGTGCCAGTGGCAACCAGATCCAGGTCATCCAATAGGTTCCATCGTCTAAGGGAGTTGGGCTGATTAAAGAGTTAATTCGCTCAGCCAAACGATTGGGATGGGTTGCTTCCCCAAAAGCGGCGTAGGCTCCCTTTAAACCTGTGAGCGGAGATTGCACCACCAATAATAGTGATTCTGCTAACACGAGGGCATCTACATGTTGAGTTGCCCAATGGTCGGCGCGTAGCTCGCGCAACAACAACAATTCTTGCCACAGAGCCTCCGTGTTGGGCAACCAATTTGTTAGTTGACGCACCCACCCTAATGCAAAGAACCAGACATTATCTCGGTAATAAAAGTGGGCTTGCTCGTGGCTCAACACGGCTTCTAGTTGTTCTGTGTTCAGCGTTTGCAGCAATCCCTGACTGACCACTAATTCGGGTTGCCAAACCCCAATTTGAGCCGCAAAAAGAGTCGAGACGTCTAAAACTCGCCCCGCATGTCCAGCGATCGCCTGAACAGGATAGGAGTGAATTTGCCGGAGCGATCGCCACCCCTGCCATGCTAGATAACCAGCCAATCCACTCGCCCACACTAAAAATCCTAAAGCGATGTGACAGCCAATCCACCCTACAGGCAACCCAAACATTCTGCCGTGATGCCCCATACTGAGGACGGCAACACTCGTCATCAGCAGCAGAATGGGAGGAAATAGAAATGCGCTCAACGCGTGATGCCAGCGGTTTGCCCAATTACCCTGAGACGGTTGCCAGATCAGTCTGACTAAGACCGCAACCGTGATTGCACTCACCATGATGCTGATATGCATTACGCCTCCTTGCGGGCTTGACGAGCCGCTTTTAATCGTTGGGCGATCGCCTCAATCTGCTCTAGACTGGCAGCATCTAAACTGTCTGCAAATGCTGCTACTACATCCGGATTGCTGACGGCTAAAAATTGCTGCAACTGAGTGTGAGCCTTCAAGATTTCTGCCTCGGCGCGAGTCACGAGGGGATGCCACCGAAAGGCGCGATCGCACTTATCACAGGTTAACCAGCCCTTTTGAGTCAAGCGGTTAAGTACGGTTGTCACAGAAGCTTGAGCCAACTCGCGATCGGGGTCAGACAAAATGCGATCGTGGATCTCGCGTACCGTGGCAGATCCGGCTTCCCACAAGATTTCTAAAATCTCGGTCTCTAACGGGCCTAAAGAAAGCTGTCTGGGACGGTAATCAGGCAGAGGCGACATGGTGTTTGAAAACTCAAATCAAAGTTGCATTTTAGTGTACTGCGTAAAAGGAGAAAGATTCAATAGAACTGATTTTGCAAGAGACAGAGCCTTCCAATCTGCGTTTTAAGAGATAGCCTGAGGAATGAGACCTGCCCCATCCCCTTTTTAGATGTTTGACAGCCTGTCTTTTGACAAATATTCAAGTGCCATCCACGATAGTGATCAGGTTTAACGGTAGGTGTTGATCGGATTGACTCTAAATTAAGCCAGATCTTTATACACAGTACCCTCTAATCTTCTTTAATTTTTGGTTACCTCGGCGGTGCGTTGGAACAATTCTGGCGCACTGTTTTTTGTATATCTTGAACTCTTTTTTAAATGTAATTTCTGACTCGGAAATATCAATAAAAATTGAGATAGAACGCAGGAAATTGAGTATTACTATATCAATTAGCACCCTTTGACACGTTGTCTTTTGACACTATTCACAGCAATGCGCCATAGTCATCTTGCCTTTGCATCTGGGCATTCACTATGCGCGAATCATCGACCCTTACCAATTCTTCCCTCACCCCAGACTCATCTGAAAACCGCTTCTATCACACGGTGTGGCGTTGGCACTTCTACGCCGGATTGTTTGTCATTCCCTTTATGCTGATTCTGGCGACAACTGGAATAATTTACCTGTTTAAGCCTCAATTGGATGCTGTGATGTATCCCCATCTATTGTTTGTACAACCAAACACTACCCTGTTGCCTTACACGCAGCAACTCGCAGCCGTACAGCAGGCTTATCCTGACGCAACTGTGACGCAGTTTTTCCCAAATATAGCTGCCGATCGCACGGCTGAAGTGGCTCTTACTACCACAGATGAACGCACGCTCATGGCATTTGTTGATCCTTATACCGGGCAAGTGTTAGGCGATCGCGATGAAACTAACAATCTCCAGGCGATCGCTCGTCGCATTCATGGTGAGTTAATGTTGGGCCAATGGGGAGACTATCTGGTTGAGTTGGCCGCCTGCTGGGGATTGGTGTTGCTGATTTCTGGGGTATATCTGTGGTTTCCCCGCAGACACTTTTCGCTGTTGGGCACCTTTATTCCACGATGGTGGAGCAATCATCAGCGTATCTTTTGGCGTGATCTGCATGCTGTTTCTGGGATATATGGGGTGTTGCTCATCAGCTTTTTGATTTTGACCGGGCTACCCTGGTCAGGCTTTTGGGGTGAAACCTTTGCTCAAGTGTGGAGCCGTTTTCCGGCTCAAATGTGGGAGGATGTGCCGCAATCAACCGAGTTAACTGGATCGCTCAACCAGCGCGGAGACCACATTGTGCCTTGGGCAGTAGAGCAATTACCCATGCCTGCTTCTAGAGAACATGCAGAGCATGGTGCTCACAGCCATAACACCTCTACGGATAGGGCGATTGCCATTCCTGCGGGGGAGAGAGTCAACTTAGATTCGGTCATTACATTGGCGCAAGCCGAAGGAGCACCACCAGGGTTTAGCGTCAGCTTACCAGACAGTAAAACGGGGGTGTATACCGTTTCAGCCTTTCCCAACAACCCTACACAAGAAATGACCCTCCACATCGATCAATACAGCGGCAAGGTATTGGCAGATGTGCGCTGGCAAGATTATGGCTGGGTGCCTAGAGCCGTTGAAATGGGAATTGCCATTCACATGGGTAAGTTTTTTGGGTTGGGTAATCAATTACTGATGTTGTTTGCCTGCCTGCTTGTCATCGTGTTGTGCATGACAGGAACGGTGATGTGGTGGCAACGTCGTCCAAAAGCGGCTGGATGGTTAGGAGCACCGACCTTACCACCCCATGTGCAGTCGTGGAGAGTGCCACTGGCGATCGCCGCTATTTTAGGCTTGGTGTTTCCCCTCGTTGGGTTTTCCTTGGTCGCTGTGCTGTTGTTAGATTATGGTGTGTTGTCTCGCATTCCTTTCTTAAAACGCGTTTTTAGTTAATCGTGTTCTTGTAGCAATCCTAAATCAGTTTTGAGAAGTGTGTCTCTCTGAACTGATTTAGGATTGCTAATCGTTCAAGTAAACTCGGTAATGTTTTGCAAAGCTGCATTGGTAGGTTGGTTACATCAACAGTGATACACTAATCCAATCGGTTCTGGTGGGGTCAGCTACTGGAGGTAAGGGGGAAAGTTTGGTGTAAATCCAACGCTGTCCCGCAACTGTGATGAGACGTAGCTCTATGAGACGAGTGTCTTTAAGTCAGAATGCCCGCCGATGTTTTGCAGTATTTTCTTTCACATCTGCGAGGTATAGATGATGAGTCGATTGGATTGTGCTTCTTTGGTTCGCTTTGCTCAACAGATTTGGCAAATCAACCGATTAATCGCTTTAACAGGGATCAGTCTGCTGCTGTTAGGAAAGCCTGCTTTTGCTCACCACGCGATGGGTGGCAGGTTTCCATCCAATGCTTTTGAAGGCTTTATGTCGGGGTTGGCACATCCTATTATTGGGTTTGATCATTTTGCATTTGTTGTGGCTATTGGCTTACTCTTTGCAACCCAACGGCAGGGGTTTTTGATTCCGCTCGCTTTTGTTTTAGCCGCAATGGGAGGAACTGGAATTCACCTGATGGGGGTGACATTGCCTGGGGTTGAATTGCTGATTGCAGGCTCTGTTCTATTGTTTGGTTTGTTGTTAGTTCAAAAAGATAGAGTGAATATAGCGGTTGTTGTGGGCTTAGCTGCGATCGCTGGAGTGTGTCACGGTTATGCCTATGGAGAGTCAATCGTTGGCGCAGAAGTGACTCCCTTGGTGGCATATCTGACAGGGTTCACTGCAATTCAATTGGCGATCGCAATGGGTGCTTTTGGAGTTGGCAGAGCTATCCTCAGTGGAACATTTCAATCCCTATCAGTGACGACATTACGTTCGACAGGTTGGCTGATCTGTGGCATTGGGTTAGCATTTTTGGCCTCTCAAATTACAAGTGCTTTATCACCTGTCACCTAGTTGACCCGACAATTTTTGGTCTTGCATCGAACCACTCTCATCCCCTAACTCCTTCTCTCATAAAGGGATAAGGAGAGCTAAATTCAAAATCCCTTTCCCAAAATGGGCGAGGAATTTAGGGTGAGAGCCAATGTCATCACAATAGTTGCCAGATTAATAGACAGTTTTTAGAAGCAGTAAGTCTGACACCTTGTCTTTTGACAACGTTTTAGTAATTGCGTAAGTAGGTGGGTGGGATTAATTGTAAGATAGAGCGTTAGCTAAATTCGCCTATTATGCCTGCTCCTTTACGCATTCTTTTGACCGCTGAAGAAGACCGTACTTTAACAGAACTGCGAC
>JANRJA010000134.1:0-17368 GCA_033764315.1 Oculatellaceae cyanobacterium bins.114
CCCTTCCTGTTGCCAAAATAGCTCAATGCCGTGATCGTGATGTTGAATGCGGAACCGATCGAGTCGGTGATCGCCATATCCATCTCCCGCATCGGTATACATCACAGCTTCACTCACGCCTTGGGTAGGAGGATAAATATGCAGCGTCAGATGATTGCCCTCCTCCATTGGCAACAGACTACCTGCTTTGACAAACAGGGGCATTTGTTCTAATGGGGAGGCGATCGCCTGAGTAGTGCCACCGTCGATTAGGGTGTCATCCCAAAAGTTGTACCACTGTCCTTTCGGAAAGGTGACTGAGCGCGATCGCCCACCTTCTTCACTAACCGGACACACCATCAGCGCATCCCCCAGCAAAAAGGCATCGTCCAGATCCCACAGGCTCGCATCATCAGGATCCGCCCAAAACACAGGACGCACCGGAGGATGACCTGTTTGCGTCGCTTCCCAAGACAACGTATAAAAGTAGGGCAGCAAGCGATAGCGCAACTTTAAAAACTGGCGAATAATGCTAAGCGTTGGCTCACCATAAGTCCAGGGGCTACGATGCTCAACGTTGTTCGATGAGTGAGTCCGGCAAAACGTGAGAAAGCTCGACATTTGGAACCAGCGCAAATAAAGCTCTGCACTGGGATTACCCTGAAATCCACCAATATCAGGACCACTATAGGGAATGCCCGATAAGCCTAAACCTATCACGGTAGACATGGTCTGACGCAAAGCCGCCCAGGTACATTCGATATCACCTGTCCACGTCCAGGCATAGCGTTGTAGCCCTGCCCAACCCGCACGCGAGATGAGGAAGGGGCGACGATAAGGGCGATATTGACACAAGCTCTCATACGCTGCCTTAGATTGCAACATGCCGTAGACATTGTGTGCCTCCAGATGGTCGCCCCCCCGTCCTTCCATAAAGTGTCGCGTCACCTTCGGCAAAGAGCGATCGCCCCACAAAATAAATGCCGCAGGTTCATTCATGTCATGCCAAAAACCTGCTACACCAACATCTAGCAAGTATTGATATTGCCGACTCCACCACTTCCGCACAACGGGATTGGTGAAATCAGGGAACACACACCAACCGGGCCACACAGGGCCAGAGGCGAGTTCTCCATTCGGTAGTTTACAGAAAGCATCCAGCACCTGCCCTTCTAAAAATAGGTTGCTCTTGCGGCTATATTTGATGCCGGGATTGAGAATGGTGATGAACTGCACTCCATGTACTGCCAGTTCTTGAATGAAGCTTTGGAGTTTGGGAAAGCGTTTGGGATCAATCGTGAAGGCTCGAAAGCCTACCTGCACATCAATATCTAGGTGAATGGCACTCAACGGCAAATCATTCGCTTCAAAGTCCTGGTACGTTTTCCGCAGAGATTGCTCATTGTTATAACCCCACTTCGATTGGTGATAGCCCAACGCCCAACGAGGAGGTAAGGGCGATCGCCCAGTTAGCTCGGTATACCGTTCCACCAAATGCGACACGGTGCCTGTGGTGAAGTAATAGCGCAGCGCACCACCCTCAAACGCTGCCGTTGCCACCTGATCATCAAAGGTAAAGCGAGAGTCAAACGAGTTCTCGTAAAAAACCAGGTATTTGCCCTGTTGATGAAACCCCAGATACACTGGGACGCTTAGATATAGCGGATCGGCACCGGGGCCAAACATGCCCGCTGCATCATAGTTCCACATGCGAAAGGTTTTGGGCTGATCGGTCACTTCGCCCTTCTCAGTTAACTCTCTCGCTGATCGCAGGTTTAGTGGCATGATGCGTTCGCCTAACCCATAGATATGTTCTTCAGAGCGCAATTTGGCTTGATGAGTCCAGCCATTACCCGGTTTTTGGGGAGGCAATTCTTCTCGCAATACCTGTCCATGTGCATCGACAAAGGTTACATGTCCCTCATCGCTAATCGAGACGTGCAATCCATCAACACCCGCTGTGCTGATACTAGAAACAGCCCATCCCTGCTCAGTTTGCTCTAGTGTTGTAGTTACCGCATCCCACTCAGAACGAGCGATCGCGTAGGGAACAGGTAACAGCCCCGGTCGCCAATTGACCCGGACAAAATCGGGAGTCAAAAACGTGATTTCTAACTCAGCGTACTCAAAATAAAACTGAGCACCCCGATCCGTTGCCTCGGCACTCAATAGTTTTCCAGGTTGATCAACTGTTTCAATAGGAAATGGGTTTTTAGTCTGACGTTCAACGCGATCGCGACGACGCGAATAAACCCATCCATAGGGAGCATAAGTTAAATAAAACAGACTTCCTGTAAAGAACTTCCATTTCAGCGATAACTCTTTTAAGAAACTCATGATAATAAGCCAGGTATGGTGAGCAAGGAATGGATTGAGTGAGCAACACTGTTTCCAAATTAGTACCGCTGTGCGTTAGACTCAGTGACCGTTCTATTAGAAAAACACTTGACTGAAAACTTGAATCAACCATTCCTTTTTTCACGTTTTTTTCACTTAAAAATCATCTTTCTAGAGTCAGAGTTTATTCAATCAGACGTAAAAAGAATAGAACATACGCTAAATTGTGTATCCGCGTTAACAAAAGCTTCTGTCGCTCTACAGATATCGGAATACTGACAAGTTTCTAGAGTGATCAACACAACCCATAGGAGCTTTACTAATGTCAGATGAGTTAGGGTCAGACGAGTTAAGGTCAGATGAGCCAAAGCTAGAAGAAAGGGCGATCGCTCAAATGGTTGAAGCTGGGTTATCTAGCCAGGTTGAAGTTGCAGATGACATTTCCGTTGATGTTCATACCGATTTGTTGCAAGCTGCTCAAGGACAAGTTGAAACAACTTCTATTAAGGGCAAAGGATTGGTGGTGCAAGAAGGCATTCGTCTAGAAGAAGTTGAGATCCAAACCGATCGCGTTGCGATTAATCCGATTGCTCTGCTATTTGGGCAACTCAAACTCAAACAACCCCTCAACTCAACCGTTCGTGTTGTTCTCACGGAGTCAGATCTAAACAATGCAGCGAACTCAGACGTATTTATTCAAAACTTGCCTAGCCTAACGCTGGAGGTTCAAGGACAACCCGTTCGCTTAAGTCTACAAGCTCCCCTGACCCTGCGTTTACCTGCTGAGGAGACGTTAAAGGTGTCCGGTCAGGTGATTATTCACGAGAGCGATCGCGAAGAAATTCTTTGCTTCAAAGTGGTCATGTCGCCTCGTCTACACGAACAACTGCTGTTGCAGGAGTTTTGCTGTGAACCTGGAAAACGCATCTCACTGGATTTGGCGATCGCCCTGATGCAGTGGATTAATGAATGGATCAAAGCACCTTATATTGAGATAGCAGGCGTGGCGTGTCGAATTAATGATCTCAAGTTGCAGCAAGGACAGTTAGAGATGACCGTAGAAGCACACGTCGATCAAATTCCTGACTCCAACAATCTCCGCTCAATCTAGCAGCAGCCAACCCCATCAGGTTGACTGAGCGAGCGTTTGAGGTGCATGTACCACCATCTCTAAAGCATTACACGCCATCACTAAAAAGGGGGTTGTTAAGCCCATGTCAAAAAATGGGCTGTTGTCTGGCACATTTAATTCAGCTCCTGCGATCGCAAAATTAGCAGAGGCTTGACCAGCAAATAGCAACACCCGATGGTCTAATGTACTGAAAGCTTGTCCTGCAATTGGTTGTCGCCACAGGGGAAGTTGCCAATCAGAACGAAATGTACACAGCAGGCGATCGCCTTGCTGCACTTTGCAATAGTGATACTGATTCTGCTCCCAAGTAAACTGAGCTAACTCTTTGGGTAATCCCCAAATTTCACGCCCACCTGCAACCGAGATGGGGTTGTCAACATAAATATGAGAAACCCATGCTCCTATTTTGCCTGCATAATTCACCAACCCCGCAATCACAATTAATTCGTTGTATTCCAAAATTGAACCCTTTACATAGGAAGATAAATAGACTCCACCGAGAGTGTAATTAGGAAACACTGAGACAATTTCAAATGCATCAGGTATCAAAGATCGAACTTGATTATTAGGTAACAGTTGAACACTTTGATAAGCGTAGCCTCGAAGCAACCAGGGTACTAATGGATAAGTCATTTTTAGACACTCACCTAAATTTTGTTATGGGTTCAGAGCAGGACAATTTTATTCTTTTTTCAATAGCTTAACTTAAACGCTTAACCTAAATAAATTCAAACCCCCAAACCTTAAATTAACAATCAATTGAAATGGATGAATTGCAAGCTCTGCAATGAATTACACCCATCTCACAAAGAACAAGATTTGAATAAATTGCTTTCAAAAAAATATGAGTATTACTTTACAACAATCTTTACTCTGTCAAATAATTATCTTTGATTAGTCTTTCTTTAGAAGGTTGCAGGTGTCACTCATAGGGAAGATGAAGCTTAACAAAGCATTGTCTACTGTTAGATATAAGTCTGTATTACTGTGATTAGAAGAGGAGAATCTTCATGGCACTTTATAAACTCAGAGACTTCAATCCTGATTACCGAAACTATTTCGATAATCAAGATATATTGTCATTTGATTTGTACAATGACAATGATAAAGTTGGTTCAATTGATGAACTTTTGGTAGACGAAGAAGGACGTTTTCGTTACTTCGTAATCAACACCGGAGTTTGGGTATTTGGTAAGAAGGTGTTGTTGCCAATTGGTCAATCTCGCATCTCCTACAGCGATCGCCGTGTTTATGTTGACAGCTTAACTCGTGATCAAGTTGAGCATTTGCCTGAATTCAACAACGACATGCTGGTTGATTATGACTACGAAGAAAACGTTCGTGGAGTTTACCGTCGCCCATCAACCTCTACCGCTGAAACAGGAGCAACTGCTGATTACGGTCGCACCATAGAATCAACTGGAGCAGTAGATACCTCTGCTAACATGGCAGCAACTCCAGGCATGTACGATCGCGACACCTATAGCTACGAGCGCGATGCTGACCTATATAACATGAATGAGCGAGATCACCAGAACCTCCGATTGTATGAAGAGCGGTTGATTGCTAACAAAACCCGTCAAAAGACTGGGGAAGTAGCTGTCGGCAAGCGTGTGGAAACTGAGAGAGCAAACGTTGAAGTTCCCATCGATAAAGAGCGTGTTGTTATCGAGCGGGGCAATGTAACTAGTTCAGATCGAGCAGTTGCACCAGGTGAAGCAACATTTACAGAAGGTGAGGTTGCTCGTATGGAAGTTTACGAAGAAGTTCCTGACATCCGCAAAGAAGCGTATGTCCGTGAGGAAGTTAACGTACGCAAAGAAGTGGATCACGACCGAGCCACGGCTGAAGATGAAATCCGTCGTGAGCGATTGGATGTGCAGACTCAGGGAAATCCAGTAGTGGATAAGCGTCCTGAAGATCGCATCTAGGATAGTTAATGAGCCGTATCACTAAAACGATACGTAGCCGTTTCCCTCTAGAGGTGACCTCCTAACTAAAACAACCCTCATTCCATTACTACTTTTGTTGTGGAGTGAGGGTTATCTTGCAATTTGCGTTCATCTAGCATTGTTGTGCAACTCAAGAGTTGATTAAGACAGACGCAGGGGCTTCATGATCGCTCAGGTCAAAAGCTGGCCCTTGCAAGCTCCCACACTCTCTTATATAGCAGTCCTAAATCATTTGTGAAATTAGGAGGTTGTGAGAGTCGCACCCCATTTAGGATGGCTATATCAACTAATTTGACAGTTGCTATAGCTCTACTTCCTGATGCTGCATTTAACTCGTTTTATCAAGCCACTCAATACTCTGGAGAATCATATGACCCTTCTCAGACTTAATGAATTAGATCCCCGTCATCGTAGAACTGTTCGAGGAAAAGATATTCGTCAGTTTCAGATCTATTCCAATCAGAATCAGCTTGTTGGTAAAGTGACGGATGCTCTATTAGACAAAGCAGGTCAATTTTATTATTTGATTGCTGATATACAGTCACCAAAAGTATCGAATCATGTGCTCATTCCACTTCGGCAAACAAGAGTCGATTTAGAAGGGGAACGGGTCTATTTAAGTGGTTTAGATGCCACCCAAATTACAGAGCTACCAACCTACGATATCCATGATGCTCACCTGATTGGTAGCTTCAATACAACCCAGAACAAATCAACGGGTTACACCACCGATTCTCCTGTTTTAGTGCTCGAAGGCTCTGCCCCACTAGAGGCGTCCCTGTCTTTAGAGTCAGTCACGCCTTTAGAAGCCCAAGTGGTCAAACTGGTTCGTCCGGTCACTACGCCGATCACCACCTCACCAACAACCGTTAGCTCGCCTTTACCAACGCCTCCTGACAGCCAGTCAACTTCACCTGAAGAGATTAGCTTAGAACAAATGATTCTTCCTAAAAGGTATGAGTCTGGACAGTCGCCTCTAGCCACTAGCTCTTCTACTAGCTCTGATGTTTTAGACGAGCAAACCATTCGTTTGCTGGAGGAACGGTTACAAGTCAACCTACAAAAACGTAAGGTTGGTGAGGTCATTGTTCGTAAAGAAATTGAAACGCAAATCATTGAAGTTCCAATTCGTCGAGAACGGCTTGTAGTTGAACAGATCAGCCCAGAGCATAAGCAACTTGCCGTGATTGATCTGTCACAAGGAGACTTAGAGGGTGTTGAGTTGACTACAAGTTCGACTCGATCTACTGTCAATGCCCCGCAGCTTCCTAACATCTCTTCCAATGTTGCGAGTAATGAGTTTTCTTCTCTTGAGGCAGCAATTGAGTTTTTAAGGGCGATCGCTAATCAATCTCAGTCTAATAATATCAGACAAGTCCAAATTCAGCTAATTTCAGATGCTCAAACAGCGCATCTATGACAGAAACTGATTCATCAAAAAGCACCTTCTCTCGTATTAAGGGAAGGTGCTTTTTGAGCCAATATTGACGCTAAAGACAGAGAATAAGACTTACGAATTTACAACTGTTGTTGTGCGGGGATGACGAGTCCCGACAGAAGCTCCTACCAAAGAAGCTACTAAACCTAACAGAGAACCTAGAGCAAACGACCAACCTACTTTTGCCGCATTACCAGCTGCATCCCGCGTTTGATCTGCGGTTACATTTGGATCAACACCACTTGGAGTAACACCACTGTTTTGAGCCTGATTAATAATTTCTCCAGCGTTAGAAGCCAGAATACCAAATGCACCAGAAACACCACTGGCTAACAACCAAGCACTAATGGCTAAAGTAGTAGCCCACAAAATCGCGCCATTCAACAAAGCGGTACTACGATTCATGGGTCCGCAAGCACGAGCCGTAACCCAACCACCCAAAAACAGAGAAATTAATAGACTAATAATTGACCAAATACCAACACCTAGTCCTACATCGCCTGCATCTGAACGGGGTGCACCAGAGCCTGCTAGTGTGGTCAATCCAATAGCTGCACCTATTCCTGTTAATACTAACTGGCTACTTAAAGCAACAACTAATCCACCTAAGATAGGTCCCCAACGAACGCGATCATGATAGTCGGCAACGGCAACTGTCGGGGCAGTCTCTACTACTCGCCCTACTGGTCTATCTGTATAAGACATAACTTCCTTAGTCTCCCTATTCCGAGGTTATCTGAGAATCACTTTTTCAGTGTGTTTGCCTCAACTTTAGAAGTATAGATAGGAATCTCACATCTCCCCTTGGAAGTAGAAAAACCGGGATCAAATCATATCAATTCTTAACTTAAGAATTACTCTCAATTCCAATTATTTCTATACATAAAATAGTCATTTAGTCGTGTTTCAAGAAACTCATGGACATGACATATCGTTTTCCATAGAAACTCTATTCAACTGGTGGATAGACAGAGTTATCCAACGATTGCAATCCTATTTAATTTGTGTAAAGGCTATTTGTGAAAGTACCACCCTTTGAGCCAACACTTTCATAAACAATTTAGGATTGTCATATAAAATATTCTTTCAACTGATCACGACTTAAATAACTCATCAAAACCTTTACCAAACCTGGAGTTTAGAAAATGTAACTTCTTTGTCTTACAATACTGAATTAGAAATTTAAATTGGTTGACAGTTTTCTATGAAATTTTCTTTACCACTTTCTTTACTAATTGCTACTTGCATTGCCATTCCACTGGTTGGACTACATAGTTTTTTGCCAGTCTCAGATTCAAAAGGATTTGCCCATGAAACTGAAATATCGGGCAACGTAGGTGGGACGATGCATATTGAGCCAAATGACAACCCTCGTGCAGGTACCCCTGCCCTCACCTGGTTTGCATTACGGACTAGAGGAGGGCAAAACATTCAATTATCGGCCTGTCATTGTGAATTAGCAATTTATGCTCAACCCCATAGAGCAGGACAATCTCCAATTCAACGTCCTGCATTGAGAGCTGTATCTCAAGAAGGTTATGAAGGCATTCCTGGGGCCGATATCAACTTTGCGCGAGCGGGAGGTTACGAGTTGATTTTACGAGGACGCCCCGTTCGACATGGGGCTTTCTCTCCATTTGAATTGCGATTTTCTGTGATTGTCGCTCGTTAAACGAATCGTTCTGAAATTGGATAAATCGTCAACTCGTTATAACCCGTCATTTGATCAGATTCACGCTGAAATCTCAGATGAGGGAGAACACCGATCACAATTTCAGCCGTGGTATATACCAAACAACCCTCCAACAGATGTCCTCCTCGTAGATTGCCACTATCATCAGCGATCGCCATATGATAGTGGGAGCCATAACAAGACATAACCCCCACTAAAGAAACGATTTCAAAGTGTCCTTGATAAACCGTTGCATTCGACTGATTAGCAAACCGCAATGTCACTTGAGTCAAACTACCAACACAGGTCAAAATGCAAGCGGCGTCTAGGGCTTGCATCCTAACAAACTGATCTAATTCGGTCTTTAAATCTTGTTGGGGAGTAAGACGTAATGCTACAGCGTGCATTGTTGAATGATTAGTTAAATGACTAATCTAGCTACTTAGCTTTTACTCTCACACACCCGTCGATCGTCGTCAATCAGCAACTCATGTCGTTGCTTCAGGGTTGAGATTCATCATTTGTTGAGTAGCATAGGTACCAATCGGACTCCAAATCAGGTAAGGCAGCATGAAAGCCGCTGCCCCGTCTGAAATTGACCAAACCGTAAGAGTCGTCAATAATCCTAAGGCCACTCCAATCGCTCCTAAGAAAAAACCAACCTTTAAGTTGCGAGATCTCAGAGTAGCCGGAATATAAGCAACGGTAACAATCTCAGTGAGAAGATATAAACCCATTAAAATCCAGGTTTTCAAACTACCTGGATCTTGCTCCCAAACCAACGTTGCTGATAGTGCCCCACTCAGAAAAACAATTGTCCAAATCACTGGGATAGCAGGTTCAAAAAATAACCATTTGGGGCGATCGAGTCGTTTCTCCCAGGGAATATCTCTAGGACGAATGAAAGCACTACCCAGGGCAATGAGTAAGGTAATGCCACCAATGATCATCCAGGATTTAATAACCATCTTTTAATACATTCAGTTGATGATTCAAAGTTCATTCAATGTTTCTATAGCAATCCCAAGTGGGTTGTGAGAGGTGTACCTCTCAGGGGTGTGCCCCTCACAACATGCCAATCTCACACATGATTTAGGACTGCTATAGAAACTGAAACACTGGTTAAGATAGGGTGCGGAGTGAAGCCCACACACCCTTTGTATCAACTGTTTTGACAGTTGATATACGCACCAAGTTTCATTTTTATGATTTGTTTTTTATGGAGCATTGCAGTACTTCAATTCATCGCTTTAAGAGTTTCAATAGAAATTGTTAAAGCCTACTAAAGAGAAGTACTTAAAAGGGGTGAATGAGATAGGAAGCGGTTTGGTGCGTAGTTCATCATACCCAGAAGAAATCAGCCCTAAACCTATTTCTTCTGTTCTTCCATCGTGTGTTGAAGTTCTTGATGATGAGCAACACGAGATACGACGTTGTAAGCATCTGGCCCTGGAGTGACAATCTCCTCAGTCCCTTCAGTTGGCCCACCGACCTCCTTCCAAGCAGAGAGGCCACCCTCTAACTCAGCCACATGGATGAAGCCTGCGCTCCGTAGTGCTGATGCGGCTTGAGCGGTTGCGTCATCCGTATCGCCGTAAACATAGATATCTCGCTTAGCTTGAATGCTAGCTTGTGCTTGATTCACTAAACCTTCTAGGGGCATAGACATAGCACCCATGATGTGACCTTGATTAAAAGCGGTGCGATCGCGCACATCAATGATTGTCAGGGCAGGCTCACCCCATTCAAGACGATTCTTTAGATCTCCAACATTAGATTTAGCATCTAAAGAAGGGGGCTTAGGAATAGGGCTAGTAACCGTTTCCTTGGCAGATACAACTGCACCTTCTACTTTGTCATCAACGGTCTTGTCCAAGTTTTCCATACTTTCCATATAGGATTAAACTCCATTCCATCAATTGAAGAATATAGTAATTTGGAGTTTAGATTACTCTTTCCAGAGTTAGAATTTCACAAGTATCACTATTAAAATAGTGCCCTAAAAATTCTCCTTAAAAATACTTTAGCTACAATCATTTAACCTAATCATAATTAAGATTATCCCTAATATATAGAAGCCCTCAATCAGTTGTGAGATGAGCGGGTTGTGCAAGGTGCATCTTAGAGGGCATAGCTCTCACAACTCATTCGGGATTCCTATATTCCTACATATATTCCTGGAATTTGTACAGCGTTAGCCGTGTGCTGTCGTTCTCTCTTACATAACAAAAACTTACCCCTTCTCTTGACAGAGTTATGCGTCGTGAGATTTCCATCTCAAGAACGATTAACTTCATCTTTTCTTATGTAACCGTTAAGGCTGTACACGCAGCAAAGTCTTAGGGAGAACACTAAATGGTTGTGACATTAAATGACGCGAAGCGTGCTGCAATTGCTGAAAAATTGGCAAGCATGAAAGCTGTTCAAAATCTATTGATTGCAAATGAGCAGCAGTTCATCCAGGAATGCAGCGACAGCGATATCCGCGATCGCCTTGAGGACATGTTAGAAGATGACCGGAAAAATCTGGGCGTCATTGACACTGTTATTACTCAATATGGCATTCAAGCAAAACCCAAGGAAACCGTTCAACAAATGATTGAACAGGTTATGGGCTTAATGAAAGGGTCTACTCTATCTTTCTACGAAAAGATGGTGCAGCACGAACTGCTCAAGCATGCTCAAGTCATGTCTGGTCTGATCGTCCACAAATCTGCTCAAGTTGTGGGTGCTGATATCGAAGCAGCCATTACTCCACTCAACACCGTTAACTTTGAAAACCGGGCTCACCAAGAGCAACTCAAAGGGGTTTTAGAAGTGCTTGGCACTCGTGAGTTAACGGGTCAAGAACCTGACCAAGGGGTATGGGGACGAGTTCAAGATGCAGTTGCCGCATTGACGGGTGTATTTGGCAGTGCTGTCACTCAGTCCTCTGATAAATCTGATATGAACGTTCAAGATGTTATCCGCATGGATCATCAAAAAGTGAACGTCTTGTTTACAGAAATTGCTCAGAGTGATAACCCTCAGAAAATTCAAGAATACTTCGGACAGATTTACAAAGATTTGAGCGTTCATGCTCAAGCTGAAGAACAGGTTGTTTATCCGGCTGTGCGTTCGTTCTACGGCGAAGGCGACACTCAGGAATTATACGACGAGCAAGCTCAAATGAAAGTATTGCTTGAGGAAATCAAAGCAACTAGTGCTGCGGCTCCTGAATTCAAAACTAAAGTTAATCAACTCAAAGACATCGTGATGGATCACGTTCGTCAAGAGGAAAGCACTATGTTTGCTGCGATTCGCAATAATTGCACTACCGAGCAGCAAGAACAGTTAGCAACTCGGTTTAAGGAAGCTAAAAAGCAATTGCAACTCAAGATGGCTTAATTTGTCCAGCTTAATTTTCAGCAGCAAGCTGATACCTGAGTAACCACTCAACGATGAGGTAGGGAAGCTAATCGCTTTCCTGCCTCATACATGTAAAAGCAAACTCTTAAAAAATTTGACAGTAATATTTGACAGCTGACTGACTGACGACAGTCTTAAAGCCCTTAATGTTCCGTGTCATGGCTGATCTCAGTCGCCAAGCATCCAAGATTTGTCAGGCAGTCAGATTTGACAGTAACAGTAGTTGCAATTTGTCTTTTAACCCACAGATAAAGCAAGGTTGGTGAAGGAGCATCACAATGAAAAAAGCTTGGAGGCTTTTGACGGAAACAATTGCAGAATGGAACAAAGATAAAGCATCTCAAATGGCAGCGGCTTTAGCGTACTATACGGTCTTTTCACTCGCGCCCTTGTTGATTATTGCCATTGCCGTTGCAGGTTTCTTTTTTGGAGAAGAAGCGGCCAGAGGTGAAATTGTTGGGCAAATTAAAGGCTTAGTTGGCACAGATGGAGCCACAGTGATTCAAACCGCTTTAGAAAATTCCCATCGCCCAGGCTCTAATACTGATCTCATTGCCTCTTTAATCAGCATTGTTGTGCTTATTTTCGGGGCATCTGGAGTGTTTGTCCAACTTCAGGAAGCCCTGAATGAAATTTGGGATGTTGATCCAAATGCTCAAAAAGGGGTGGGTAATGTCGTGCGAAAACGTGCCATGTCTTTTGCCGTTGTTCTTAGTATTGGTTTTTTATTATTAGTTTCTTTAGTGATCAGTGCTGCTTTATCAGCGATTAATACATTTGCTAGCGAATTATTACCAGGGTTTGGTTTTATATGGGAATGGGTTAATGTGCTTCTCTCTTTCGCGGTGACAACGTTGCTGTTTGCTCTGATCTACAAATATCTACCCGACATTGAGATCACTTGGCATGATGTTTGGATTGGAGCTATCTTAACGTCAATTTTGTTCTCGATTGGGCGTTATTTGATTGGGCTTTATTTAGGAAATAGCAGCTTTGGATCGACATACGGGGCAGCAGGTTCCCTAGTGATTCTCCTGGCCTGGATTTATTACTCCGTGCAGATTCTCTTTTTTGGAGCAGAGTTTACTCAGGTCTATGCACGTCGTTATGGCTCTCAAGTGAAACCATTAGCTGAGTAATCTCCATATACCACTATTGCCACACACCTTAACTTAAGGACGTCATTTCATGTCCGTTAGTGTCTATATTCTCGATTTGCTAGTCATTGGGTCATTGTTATTGGCAATCACATTAGGCTCTGGATGGATTGCTCGATTGCCTTTATCCTACGCTTTAATCTATCTAGTTGTTGGCATTCTTTTAGGCCCTTACGGGGTTGACCTAATTCAAGTCAAACCAGAAACAGAATTTTTTGAACGATTAACTGAATTCGTCGTTATCATTTCGCTCTATAGTTGCGGATTGAAAATGAATCGTCCTTTAAAGGCTTGGATATGGGACTCAACAATTCGTTTAATCGGATTTTTAATGCCATTTTCAATTCTTGCAACTTCATTAGTGGCTCATTTCTTTTTGGGATTAAGTTGGGGAGCCGCTATTTTATTAGGGGCTATTTTAGCTCCGACCGATCCAGTCCTTGCATCAGAAGTTCAACTTATACATGTAGACGATCGGGATGAATTGCGCTTTGGATTAACGTCAGAGGGTGGACTCAACGATGCATTAGCCTTTCCGTTTGTTTACTTTGGGCTGTATTGGTTAGAGAACGATAATGTGGGGGAATGGTTTAAGAATTGGGTGGCAGTTGACTTAATTTGGGCGATCGCAGCCGGGATCGGGGTTGGCTATGTAGTTGCTAAAGTGATTACTTGGCTCAATCAACGACTACCTAGAAAGGCTCCTGCAATTGAAGAAGGGATGGAAGATTTTCTAGCCCTGGCAACTATTCTGTTGAGTTATTCATTAACAGAAGTAGTGAACGGTTATGGATTTCTAGCAGTTTTTGTGACAGGTCTTACAATACGACGAAAATCATCTGATCCTAAACAACAAATTTCTCAAATCGATTTTATTGAACGCATTGAGAAATTATTAGAGGTAGGAACAATTTTATTAGTAGGCGCGTTACTCAGAATAGAACCTATTTTTGAACATATTGGAGGCACATTATTAATAGCAGGGACACTCATCTTTTTGATTCGTCCTATTGGTGCCTGGCTTAGTACTTTTTCAATTCACCGCAATAATTACTTACGTCCTGCAACACGCTTACTGTTTGGTTGGTTTGGCATTCGTGGAGTGGGATCCTTGTATTACTTATCCTATGCCTTTGGTTTCGGATTATCAGAAGAGTTAGCTGCCCAAATTGGTTGGATTACTTACTTAACAGTAATTATCTCTGTTGTTTTACATGGAGTAACGGCAACTCCTTTAATGAACTGGTATGAGCGACATATTAGTGAACGGCAAATCACAAAAATAGATGAGGTTGACAAGGAGGTAGAGTAAGCCAATTATGGTTTCTTAACCTATACAGTTGATTTAATTGGCTCATTTTATAAGAAAGTTCTAGCAAAAGAAAGAAGAAATCATGTCTTGAGCTTAAGTACCGTTAACTGTAGCAATAGTTATATCGTCGGTAGTCCTAAACAAGTAAGGATACGCCACGCGGTGCACGACATATCCTTGCTCAAAAATCATTGTTTTTAGAGGACTACTATATCGGTTAACACAGGACTCGAAAAGGGGGGGGAATTACATGGAGATTAAAGTGAAACAAGTTTTTGAGAAGCTGCTTAAGGATAGTTTAGAGATAGTCGCTCTTGTCTTTTTGGCGATCGCACTTGTGATTGCTCCTGTTTTCTATCAACCTGCAGTGTGGCAGGCAAATGCAGGAACAACGATGCAGCAAGAAGATACCAAACCCGTAAGTCGATATGCCTTTGAGCGAGTTCAGGGGCACGCTGAAGAGCCAACAGAAAATGTTGATGGTCCAGCTGAAATCAAAAGTGTTCGAGAACTGCGAGAAAAGATCACCGCTCCTGTTTACTCAAAAACAAAAGGACAAGGTGCAAGCGATAACTCAGGGCAATTGGATAACGATATTCCAAGCTATGAGTCACAAGCCAGACAACGAGTTAAGCAAACCGTTGAAAACTTATCTAACAAAAATGAGTAGCATTGCCTTGAATCTACAGAGCCTTACTCATTCTCCTTAATTGATTAACTAATCTTTTCACCTATTTCCTACCTTCCAGGACATGAATAGATTAGTATTTAACCCATTTCGATGGACTTTTGCGATTAGCTTCGAGTTAATTTTGGGGCAAGTGAGCAACGAAGCAATCACCCTTTAAAGCGTTTTTCAGTCAATCAACTTATTGCCTTTAATTGATACGTAGATCTTGAATTATGAATAAACTTGAAAAGCTCGCGACTCTGAAGCGCATCCGAACATTAAGCCGATTGATGGATAATTCTATTCGTATTCCTGGAATTGGGTTTCGGATTGGCTTAGATCCAATCATCGGTTTAATTCCAGGCGCAGGTGACATAATCTCCACAGCTTTTTCAGCTTACATTTTGTTTCTAGCAGCACGCTTCAAATTGCCGTCCCACTTATGGCAAAAAATGATTTTCAATATTGCTCTAGAGGCCGTTGTAGGAACCCTTCCGTTGATTGGTGATTTATTTGATGCTGCCTATAAATCTAACATTAGAAACCTCACACTTTTAGAAGCACATCTCGAAGAGTCAGATGATGACTTAGATCAATCTGAGTTGCAATCTTTACATGAAATTCGCTCTTAATTTGATCCTACGTTTGATCTTATAAGAGTGTTTAAATGTCCTCAGGTGAAAAGACTTAATCCTGTAGCCATTCAATCAATGGTAGTTCTAAATAAGTAAGGATATGTCGCGCTCCGCGCGACATATCCTTACTCAAAAATCATTACTTTTATGTATGAAATGTAGGGGTCATCTTTAAAGATGCACCCCTCACAACTCTCTCATCTCATAAACGCTTTAGAACTGCTATGAAAAAGAGATTTCAAAAGTGATGCGATCGCCACTTTAACTAGCGTGCATACTACCCAAGGGGCTAGTATCTACCGCATCATCTCTATCATCGTTTTTGTGTAACCATTCACCATCGCGTCCCTGACTATATTCAGCTCTAACACTGTTCCAGGCAACTTGAGTAGCACCATCCTGACTTAATCCATCTGACTCAGCACTATTAAAAGCAGCTAGGAAAATCTGCTGTGCCCCCTGAGGTAAATGTTCCTTGATATCTTGAGGTAAGTTATCAAGAGCTTGATATGGCATAAACGTCCTCCAAAAATGGATTTCTTATTCAAAGATTATGGAAATTATCTTAAAAGGATTCATCTAATGGCACCTCTTTCTATTGACAGAATCTATCTCAAATTAATTCGGATTTTTAGATTTTCTTAAGAAGAAGTAAGTTTACTTTAACTGAGCTCAAATAACACTCAATTAGAAGGAATTTGAGAGTCTAGAAGCAGTCAAAAAAGCCTCTGGAATATCAGTCGATTCTGAAGAAAAGCTTAAGTTGGGCATCTCTTGATGGCAAGAGGAACAAAACCAATAAACTTCTTGAAATCGAATATGACGTAGTAATTGATCTGAGCAACAAGGACATTCATTCATAGCAAACTCGACTTTGTCTTTATTCAAAATTCAATAAGACCTTACTGCATTACCAAAAGTGGTAGTCCTCTAAAAGTAATGATTTTTGAGTAAGGATATACCTTTAAATTGAATTGCTTTACATGCTGCCTTACATAAGTAGGAGACGTAGAAGAACCTCAATAAACTCAATTCAGAATTTCAGGTTCGACTCCACTCAAGTCGCTGCCAGAGAGATTAAAAATGTTAAGCGACTGACCCTGAAAGAGTCGAATGGGAGTCAAAACGCGTTTTACAGGTAATGACACCTATCTACTCACATAGAACACAACAACTAGAGTAAATCGTTTCAGAACGTTGTATATTTTGCAGCTTAACCAAAGCAATCCCTTAGAAATATCTATCTTTAGGTAGAGTCAAATGTGATAAATTCTTAACTTTTATGTTCCCCATCAGCAACACACACTTCAGCAGAGCGGCTTTGCTTTTGCCCTATTTTAGAAGTGGTTTAAGAACTGATATATCAGCAGATTATGACCTTTGCTAGAGGAGAAATAAATCTGTATCTTTTAAGTTTAAATTTGTTCTTTAAAGCCTGGTTAGACAGGTGGAATCAAACTACGGAATAGGTTAGCAATAACGATTGCAAACCAGTTGATATGAACATGATATGAACAAATTTAATTTTTTAGCTTCAGCTATTGAGCTTGTAACAAGACAATAGCCAGTATCTTAGAGCTTGAATATTGCTGTAGCCACATTTGCGACAAACTTGGATGCCACTTCTATAGCAATCCTAAATGGGTTGTGAGAGTCGCACCCCTCCGGGGTGCGAC
>JANRJA010000139.1:0-12204 GCA_033764315.1 Oculatellaceae cyanobacterium bins.114
CCGACTCTCACAACCCATTTAGGATTGCTATATGAGTGTTTCACGAAACGCCCTTATGAGACATTGATGGGTAGCCCAACTTGCTAGAGAGGGTATTAGAAGACCATTTAAAGATTTAACCAAGACACTAATATGTCTTATAGAATAAGTTATACTTATTTGAGCGAGTATAATTATATACTTCTACGCAAAGGCGACAAGGTCAGCATGTAAGATTAGGGTTGGCAGGCTAGGCTCAAAATTACAGCCTGGTTCGTTTTGAATGACGGTTGCTAAGTCAAGAAACTAAAGTCCTTAGCCAGGTGAGTTTTTGTAAATGAGACTTGCTTATGATTGACAGCTTTAATATTTATCAACAAATGTCTAGTTGAATGGTCAAACTAAACTCGCTGCGAGTACCAATCACAGTTCTACTTACTATTTTTAGCATTACAGGTTTTCTATATTTAGTCGCTGCAAAAATCCTCTTACATAATTTCGCTCAAGTTGAACGCAACATGATTCAACGCAATTTACAACGTGTAGAAGGGACTATCGCTCATGATCTGGCTTCACTTCAAACAGAAGCTTATGATTATGCAAGATGGGACGATACTTACATTTTTATGGCAGACCAAAATGCAAATTATGCTGAGATTAATTGGTCTAATACTGCTCTTGAAAAACTGCAATTAAACATTGTTTCATTGGTCGATGTTTCATCTCAAATTCTGTTCAAACAAAGCTTTGATTTGCAGCTTCAACAAAATACTACCTTTCCTGAAACCCTAAACCAATCAGGTCAACTCAACAGGGCCTTGGCTCAATATTTTGTGAATGAGACAGGGAGTACTGGGTTAATCATGTTACCTGATGGCCCTTTACTGACAGCGTCTAGCCCAATCTTGACTAGCCAAGAGGAAGGTCCAAGTCGTGGCGCTTTATTACGTTACTTAAATGAGATAGCGGTAAAGCGGTTAGAAGGACTGACTCAAGTATCACTCACCCTGTATTCGGTGCGGCAATCTCCATTACCAGAGGATGTTCATAAGGCTTATGTCGCTTTGCGCGATCGCTCCATAGACAATTTTATTCAACCCCTCTCTGAGGATCGGGTTGCAGGCTACATTCTGTTAGACGATGTGTTTGAGCAACCTGCTCTCATTGTGCGAGTAGATACGGCAAGAACGATCTATCAGCAGGGTCAATTAAGCTTGCGCTATTTGGGAGCATCCCTTTTACTGGTTGGGCTAATTGCTGGAATCGCAATTCATGAGTTGTTGAGACGATCAATGCAATCGATGATAGTCGAGCGCGATCGCCAACAACTGGCTGAGATCAACGAAAAATTAGAATACCTGGTTGAGCAGCGGACAACTGAATTGCGTGAACAAACGATCGCGTTACAGGCTAGCAAAGAAGCCGCAGAAGTGGCGAGTCAGGCTAAGAGTGAGTTTCTTGCCAATATGAGTCATGAGCTTCGGACTCCTATGACTGCTGTTTTGGGTTATGCAGACATTCTTACTAGTACTGATCTCACCACTGAACAAAAAAAATATATTCAGCATATTAGTCAGAGTGGTAACAGTTTGCTAACCATCATTAACGACATCTTAGACTTATCTAAATTAGAAGCTGGAACTCTCAAGTTGGACGCGCAGCCCTTTGTTTTACAAGATCTGATTGATAACCTTATTCAACTCTTTCAACACAAAGCATCTAACAAAAAACTTCTACTAAAATCTGCTGTTGCACCAACTGTTCCCTATGCCTGTGTGGGCTCGTTTGATCGATTGCAACAAGTCTTAATTAATCTCGTTAGTAATGCCATTAAATTTACGATGACCGGGGAAATAGTATTAGGCGTTGATCAAGTGGAACGAGAGGATACTACGGTAAAACTACGATTTAGTGTTCGAGATACGGGCATTGGTATTGATACTTCTGATCAAGAGCGCATATTTGAATCGTTTACTCAAGTAGATTCATCCTATAGCCGAACCTATGAAGGAACAGGGTTGGGACTCTCTATTTGCCGAAAAATTGTGCAGTTAATGGAGGGAGAAATTGGAGTCGAGAGTGCTTTAGGGCAAGGATCTACCTTCTGGTTCGCAGTTGTCCTTCAACCGTGCACGTCTTTAGATCGTGACTCTGCTGTTGCCGCCCCACCGACGGTCGATGCTTTGCCCTCCCCCGCTCGAATTTTAGTAGTTGAAGACGTCGAGGTGAACCGAGTTTTACTCAAACAAGTGTTGCGGCGTCTGGGCTATCAATGTGATTTGGCTAGTGATGGGCAGCAGGCTCTCGAACAACTGGCTCGACAACCCTATGATCTAGTGCTGATGGATTGTCAAATGCCTGTGTTAGATGGGTATGAAACAACCCGTCGGTGGCGACAACAGGACGATCGATCGTCTCAAACCATTATAGTTGGCATCACTGCTCATGCAATGTCGGGCGATCGCGAAAAGTGTTTAGCGGCTGGCATGGATGACTACATCAGCAAACCGTTTCAAGTCCAACATTTAGACACTCTCTTAAAGCGGTGGTTATAACGCATTACCAACTCTTGAGTGGCTGTAGCCGTCCTAAATCATTTGTAAAAATTGACCTGTCATTGGTTATTGGTCATTGATTTGTAATAGGTAACCCAATGTGCAATTTTCTGAAACTCCCGCCAAGTCTGACCCTCATCCTAGCCCTCTCCTACAGGAACTACCGTGTACACACAAATCCTCTTAGCTCCCTAATTCTCCTAACTTTGGGGACTTTGAGCCTTTGCCAAGGGTCTTGCCCCATCCGAACTTGGAATCGATGCGAAGCGCGTCTTTGGGGGAACCGAGACACTGTCTGCTAGGGGGTTTGGGGAGTCTCCCCCAATGCCTGGTTTTCAAACGCTTGCAACAACCCTGTACCTAATCTGGGAGGAAACAGAGATAGTAGTCTAAAGGGGGAGGGAACTAGATTTTAGCTCTAGGGATGAGGGAAAGCATACTTGCATGCAACAACGCCAAAGTTGCTGTAGTTCGCATCAGTAGACTTGGGACTTTTTCTAGAAAAAAAGAGCTATCGAAAACAAGCCAATCGTTGTATTAGCGGCGTGCGAAGAGTAGGAGTTTGAATCGTTTGCGCGACGTGCAAGGCTCGATCATACTGCCCGACATCTGCATACTTCAGCGCGATCGCCTCTAAAAAACTGCCCCGATCAAAGGGGTCATCCACAACCAGATCTGAGCGAACTGCGATCGTGCGAACTTCTGCTCCTGGAATCGTTTTAGCCGTCTCAAAAGCTTGGGCAAGAATGGCAGTTGCCTGCTCCAGATTACCATCCGCTATAGAGTGGTTAGCAACTTCTACTAAAAATCGGGTTTTGTCTTCTGGAGTCGAGAGCGCATTAGCCGCCCGAACCGCACTGTCAAATTGTTCCGCTTCAATGAGTCGATTCACAATGTCCGTCATGATCCACGATCGCCCACTATCTTCAGGAATGGTGCTTGCGATTTGAACAGCATACTCATATTGTCCGGCGTTGATGTATTGCTCAATCATTTGCTGGAGTTGATAAACTCTGCCAGTGGCATCCGCTTGTCTCGCGATTTGCATTGCCTGCGATCGCAACTGAGCGGCTCGATCTGCTTGTCCTAATCGGGCATATTGAATGGCCAGAGTCGTCAATCCATCTGACTTCTGACTATTGGTTAAGCGATTTGCAATTTGCAGAGCCTGTGCTAACAAACCATTGGCGCGGTTGCGATCACCCCGACTTACAGCTTGTTCAGCGATCGCGACCAGGGTTCTCACCTGATAGGGATAGCTGCCCTCATTGGTGATGCGTTGAAACAGTTGCATCGCTTGATCAAACTGCCCTGCTTTGGCATAGCCCACAGCGATATCCCGAAATCCTTGATTGCGGGGGTCAGTCCAGGTGGCAGGCAATGACTCAGTGGCTTGTAGGGCTATCCTAAATTCTCCTGCCGCTGCCGCTTGTAGAGCGATGCGTCCTATGACACTGTATTTGTCGGTAAAGGGACCATCATCTGGTAACGATTGGGTGATTTGTAGGGCGATCGCAAACTGTTTGACCCGTAGATGAGCCTCAATCAATTGACTGATTAATCCGCTTTGCAACGACCAATTGTTGACCTGTCTTGCTGCTTCTAGCCCTTGGGCAACCAGTGTTGTAGCTCGATTAGCATCTGTTTCTAAAGCGGCTAGATTGATTAGCGTTTGGGCTTTGGTCTCGGGGTCAGTGATCAGATTGACAAGGGACAATGCGCCTGTGGGGTAGCCTGATGCCTCAGCATAAATCTGAGCCATTCTAGACAGAATACCGCCCCTAAGACCAGGATTTGATTCGGTTTGAGCTGTGGCGATCGCCCGATTCAGCAAATTCTGTGACTGCTCGCTGGCTCCCACCCGCACAAAGACTCCGGCAAATCGAGCCAGGGTCGTCGCTCTAATCTCTCGATGCGTGATGCGCTCAGCCAATTGCAACGCTGCATCGATTTGATTGGCTTCAGCATAGGCACCGACAATAGCGGCGATCGCCTCATTGCGAGCATAAGACGATGCTTCATCTGTATCTGAGATCAGTTGCGCTACTTGAATCGCCCGATCAAATTGCCCTGCTTTAGCATAAGTAATAGCAATGGGTTGCAAAATCCAGGCGCGTCGTAGTGGATTAGGGTGCTGCACCTGTTGGGCAAATTGAAACGACTGATCCAACAGGGTGATGGTTTGAGTGCGATCGCCCAGATTGGCATATTGTTGAGCGATCGCTGTGAGGGCCTTGGTCTGAAACTCTGCCCCTTGTAGAAACCGAGCAGATTGAACGGCTTGAGCCAAGATTCCGGTTGCCTGCTGAGGTTGCTCTAAAGTGATGTAATGCTTTGCTACGGATGTCAATGCCTGTGTCTTAATCGCACTGTAAGCCGTTGGTAAGGTCTGTGCGATTTGCAGGGTCAGGGGTAAGGCTGATAGCCCTGCATTGGGTTTCTGCAACGCCACTGATTGATCGACCAAGACTTGCAAAATCCCGGTCGCGGAGTCTTCTGTAACAGCCCGCATGATCTCGGCTCTAACTCGCAGATCGGGCGATCGCTGAATTAATTGCAATGCTCGTATGAGAGCCTGTGCCGCTTGTTCAGGTTTTCCAGTTTGGGCAAAAGTGCGGCTGCGTTCTATCCATTCGCGGGCGGCTGTCTCTGTCACCTGATTGCGTTGCTGATTACACTGAGCACCCGATGCTTGAGGGGTCGTGGCTTGGGCGACAAACGTTGATTGATTGAGGGCTAACACCATTGGACTCAAGGAACCAACGTAGAGGACGGTTCCCAAGCAACCTAAAAGTTGCTTTGCCAAATTTGAGTTCATATGAGAAAAATTTTGTTACTAACAATACACTTTACAATCCATGTCTACAGTTTGTTATGACAGCTTTTCGTCCTGAGAGTGCCGCTACTGTCATCAATCTTTCTTTTGTTTACCATCGATATCACAACTGTCTTTCAATCGCAGCAATTTTACCCGATTTACCTGCCTACGCTATCCTGGTACCTGGTATCGTTTGCAACCCACTTCAGAATCTCGGGTTTTCTCCATGCGTCACAGTTTGCTTGTTGCGTTACAAACCTCCTTTTGGCACTTCTTTCGATTCCTTAAGTTAGTGGTCTGGCGACCCGTTATGACGCGGCGTATGCTTGCAACTGGTTTGCTAACCGTGATGGTGTGGTGGGCAATACCTCCAGCGATCGCCTCTGCCCGCACAACTGCTCCCCCTGCTAGCTCGATCCAACCCTACATTGATCGGGTACTCGACCGAATTACAGAGTTCACTCTAGACAATGGTATGCGGTTCATTGTGATGGAGCGACACCAGGCACCTGTCATCTCGTTTATGACTTATGTCGATGTTGGAGCTGCCTATGAAGCGGAAGGCAAGACCGGAGCCGCTCACTTTTTAGAACATTTGGCCTTCAAGGGCACAACCCGCATCGGCACGTCTGACTATGAGGCTGAAACAGCCTTGCTCGATCGCCTGGATGGATTGTTTGACCAGATTCAAGCGGCCAAAGTAGCAGGGCAGCAAGAAGAGGTTGCCAAACTTCAAGAAGAATTCGACACGATTCGGGCTGAGGCGTCGAGATACGTCAAGCAAAACGAGATGGGGCAGATTGTCGAACAAGCCGGAGGAGTGGGGCTGAATGCTACTACCTCAGCGGATGCAACCCGTTATTTCTACAGCTTTCCGGCTAATAAGCTGGAACTCTGGATGTCGCTGGAGTCAGAACGCTTTTTGGAACCTGTTTTTCGCGAATTTTATGAAGAAAAAGAGGTGATTTTAGAGGAGCGACGCATGCGAACTGATAACTCACCCATTGGCAAGATGATCGAGCAGTTCTTAGAAACAGCGTTTCCAGGACACCCCTATGGTCGCCCCATCATCGGTTATGAGTCAGACATTCGCAATCTGCGTCGTTCCGATATTCGAGACTTTTTTGAAACCTATTACACGCCATCCCATATGATCGCGGCTGTGGTTGGAGATGTTGATCCGGATCAGGTGAAGCGGCTCGCTAGACGCTACTTTGGGCGTTATCACGCTCGTTCTGAAGCTCCTGAAGTTGAGGCTGTTGCCCCTACCCAAACTGAGCCTCGTGAAGTCACACTACGGTTGCCAACCCAACCCTGGTATTTAGAGGGATATCAACGCCCTTCTATTCAAGATCCAGATAATTTGGTCTATCAAATCATTGCGGCCTTGTTCACCAGCGGGCGCACTTCAAGGATGTACAAATCCCTGGTCGAAGAACAGCAGTTGGCATTGAGTATTCAAGCCTCTAATGGGTTTCCGGGCGATCGCTATCCCACGATGATGCTGATCTATGCGCTGACGGCTCCAGGTCACACGGTTGAAGAAGTGGCGGCTGCGATGGATACCGAAATTCAACGGCTTAAAACTGAACCCGTCTCTCCCCAAGAACTCGATCGAATCAAGACCCAGGCACGGGCAGGGCTACTAGAACTTTTGGCATCCAATCAGGGGATGGCAAGCCTCTTACCAGAATATGAAGCCAACACAGGCGACTGGCGCAACCTATTTGAAGACCTCCGCAAATTTGAAGCCATCACCGCCGAAGACGTGCAACGAGTCGCTCAAACGACCTTCGTCCCCGAAAAGCTAACGATTGGCAAACTGTTGCCAACAGAGTAAGCAGAAGTCAATTGCCTCTTCACAGGGGCATTGGTCATTAGTCAATTGTTATTGGTCAATGGTTAGTAGTTTGGAGCAGGGGTTAAGGGGGTGTGATAATACTCTATTTCCCCACTCAAACCCCCGACTTCGACAGGCTCAGCCAACTCAAACCTCAAACCCCCGACTTCGACAGGCTCAGCCACCTACACTCAAAACTTAAAACTCAAAATTCAAAATTCAAACCTCAAACCTCAAACCTCAAACCCCCGGCTTCAGAAGGCTCAGCCACCTACACCCATCCCTAACTCAACCCTCAACCCTCTCCTCCCCACCCACCTTCTCTTCTTGGCTATGCAAAATTCACGCTACTCTTTTGGTCAAAAACTGGTTCGCTATGGAACGATCGCCCTAACGGTGTTAGCCCTTGTGTTGCTTGGCTCTTGGTGGGCTCCGGTGTTAGCTAGTCCGGCACGCCACTACACAGAGTTGACCTTTCCGCCGCTGCCTGAGATTGAGTTGCCAGACTACACTCGCTATGAAATGAACAATGGCATTGTGGTTTATCTGGTCGAAGACCACGAGTTGCCCTTGATTGGAGGCAGTGCTACGTTTCGCACAGGCGATCGCTTTGAGCCAGATGACAAGGTGGGTTTGGGTAGCATTATGGGTGAGGTGATGCGGAGTGGCGGAACGCTCAACCATCCCCCTGATCAGCTCAACCAAATTTTGGAGCAACGTGCCGCATCTGTTGAGACGGGGGTGAACACTGTCAGTGGCACGGCTAGTTTTAACGCTTTGAGTGAAAACTTAACTGAAGTTTTTGGGTTGTTTGCCGAGGTGATTCGTCAACCTGCCTTTCCGCAAGACAAGATCGATCTCTCTAAAACCCAGTTTCGAGGGTCGATCTCACGTCGCAATGATGACCCCGATGAAATCGCTGGACGAGAGTTTCAAAAACTCATCTATGGGGCATCCAGTCCCTATGCTCGCACGGTGGAATACACCACCTTAGACAACATCACCCGTGACGATTTGGTGCAGTTTTACCAAACCTACTTTCAACCCAACACGATGATCTTGGGTATTGTAGGAGACTTTGAGACTGAAACCATGCGATCGCTGATCGAAGAGCAATTTGGCGATTGGCAACCGACTCCAGCGACGGCTGATATGACGTTGCCTGGGGTTGCTCAGGCTCGACAGGGTGGTGTTTTCCTGGTCGATCAACCGCAGTTAACTCAAAGCTATATTCAAATGGGGCATTTAGGGGGGCAGTTTGATAGCCCAGACTATGCTCCTCTGTCGGTGTTAAATGAAGTGATGAACGGCTTCGGGGGGCGGTTGGTGAATGAGGTGCGATCGCGCCAGGGTCTTGCCTATGTTGTCTATTCTTATTGGAGTCCTCGGTTTGACTATCCCGGCATTTTCATTAGTGGTGGACAAACTCGCTCTGAAGCAACGGTGCCCTTTATTCAATCAGTGCTAGCTGAAATTGAAAAAGTCCGCACCAGTCCCATCACTTCGGAAGAACTGATGCGAGCTAAGGACTCTGTTCTCAATGCCTTTATCTTTAACTTTCAAACTCCATCGCAAGTGATTTCTCGCCTGATTCGGTATGAATATTTTGGCTATCCCTCCGATTTCATCTTTCGCTATCGCCGTGAGGTTGAAACTGCCACCACTGAAGGTGTTTTAAAGGCGGCTCAAACCTATTTGCAGCCTGATCAAGTGGTGACACTGGTGGTGGGGAATGCGGCTGCCATTAACCCACCTTTGAGCAGCCTTGGATCTGGAATTGAGGTCACTCCGATTGATATCACCATTCCGCAGCCCAGTCGTTAGGTCTGATCACCACTCATCAAAGGTGCTCTTTGAGCCACTGTCACAAGCTCCAGACCATAATCCACAGTAGATTGAAACAGATTGTGTAACCCTGCGACTCCTGGTTCTAATACTATGTCCTCTCAAGTGGTTGAAATTTTCTCGGCTGATGAACTGCGTCGAACCGTGACTCGATTGGCTTCCCAGGTTATAGAGCGGGCAGATGATATCTCTCAACTAGCATTGCTAGGCATCTACACACGAGGAGTGTTACTTGCTAACGTGTTGGCGCGACAGATCGAGACACTCGAACAAGTGCAAGTACCTGTAGGAGCGTTGGATATCACCTTCTATCGCGATGACTTAGATCAGATCACCGTACGCACTCCTGAAAAAACCGAGATTCCCTTTGATTTATCGGGCAAGATCGTTGTTCTTGTCGATGATGTGATTTACAAAGGACGCACCATTCGCGCTGCTCTTAACGCCATTAACGAATATGGGCGACCGGAGGCAATTTGGCTGGCGGTGCTGGTCGATCGCGGACATCGAGAAGTTCCTATTCATCCCGATTTTGTGGGCAAAAAATTACCCACTGCTAAAGAAGAAAAAGTCAAGGTTTATTTGCAAGAGTTAGATGGGCGAGATGGAGTGGAGTTAATTAAACGGTGAGATTGACCCTTGATCACGGAATGACTGACAATGAACCATTGACCCCTGATCACTCTTTTGCCCTCAGCGATCGCCAACTCTGTGAACTTACCGATTCAGACTCCGACCAATCAAACCCTCACGCCTTCTAGCCTGCCCCCGTCTGACCAGACGATGCCCAGCCGTTCCCAGGATGGGGTCAGTGCCACTCAGTCTCGCAAGGCAGATCATCTGCGGGTTTGTCTTGAAGAAGATGTACAGTTTCAGCAAACGACTGGGTTAGAGCGTTATCGGTTTACCCACTGTTGTTTACCCGAACTGGATCGTCGCGAGATTGACCTCTCGACCTCGTTTTTAGGAAAATCTCTGGCGGCACCGTTGCTCATCTCATCGATGACCGGAGGAACGGAGCTAGCGCGTGTGATTAACCGTCGATTAGCTGAGTTGGCACAACACTATCGGTTGGCAATGGGGGTGGGCTCACAGCGAGTCGCGATCGAAAACCCTGAGGTGCGATCGACCTTTGCAGTGCGGGCGATCGCACCTGACATAGTGCTCTTGGCTAATTTGGGAGCTGTGCAGCTTAACTATAGCTATGGGTTAGATGAATGTTTGCAAGTGGTAGATTGGCTCGAAGCTGATGCGTTGGTTCTGCATTTGAACCCGTTGCAGGAGTCTGTGCAAACCAAAGGTGACACCAACTTTAAGGGACTGCTGGCAAAAATCGCTGACCTTTGCAAAAAACTGCCGGTTCCGGTCATTGCTAAAGAAGTAGGCAATGGCATCTCAGCGGTCATGGCGCACAAATTAATCGAGGCTGGAGTGAGTGCTATTGATGTGGCTGGAGCAGGTGGCACCTCATGGGCACGAGTCGAAAGCGAACGGGCAAAAGACCCACAACAGCGACGTTTAGGAGCAACTTTTGCTGATTGGGGGTTGCCCACCGCCGACTGTATTACGACCATTCGGGCGATCGCCCCCGACATTCCATTGATTGCCTCTGGGGGAATTCGTAATGGCTTAGAGGTCGCCAAGGCGATCGCCCTGGGTGCCGATCTAGGAGGATTGGCTCTGCCATTTCTACAAGCGGCTGCCGAGTCTGAAGCTGCCCTATATGCGCTGAGCGACGCCCTCATCGCTGAAATTGCCACAGTTCTTTTTTGTACAGGCAGCGCAACTTTGCAAGATCTGCGACAACCCGGTGTGCTGCAACCGAGTCGCTGAGCTTCCTATTTCCCAGTCCGGTGAGCAATCACTGCATAAAACGGGTCGCCTCCTGGCACACCCAGCATTTGCAAAAAGTTAGGCACATTAAAAGAACGAGCGATCGCCTCTGGCTGACTAAACCCTGGCACCGAAGCAAAATAACGTTTGACCAACTCTACTCGGTCTGACTCCGAGGCATCTCGCCACGCTTGAATCGCCTTTTGAAAAAACATTCGGTTTGAGAAGCTGATGATGGCGACCCCGTCTGGCTTTAAAACCCGATAGATCTCCGCAAACACGGCTTCGGGGTACTGCAAATATTGCACTGAAACTGTGTTCAATACTGCATCAAAAGATTGGTCAGGCAGGGGCAATTGCTGGTTTTGATTGAGATTCTGAACAAAGTAGTGATTGAGCCGAGTATTTTTTGCCAGCTCTTCAGGGTTCAGGCCATGCCCTTCTACATGCTCAAACTGCATCTCATCGGGCAAGTGAGACACCCAACTGCTCATCATGTCGAAGATCCGAGTCTTTGACTTGAGCCGTTCTCGATAGAGATTGGTCAGTTGTTGAATAAATCCCTCGTCTACATGGGTAACAAACCGAGGAAAGTTATAGAAGAGAGAATCGTCAGTGTCGTCAAGCTTGTCGCGCTGATTGGATTGCAACATAGCCAGTTAGCACCATAATCTACTCTTACTAGTTTACGAAAAATTGCTGAGTATTAAGAAGTTTTAAGATAACAATTTATCTATAGTTCAAGCTTCCTTCATAGACTTAAAGCTTTGGCAGAAGTGGTAGCCCTGTGTTTGAACAGAGCTACTAAAAAGACAAGTCTAGGAGGTGTCAACGGTTCTGGCTTGGGCATGGGTTGACCATAACGGTGCTTTTACTCCGTTCAGCCATTCGTTCAGCCATTCAACTTGATGCACTGTCGCTTTTTAAGGGGGCGAGATTGGCAAGATGATGGTAAACACGGTCTTGTTATTTTCACTAGTCACTTGAATGGTGGCTCCCAACCGTTCCACTAATTTCTTGACCAGTGCGAGTCCTAAACCCGTGCCTCCATGTCGCCACGGATCATGACTGGGAATGCGATAAAACCGTTCAAAAATGCGATCGCGCTCGTGCTCAGGAATCTCAACTCCTGAATTGCTGACTTGTATCCAAATGGTTGTATTAACTTCGGTGGGAGGGTTAACAAAGGCCGAAACGGTGATCGTCTCATGGCTGGCGGTGTATTTACAGGCGTTGTTGAGCAACTCGGCTAAGATGCGCTCTAGATAAGATGGATCAGCCTTGACCAGTGGCAAATCTTTTGCAATCTCGATCTCAAGTGTTTGTTGTTGTCT
>JANRJA010000145.1:0-55630 GCA_033764315.1 Oculatellaceae cyanobacterium bins.114
TGACACACCGAAAGATTGCAGTTGCTTAGATAACGATTTCCGAAGGAGATTTCCGTTTTTGTCCCATCCCCCTTATTTCCGATTAAGTCTAATGTTGAAAGCCACTTGCTCAATTCTGCAGGGTGGTATCTGCATCCAGAAAATCTCGATCGCGGGTTTCGATAGGTTTTGTTTGATCCAAATGTAGACGCTGCCTCAGGGTTTTATCGCTACCCCCAATTTAGCAGAGCTAGGTGAGGACAACATTCTCAAGGAAGCGACCTCCGCGCGATAACATTACTTCTCACTCAACTAGAGCAACTGTCAAGACGATAACCCTATTTAAGCCTTAAACTGAGGCCGGTTGCAGGTGTTTCAGTGTCACCTGAATTCCGGTTTCAGGACGCAGGGTGATTGAGGGTTGCGGCACAATCTCAAAGCCAGGAATCACTTCAATCTGATATTTTTGAGCGATCGCTGCCAGGATTAAAACCGCTTCCATCAGAGCAAACCCTTTGCCAATACAAATGCGCGGGCCATCCCCAAACGGAATATAAACCCCTCTTGGCAGCGATCGCTCAAGATCGTTTTCCCAGCGTTCGGGTTTAAATAAGTCTGGGTCGTCGAAATACTTTGGACTGCGGTGCATCACCCATTGGCTAATCATAATCACCGTGCCCGATGCCACCTCATAATCGCCAATCCTCGTATCTTTTGCCACCTCACGCCCAAAAATAGACACGGGTGGATACAAACGCATCGACTCTTTAACAACCTGATTGGTATATTGCAATCGAGGCAAATCTTCAATAGTTGGAGGGCGATCGCCTAACACCTCTGTTAATTCAGTTTGGAGCTTTTGCCGCACCTTTGGGTGTTGAGATAACAACATCCACGTCCACGACAGTGCATTAGCTGTGGTTTCATGCCCTGCCAGCATCAGCGTTGCCACTTCATCTCGCAGCAAGCGATCGCCCATCTGCTCACCCGTTTCTTCGTCTCGTGCATGCATTAACATCGAGAGCAAGTCGTTTGTTTCTTCAGTCTTGGCGCGTCGTTCTCGAATCAGATTATAAATAGCGTCGTCCATCTCAGCGATCGCTTGACGATAGCGAATATTTTCTGGACGAGGAAACCATTCTAAAACTAAAAACCCTTGTTTACGTTTGCTCTCAAACCAGTCCATTGTGACATCCAGAGCACGGGCAACAGTCTTTGCTTCCCCTTCCGCAACATCTTTGTTAAAGATGCATTTCATCACAATGCTCAACGTTAAACGCATCATTTCTTGATGAATATCGCGTGTTTCACCGTCATGCCAGGTTTGCAGCATTTGCTCAGTGTAGTCAATCATCACCTGACCATATCCTTGAATGCGTTTTTGATGAAAGACGGGTTGCGCCAATTTGCGTTGCCAAAACCAGGACTCTCCTTCAGCGGTGAGCAGCCCTTCTCCTAACAGTGTTTTTAAGACTCTAAATCCACGACTTTTGACAAAGGTGTCTCGGTCTTTAAGAACCTGCTCAATATACTCTGGCTTTGTGATCAGGCAAGTCGAGGTCAGCCCTAATTGAAGTGGCACAATATCACCAAACTCACGAGCACAGTGGGTCAAAAATCCTAGTGGGTCGCGTCCTAATTCGAGCAAACTTCCTGCGATCGTATTGCCTTGAGGACCGGGCAAATCCAGCACGTCTTGAGCCATAATGTCTATCTGATGAGGGTTGCGGCTCATCTTAACGCAGGCTACGTTGCAAACCCTCTGCCCTTTGGTACAAGCTCAATTCAATCTGATGTTGCTCCTGCTGGTTACGTTTTTAGGTCAGTCATGCTCAATACAAGATGACAACTGATGATCCCCGTTCTACGTCTGCTGTGGAAGTGAAATGGGGTATTCATGCGGCGAGTGACAGGCGATCGCAATGGACAGAACCCTTACAGGTGACGACCCTTTCTATCTTAACCAGTCAGCAACAATGTCAGGTAAAAATGGATACTGACACAAACAAGATTGAGTAGAACGACAGCTATCTAATTAAACCTTGAAAAACTTGCCATGAAACACTAGAAGGGCTAAAAACTTTGTTATTAATTGGCGGATTTATCAGAAAAACTGCCATACTAGCTTGTGATTTTTGTTGGTGCAGCTTACAGGTTCGTTGATCAACAATCCAAAATTCTTAATTTAGGTGGAGACTCTAAATGGTCAGTGACAGAGCTGGTAATAGCCTGAGAAATGCAAACAATTTGGGCAGAATTGGCTTTACCTCCCAAGCGCGTCGTGATTGGGTCGGGGCATCTGATATTAATGACATCTATCGCTTTCAAGTGGCACAAAATAGTCGTCTAAAGCTTGAACTCTTTGGATTAAAGCCAGGTAGCAATGTTGATATTGAATTGTTGAGCTTAAGAGGCAACACCCAGAGGACACTCAGGGAGATTGGAAGTACCGATTTTCAACGGCTGACTCGTAGACAAATTACCCAGTTTTTGAGATTTTTAGGGCGATCGCGCCAGAGCAGTAACCAAAATGAAACAATTAATACTGAGCTAACTCCCGGTGATTATTACATTCGGGTCACTCGCAAACAAGGGCAAAGTCAGTACAACCTGCGGCTTACCTCTGAAAACCCCTCCAACACAGGCACTACACCTGGTACCACACCCGGCACCACACCTGGCACCACTCCAACTAACAACGGTCAATTTGACATTATCTTTGACTACCAATTTGATACTCAAGGATGGTTTACACCAGAGCGGCGCACACTGCTTGAGGCAGCCGCCAACCTGTGGGCATCTAAAATTCAGGATGATTTTGCGACGGTTCCGGCAGGGACTCCGTTGCGGTTGAGAAATCCTGAAACGCTACAATCAGTCCAATTTACCTCAAGCAAACCCATTGAAGATCTGGTTATTTTTGTCGGAGCTAGTTCTCTAGGAGGTGCAGCAGCCGATTCGGGCTTTGGTGTAGTGCCTGTTAGTAGTGTTCTCAATAATCGTTTGACAGGGTCAGATTATGAACCCTTTATCGGAACGATGACATTCAACAATTCCTTACCCTCTTCCCTGACTTGGTTTTTTGATCCAACACCAGCCACCAGTGATGATATTCCCTATGCTCAAGGAGCCATTGATTTCTTTAGTACAGCAGCTCACGAAATTGGTCACGTTTTAGGGATTGGGACAGCTCCAGGTTTCGCGTCAATTTGGGATCAAGGAACCGAGTTTAGTGGTGTTAATGTGTTGAGGGTAAATCAAAATAGACCTGTCCCTCTGGACACTGTTAATCGAGGACATATCTCAAACCAAGTGGTTGTTAATGGCTTAAGAGATTTGATGAACACACCAGGAGGCAGCGATCGCAGCCGTGTTCCGACCCAAATTGATCTGGCAATATTAGCAGATATGGGTTACATCATTCCTAATCTCTAACTTTACGCCAAAACTAAAGCGAAAATAGCTCTTCTGCACTAGATGGATGAATGCCGATCGCAGTGTCTAAATCGGCCTTGGTCATTCCCAATCTCAACGCAACCGCAAGGGATTGAATAATTTCTACAGCTCCATCTCCCACCATGTGAATGCCTAATACTCGATCAGAGTCTTGCTGATTGACAACGACTTTCACAAAGGTCTTTTCATCCCCTCCTGCCAAGCAATAGAGCAACGGACGAAAGCGGGTTCGGTAACAGCGGACTGCTGCCCCAAATCGCTCTATTGCTTGGATTTCAGAAAATCCTACTGTGGCAGCCTCTGGATGAGAAGAAAGGGACATGGGAACCCAACTCAAACTAGCTCGGTGTAAATGTGCACCAAACTCTGCGTCAGCAAATGCTCGTCCTTGCGCGATCGCACTGGGAGTTAATGGAATGCGTTCTGTGCAATCTCCAACTGCAAAAATATTGGTATGGGTGGTACGGCTAAATTCATCCACTCGAATTGCCCCAGATGTAGTCAGTTGAATGCCAACTTTGCTGAGATTTAAATGGGTTAAATTAGGTTGCCGGGGAGCATCTACTAACACCACATCAACATCTAAAGAATCTACGTTTAGTGAATCTGCAGTATTGCTTGCTAATTTGACAGAATAGCGATCGCCCTGACGCTCGATTTGGGTTGTGCGAGTTTGAGAAAATAGGTGTACTCCTTGACGGATCAAACTTTCTTGAATGACATGACTCACCTCTGCATCCAAAAAAGTCAAGATGCGATCTTCTGAAATCACTTGAGTGACGTCAGACCCTAAAGCATTCATACTGCCAGTAATTTTGACCCCAATCGGGTCACCCCCAATAATGGCGAGAGATTGAGGTTGCTTTGGCAGACGATATAGTTCATGCCAGGTGATGGTGTGTTCAACACCAGAAATCGTTGGTTTGATGGGCTTTGCACCTACAGCGATCAAAATCTTCTCAGCTTTAATCGGGATGTCTTTAACAACTACAGTATGTTCATCTAAAAAACTGGCATGTCCTTGTATGACTTGCACACCTGCATCTTTGAGATGATGTAAATGCAACTCATTAAGATGTTCTATATGGTGTTCTTTAGCTATTATAAAGTAACTCCAATCAAACGTTGTTGCACTCTCTCGCCAACCATAACTGAGTGCTATTTGATTTAACCGTCTAAAACTAGCTGCATAGTCTAATAATTTCTCTGGAATGCACCCATAATTGACGCACGCTCCACCCGGTTTAGCCTGTTCAGCGATCGCCACTCGTGCTCCATAACTTGCAGCTCTTTCTGCGGCTGCCAATCCTCCAGACCCTGCTCCAATCACCAGAAGATCAAAGTCAAATGGCATAGATTATTCGACCTTCCAAACTGGGAATGGTTTATCAAACCCTTATCCTAAAAGGCGCGATCGCTCTTTTCCTCTAACTGGAGACATAAGTATTAAGCAGTAAATGTAACGACACTGACATAGAGACAGATGATGCTTGAAACCAAATGTCTATACTGAAAACACTGGCGGTGCCCCCGATGAGATTTGGATGGAGCATATGGACGTGGATGAACTGTTGAAAGAATTTGAAGATCTCTTCGATCAGGGAATGGAGGGGTTACTGGATATTGTTCGTGTGATCGAAGGACGAACCGAAGCAGAGGAATTTAAAGCCGATGTCCGGCGTCACCCTCCCCGCGACTCCGAGCACTCGTCTGCCAATACAACTGCCAGTCGTGGAGAGTCGTCTCAAAGCGAAATGGCTTCGCGTCGCTCTAGTGAAGGGACTGCCAGCACGCGCGATCGCTACTATTCAACGCCTAAAAATTCTGCCACGACAACCACTGATGAGGTGCTCATTACTCCTCCGTCAGAAGATAGCCATGCATCAGTATCACTTGATGGTGTTGGGGGGTTATCGGAGGTCATTCAAGACTTACGAGAGCTAGTGGAGTTACCTCTAAAACGCCCTGATTTGCTGCGTTTATTGGGATTAGAACCCACGACAGGGGTGTTGTTGGTGGGGCCACCGGGCACTGGCAAAACCTTGACAGCTCGTGCTTTGGCTCAAGAACTGGGAGTTAATTATATCGCCATCGTCGGCCCAGAGGTGATGGGCAAATATTATGGAGAGGCCGAAGCTCGCTTGCGGAGCCTGTTTCAAAAAGCCACTCGATCGGCTCCCTGCATTGTGTTTATTGATGAAATTGACAGTCTTGCACCCGATCGCGCCAAGGTTGAAGGCGAAGTCGAAAAGCGAGTTGTGGCTCAACTGTTAAGCCTGATGGATGGTTTTGCCAAAACTCAAGGCGTCATCGTGTTGGCAGCAACCAATCGTCCTGACCATCTGGATCCGGCGTTGCGGCGTCCTGGACGATTTGATCGCGAGGTTCAATTTCGGGTGCCCGATCGCCTTGGACGGTTAGCCATTCTCAAGATTCTCACCAAGGCGATGCCGTTAGCCAGTGCCGTTGATTTGGGGGCGATCGCCGATCTCTCTGTTGGCATGGTTGGAGCCGATCTGAAAGCCTTGTGTCAAAAAGCAGCGTATACGGCTCTGCGTCGGTCGGTGCCTTCGCTGAACGGCCCAGTTCCTAAAACCATGACTGTAACCCAAGCCGATTTTTTGTCTGCCATCAAGCAAATTAAACCTGCGGTATTGCGATCGGTTGAGGTTGAGACGCCTAATGTCTCGTGGGATGCGATCGGCGGACTCGATGAACTGAAACAAACGTTGCAAGAGTCAGTAGAAGGAGCCTTGCTTTATCCCGAACTGTATCACCACACCAAGGCAAAGGCTCCTAGAGGCATTTTGTTGTGGGGTCCACCCGGAACGGGCAAAACCCTGCTGGCAAAAGCAGTGGCTTCCCAAGCCAGAGCTAACTTCATCGCTGTAAATGGCCCGGAGTTGTTGAGCAAATGGGTGGGTGCGTCAGAACAAGCCGTTCGAGAATTGTTTGGCAAAGCTCGACAAGCAGCTCCCTGCGTGGTTTTTGTCGATGAGATTGATACTCTTGCTCCGGCTAGAGGCAGTTTTCAAGGGGATTCAGGGGTGGGCGATCGCGTTGTCGGTCAACTCTTAACTGAACTCGATGGCTTGCAAGATTGTCCCAATCTGTTATTAATTGCGGCGACTAATCGCCCAGAAGCCCTGGATCCGGCACTTCTGCGATCGGGACGCCTCGATCTGCTGCTTAAAGTCGATTTACCTGATTTAGCCAGTCGCCTCGCTATTTTGCAGGTGCACAATCACGATCGCCCAATCGCCCAAGTTGATTTGACCCACTGGGCAACTCAAACCGAGGGTTGGAACGGGGCTGATCTAGCACTGCTGAGCAACCAAGCTGCTTTAGAAGCTGTCCGTCGCTATCGCAATCAGGGTTTTACCCAGCCTCAAGACATTCAAATCACAACTGACGACTTTACCACTGCCTGCGATCGCCTCATGGCACAACGGCAAGGGTGAAGAGGGGAGTAGAGAAGATGTAGGGTGGGTTGAAGCGTGAAACTCACATCCACACGGGTTACACCTTGCCAACCCATCCTATCGACTAAACCTCTTTCAACAAATCAGTTGAGTTAGCAAGAGGAGTAGCAATCATGACGGGTTCTTGATAGAGCGGCACCGTAAAAGTCACTGTCGAACCCAAACCCTCACCCATGCTATAAAAGTTGACTACGCCACCCATCGCTTCTACCAGTTTTTGAGAGATAGTCAGCCCTAACCCTGTGCCCCCATATTGGCGGGTTCGAGAGCCATCCACCTGGCTAAAAGTCTGAAACAACTTATCTTGCTTTTCGAGTGAAACTCCAATGCCTGTGTCTGCCACACTAATCTTGACAAACCCAGGTCGTTCTTGATTGTGAACGATCACTTTTTTAGGCAAAATTTCGGCACTAATCGCAATGCCGCCCTCATGAGTAAACTTGATGGCATTCCCTACCAAATTCAGCATGACTTGCAAGAGTCGCTGATAGTTGCCATAGAGAATAACCTCATCTCGGGTGTCAGGAGTGAGAATCTCAAAACTCAAATGCTTTTGCTGTGCTTGCGGTCGCGTAAATTTCTCGACATCCGTTAACAAATCGTCTAGCTTCACCGGATCGAGGTCTAACGGCATCTTGCCTGCTTCTATCCGCGCGACATCTAAGATGTCATTGATGATATTTAGGAGGTGAACAGCAGAGCGATGGGCTTCTTCAATGAATTCACTTTGCTCAGCCGGGTCGTCTGCCATGCCATCCATGATCAGCTTGAGAAAGCCAATCATCCCGTTGAGGGGAGTCCGCAACTCATGGGAGGTGTTCGCCAAAAATTCGCTCTTGAGGCGAGACGCTTCCTCTGCTTGCTTACGAGCTTCCTCTAGCTCCTGGTGTTGTTGACGCAGGCTATCGTTTGCCCGTTGCAGCTCAGCCGCAAGACTATGACTAGCCGCAAACAAAGTTGCATGGGCAATTCCTGTTCCAACCTGGTCTGCAAGCTCTTGAATCAGTTCAATTTCAACCTCGTTCCAAATGCGGCTGCGATCGAACTGATACAGAATGATCACCCCATTGGCTTGGTCTTTATAAGAAGTCGGAACAGCCAACAAAGAATAGGGTTGCCCCTGTTCAGAGCGAGTGACATTCACCACGGCAGGTTTGAGAGTGGTTAGAGCCTGCTGTAAATAAGGTTCGTTGTCGATTAAAAACTGCCGCCCTAGCATCGACTTCAACGTCGATTGATAATATTCAGCGACTACTTCAACCTGGGTATCAGAGACCTCATAGGGACAGAGCAAACAGCGACTGGCTTCGAGGGCAATCCCTAGACCGTTGACGGTTTGCTGCCAAATGGTTTCTAGATCAAGGGTTCGACGAATATTCCAGGCAACCTGGGTCAGCAGCTTTTGATAGCGACTGGAACTGGGAGGAAGAGTGGGATAGGCAATACTATCCACTAATTCAAAGGCCTCAAATTTTGAGCAGACATAGAGAAATTGCCCAACAATCACCACCGCTGTAGCAGACCCCTGAGGCATCAAAACGGGGCTAATGTTGAGGTCAAAAACGAGATATTGATCAGCGCAGAGAAAAGGGTAATTGAACCGCTCTGGTACCAAATACTCTAAAATTCGGTGAATTCGGCTGAGATAGGACTCCTGGTTGATCGGCAAAAAACCATCTTCGAGTGGCTTACCCACTAACTGATCGCAAAGAAGGTGGTAGTGTTCGGCATCTCGCCAATAAAACGATAAACATTGACCAGCAGCGTTTTGGACAAGAACAAGGTCAACTCCAGGAGTGGGTAGAACAGGGTCCAATTGCTTAGCTACTGTCAATTCGACAGACTTCGTTAGGGGAAATGGGAGATCGCCAGGCAAAGTCATCAGCGTCAACTGCAAACAACAGAATAAATAGAGTTCAGCCTAAAAAGGCTAAGGAATACCACCACGCTAAGATGCAACCCTGTTTGCTGAAGAGTCTGTAATGTTAAGGCTCAATGCCTTGTGGTAAAACCTCCGCTCTAACTTAGCTTATCTATAGCCATGTGATCCACAAAAAAATGAGAATTTACTTAAGATGACCTATCTTAAGTAAATTTAGGAATCAATCGTTCCACTCTCCTCTGGGGGGAACAACTGGATTTCGTTGTAGAGTGCGGGTCAAATCGTCATCTCGTCTTGCACCTCCGCGCAGCCATTGACGCACGGCTACTTCAATCACCTTGCTGGGATCGTTGGTCAGATGGCTGATTTGATCGAGTAGGTCAGCATCTATCTGAATTGAGAGGTCGATTTTATTGGATGACTGCTCAGATTGAACAGCAGGATCATTCATAGAGACTAAAGCTCCTGGAGAAGGGTTATCTAAACAGCACCGCAAAGAACGAACTCTTAGTACAACTCGTCGCAAATAGGGGTGGGAATTTGGGGTGCAGGGGTGAAACCCCTGGCTGGGGGCGCGGCCCCCACACCCCCTTGGTTTTATTTCCGAACCCTATCTGTGAAAAGCAGTACTTAGTGCAGCATTGGGGGAAAGGTAAAAATATAGTCAAACGCTCTCATACTGTATTGTAGCGATGACTCGCAACTAAACATTAGAACAAATCCTAATAATTTCAGCAATATACAGGAATGTATAGGTGTCCTCAGTTGAGTTGGGGTATGACGATTAGCTTTCTGACAAAATTAGGGCTGGTTTCATTTGCCTGCCCTGCCTTCTCCAGGTTATTTCATGAAAAAATGCCTGATGAAGATAGAAGGATTACAATACCTTAAGCAGCTTATAAATCATGATTGTTGGCTGATTCGCTCTATAACAAGGTCTATGACTGACGTACCTGTTTCCCGAATCCGAAATTTTTCGATCATTGCTCACATTGATCACGGCAAATCGACCCTGGCTGACCGATTGTTACAAACGACGGGCACAGTGAGTGCGCGTCAAATGAAGGAACAGTTCCTCGACAACATGGATTTAGAGCGAGAGCGAGGCATTACGATTAAACTGCAAGCGGCTCGCATGTCTTATCCCTCTCAAGATGGTGAAACCTATGTGTTGAACTTGATTGACACACCGGGGCATGTTGACTTTTCTTATGAGGTGTCGCGATCGCTCGCTGCCTGTGAAGGAGCACTGTTGGTGGTGGATGCCTCACAAGGGGTGGAGGCTCAAACGCTTGCCAACGTCTACCTGGCTTTAGAACACAACTTAGAAATTATTCCTGTTCTAAATAAAATTGACCTGCCAGGGGCAGAGCCTGAGCGGGTGAAGCAGGAAATTGAGGAAATTATTGGGCTGGATTGCAGTGGAGCCATTCTAGCTTCGGCAAAAGAAGGAATCGGCATTGATGAGATTCTGGAGTCGATTGTGCACTTGGTTCCGCCGCCTCAAGATACGGTCAAAGAACCCTTACGGGCGTTAATCTTTGATAGTTATTACGATCCCTATCGGGGAGTCATCGTTTACTTCCGTGTCATGGATGGTGCTTTAAAAAAGGGCGATCGCATTCGACTGATGGCATCCCATAAGGAATATCAGATTGATGAACTGGGGGTACTCTCTCCTGCTCAGGTGCAAGTGGAAGAACTGCACGCAGGGGAAGTGGGTTATTTAGCCGCTGCGATTAAAGCCGTTGAAGATGCTCGTGTGGGAGATACGATTACCCTCGCGACTGCCGCTGCCAAAGAACCCTTACCGGGCTACACCGAAGCAAAACCAATGGTGTTTTGTGGGCTGTTTCCGACCGACGCTGACGATTTTGAAAACCTGCGGGAGGCGTTAGAGAAATTGCGCCTCAACGATGCGGCTCTGCAATATGAGCCTGAAACCTCTAGCGCGATGGGGTTTGGTTTTCGCTGTGGGTTCTTGGGGCTGTTGCACATGGAGATCGTGCAAGAACGCCTGGAACGCGAATATAACCTGGATTTGATTACAACGGCTCCTTCAGTGGTCTATCAGGTCACCAAGCTCAGCGGTGAAGTGCTGCATATTGATAACCCCAGCCACTTACCCGATCCTCAAGATCGCGAAAAGATGGAGGAGCCATATGTGCAGGTAGACATGATTACCCCTGAAGAGTTTGTTGGGGCACTGATGGAACTCAGCCAGAGCCGCCGGGGAGTGTTTAAAGACATGAAATACCTGGCACAGGGGCGCACTACTCTGATGTATGAGATTCCTCTAGCAGAAGTGGTGACCGACTTTTTTGACCAGATGAAGTCGCGATCGCGTGGGTATGCCAGCATGGAATATCATCTCATCGGCTACCGAGAAAACCCGTTGGTGAAGCTGGACATTCTGATTAATGGCGATCCTGTCGATCCCCTGGCGACGATTGTGCATCGAGATAAAGCCTATTATGTCGGTAAGGCACTGGTAGAAAAGCTCAAGGAACTGATCCCCAGGCACCAGTTCAAGATCCCCATCCAAGCGACTATTGGCAGTCGGGTAATCGCCAGTGAGCACATTCCAGCCCTGCGTAAGGACGTGTTAGCAAAATGCTATGGCGGTGACATCAGCCGTAAGAAAAAACTGTTGCAAAAACAAGCCAAGGGTAAGAAACGATTGAAGGCGATCGGGACGGTGGATGTGCCTCAAGAGGCGTTTATGGCGGTGCTGAAGCTTTAATCTACTTAATCTTTAAGAGTAGGGACATGACATACCATGTCCCTATCAGTTTTTTAAGGGTGTGGAGATAAAACCTGTCTCCAAATGCTTTGAAAACCAGGGATGGTTATCAAACTTTACGCATGGCAACACACTTCAACTTGATTTAACTTTACATTCTGGGTGAGGTCATTTAAGATTGCCGCTATTGCCTCTATATCTATGCTTGTAGCAATTCATGCTGAGGGTGGGCAAGACTAGGTTTGACCGTTGCTTTCTCAAGACGATTAGCAACACTGGCGTTCCTACACTTTAGATGGATTGCTGTAGTAGGTGTAAGGCATGAAGTCATGCTTAATCAGGGATTGTGTACGGTTACTCCCGATCGCATCGCTTGATGAGCAGGCTTCGATGTCAAATTTGGGCTGTTTTTAACGAATGCATTGGTTATCTAGCTCTTCTCCGTCTATTTCTCGACGTACTTTACTAAAACTCCTTGGAATCGGCACAGTAGGTGGATTAGTTGGCTATTCCCGGTTGATGAAACCCCAGCCAACTGTTTTTAAGCAAGATATGCTTGCCCTCCCTTATAACGTTGATCAACCTAAGCAAGTCGTGGTGGTTGGTGGAGGATTGGCAGGCTTAGCTTGTGCCTATGAGTTAAGCCAACGCGGATTTGCGGTTACGTTGCTAGAACGGGCAGCACAACTCGGTGGCAAAATTGCCAGTTGGGACATCCAAGTAGGGGATCAAGCTTTTCGCATGGAGCATGGGTTTCATGGTTTTTTCCCACAATATTACAACCTCAAAAGCCTTGTCTCAGAGTTAGAGATTGAGAACCATTTCAAATCGCTCAACTACTACTCAGTGGTTTACAAGGATAAGAAATATGACCCAGAGGTCTTTCGTCCCAGCCATTCTGCCTTTCCCTGGAACATTGTTGATCTGGCGATCGCCTCAACGAATCGCTTGCAGTGGGGCTTGAATCTAACCAAATACGCGCACTGGCAGGTCTTTCGAGAGATCACCGGATTTCACCCTCAGAAGAGCTACAACCGATTGGATCATCTCTCTGTGGCTCAATGGGTTGAAAATGAGTTTCCACGCGGGTTGTACGATCTTTACTTCTTACCCTTTGCCAAATCTAGCTTGAACTCCCCAGATGTTATGAGTGCAGCAGAACTGATGCAGTTCTTCCACTTTTATTTCTTTGGCAATCCAGAAGGTTTGGCATTTAACGGCACCGTTCAAGATATGGGCAGAAGCCTGGTAGATCCGATTGTCAATGCTATTACGGCAACGGGGGGACAGGTGATTACTGAGGCCACCGTCAATCGTGTTAGCTGGGATCAAGGGCAAATCAGCAGTCTAGACTATCAGGTGGGTGGCAATAGCGGCACTGTGCCCTTTTGGGTCAAGCGCAATCCTCTGTTGAGCACAGATGAGGTGGAGTTTTTTGGAGCCGGGGATGCGGTCTATGCGATCGCGGCTAACCAACGAGAAGCGATGTCTCTCTCTTGTACTCATCAGGGGTGTACTGTTCATACTGAAACCGATGGGCACTTTCATTGCCCGTGTCATGGGGCTGAGTATGACGACCGGGGTCGAGTCTTGCGAGGCCCTGCTCAACGCGATTTGCCCCGGTTTCAAGTGCTCAATCGCAACGGAGATCAGATTCAACTGGTGGCAATGCAAGGGGATACAACTCCGACTCAAACGGTTCAGGCCGACTATTATGTTTTTGCAGCAGACGTTCCTGGTGTTCAGCATTTGTTCTCACTGGCCAGCGGAGAACCTCATGCTCAGGTAGCGCAACAAGTGCAACAACTCACTGTTGCCGATCCATTTGCGGTGGCTCGGTTCTGGTTTGATCGCGATTTCGATTGGGAACACAGCGACTTCACGTCGTTGTCAGGCTACCGCCTCACCGATAGCATCACTCTATATCACCGGATTCAAGACGATTACATCGCCTGGGCAAGTCGGACAGGAGGCAGTGTCGTCGAGTTGCACGCCTATTGCTATAAAGAGAGAGAATTTCCCACACAACAGGCATTGCTCAACACCTTTGAAAACGAACTGTATGAAATCGTGCCTGCCCTGCAATCGGCAAATCTGTTGCACTGTGAGTTGGTGAATCAGAAAAACTTTGCCGGATTTCCACCCAATAGTTTTAGCGATCGCCCTGAAACCGCTACGCTAGTGTCTAATTTGATGTTTGCCGGAGACTGGGTGAAGATGCCATTCCCCTGTGGCTTGATGGAACGTGCCGTTAGCAGTGGTTTATTAGCCGCCAACGAAATTTTGTATCGAGAAGGTGTCCAACGGCGATCGCTCCTGACGGTTTCCCCTCAAGGGCTTCTGCAAATCTAACGGTAGATGGGTAGATAAATACGTAAAGACGCGATTAATCGTGTCTCTGCCACTCATCCACTCCCTGCTAATGTGGCTATACAAACGCAATGAATTGCGTCTCTCCTGTTCAATTCCTCACCTTTTCACTCCCGTTCCCCCAACTATGCTCGACACTCCCCTCTCCACCACTTCTACTCGTGATGTGCGCCGTTTGGGTATTAACCTAAACCATTGGTATGTCGTTGCCCAAAGCGGTGAAGTGCAGGCTAAGCCTGTGGGAGTGACCTTGTGGCATCAAGCGATCGTGCTCTATCGCGACCAAGCAGGTCAGGTACATGCGCTCGAAGATCGCTGCCCCCATCGGCACGTCAAGTTAAGCGAAGGAAATGTAGTAGACGGTCAGTTGGAATGTGCTTATCACGGTTGGCAATTTAACGCTGAGGGACGCTGTGCAGCCGTTCCCTATCTCGCAGACAATCAGAAGTTACCCACTTGCCAGATTCGTACCTATCCCGTGCAAGAACAGGACGGTTTTGTCTGGCTATTTCCAGGAGATGCAACGCTGCAACATACCGTTCCCTTGATGGGCTTGCCGGAATGGGATCACCTGAATTACATCGGGTCATTCACCACGATCGAGTGTGAGGCGCACTACTCTTACTTGATTGAAAACCTGATGGATATGCACCACGGGCATTTGCATCAAAACTATCAGGCGTGGGCAGAGGCAAAACTAGAGGATTTAGAGGAAACGAGCGATCGCGTCGTGGCGCACTATCAAGCCCAGAGCTATTACAACATCAACCAGATCTGGTCAGTGGCACAACTATTTATCCCTGCTATGCGGCAATTGCACCCAGAGCCACTGGATGTCAGCTATGTCTATCCTCACTGGGCATCAAGCCTGGGTAACGACTTCAAAATCTATTGTTTGCTCTGCCCCATTGACGAAACCCATACTCGTGCGTACCTCATTCATTTCACATCGTTGAATGCCTTTCCTCGGTTGCACAAACTGCCGGAATGGTTCCGTCGTTTCATTAAAGACAGCTTTTTTGGTTCTGCAAAGGCTCTACTCGACGGACTGGTTCGCCAAGATGTGCTGATGATCGAGCAAGAACAGCAAGCCTATCTCGCGAATCCGCAACAAAAGGGATATGAGTTAAACCGGGCGTTGGGGAGCGTGCAACGGTTAATGCAACGACAAGTCGGTGACCTGCGATCGCCCCGTGAATGACTTGGGGGATTGGAGAATGTCTCATAACCAATTCAACAAATAACGGTTACAGATTAACGGTAAGGGCGTTTCGCAAAATGCCCTTGCGAAATCATGTGCAGCAAAGCCAATTCAAATTGGTATCAGATCCATGAAGTACAAGGGTTTCCACCTCTGCACCCCGGTTTTTTGTACCTCATCAACTTCAAACGTGTTGTAAAAGAAAAGATGAAGTGGAAAAAACTACTTCATTCGAGTAAAAAAGAGGTAGACTTACGATCGCCTTTTCTATGTCACCCGTCCCACCTGGGTTTATCTGCTATGCCCATCAGGATAATGAGAGTCCTGATCCAAATCGGCATCGGCGTTGGTTAGATCGATTGCTAGGGTATTTAGAACCGCTCAATCAACAAGGAAAGTTGCAAATTTGGTCAGACCAACAGTTGCTTCGCTGGGGGCTTGATGAGTGTGACCGCTCTTGGGGCGGGTGTCCTTGCTGGGGGTTATTCTCGGCTACCCGCTAGAACTCCCCCCTTTATCAGCAATCTCCTTCCTGTTCTCGAATATAGTGACGCACAGCTTCTAGTTCAAATCCCACAGTTGAAACTGCATATCCTCTCGCCCAAAAGTTCTCCCCATTGAAATTGCGTTGCTTGCCACTAAATTGACGTGCAATCGCTATGGCACTCTTGCCCTTGAGAAACCCCACCACCGATGCAACGGTGTATTTTGGGGGAATCTCAATACACATATGCACCTGGTCGGGCATCAACTGCCCTTCAAGGATACGATACTCCTTCTGCCGAGCCAGTTCATGGAAAATCGGACTTAGAAATTTCCGAATTTCTCCAAACATCACCTTGCGACGATATTTAGGCGTAAACACAATGGGATACTTACAATCCCACTTGGAGTGAGATAGGCTTTGATACAATTCCGACATGTTCTTTCCTCCTACGGTTTTGCTTCATCAAGCCACCGTGGGAGTTACTTTATTGTGGAACGCTCAAAGCGGGTCGAGTCGCACTGGTCGAACCAGTGGCTTACCTCAGAAATTTAGCTAGGGTGGGTTTGTTTAATGGAGTCGCTTGTCTCTTTTAGGGATATATCGGCTCATCATTGCAGGCACTGTAAAATTAGAACAACTAAGGCAAGCAATGTTTGACCAGAGGTAGAACAATTATGACGGTTCAAGAACTTGAGCAACAACTGCTTCGTCTTTCACCCTCAGACAAACTTCGTGTCATTCAACTCCTTGTTCAAAGCTTAAATACGCTTTGGAGTGATGAGCACAATCATAGTCAGTCAAGTTCACCAACACAGCTTTCTGAGTTTTTTCGTCAGTCTCCCCTGACTGAAGTGGCTGCCACTGGAGAACTTGACCTCAGCCGCGATCGCAGTCTGTCAAGCGATCGCTTCACTCTATGACCTATCTTCTCGATACTTGCCTCATCTCTGAATTGGTTGCCAAGCAACCTAACTCAAACGTTGTAGCTTGGCTTGATGCCCAAACTCCAGAAACACTTTATATTAGCGTGATTACGATTGGTGAAATTGCTAAAGGTATTAGCAAACTTGCCTCATCCCAGCGTAAAGATTCCTTAGAGACCTGGCTTAATCAAACTCTTCCAACTCGTTTTGTAGATCGAATCTTGGGCATTGACGTAACAACAATGTTGTTGTGGGGTGATTTGGTTGGACGGCTTGAGCAACAGGGTCGAACATTACCTATCATTGACTCTCTGATTGCTGCGATCGCACTTCAACACTCCTTGTCACTCGTTACCCGCAATGAAAGCGACTTTAATGGAACAAGTGTTGCAATTGTTAATCCCTGGTTATAGTAATCGATTAACAACTATTAGATGATGACTCTCCAAAACAAAACCGTTCTCATTACTGGAGCCTCCGGGGGTATCGGTCACGCCACCGCGATCGCCTTTGTCACGGCTGGAGCCACAGTTGCCCTACATTACGGTCAACGACAGGAAACCGCACAACAGATTCGAGATGCCCTTCCTGGTTCGGGTCATGTCTTGGTGCAGGCGGATCTGACTGATGCGATCGCGGTAGAGCAGATGGTTAATGAGGCGATCGCCCAATTGGGTCACATCGATGTTTTGGTGAACAATGCTGGCGTATATCAGGAGCATCCATTGGATCAGGTTAGCTATCAAGAGTGGCAAACCGTCTGGCAGCAAACTTTAGGTGTAAATCTCGTAGGAGCCGCCAACATCACCTATTGCGTAGCATGCCACATGATCGAGCGGCGATCGGGACGCATCATCAACGTCTCCTCACGGGGGGCCTTTCGAGGGGAACCCAACGCAACAGCTTATGGAGCCAGCAAAGCGGGACTCAATGCGTTGAGTCAATCATTGGCGCAACACCTTGCCCCTCACAATATTGGAGTGATGACCGTCGCTCCAGGGTTTGTCGAAACCGACATGGCACGGGAGGTTTTAGAAAGTCCTGCGGGAGATAGCGTTCGCCAACAGAGTCCTCTAAATCGGGTTGCCAAACCTGAGGAAGTTGCTCATACGGTTTTATTTTTGGCGGCAGATGAGTCTTTGTTCCTCACGGGTGGCATTGTTGATGTCAATGGAGCCAGTTACCTGCGATGAATATAGTTCTAGACATGATCTTCGAGGGGGGCGAGTAGTGCAGCGAGAAAAATATCAGAAGAACTTTCTTAAAATGTTGTAAACTTTTATTAATGTTTACTTGCAATGCCCATGTCTGCCAATCTTGGATTTGGAAAGCCACAGTCGCAACCCAAAGCACCTAAGCGATCGCCTGAGCGTGCTAAAGCGGCACAACAATACGATCGGCTGAAGACCGATGGCACTCCTGATTATGAGATTTACATTCGCATTCAAGGCAGACCCAATTGGTTTCCTGTTGGGGCGATCGCGATCAAGCGTTCTAGCCAAATTAACCAGGCCATCTTTGATAGTCAGCAAGAGTTGTTGCAGGGAGCGTTTCGGCTCTTTCCTATGCTGCGGAAGCACCAACAGCATTTAGAATATGGCTATCGCCTTAAAGAGTTCAAAGATGAACCTATCCAGTTGGCAGTTCCCCCTAAATCGAGCCGCAATCCTTTACAGAATGCCGTGGGTCAACTTGGCGATCGCCTCACATCCATCTTTAAACGGGGTTAGAGCATCCTCATGGGACAGTTAGAACGCTTAGTTCTCATGGCAGAGGACGAATTGACCCAATACAGCACTGATGCTCGCAAAATTGAGAAGTTGCGCCCCAAGATAGCGTTATCGGTTCCAATCGCTGAGCAACGACAAATCAAGGAAACGCTGCGAGCTGAGATGCCCACTGATGCGATTAGCCAGTTGGTTGAAAAACAACGTCAAACCGTTGCGCTTCCCTTTTGGGGCATTGCCGGACTCAGTATGTTGTTGGGCATCTCCTTTATTCAACCGTTAGATCTGCTGATTACGATCGCATCTGGCTATGCTGCAATCAGAATTCAGAAGTGGGGTTGGAAGCTGCAAGCTAAACGATTAGTGATTCAAACGCTAGACGATATTGAAGATCGCATTCAAAATCCAACTCAGGATTAACGGGAATTCGGGATAAGGATTTTGGCGGTTGAAACCGCTGCTATACGAGCAAAACCGACCTGCGTCGGTTCAGTAAACTTTTGGTTTTGGTAGTCCGCGACGGCAGACTTTGCTCTGGTAGTCGCGAATTGATTCGCTGGGCTGCTTAAACTGAACTGACGTACTTTAGGTCTAAAGGGTCAATGTGAGAGCCTGGTTTGCGACCCTTCCCCATCCCCTCTCTCCTGATTGGCAAGCAAAACGCTAGCCAGCGTAGCCGAGTCATATTCCTTTCCCGCTTGTCTCTTGTTTCGCGATCGCCCAAAGCGGTAAGCTCAGACACAACGTGATTTGAAACACATCGCAGCGGGATAGGCCAATGGCAAACGGGGAACACATCATTGAAGTCGGCTCTCTCAACTGGTTTTATCGGGAGGCTTTACCCCTGGGCAATAGCGATCGCCTCCCGGTTTTGTTGTTGCATGGGTTGGTGTCTCAGAGCTATGGCTGGCGTGAGGTATTGCCTGCTCTAGCAGAAGAGGGGTTTCGAGCGATCGCCCCCGATTGGATTGGGTCTGGCTATTCTGCGAAGCCCGATCGTCGCGATTTTGCTTATACCCCAGAGGTATTTATTGAAGCGTTGGGGAGTTTGGTTGATGCGCTTCAGTTAGAGCAATTTCATTTAGTGACTCAAGGATTTTTGGGTTCTGTCGGCATCCAATATGCCTTACGTCACCCTGAACGGGTCGATCGTCTGGCAATTCTCAACGCCCCTGTGACTCAAACCGCGACTGTGCCCTGGCGCATTCGGCAAATGGGGATACCGCTGGTGGGTGACATGATCACTCAAGATCCCCTCCTGGTCGATCGCACCTTAGAGGGAGGTGGGGGCTATCGTGTTGAAGATAAGGATTTAGACATCTATCGTCGTCCCTGGATCAAAAGCTCAGATGCTGGACGGGCACTGTTAGCTACGGTGCAAAACCTGCAACTCAAAACGGTCACGGCTGAGATTGAGACGGGGTTACAACAGTGGCAGCATCCCTTGCTTTTGGCGTGGGGAATTCGGGATCCCTGGTTGCCTGTTGACATAGCACAGACCTTTGCTCAATCCCTTAAAGGAACGGAGTTTGTCACATTAGAGGAAGTGGGTCACTATCCTCAAGAAGACTGGCACGAAAAAGTTAGTGCTACTTTAGCTCTATTCTTTAAGCGACGGTTTTAGCCGCGATCGCATGGGGCAATAACCACATAATTTTCTCTAAAAGTGGTCGTTTTAATTTAAGTAAATACATCTATCTTTAGAGGGATGACCTGGGTAAGGTCTGGGAGAAATCTTCTGTTGAGATGCTCCTATGCCTTCTTTGTCGTCTGCAAATTACCACCTCGCCCAAGTCAATACTGCTATCTTGCGCCTACCACTATCTCATCCAGATGCAGCGGATTTTGTCGCGCAGATTAACCATATCAACTCAATTGCAGACGCTGATCCGGGGTTTGTTTGGCGATTGCGAGCTGAAGGATCGGAAGATGCAACTCAACTGCGAGTGTTTGAAGATGAACGCATTTTGATTACCCTAACGGTTTGGCGATCGCTAGAGTCGTTGTCAAATTATGTCTATGGTCATGCTCATGCAGGCATCATGCGCGATCGGCGTCGCTGGTTTGAAAAAAGTGATAGTCCCAATTTGGCCATGTGGTGGATTCCGGCAGATCACACGCCCACAGTTGAAGAAGCCAAAGAGCGGCTGTGTCACTTGCAGCAACACGGTTCCACACCCTATGCCTTTTCGTTCAAACACCCCTTTGCGGTAACAGAATCCGTTTTAGTTGAGATGGTTGTTTAATACCAAAAAGTTATACCAATTGAATTGCAAGTATGTGAAAACCAAGCATTGGGGGAGTCTCCCCCAAACCCCCATTGGGGGACGCCACTGCCTCCCCCAAACCCCCTAGCAGACAGTGTTTCAGCTTACCCAAAGACGCGCTTCGCATCTGTTCCAAGTCCGGGTGTTTTGGGTGAGGGCAAGACTCTTAGCAACGGCTCAATATCCCTAAAAGTTAGAGATTTAGGGGTTAAGAGGACTTGTGTGTACACGGTAGCCTTTTTAAGGGGGATGCCGGAGGCAGGGGGATCTGATGTGTCGCATTCATAACTCAAATTGGTATCAATTGGTATCATTTTCAACAAAATCATGAGAACGGGTGAAGTGCAACTTTTAGGAGAGCCGCTATGATAAGCGACTATTTACTTTCACCCAAGACACCCCTTGAACGCTGATCTGCAAAAACCATCAACCCAAACAGGTGCCATCTACGCCATTCTCGCCTATACCACCTGGGGCATGTTGCCCATCTACTGGAAATTTTTTGGGCAGGTTCCGGCAATAGAGGTGCTCACACATCGGGTAATCTGGTCGATGGTTTTTCTCACAGGGTTGCTGTTTTTGCAACACCGCCGAGCAGAATTTAGTAGCCTGTGGCAGGCTCCCGGTAAATTAGCTGTGTTGTTTACCACCGCTGCTCTGCTTGCCTTTAATTGGGGTTTGTATATTTACGCGGTCAACGCCAATCATGTGATCGAGACCAGTTTGGGTTACTTCATCAACCCACTGGTCAACGTGCTGCTGGGGTTTATCTTCCTCAAAGAAAAGCTGACTCGATGGCAATGGTTTGCGGTTATGTTAGCCACCGTTGGAGTCGCTTATTTTGTGTTGCAATTTGGTCGGGTGCCGTGGATTGCCTTAGCTCTGGCTTTTTCGTTTGGGTGCTATGGCTTGTTACGCAAAATGGTGGCAGTCGCTCCAATGGTGGGTCTGGCAATGGAAACGTTGCTCGTGACGCCGATCGCTCTAGCCCTGACCGGATATTGGGCAGTCACAGGCGTGGGTCACTTTGGCATGGGTTGGGGCATCACCCTGTTATTTATGGGAGCCGGGATAACGACTTCGTTGCCGTTGCTGTGGTTTAACAATGCCGCTAAACGAATGCAACTCTCGACGTTGGGGTTCTTTCAATACCTCGCACCTAGTTTGCAGTTGGTGCTAGGGGTGTTGCTCTATCATGAGCCATTTACTGTGACTCATATCGTCACGTTTGGGTTGATCTGGTCGGCTCTGTTGGTGTATTCCACTACGTCGTTGATGCGGCAGAGGGGAGCCGGACGGGTCTTCGGCGAACCTACCAACCCATCCGACTCGGTTTGATTTTTGGATAGGCTTTCCCTATCGCTGGAGCAGACTGGACTCTCTGTATACACCTGATCGAATCCCTTCAACCAGCTCTGATGGTAGTTAGGTAGGGTGGGCACTGCCCACAGCCTGATTATCAATGTATCCTTGGCTAAAATTATTGCCAAAGTGGAGCACTCAAATGCTTATTTTGTGGGCGATGCCCACCCTACAATTCTCAAATGCCTATTTTGTGGGCGATGCCCACCCTACCATTCTGTCCACTATTGATGTCGAACCTGTTTCTAAAAGCCGGACGCTGGGTAATCTCAGGATAAAGTGTTATCCCCTACCCTCGATCGCACCGCTTCAATGCCCCAATATCGTCGTGTTTATACTCCCGGTGGTACCGTTTCTCTGACTCTTGTCACCTATAACCGTATTCCTATTTTTGCCGACTCCCAAAACATTGTCTACTTGCGATCGGCTTTAGCGGCACTGCGTTCTGAGATGCCCTTTGAAATTACGGCTGCTGTTATTCTGCCCGATCATCTCCATTTTCTGTGGACATTACCTCCTGATGATTGCAATTATTCCAAACGAATTGGGCGGCTAAAAGTACTGTTCACCCGATCCTTACGAGGAAAACAAGCTTTACCTCAAAATGTTTCGTTATCTCGTCGTAAGCATCGAGAGAGTAATGTGTGGCAACGGCGATTTTGGGAGCATACGATTACGGATGAAACAGATTTGGCAAATCATTTTGATTATCTGCATTACAATCCGGTCAAACATGGTTTGGCTAAATGCCCCCACCAATGGCAATATTCTAGTTTTCATCGATATGTGCAGAGAGAAGTATATAACCGTGATTGGGGATGTCAATGTGATGGGAAGAGTTCAGAGTTGTCGATATTTGATGATGTGAATATGGGGGAATAAGTTGGATGCTTTAGTGCCCACCTACCTCTATACATAAAGCTTTAATAGGGTGGGCACTGCCCACCCTACGCGACTGAACTAGCAAGTCATACAAGCCGTTGATCATGCGTTCTCCAAGGGTAAAGCGATGATCGCGGGGTAGGCGATTGAGGATGGGGATGTACCATTTCACCAGGTCATAGGTTTTTTGAATCACAGGCAGATCGAGTGACGCAGGTTTGATCATGAAATCCCCTGATGTAGAGTACAATAGAGTTCGAGTGCTATTAATGCCACTAGATATAGAGCATAGTGCATAAGTGACAAGACCCCTAATTTGTAAAAAAAAATTTGAGCGCGCAGAGCGCGAAGGAAAGAAGAGTAAAGAAGTACAAAGCGCAAGAGGGGAAAAGGGCAAAGGGCTAAGCAGTCCTGGAAGAAACACAGACGACTCGAAACCCAATGTCGTAGTCCCGATAACCGGGCGTGAGCCGATTGCGGTTAGCAGAGCGGCAGAGCCCAGGAGCGTCGTGCCAGGAGCCGCCCCGCAGCACGCGATAGCGATCGTCACCTTCTGTGACCCAGGCACTTCCATCAGTCGGTGCTCCCTGATAGGACGGATGCCAATGATCTAAACACCATTCCCAGACGTTGCCATGCATTTCTGATAAACCAAAGGCATTGACAACCCCAAAACTACCGACCTCACTAGTTTTTTGTCGATAGATTCCTTTGACCCCGTCTCCGTAGGTGTAGTTGCCGTTATAGTTAGCAAGATCGGTTGAGAGGGTGTCTCCCAAATGAAACGGTGGATAGACTCTCCCCTTGCCTTCTGAGAGAGGGGCTGGGGGTGAGGGGACAGCCCGACAGGCATACTCCCATTCGGCTTCAGAGGGCAAGCGATAGATTTTACCCGTGTGCTGAGATAGACGGTCACAAAATTCCATCGCCGCACGCCAAGACACGACTTCTATGGGGTGGTTGTCGCCTTTAAAGTTGGCTGGGTCAAGTTCTAGATCGCGGTTGACGCGGGGTAACTGGGCGACAAATCGCCATTGCGCCTGGGTAATGGGAAACTGGCTCATGGAGAAGGACGGCACGGTGACGAGGTGTTGAGCCTCCACATCCACATCCTTGAGTTCTGGAAAGGAATATTGATACCAATCTCGACCTACTTCATCGGGGGGAGAACCCATAAGAAACTCACCTGCCGGAATTGTCACCAAATCTAAGCTCAGGTCTTCCGTTAGATTCTCCTTGAAGACGGGAATGGATTTAACCTGGGCAATGACTTCCCCCTGCTTTAACTCCACAATCAGCATAGGCACTGGTTCACCACTAGCGGCACCAATCAGGCTCAAGGCTCTGGTGGCACCTTGCCGAAGCGGGAGGGGTTGACCATCACTTTCCACTATCTGACGGAGTTCAGCCTGTCCTGCCTTCATCATGCCCAGTGCTTCAGCCGCGCTGCGTCGCACCGCGATTTCTTCGTCGGCGTGCTGCAACAGGGCAAGCAACTTTTCAGCCCCAATTCCCAGCTTGCCTAATGCTTGAGCCGCGGCTTGCCGTGCTTCCAGGGTTTGATTGCGGTTCTCCAACATGCCAATCAAGTTGGGAGCGGCGATTTTGGCAGCGGCTCCGCGTTGACTCAAATCGTTAGCCGCCCGGATTCGATATTCCAATTCTGGGGCAGACAGTTCTGAGATTAACTTACGAATTCGACGGTTTTCTTGCACCCGCTCTAATTCTTTGCGGTTAACTCCCGCTTTAGGATCTAACTCGGTTGTGACAAAGTCTGGAATCTTTGCCTCTCGTGCCCTATCTTCACAGCAGTCCCACACGGCCAGCAAAAAGCCACGAATCACGTCTGAGGTTTCGTTAGCCTGAGCAAGTTTCTGATCGATCTCTTGAAAGAACTCTTGCCAAGCACTGTCTGGATTTTCCTGGCGGCAATTGTGTTCGACTCGATAGGTCGCGGCTAGATATTCTGCCAGTGGATCGAGGATGATGCGAATTTTATCTCTCGGTTCTGGGGATTGCACCACCAGCAATCGTTGCTCTAGATAAGTGAGGCGTGCTTTGGCATCGTCGGTTGCTGCTTTTGACAGGGCGGCGATCGCCTCTTCTTTTTTCACCAATGTCGGTCGATAGGTTTGCTTGAGGCATTCCCAAGCAACGATTTGAGCATCGCGTTGTATCTCTAGATCATCTCGCTTGTCGGGGATGTTTTGATTGAGGCGATTTAAGTAGCTGAGCATTAGCTTGGGCACCGAATCGGGCAAGATGCCCCCTGCTCCTTCTCGTTCTTGAATCAGGTGGTCAATATAGAGCCGTGCTAATAACACCGTGATGGGACGTTCACCCGCAATGCGGCGGAGGCGATCGCAGGCATCCGAATATTCATCATCCCCAAACAAAGCTTGTTTGTGAATCGATTCTAGGTAAGCAGACATAAACGCCCAGAGGCGATTGGACTCAATTTGCAAGGGTTTCAAAACGGTTTTTCCAGCCCCTCCGAGAGGTTCCTGTAATCGAGACGTAACGATCAATGCTTTGGCTGGAAAGCTGGCTAAATCTGGAGTGACCCGTTTGCGGGTTGTTTCGCTCATCTCTGATAGGTGATCGACAATGACCAGAATGCGCTGGCGTTGCAGCAATTTTTGCAGCAAGTGGGGTGCGATATCTTCTGTCTGATTGATTAGAGCTTTGAGTTGCCCTGCGATCGCATCAACCAGCGTCTTGTTTTCATCCAACTCGGTTTCGATCAATACGGGCAGCAGACGATGAGCCAAAAGCTGTTTCTCTAGCCCCCACTGGGCAATCTGGCAGGTCAAGCTGGTTTTTCCGGCTCCTCCTTCCCCCATGATCAGCAGCACGGCTGTTTTTCGCTTAAAGGAATCACTAAGATCACTGCCCTTCAGTTGATTAATCAGTGTTCCATCCAGATGAACAGGCAGAGGAATATGAATGTTCCTATCCTTGACGGTATCTAGCTTTAAGAACCCTGCTTGAGTTTCCTGCCAATGCTGTTCTACCCAAGCATCTAATACACGAGGATGGTACTTTAAGGGCGACAACAGCTTCAACAACCAAGCTAGCCAGCTTCCCACGTGGGGGATCTTTTCCACCGCCTCGATCTTCTCATCCTCAATCCCGAATTTCAGTAACCATAACGGTTTCCATACAAAAATGCTGCCGTATGCACTTCCTATCACAACCAGCACTAACCCTGTTGCTACGATCCAAGGATAGCTTTGCCCCCAAGACACGACTTGATAGGTTGGCTGGGCGGTCAAGCTTCTCAACTGGGTTTGCAGTGCATTCCGAGTCAGGCGTAGGGATTCTAAATCGTCTGCTTTCGTTGCCCAATTGCTTTCATCTTGTTCGAGCAGTGTAAATACGCTATCTAGCTGTTGATAAAGGTCTTGCAAGTTCTGAATGTCTTTGGTTTGCCAACCTTGCAATTGATCTGAATACATTTGACTATCTCGACCGATCGCGCTTAAAGCCCGAATTGCATTGCTGCGAACTTGTAAGTCACTATCGCCCTGACTCATCAACACCAAATCAGGAACTGCTGATTTAGCTTCCCAACCCATTTGTCCCAAGGTTTCGGCAGCATAAAACCGTGTCGTTGCATCGGCACTCAAGGCATTTGCAAGCGGCTGAACGGCTGCCTCACCACATTGCTCTAAAACCTGTTGGGCATCTACACGCTGTTGATCGTCTTGAAGCTGCTCAATGGCTTGCTCCAAAGAGTTGCGATCGCAGGGTTTACCATTATTCGCTAGAGCCGGAAGAAAGGGGAATACCACCAGAACCGTAACAACTGGTAGCCAATGTCCAACCCATCTGCCCATAAACTTAGCTCTGGATAAAATGCGAAAAACCAACTGCTGCTAAAAGCCTACTGCTACATTCAAGCTGAAAGCAGTATATTCCGAAAAATTACTCACAGACGAAAAATAAGGGGAGATTTCAACGCAGAAGCTGAGTAGCGGCAGAGCCGCTTCATCTTGGAGGAGGCAGAGACTCCAAATCTGTGTTCCCAGGCAGAGCCTGAGGAACGAGGCTAAACTGAGCATCAAGAGGAAATGGCAGAGTTCTACCGTAAATTCTAGTGAGGTATTGAATTCTGTTTCTGTTATTCCTAAGTATTGTGATGCGATCGCTTCCAAAGCATCTTAAGTTAGAGTCAGCAGACGCAGGGATAGTGCGATCGCCCCGGTAGGTTGGGTTGAAGTGACGAAACCCAACTCAATCATTCTGTTAAGCAATGCTCCTGATTACCCATACTAATCTCATCTACGATTGGGTCATCAGATGCGTTATCGTCGTGCCATCACACCTAGAGCCACTTATTTCTTTACCGTTGTGACTTATCAACGGCAACAACTGTTTCACCTGCCCCAGAACATTGAGCATCTCCGTTACGCTTTTCGCACGGTTAAAGCCAGTCATCCATTTACTATTGAGGCGATCGTTGTATTGCCAGACCATCTTCACTGCATCTGGACACTTCCACCAGGTGATGCAGATTTTTCTACACGATGGCGGTTAATCAAAACAATCTTTACCCGCACCTGCCCTAATCAACACAAACGGCAACAAAATCAAGCTCGACTGCATAAAAAGGAACAAGCTGTATGGCAACGCCGTTTTTGGGAGCACCAAATTCGAGATGAGCATGATTTGAATCAACACATCGATTACATTCATTACAACCCAGTGCATCACCAACTTGTGCAGCATCCCAAAGATTGGCAATATTCAAGTTTTCATCGGTTTGTAGCCAGAGGGGTATATGAGGTTGATTGGGGAGCAGGAGATGCCATTTTGTTTGAAGTAAATGTTGGATATGAGTAACAAATAAGAGATAGGTGAATGTTGGGTTTCCTCCGTCAACCCAACCTACTGGAGGCTACTGCCGCAAAAAATCCAGCATCTCCTGATAAAACGGTAACGCTTTGTTCTGAACCTCAGCGGCAGTGGCTAACACACCTAATACCTCAACCAGTGCCGCTTGTGTTGCATCAATGATCAGCGTATAAAAGGGTTCCCAGTTGTCAGATTGTTGTCCCTGGATTAAGGCTTCGATGTACCGCTGTCGATTTTCATTTGAGATGATGGCGATCGGATAGCCTGCTCGTAACAACAGCAAATTCATCAACAGTCGCCCTGCCTGCCCATTGCCATCGCGAAATGGATGAATAGTTACCAATTGGTGATGCGCCTCTGCCGCATAGAGAACCGGGTGCAACGCTTGAGTATCCGCAAAATTAAGCCAACTGATAAATTCTGCCATTAGCTCCGATAATAAATCGTGAGGAGGATAGACATACCCCGTTCCCGCTGCCTGCCCATCTAAAGTCCGGTAACGTCCGGCTTCTTCGGGATGGATCTTGCGGAGAATCAAGCTGTGAATTTAGCGAATTTCCCATTCTCTCAGCGGTATCGATTGTTGGGCTAACGCTTCGATGTAGGCGATCGCCTCTGCATGTCCAATAACCTCTAAATGCTCCTGAAGCGTTTTTCCCCCAACCGTAATGCCTGTTGTTAACACCAACTCTGTTTCACTCTGGGTTAGTGTGTTGCCTTCTAATGCATTGGAATGGTAAGTAAAGCGAACTTGATACCGTTGCCGCAGTTCACTTACAACCGAAGCAGGCAGCGGACGAAAGGTGTCGAGCCAAGTTTTAAGCTGTTGAATGACTTGAAGCGGTTCTTGTAGGGACATGGGATGAGCCGTTAACCATTGCCAAAGCAACGTCTCCGCATTCCAAATGCGGTGTTGTTTAAGATAGGCAATTAGTTCCGCTTGGGTTGCAGCCGTATTGCGGAGGTTCACTGTCATCGTTTTACCTGTTCGCTGCTTTAGCTCCCATTGTAGGGGTATCTATCCCTGACGTATTCAAGCTTGAGCCAAGTAAAACAGACAACCCATTTGTAGATCGCATCACACTGCGCTGACGAATCCTCTATAAGAATGAAGCGTGATTGAGTCCACGATTTATAGCTTTATGACTCAAGCAGTTAAATTTGTATCTCCAGTATCAAACTTTGTATTTCAGGTATTCAAATTTGTAGGGCAACTCTTCAAATTTGTACTTCAGACATTCAAGTTTGTACTTCAGACATGCAAATTTATATCCCAGGTATTCAAGTTTGGATGCCGGATACTCAAGTTTGGATGCCAAACAATCAACTATTGGATTTGAAGCAACACCATCCTTAAATATACGGATGCTTTAGAATGGCTCAGTTAAAACTTCCGTATTTCACACGGCTCTTACTCCGTTAAGAACCTATCAATTTGGGGCATTTCTAGTTGGACTGAGTCATAACTGTCGATGTCCATCTACTAAATTCCATAAGGATCTAAAATGCCATTCCAACCCTTGAATGCTAGCCTTTCTGCCGCTGACCAAGCCTCGATAGCAGCAGCCGTTAATACGATTCGTGAAAAGCTTCCCTTTTTAGTCACCATGACAGCCGAGGAGCGGCGAAAACTAGCAAAATTAGGCGATAAAACCCGTGCCTTTGTACAAAAGTCTGCCGAATTTGCAGCTCGCAATCCGGATTATCTGCCACGCCGATTTGATCTGGATGCAATGCAGGAAGATGTCAATTTGTTTATGGCACTTCATCCCATTTGGGTGTCGCTCAACGACCTGCAAGAACTGGTCTACAACACCTATATGCTGGCAGGTAGTGAAGCTTACGCCGCTGCACGAGAGGTTTATAGCTCTGCCAAAGCAACGGGTAAAGGCGAAATTGATAGCTCCCTCAACGAGATGGGGCGACGATTCCGCAAATCTCGCAAAGTGCAGTCGGAAGTAGAAGCTAGTAATTCAAAATAATGAATGGGATCGGGAATGGTTTTATGGTGCGGTCTAGCCCTCTACATAACCATTCCCAAATTTCTACCTGCAAGTTATCCTTCGTTGCCGAAAAATTCTATTAGGTTGGGTTTTGTCACCTCAACCCCAATCCCATCACCTTGTTAATCAATGCTTTTGATGACCTATTCTTCTATTTTTCTCTAGCCCCCACTCACAGGTGGAATGAGCACGACTTCATCATCATTTTTCAAAACCGTATCAGGTTCGACAAATTGCAAATTGACTCCAAAACGGGTTAAATCGCGCCACTGTTGCAGTTCGGGATGCTCTGCAATGAGGCGATCGCGCACAGTGGCTACCGTTGACCCGGATGGCAGATGCAGAACTAAATCAGACACTCCATAGGCATCTTGATAAGCCGCAAACAGTTTGACCGTGATTTGAATGGTTGATGTCATTGGTATATCGTCAATGGTCAATCATGATTTTGAGTGCTGAGTGCAAGTATGATTTCCCTCATCCCCAGCCCTTCTCCCCAAGGAGAAGGGAGCTAGAATCCGGTTCCCTCGCCCTTTGGGAGAGGACTAGGGTGAGGGCGGCTTGGCAATGCATATCTCTCTGTTTAGCAATACCTCTATTTTGAGTGCTGAACGACTCTCATCATCTCATCATGGCTTCTTCATCCTTGACTCCCTCGGCTGTTACGCGCTCTTCCCCCAAGGATGGATGAACTCTCGATCTAGGAAAAACACTGTAGATGAGCAACCAAATGGGGCTAACCCCACATCATGGAGGTTCAATTTATGGTATCCACAGCCAATGGTCAAACCCAAGCTATCAGCAATTTAGAGTATGACCTGCTAACGGTTTTGCACAACAAAGCTGAAGCTTTGAAAGCTTACGAAACTTATATCAGAGATGCCCAAGAAATGCAGTCTCAACCCTGTGTTGAGCTATTTCAAAAGCTGCAACAGGCTGAGATGCAGCAAGTCAATGAAATTAGACATCACCTTCAAGAAGTGATGCAAAAGGGCAAGATGTAAGGTTTGGGTGTTAACGAACGATCCCCTCTTTCTAAAAATAGGCAGAGGGGGTTTCGTTTCTTAACCTATTCTTCACCGCCTTGCAACTTGAGTAGCAAAAAGCCTAAACCTAAGCCGACTAGAATGAGGCTAAAGGATAGAACTGCGGCGTTAAGAAGTTCAGTATTCATTACGCGATTACTCCGCATCAAATTTTAAAACCAGCAGAAAGCCTGCCTAAAGTATTCTAGAGCAGTTTAGTGCCGAGTCTTTGGCACAGTGTGATCGAAATATTAAAGTGTGAGTGAAATAGAGAGTGTGAGTGAGATATTGTGCAACAACTCAATGCTGACCTGACTAAGACCGCAACCGACCGATCGCCCCATCCTCAAATTGCGATCGCCATTGGAGATCCGGCGGGTATTGGCCCTGAGGTTACACTCAAAGCGTTGGCTAACCCGGCTCTGACGTGTGATTGTGATATTACGGTTGTGGGCAGTCATCGGGTATTGCAACAAACCTATGATCGCCTCAAACAACTGCCTCACCTGGTTCACTATCCCCTTCCTAAACCAGATTCGCTACAGGTTATAGATGTTGCACTTGAGTCAGAAACTGCAACGTCTATAACATTAGGCCAGGGAAATGAGACGAGTGGTGAGGCGAGTTTTCGCTATCTCGAAACGGCGATCGCGGGTGCCCTAAACGGTGACTTTCATGGTATTGTCACAGCTCCGATCTCCAAAGCAGCCTGGCATGCCGCCCAACATTTTTATCCAGGGCAGACCGAGCTACTGGCAGACCGAGCCGGGGTTGATCGATTTGGCATGTTATTTGTGGCGCGATCGCCCCACACGAATTGGACTCTTCGTACCCTGTTAGCCACGACTCATATTGCTCTGCGACAGGTGCCCGATGCTTTGACACCTGATCTGATGACCCTCAAGCTAGAACTGTTGATTGCCACCCTCGCTCAAGATTTTGGGATCACCACTCCCCGCATTGCGATCGCTGGGTTAAATCCTCATAGTGGTGAGCAGGGGCAACTGGGGCGTGAAGAAGTGGACTGGTTAATTCCGTGGATTCAGGCGATGGGCGATCGCTTTCCGGCTGTGCGTTTAGAGGGCCCCATTCCCCCTGATACTCTGTGGGTGCGTCCTGGTCAGGCATGGTATGGGTCGGCAGCTCAAACTCATGCCCATGATGCCTACCTCGCTCTCTATCACGATCAGGGGTTAATTCCCGTGAAACTCTTAGCCTTTGATCAAGCTGTCAATACCACAATCGGATTACCCTTTGTTCGCACCTCCCCCGATCACGGCACCGCTTTTGATATCGCTGGACGGGGAATCGCAGATGCAGCTAGTATGCAATCGGCTCTGCAACTAGCCACAGAACTGGTAAGCCAAAGGATGAAAGGGGAAAAGGGAAGGATGAAGGGTGAAGGATGAAAAGGGAAGGATGACAGAGAAAAGTGAGTGTTGCTGGATGCAACTATGATTTCCCTCATCCCCGTCCCTTTTGCCTAAAAAGAAGAAAGCTAGGATCTAGTTTCTCTGACCTATAGGCTACCGTGTACACACAAGGCCCTAGCCTCCTAAATCCTCCAATTTTGGGGGACTTTGAGTCTTTGTCCAGGATTTTGAGCCGATCAGAAGCACCCGTACTGGGTACAGATGCGAAGCGCGTCTTTGGGTCAACCGCAACACCTTCGGCTAGGGGGTTTGGGGGAGGCAGTGGCGTCCCCCAATTGGGGGTTTGGGGGATTCTCCCCCAATGCCTGGTTTTCAAACTCATTGAAGCAACCGAGTGTCTCATTGACAAAACAAAGATGTGTATACACGGCAGGACTTGTCGGGGAAGAGTTCCAGCTTTCTAACCTTTATCCTTCATCTTTTATTCTTTATTCTTTATTCTTTATCCTTCATCTTTTATCCTTTATCCTTTATTCTTTATTCTTTATCCTTCATCCCTCTGCCCTTCCCCTTTTGTCTTCAACACATACTCTTTTGCCAAAGGTGCCAATTTTTCTTCTAATACAGAAATAATGGCGCGATCGCGCTCTGACCAGGCTCTGGGTTGCCCAAAGATACACGGCTGCAAAATGCCCCACAGTTGCCCGTCTTGTCGTAGGTGAGCATGAACGAGAGCCCGATGCCCAAAATATTGACGCTCAAAGTCTCGATTGAGCACGGTTGCGTCGGCAGTTTCTACATCCTCGACATAAACGGAGGGCTTGCCTTGCAAGGCGGCTGCAAACAGAGGATCTTCTTTTTCCCACTCGTCTTCCTGCCTCCACTGATAGTCAGTCATATCGGGCACCTCTGGCTTGCGTCGCCAACAATAGGCTACTTTGCCGATGCGTGTTGAGGGATTGCGGAGCATCAAAAAACAGCGATCGCACTCTAACACCTCACACAGAGGAGGCAGCACCCCTGAGAACACCGCCTCTGGTTCCTGGGACTGATCAAAAACAACTTGCAACTCTGGTGGTAATTGAGTCATGACTATACGCAAAAATAAAATAAGGTCGTTAATATGTCCATTGTTAATCGTTCTACCTATTGACGATCACCTGTATATCCGATTATGTTGACCTATTTAACGGGATGTACAACTAATTTGCCCTCATCCCAACCTTTCTCCTGTAGGCGAAGGTCTTCCAGGGACTCCAGTTCCCTCTCCTGTGGGAGAGGGCCAGGGTGAGGGTCAGAACTGGCGGGAGTTTCAGAAAAGTTGCACATTAGGTTATTTACGGCTTTCATATTGTGATCGTTTGACCACAAATCTTAGGTGATTCTTTAAGTTGTAATGAGCAGGGAGAGGGCTGAGGTTGAGCGATCGATCTGAATTGATGCAAGAGCAAGCGTGGGAATTGCTCGAAAACTCTATTTTGTTTTACCGAGAGCAACCGATTGGCACGATCGCAGCTCGCGATCCAGACGGTGCTTCACTCAATTACGACCAGTGTTTTGTGCGAGACTTTGTTTCCTCAGGATTGCTTTTTTTGCTAAAAGGCAAACCCGACATTGTCCGCAACTTTTTAGAGGAAACCCTCAAACTCCAACCTAAAACAGGGCAATTTGACTCCTCAAAGCCCAGTCGTGGGTTAATGCCTGCCAGCTTTAAGATTCAAACCATTGGCACGCAGGAACATCTCAAAGCTGATTTTGGAGATTATGCCATTGGGCGAGTGGCTCCGGCTGACTCTGGCTTGTGGTGGATCATTTTGCTGCGGGCTTATGCGATCGCCACTCAAGATAGAGATCTAGTGCAGCGAGCCGACTTTCAAGAAGGCATTCGGCTCATTCTCGAACTCTGTCTGGTGATTCGCTTTGATATGTATCCAATGGTGTTGGTGCCCGATGCTGCCAGCATGATTGATCGTCGCATGGGGTTGTATGGACATCCCCTCGATATTCAGTCCCTGTTTTATGCGGCATTAAGAGCTAGCCTTGAGCTTTTAGTGCCAAATGCTGACAATCAAAATATTTTGCTGGCTGTTCGCCGTCGCCTACCCCCGTTGCTCAAACAACTCCGAGAAAATTATTGGATCGACCCAGAACGGTTGAATGTGATCTATCGCTATCGAGTTGAAGAATATGGCGAAGAAGCACTTAACCAATTCAATATTTTTTCAGACTCCATTCCCTTTTATCGGTTGGCAAAATGGTTGCCAGAAGCAGGAGGCTATCTCGCTGGCAATCTGGGCCCCTCTCAACTCGATACTCGTTTCTTTGCCATTGGCAATTTGATGGCTATCATTACAGCTTTGACCAACGAATATCAGTCCCATTGCATTCTTAACGTGATTGAATTGCGATGGAACGATTTGATCGGTCAAATGCCAATGAAATTGTGTTTTCCAGCGTTAGAAGATTCAGATTGGAAAACAGTCACAGGTGCCGATCCTAAAAATCGTCCTTGGTCTTATCACAATGGCGGCAGTTGGCCTGTTTTGTTGTGGATGCTAGCGGCGGCTGCCAAAAAAATGGGGCGCGGAGAATTGGCACTGCATGCGATCGCCATTGCTGAACGACGACTCTTATTTGACCAGTGGCCCGAATACTATGATGGCCCCGATGCTCGTCTGATTGGCAAGGAAGCTCGACGCTTTCAAACCTGGACGATTACTGGTTACTTGTTAACTAAAGAGTTGATTGCTAACCCTAGTCATCTCAAACTCATCACCTTTGAAGAGGAAGATTGAAATAGCGGTTTCAAGCCAAGTGTCAATAGTGTTGTGGTGGGCTAAATCAGAAGGTTTAAACCCAGATGTAATTAAAAAAGATGTACAGAGATCAGGTGAGTTATTTGATTGAAGAAGAAATGAAACGATTGGAAGGCTAAAAATGTCTGAACATTTTGCGATAGTTCAATGGTATCGGAGTCAAGAAAAATTCACAGATAACCGATATAGTCGTGAACACACCTGGAGATTTGATGGAGGAGCTGAGGTGTCTGCCTCCGCTTCGCCTCACGTTGTTCCTGAGCCTTATTCTAATGCCGCTTATATTGATCCAGAAGAGGCGTTTATAGCGTCTCTGTCGAGTTGTCATATGTTGTGGTTTCTCTCTATTGCCGCCAAACAAAAGTTTGTGGTTGAGAGTTATGTTGACCAAGCCGTAGGCATCATGGACAAAAATGAACAGGGGAAATTAGCGATTACGACAGTGTATTTGCGCCCGCAGGTGGCTTTTGCAGAAGACCACTCACCAACAACGCAACAGATTGAAACGATGCACGAAGAAGCCCATCACAGTTGTTTTTTGGCAAGTTCTGTGAAGTCAGCGGTGATTGTTGAAGCGATCGCCCCACCCGCAAAATAGTCAGAATTTGCCTTGAGAGATCCCCTTTTAGCAGATGCTTGATCGATCATTCAAGAATGTTTATAGTGATGATGGATAGATCAGTCAAGTTCTGAGTTTAAGCGATCTGTGGTTCGGCAAAGAGAATTCGATACAGATGAGGTGTTGGCGATCGCTATGGACTTGTTCTGGCAGCGTGGCTACACCAACACGTCTATGAAAGATGTGGTACAAGCCACAGGAGTTCAACCTGGCAGTCTCTACAGTGCCTTTGGTGACAAAGAAAAGCTGTTTCAGCAGGCACTTCGCAAATATACACAAGATTTCTTTCGTGCCTCAATGCCACGTCATTGTCCGCCGCTAGATTGTATTCAGCAATGGTTTGAGCGTTTAGCGCAAGCGATGACCAGTGATCCCAAACAAAAGGGGTGTTTGATCATCAACACAGCGATGGAACGAGAAGCCCATTCGTCTAGCACGATCGCCATTATTGAAGATCGGCTCGATGAAATCGAATCTTTCTTTCGCCAAAATTTGCAGCAAGCCAAAGCAGATGGGGATTTGCCAAAATCTCTAGACATCGATGTTACGGCAAAATTTTTGTTAGGGGCTGTTGTGGGCATGTTGTCAGTTGCCCGTATGCATCGGGATGCTCAAACGCTGAATAGCATTGCACTAGGGGCGATCGCTCTGCTCAAACCAGGTCAACCATAAGATTAGGTTTGATATTATTCTCTAAATTTTGAACAGTTATTCAGGAATACAGACTGAAATAGCGGCCAATTGCGTCATGCTGTGGCGATTCTTTTGGGCATGAATTGCTACTCCTAAAGCTTCCCACCAATTTATCTGCTGATTAGCAAGAAACTTTGAGAATTGACTTGACAGGTAAATTATTCTGACGCTATCTTGAACGAGTATTCAATTTGAGCGAACGTTCAAGAACAATTACCTCAACCAAAAACATCATGAGTGAACTGATTCTGTATGGGTTTCCAGTGAGTCCTTATGTGCGATCGGCGCGCATTGCCTTGATTGAAAAAGGAGTGAATTACCACTTCAACGAAATTGGGTTTGACCATCTTGCTACCGATGAATACGTTAAGCTCAATCCCTTTCGCAAGATGCCTGTTTTGCAGCAAGCGAATTTTGTTCTCTACGAAACTCCGGCTATTTTGAGTTACGTTGACGAAGCATTTGATGGAGCCTCTTTGCAACCTGCTGATGTTAAAGCACGAGCACACATGCGAAAGTGGCTAGGTATTGCGGCTAATGTCTTATATCCCGTTGGGGTCATGCAACTGTTTCTACACCGAGTTATGTTTCCAATTATGGGAAATGCACCCGATGAAACGGTTGTAGCCACCTCAGTAGAGGCGATCGCCTCCTATCTTGATGTGCTCGAACGTGAGCTTGAACATGCATTTTTGGTGAGTGACACCTTAAGTCTGGCAGACATCATGACCGGAGCAATGGTGGATTACATCAACTTGACCAAAGAAGGTGCGGCGTTGATTCAGGCTCGACCTAAAACGGCTGTGTGGTTGAGTCAACTCAGTCAGAGAGCCAGTTTTCAGCAGACTCTAGCCAGTCTATTGCAAGGTCAGGAACAACCCTAGAGAGACTTAAACCATGAGTGTGTATACCTTAAAAAATCAGCATGTTGTGATCATCGGTGGCAGCAGTGGCATTGGGTTGGCAACCGGAACTCTTGCCAAACAGTTAGAGGCAGACGTGACTTTGATTAGCCGTGATGCTAAGAAACTAAATCAAGCCGCTCAACAGATTGGTAATGTGCGAACGGCGATCGCCGATTTTACAGATGAAGCGGCCATTCGTCAGGCGATCGCCGGCTTGCCCACCATTCACCATGTCTATATTGCCGCAGGAAGTTTTGTCGGAGGCAATGTCTTAGAAGGAAACATGGCTGATTTTCGTCGAGCGATCGATACCCGTGTTTGGGGGTCAGTGCATGTGGTGCGATCGGCTGTGCCCAACATGAATGGAACTGGCTCACTAACGTTTACGGGAGGACTATCGACCGATCGTCCTGTAGCCGGGGCTTGGGCGACTGCGGTTGCCACTGCCGCTGCTGAACAATTAGCACGAGCCTTGGCACTTGAGTTAGCTCCCATCCGAGTTAATGCCGTTTCACCAGGTTGGACGGACACCCCCATGTGGAATGACATTTTGGGAGAAGCGAAGCAGGATGTATTTGGTGGAGTTGCGACTCAAGTTCCAGTGAAACGCCTCTCAACGGCAGCAGATGTTGCCCAAGCGGTGCTTTTTCTCATGAGCAGTGAAACTATCACAGGAGAAGTGATCCATGTAGATAGCGGACACCGTCTGGTTTGATTTAGCTGGATATGGATTAGGAGTTGTCTCAAACTTTGTGTTGCACTGAGAGCGTATTGCGTTCCCAAAACACACCCTTAGAAAAGCCTTGAATCTCTGGAGTGATCTCAGCCAACTCTAATCTTCTCTCTGCCAGCAAACAATACTCCTCACTCAAGTCAATTCCTAAGTACTGTCTGCCTAACTTCTTGCAAACAACAGATGACGTTCCGCTGCCTAAATAGGGATCAAGCACGCGATCGTTGGGATTTGTACTTGCCAGCACCAGCTTGGCAATCAACTTCTCACTTTTTTGAGTGGGATGCAGGGTATTCTCTGGCATCGACCAAAATGGAACCGTAATATCAGTCCAAATATTAGAAGGATGGGTATCTCTAAAGTTGCCACTGGCTGTCGTGTCCCAATCTTTTGGAGTGCCATCGGTGTTTCGATAAGGAGCCAGGACTTTACGCCGGAGTTTCACCGCCTCTAAATTAAACGTATAGTGATCAGAGACTGTGCAAAACCAGATATCCTCACTCGAATTCTTCCAGTTTGATTTAGCTCCTCGTCCTTTTTCTCGCTCCCAGGTAATGCGGTTGCGAACTGTGAAGTGTGACGAAGCAACGGCAAAAATTGAGGCTGAGGTTAACCAATCTCCGCAGATGTAGATCGACGCTGTATCCGTAAGGAGAGGCTTGAATGTGGTCACAACTGCTTCAAGCCAAACCGAGTATTCATCTACTTTTCGTTTTGCAAACTTATATCCATCAAAATCCTTGCTGAGATTGTAGGGAGGATCCAGCAGGAGGAGATCTACTGATTTGAGAGGCAACTGTTTTGCAAGCTGGGTTGAGTCGCCCTGCATTGTGCCCGTTGGAAACTCAGAGAAGTAACCTTCAGACGGCACTTTTAGGAGTCGTTGACGTAATCGATCGCGATCGCCCTCTGTTAACTCAAGGGTGCGGTTCATCGGTGCACGTCTTTTGTTAGCTGAATGGGGTCTGGATGGCTCACCCTGATCTTTCATTCGTGTGTGTAGTTGCCCAACGGCTATGGGCAAAGGACTTTGCCGAGTTTAATCCCTCTTTTTTAAAAAGGGTTAGAAATGTCAAAAGCTCTTAAAACATAGCCTAGTATAAAGTGGCAAGAATTCCCCTGCTATAGTGCAGGCATCTTGCTTGCGTCAGTAGGACACTCACCCTATCAACAGTGGCTTGGTTTAAGCCCAGACTGGCCCCTTGCCCACAAGTCATGAGCGGTTTCCTAGCCAGGTACGCGAACTAGCAAAACTGGGCAGTTGGCATACACTCGAATGTAGTCTGACAAAGATTGCCCTAACAGGCGATCGAGATCGGGCAACGCTTTAGCGATCGAAGGACGACGCTCAGGAGAACCCAACACCAATAAATCGACACTCAACTCTTCTGCAACCTGGCAAATCCGCTCACCTGGTTTGCCTACGGGAGCCACTGTCTTACAGTTAATCCCTAATTTTTTGGCTTCGTTTGCAGCGGCAATGAGTAACGGATCTTCCTCTGGATTTGGAATTTCACCCGGTTTGATCTTCATATCTGGGTTGGCGTGAACGAGTACTAACTGGCCGCCTTTAATGTCTCGTAAAAATGTTAATGCTTGAGCCAGAGCTTGTTTTGCAGGCTCCGATTTATCTAACGCCACCATGACCCGGTTAATTTTTTTGACGTAGATATCGTCTCTAACTAGCAACATGGGACGAGAGGCCAACTGAAACACATATTGGCTGACTGAGTTTTCTAGAATGGATTGCAAACGTTTCAGCCCTCTCGATCCCATAATAATCAAGTCAGCATCGATTTCATCTGCCACTCGACAAACTACGTCTTTAGGGTCACCTTCACGCAAAATTGCGGTTACTCGATTGGGGTCAAGCTTTAATTGCTGGACTGCTTTTGCCAAAAGCTTGCCGCCTTCTTCCCACTTATCGGTCATTGTCTCGGCAGAAACTTGCGGTGGAACGACGTGGAGTATGGTGATGGCCGCTCCCCCGATTGCAGGAATTTCCATCAGTGCCTTTAACATCTCCTCGGTTTGTCCCGTTCCAGAGTTGGCTAGCAAAATTTTTTCTATCATGATTGCCCCTTAACAAAAATTTTCAAGTTGCATCAAGTCCGGTTCTTACTGATACTAAAAGCTCAGAAAATGAACCGACTGTTTGAGGCTGAAATCTATCCTTACAACCAGCAATCATACTCCTGACGATGCAATGTTTGATGGGTTTTATCATTTAAATTTACGTCGATGTTATTAATAGTTTCTAATCAATGATGGCAGTAGTAAACCTACATAAAAGCCCTATCATTTCAGGGAAGCGAGCAAAATTGAGATAAGATTGTCGAAATTTCTTATGCAGCGATCGCCCCCTTATCGCCTGAAAGATTATGTAAAAATAGGTATAGAAATATAACTTTTAGTACAACTTGGATTGTTCAGGAATATCTCTATGCAACCTGAGTTAGAGTCAACTAGCGCGATCGCCCCATCTTCTCCAACAACGGATACAAAATGGTTTGAATATCTTGTTAGAGTGCAGCCCCATCACACCGATTATTCGGGTGCAGTCTGGCATGGCTCCTACATCGTTTGGATGGAGGAAGCACGGGTAGAATGCCTGCGATCGCTGGGAGTCAATTTTGCCGATCTCGTTGCATTAGGCTGTGATTTGCCCGTTGTTGAATTATCCATTCGCTATCACCGCTCTATGCAAATGGGGATGGAAGCTGCTGTTAAGACTCGCATGAGCAGCATTGAAGGAGTGCGAATCAACTGGGACTACTGCATCCAGGCACCTGATACTCAAGAAATTTACGTTACGGCTCAGGTGACATTGGTAACAGTCGATCGCGAAAAAGGTAAAATTATGCGGCAATTGCCTACTTCGGTTAAAGATGCCTTAATGCGGCTCTCAGTGTAGCAGGGAAGGTTATTTCTGGCACGGGTTACCCAATCAATGCTTTAGAATCTTCGAGGTTTGATAATTCTTTAGCAAAATTTGTCACACGGTCTGGTGATTTCTCTGATTTCAAGCACACACTATTGTAAACACGGTCTGCTATCTCCCTGACTAACCCTATGCCCTCTTCTGGTTCTCCTACTTCTAGTAGTGGTTTCTTTCAGCTACTTCAAAATCGCTCATTTTTGTTGTTGTGGTGTGGGCAGGGGCTTTCTCAAATCGCTGATAAAGTTTTTTTTGTTTTACTCATCTCGCTGTTGGTTAACTATCAAACCCCCGATGATCCAGTTAACTCTATGCGCTCGGCACTGATGATAGCCGCCACCTTACCGGCCATTTTTTTAGGGTCTGCGGCAGGAATTTTTGTGGATCGGTTTGAGAAAAAACACATTTTGACCGTTTGTAATTATCTGCGGGGAGCTTTAACCCTGCTCATTCCCGTTTTGCCCACGGCGTTTTTTATCTTGTTGGCGATCGCCTTTTTAGAATCCATCCTCACCCAATTTTTTGCTCCGGCTGAGCAAGCAGCAATTCCTCTGTTAGTGAGTCATGATGAGTTGATGCCTGCCAATGCCTTGTTTACAACAACTATCATGGGGGCTTTAATTGTCGGTTTCGCCATTGGAGAACCGCTGTTAAGCATGGCAAAACTGTGGAACGCCGAGTTAGGGCAGACGGCACTGGTGGGTGGGCTATATATCCTTGCAGGAGGAATATTGCAGTGGGTCAAGCTGAAAGAGCCTAAAGCCAGCCCAGCTACGTTGTCTGTTCATCCCTGGAGTGACTTTAAAGCGGGACTGCGTTATTTGCGGCAAAACCCTCTGGTTAGCAATGCCATGATGCAGCTAACGATCCTTTATTCTGTATTCGCGGCACTAACCATTCTGGCAATTCAACTGGCACAAGAAATTGGGTTGAAATCAACTCAGTTTGGCTTTCTTTTGGCCGCTTCAGGGATAGGCATGGTGCTGGGAGCCGCATTTTTAGGACATTGGGGCGATCGCTTTCACCACAAACCATTGCCCTTGATTGGTTTCATCATCATGGCGTCGATGCTAGCCATTTTTGCTGTGGTCAATGATTTGTGGCTGGGGTTAACCCTCAGTGCTTTTTTGGGAATTGGGGCCTCGTTAATTGCCATTCCCATGCAGACGTTGATTCAACGGCAAACCCCTGAAACGATGCGTGGCAAAGTATTTGGGTTTCAAAATAACGTGATTAATATTGCCTTGAGTGCACCGTTGGCGATCGCTGGCCCCCTCACGGATATGTTTGGCTTGTCTGCGGTTTTGCTAGGAATTAGCGTTGTGGTTGCTCTTGGAGGCATTTGGGCCTGGAAGAACACCCATCGAGTCCTAGAAGACGTAATATAGCGCGATCGTTCATCACTCATTCTTTGTTGAGAAATGTAAACTGAATAACAACCCCAGTCATCTCAGCAAATCGCCCAACTCAAAGGGGATCACGCTCAATACCTGAATTTTGAGGACAGGCGTTCGATTTCGGAAGTCAAGTTTCCCTCACCAGGCTCTCGACAGGAACAAACCCTCAGAACTAGACTGAGATATTAACAGCATTGTGCATCAATCGATACAGACCTCCAACGATCATAGATTCCAAATTATGCGTGAAGTTCTCTCTGCTCCCGTTCAGACTGACTTATCGTCTCAATCGGCTCCCTTGGCTATGCTTGCTCCCGTTAGAGCATCTGGCGCATTTGCCCTGATCGACAGCCTGAGACGGCATGGAGTCAAGCATATTTTTGGCTATCCTGGTGGCGCAATTCTGCCAATTTACGATGAGCTATATCGAGCAGAAGAACGAAATGATCTGCAACATATTCTAGTCAGACACGAACAAGGGGCAGCGCACGCGGCGGATGGCTACGCGCGCGCCACAGGTGAAGTGGGTGTGTGTTTTGGGACGTCTGGCCCAGGTGCAACTAACCTGGTGACGGGCATCGCGACCGCCCAGATGGACTCGATTCCAATGGTGATCATTACAGGACAGGTAGGTCGTGCGGCGATCGGCAGTGATGCCTTCCAAGAAACAGATATTTATGGCATTACGCTGCCCATTGTCAAACACTCCTATGTGGTGCGTGATCCTCAAGATATGGCACGCATTGTCGCAGAAGCGTTTTATATTGCTCGCTCAGGTCGCCCCGGTCCCGTTTTGATTGATGTCCCTAAAGATGTCGGTTTAGAACAGTTTGATTATGTTCCGGTTGAGCCTTGGAGTGTGAGACTGCCCGGATATCGCCCCACCGTGAAGGGCAATCCACGTCAGATCAGTCAAGCTTTGAAGTTGATTCGTCAAGCACAACAACCGTTGCTTTATGTTGGTGGAGGGGCGATCGCGGCCAATGCTCATGCTGAGATTCGGGCTTTAGCCGAAAGATTTAACCTCCCAGTCACAACCACTTTGATGGGCAAAGGGGCATTTGATGAACGGCACCCCCTCGCGGTTGGCATGTTGGGGATGCATGGTACGGCCTATGCCAACTTTGCGGTGACTGAGTGTGACTTGTTGATTGCAGTGGGTGCTCGCTTTGACGATCGCGTCACAGGCAAGCTAGATGAGTTTGCTAACCGAGCCAAGGTGATTCACATTGATGTTGACCCGGCTGAGGTAGGCAAAAACCGCATTCCTGAAGTCCCTATTGTGGGTGATGTTCGCAATGTGTTGATCGACATGTTGCGGCGTGATCAAGAAGATGGAGTGGCTCCGGATGCTACGTTGACTCAAGCCTGGTTAGCCCGGATCGACCGCTGGAAGCAAGACTATCCACTCGTTGTGCCCCACTATGAAGACAGCATTGCGCCACAAGAGGTGATTGTTGAATTGAGTGAACAGGCTCCCAATGCTTACTACACCACAGATGTAGGTCAACATCAAATGTGGGCGGCTCAGTTCCTCAAAAATGGCCCTCGGCAATGGATCTCCAGTGCTGGCTTAGGCACAATGGGTTTTGGCTTACCAGCGGCAATGGGGGTCAAAGTAGCCCTTCCCGATCAGCAGGTGATTTGTATCAGTGGTGATGCCAGCTTCCAGATGAATCTTCAGGAGTTGGGCACTCTGGCGCAATATGGCATCAATGTCAAAACCGTGATTATCAACAATGGCTGGTAAGGCATGGTGCGCCAGTGGCAAGAAGCGTTTTATGGCGAACGCTATTCCAACTCGAATATGCAAACTGGGATGCCCAATTTTGTGATGTTGGCTCAAGCCTTTGGCATCAAAGGTATCGTGGTGCACGATCGCTCTGAGTTGAAGGCGGCGATCGCAGAGGCATTAGCCCATGATGGACCGGTGTTGATCGATGCTCACGTCACCAAAAACGAAAACTGTTACCCGATGGTGGCACCCGGCAAGAGCAACGCTCAAATGATCGGCTTACCCGAACGCCCTCAACCCGACCAGGCGATCGAACTGATCTATTGCAACAACTGCGGAGCAAAGAACGCCACGACTAACCGCTTCTGCCCCGACTGCGGCACCAAGCTGTAGTGATTGGGTGAGATTTTAGCTCCCTGGCTGCTTCAAAGCAGTCGGGGAGTTTGCTAAGAGCGTTGGGTCAACCAGCGTTTAACCCGTTGAAAGAGTCCCTTAAACCCAGTTTTACCCTGGATCTCACGAATTTTAGCCAACGCTGTCTCTTGAAAAAACTCAAATTGAGTACCTTCAGCGAGTTCTGCCGCACGGTTTAGTGACTCAATGGCAGCCTCTTGTTGCCGCAATTTAAGCTGCACCACCGAGGTGAAATAGATCAAATTGCGGCTCTGGCTATATTGGTCGCCAATTTGTTGATAGAGAGTAAATGCCGTTTGGCAGTATTCCAACCCTTTGACACCGTCTTCTTCAGCCAAGCCAATGGCTTGCAACGTGTTGGCTTCGCCTAAGCGATCGCCAATCTCGCGGTAAAACGCCAACGCCTGTTCGTAGCGCTCTAAGGCTTCGGTGCGACGGTCAAGGAACTGCAACACATCGCCAATGGCTTTCAACGTGTTGGCTTCGCCTAAGCGAGCGCCAATCTCGCGGTAAAACGCCAACGCCTGTTCGTAGCGCTCTAAGGCTTCGGTTGCCTGGTAAAACCGAAACCTAGCTCGACCCGCCCAATAATAAATCTCTGCCTCTGCTGGGAGTGCAACCCGACCTGCCTCAACTTGTTCTAGCAAAGTCTCAATTAGGGTCTCAATCTCTGCCCGTCGATAAGCATTTGTCCAGCTTTGAGCTAGACTCCAGAGTTCATTTCCTTGCCACTCGCGATCGACAATCACCCGATGATAAAGCCACTCGATTTGCAATTCTGGAGTGGTACCACTGGCAAAAAAGACTGCCGCTCGTACCGATAGTTGCTGATACATTTCTGACTGATTCTGCCAGAGATGCTGCAACATCTGTTTACGGGTTTTTTCATGAATGTTGTGACCCCGTCCCTGAAACGGTTCCACAATCGGCAATTCTTGCAACTTGAGATAGAGTTCTGCAATCTGAGGTTGCAAGTCTGGCTCCAACGCTGACAAGATTTCTGCGTCTGCCCAATGGGGAATTGCCATTGCCCACACGACTCGCACCAGATCAGGCTCCAGTGAGGTGAGTAAACTCTCGGTCAAAATCCACGATCGTTCCTCATCAGTTTCGGCTTGGGCTAACCGATTGAGCAAGTCATTGGTCATTGCTCCACCCCCGTTCCAGGCTTTTGAGCGCCTTACGAATCTCTAGAGGGTTGCCCTTATTGAGGCGAACGATTGCTTTAATGACATCTCGATCAAAGGGTAAATGCTCCACTTGCGCTAATTGATACCACGCTTCGACTTGCTCAATGGCCTCTAAATAACACGATTCACAAGCACTACCCCAACCAATATTGTTGCAGTCAGGAACGGTTTGTCCTGCCACAACCACCACCAAGTTGGGCAAGCGTGGCACCATGCGCAGCAACTCGCTTTCAATCCAATTCTGTAGATCGCTCACCGCCAGTTGAAAGGTATCAAGCAAAATCACAACCCGCTGTTGGATTGCAGCCAAATCCTGAAAAAAGGCTCGTTGCAAGGCACCCAATCGATATCGACGGGTATTTTCATCCACATTCAACGCAATCTGAATGGTTTGCTGTCCTTCCATTTGGTTGTTGGCAAAGTTGATTGCCCCCGACACCATTTGTCTTAACTCAGCGGTAAACTGCTGAAAACGGTCATACCCTAAGTCTTCGCAGACCCAGTTAAAAAAATAGGGAATGCCAAGATCTGCTCCCTTCAAATCAAGGGGAACAACCAAAGCCTCTGAAGGGCAAGAATCTTGAAACTTTTTCAGCAAATCTGATTTGCCCATCCCTGAATCTGCTTGGATCAGCAAGATTTTGGCAGAGTGGTTGCCACAAACAATGTCAGAAAACAGTTGTAGCTCAGCCGTGCGATTGGCGATCGCTTTTGTCTTGATCATGGCTGTTTGGGTTCATCCGCAGGGGCTTCAGGGTCAGCAGGGCGTCCCTCTTCAATTAAGAAATCTCGCTCTCCTTTGACCGTGTTGTCCTTCACTCTGACGCTGTCGCGACTGATGCGAAATGTCCCACCAGTTCCCTCAAACTTATTCCCACTAAAGTCTACTGAGTATGGAGGCTCTGGGGGTTGGGGTGTTTTGGCATCCGGAGCAGCCGCGTCAATACCAATCTCACCTTGAGGGGTGCGAACAAAAAATCGAGTGATGCGATCGCGCAACAACACAACAATAATGACTAATCCAACAACGACCGCTAAAACGATATAAACGGTTGGGGTGATTTCACTACTGTTACGAGTCGCTTCAGGGCTAGGAGCAGCAGACGGTGATGAACTGGCGATCGTAATTTCCATAATTTCTACTCTTAAAGCGATTCTCTATGAAATTCAAACTTAAGAAATTTTATTTGCCCAAATCCTAACATTTACCTTAATGATTCTTCGGGTTCTTTAATGGTAAACCTGCAAATTTCCGAAATATCTCCGCTTTCTCCCCATCGGGGTGATACCATACTTTCTCAAGCTAGGGGTGCCTGAATCACAGGCTGAGATTACACCCTGAGAACCTGAGTCCGGTTAGCACCGGCGGAGGGAAGCTGTTTATCTGAGGAACTTAATATGCGTACAGACTGGGTTGCCAAACGCCAGGGACACGCCAACGTGTCTCAAATGCACTATGCCCGTCAGGGGGTTGTGACTGAGGAAATGCACCATGTAGCACAGCGAGAAAACTTACCTGTGGATTTAGTGCGAGACGAAGTGGCACGGGGGCGGATGATTATTCCTGCCAACATTAATCACACCAACCTAGAGCCGATGTGCATTGGCATCGCCTCAAAGTGCAAAGTCAATGCCAATATTGGCGCGTCTCCTAACTCATCTGACATGGAGGAAGAGTTAGACAAGTTGCGGTTAGCCGTCAAATATGGCGCAGATACCGTGATGGATTTGTCCACGGGCGGCGGCAATTTAGATGCCATTCGCACAGCAATCATCAATGCATCCCCAGTTCCGATTGGCACGGTGCCCATTTACCAGGCATTAGAGAGTGTGCACGGCAACATCGAGAACCTGACTCCAGATGATTTTCTGCATATCATCGAAAAACATGCCCAGCAGGGCGTCGATTACATGACCATCCATGCTGGCATTCTGATTGAGCATTTGCCACTGGTCAAAGGTCGCATCACTGGCATCGTCTCACGTGGTGGGGGTATTTTGGCTCGATGGATGTTACACCACCACAAACAAAACCCGCTCTATACCCACTTCCGCGAGATCATTGAGATCTTCAAACGGTATGATGTCTCGTTTAGCTTGGGTGATTCCTTGCGTCCAGGGTGTCAGCACGACGCATCTGATGTGGCTCAGTTAGCCGAACTCAAGACTTTGGGGCAACTGACTCGCAAAGCCTGGGAACACAACGTGCAGGTGATGGTTGAAGGCCCAGGGCATGTGCCAATGGATCAGATCGAGTTTAATGTCCGCAAACAAATGGAAGAATGCTCAGAAGCACCCTTCTATGTGCTGGGTCCATTAGTCACTGATATCGCACCAGGGTATGACCATATCACCTCAGCGATCGGGGCAGCTATGGCAGGATGGTACGGTACAGCCATGTTGTGTTATGTCACTCCTAAAGAGCATCTGGGACTGCCTAATGCTGAAGATGTCCGTAATGGCTTAATTGCTTACAAAATTGCGGCTCATGCAGCGGATATTGCTCGACACCGACCAGGGGCGCGCGATCGCGACGATCAAATTTCTCAAGCCCGTTATCACTTTGACTGGAATCGCCAGTTTGAACTCTCACTCGACCCCGATCGTGCTCGTGAATATCACGATGAAACGTTACCTGCTGATATTTACAAAACAGCTGAGTTTTGTTCCATGTGTGGTCCTAAGTTCTGCCCGATGCAAACCAAAGTAGATGCAGAGGCATTAGAGGAGTTAGAGCAATTTTTGGCGAAGGAGACGGTGAGTTCGTAATAACCCGTACACACTTCTTTACAGTCTGTAACTGTTTTTGTTAGCCTACTGCATGAAATGGGCTTTATAAAGCCAAAGCATTTCTGATTCCCGGAATTAAATAATGGAACCGGGAATTTATAAAAGCGAAAGCTTTCTCTACCCTGGAGCATTTCATGCAGTACCCCCTCGAACTCAATTTCAAAATTTGGACATTTGCACCCAGCATTTCAGTTACTGATACTCAAGGTAATCTCGTCTTTTTTGTTAGACAAAAACTGTTTAAGCTCAAAGAAGCGATTACGGTTCATGCCGATACAGAACGAACCCAGCCACTTTTTGAGATTAAAGCCGATCGCATCCTTGACTTCTCTGCTCGATATAACTTTGCAGATAACAACGGCACTTATATTGGCTCCGTTAAACGACGGGGATTGCGATCGCTCTGGAGTGCTCGATATGACATTTTTGATGGTGAAACCAGCAGTTTGATGATTCAAGAAGAAAACCCCTGGGTAAAGGTGTTAGATGCGTTGTTTCAAGAGATTCCTTTTATTGGTTTGCTGAGCGGTTATGTGCTCCATCCCAAATATTTAGTCACCCGCACCGATACCGGAAATGTGGTGATGCATTTAGAGAAAACACCTTCTTTGATCTCTAGACGTTTCAGAATTAAACAGGTGGATCAATTGAGCGAGCGGGAGGAACAACAAGTTCTTTTGAGTTTGCTGATGATGGTTTTGTTAGAGCGCAGTCGTGGCTAAAGGTTCGTAAAACTCTCTGTTCTAAATTGACAAGGAATGGCGATCGCTTCTCATCAGGGCGATCGCTTTTTTAGCAACTATAGAAATCTCAACGAGGTGCTAAGCGTTCAAACTAAAGGGTTTGCCATTACAAGTTCGGAAATGCGATCGCTCTCTTTCCCAACAACCGAACCTCTTAAAAGAATTGCCTTTGATAGATTAAATGTCAGGAGAAGGGTGAAAGAATGAATCTAATTTAAACAATGTAACCCGCTAACTCCTGATAGTCACTGAAATCATAACAACCTTTAGGAGGGAGTATTATGGCACTGGTTCGTTGGGCACCATTTCGTGAAATTGAAACCTTGCAACGTGAATTGAATCAGTTGTTTGATACATTAGGTTCTGACTCTAACCGCTCTGAAATGGTTGCTTTTGCTCCATCAGCAGAAATTCAAGAAACGCCTGATGCGATCAAACTGAGAGTTGAAATTCCTGGCATTGATGCAAAAGATTTAGACGTTCAAGTCATGGCTGATGCTGTTTCCATTAGTGGTGAGCGTAAGTCTGAAGTCCGTACTGAAAATCAAGGAGTTATCCGCTCTGAGTTCCGTTATGGCAGTTTCCGCAGAGTCATCCCAATGCCAACTCGTATTCAGAATGACAAAGTTGAAGCTGATTACAAAGATGGCATTTTGAGCCTGCACCTTCCCAAAGTTGAGGAAGAAAAAAATAAGGTTGTGAAGGTTAGCCTGACATAAGAGTAGCCATTCACAGCGAGATAGCTCACTAATTCAATCGCTCTCCGATTTCTTGAGAAGTTAGAGAGCGATTGAATTAGCAAGAATAAAGCGGGGTTCATCGAACCCCGCTTTATTGCTTTAAATTGTTCTAAACCGTCGTCCCTTTACAAGCATTAGAACAAAAGTTGTAAAACCTTCGCTGAGAAGCGTGTACTGCCAGCAATCTAATTTCCGTACACAACGTGTAATCACACAATTATGTATGAAAATTAAATTTTACTAAGCCAATATCAACGGCTAGCCATTGCCATTGGCAGTACTGCTGGTTCATCTTCCTGAACACGCAAGCTGGGGAACAGGAAATGATTCTCCTCAACATATTGGGCACCAAAGAGCCCTTTTTCTGCCCAAAAATAGCGATCTGTGGTGTGCTCATTCCGCTTAACCAGCAATAATGCTGGTGGCAGAATTCCTTCAGCACGGATAAAGTTACGAGCAGCCGTAACAGGCTTCTCTTCACCACATTCAATGCTAAACTGCGGAACTGCCTCTAGAATTCTACGCCCTTCGAGGCGACGACGACTTTTACGTTTCCGTCTCCTTGCCAACCTCCTTACCTCCTGTCTCTATAAATAGGTGTAACCCTGGTTACAAAATATCAAACCGAGCAAAGTATATAGGCTTGAATTTAGAATTTCAACTTCCTTTAAATTATCGATACAAAATCTAAAGCGAACCTTAAGGAGCTTAGAGTCTGAGAAAGATCTTAAAGGATGTCGAAATCCTTTCCATAGGTACATCATAGCCAATTAAACAGTACTCAGGGTATGTTCTTTTGATTGCACCTCTGTAAAAATACCGTAAAGTTGGAAGGAAAGAAAGGTTAAGAAATGCAAAATCTTGCTTAAACAAACGAAAAATAGCAAATTTATAATCGTTAGAGTAGGTTCTTATGATTTGTCTGGTTTAGTCTTAACTTTCTAGTTTAAATTTGGGTTTTCCATGCTCATGTCCACGAGTTCTGAGTTCTTAGTCCTGTGTCGATCGCAGGTAGCTATCCTGACGCAGGGGTTAGGGGCTTCTCTTAGCGTGGTTTACCTGACTCAAGATCTTTCAGAAACGATGAGCACTAAATTGGTGCCCATTGTGGCTTATCCAGAGATTGCGTTGAACTGGGAAGCAGATCAGGTTTTGTCGCTGTTATCGGGTAGAAACGATTGGACAAGTACAAACTTGCGGTTACTGACCTCAGAAACCAACTTAGACACAGCCGCTATTAAACCCTCCCTGTTGCCCGCATTGCCTGCCTCCGATGAATCTACCTCGGACACGCCCGATGCGGCACGGATACAAGTGTCACAGCATGTGATGTTGCCACTAATTCATGAGGGAGTAGTGATGGGGCTATTAGTAACGGCTCGGTCAGATCGAAGCTGGAACGATCGCGAACGTGCCCAAATTGAAAGGATTGCTACAACCTTGTCTTTGGCGTGTGTCTTGGATCAGCGATCGCAATGGCTGGATCACGACATTCAACAACAACGGCTACTACAAGCCCAGCAACATGACATTTTAGATGACTTGCTGCATCAGTTTCGCAATCCCTTAACGGCTCTGCGAACATTTGGCAAATTGTTGCTGCGGCGATTGCGCTCTAATGACCCAAATCGAGATGCGGCGGCAGGAATTGTGCGAGAGAGCGATCGCCTGCAAGAGCTATTGCGGCAATTTGATGTGGCAATCGATTTGGGGGAAGCAGATCTACTGCCTTTTTTGCAGTCCGAGCCATCTCCAACGCTTGATCCTCCATCGTCTTTAGAGCGTCAATTTTCCGCCAGAGCGACGGCTTCAGACGGGGCTAAATCGGTTCCACTGTTGCCCAGTTCTCATTTTTTAACAGGGGCTGAGCTGCAATTGACCCCTCACTTGATTAGTGAAGCACTAAAGCCTTTACTGGATTCAGCCCGAGCAATTGCTCAAGATCGGTACTTAAATTTGCAGATTAATATTCCTGCAAACCTGACACCGATTGCAGTGGATATTCGGGCTCTTCGTGAAGTGCTGAGTAACCTGATTGACAATGCCCTGAAATATACGCCTGTTGCAGGAACTGTCTATCTCTGGATCAGCGAAGAAATTAAGGATGGTGAGATGTGTCAGATATTTGCCATCGCTGACACCGGGCCTGGAATTCCGACCCAAGATCAACACCATTTATTTGAGAGACATTATCGAGGTGTGCAGGCTAGCACCGATATTCCTGGCACCGGTTTGGGATTGGCGATCGCTCGCGATTTGATTCACCAGATGCAGGGTCATATTCAAATCTTTAGCCCTGCTTCTACCAGTCCAATCCCCAACCCCTTCCCGATGACAACGACGGTTGATGCTCCTGGCACAGTAGTTGTGGTTTGGTTTTCAACGCTACGGCAATAAGAGTGCAGCAGGGTTGGGATTGTCTGGTTGGGATTGTTTATTGCATACCCAGATTTAAAGCCTGAATAAACTCTTGCAAGTTTCGGTTGATCAACTTGGCAGGCTCAGCGGGCATTTGTTGGGTGATGATTTCCTGAAGATGTTGATAAGCTCTGGCAGATTGAGCTTCTTTCCGCAGAGCCATCATGATATTTTGCATCCAAAGAATAAGCTGTTCCCGAAAAGCATTATCATCATCTTTGAGAATAGCAACGGCGATCGCTCGTAGAACATAGCTCATATCGCGTCGGCAGGTTTCACCATGTTGGCGAACGACAGCAGACTCAGTTTTTGCCAATCGATCTAAAACCTGCTGGATAAAGATGTCAGACTTCTCGCACAGCAAGGAGTAGGTTGTCAAACGCACTTGATATGACTGAGCATATCCTTCGAGAGAGCTTAACTCTAAATCTGTAAGATATCGACCGTCGGCTTCGCGGATGTGCTGTTCGAGAGTACTATTCATAGAATTTGAGCCTGACTAGAGGGTTAATCCAACTTAATATTCAAAGGGTCTTAACGAACTCCGTAATAGTTCGCATCTTTTTTAACTCTGATTTACATTCCTCAATATTTCTTCGTAACTGGGCTTTTTCCCTTACAATATCTGGGCATTGTTGCAATCGGTAGATCTGGCAATAGATAAAAGGGCAATTATGGCTCAAGCAAAAATTGGGATTATTGGTGGAAGCGGTTTGTACAAGATGGAAGCGTTGAAGGACGTTGAGGAGGTACAAATTGACACTCCCTTTGGTGCTCCTTCAGATGCGCTCATTGTAGGAACACTAGACGGGGTTTCTGTAGCGTTTTTAGCGCGACATGGGCGCAACCATCATTTAATGCCGACCGAGTTGCCTTTTCGAGCTAATATCTACGCGATGAAAAGTTTGGGGGTGGAATACTTGATCTCTGCTTCTGCTGTTGGGTCGCTCAAAGCAGAAGCTAAACCATTGGATATGGTTGTGCCAGATCAGTTTATTGACCGCACAAAGAACCGGATCTCTACTTTTTTTGGAGAAGGTATCGTCGCCCATATTGCCTTTGGCGACCCAGTATGCGGTAATTTGGCAGCTGTGTTAGGTGAGGCGATCGCCTCCTTAGAGTTGCCCGATGTGACCTTACATCGGGGGGGCACCTATGTGTGCATGGAAGGGCCTGCTTTTTCGACAAAGGCAGAATCAAACTTATATCGCAGTTGGGGTGCCACAGTTATTGGTATGACCAATCTGCCAGAGGCAAAACTGGCACGCGAGGCTGAAATTGCCTATGCAACTTTGGCATTAGTCACTGACTATGATTGCTGGCACCCTGATCACGACAGTGTCACGGTTGAGATGGTGATTGGCAATTTGATGAAGAATGCCGCTAATGCCCAACGAGTCATTCGTGAAACCATTCGGCGGCTCCATGAAAATCCCCCAACCTCAGATGCCCACTCTGCCCTAAAGTATGCCATTCTCACGCCGCTAGACAAAGTCCCTGCGGCAACGAAGGAGAAGCTAAGCTTGTTGTTGAAGAAGTATGTGTAATTAGAGTTGGATGGGGCTGTCTCGATAAGGTATGAGCAGGTGTTGTGGTCAATAAAAAATGGTGGCTGAGGTGTCTCACATCGCAAGCCACACAACAGATTGTTACCTTTACCCGATGTTCAACTATGCCAGATCTCCGGTTTCTAGGGATGTAACCAGGCACCTTTCAGTCACCTCCAACAAGAAACCGGGGATCTAAACTCCTAAATTGCACATCGCGTTACCTTAGCCTTTGTTCCTTTTTTAATCCTTGGGGGCTCCTTCTTATTCATTGGGGGTATGTCTTGAGAAAACGTAGATACGCTGGGTTTCTAGTTGCTCGCCAAGGTCAGATGGTTTAATCGTATTGGCTGCATTTAAACGAAAAACTTGGCGATCGAGTTGGACTTGCAAGTTGACCAGGGGGTCGCTGCCAGACGATATCAAAAATTCGATCTGCTCAATGCTTTGCCAGGTAGTGAGGTGGTCTAGAATTTGGGCGATCGCCTGTACACAGGGGTGATCGGGCTGTTGATACCAATCAGCCGCAACGATATTGGGTTGGTCGAAACCGAAGTGGATCTTGAGCGATGATTTACTAAACAGGGCGATCGCCACGGGACGGGCTTCTTCTTGCAACAACAGGTCATAGGTTTTCGCTAAATGTCGCAGTTTTTCAAGTCGTTCATAGCGTTCTGTGACGGATTTAGGTTCATCTCGCCAATGAATTGCTACGGTCACTAAATAAGTCTGTAACAGGAGATGTCCCAATTTTTGGGCTTTAGTTGCCAAATATTCAGCATTGTAGGGAGTTGCCTCAATTAACAGCGGCATCCGGTCTACCATCTCTAACCCATAGCCCTTCAAGCCAGCTATTTTGCGTGGGTTATTGGTGATCAGGCAAAACTGTTTGGTTCCTAAATCATTGAGAATTTGAGCTCCAATGCCATAGTTGCGCTGATCGGCTTGAAAGCCCAATCGTTCGTTTGCCTCTACGGTGTCTAACCCCATGTCTTGTAGAGAATAGGCTTTGAGTTTATTGACCAAGCCAATTCCTCGCCCTTCCTGTCGCAGATAAACCACAATTCCCTGTCCGGCATTCTCAATCATTTTAAGAGCGGACTGCAACTGCATGCGGCAGTCACATCGTAGAGAACCGAGTGCATCTCCGGTCAAGCATTCCGAGTGAACTCGCACCATCACAGGTTTGTCTTGAAACGTTGCCGGATCGCCTTTTACGATCGCCAAATGTTCTGAGCGATCGAGCAAGTTGCGGTAGGCATAGACTTTGAAGTGCCCAAACTCAGTGGGTAAATCTGCCACGGCCTCACGTTGCACAAACCGCTCATGTTGTAAGCGATAGCTAATCAAATCGGCAATGCTAATCAGCTTTAGTTGATGTTGTTTGGCGTATTCAACGAGGTGAGGTAACCGCGCCATTGAGCCATCAAGGTTTTGAATTTCACAGATGACTCCCGCTGGATATAACCCTGCTAATCGAGCTAAATCAACTCCGGCTTCGGTATGCCCAGCCCGCTTTAAAACGCCTCCATCCTTAGCTCGTAAAGGAAAGATGTGACCTGGACGGCGCAGGTCTTGAGGTTGACTGTTGGGGTTAATTGCAATTTGAATGGTGCGAGCGCGATCGTCGGCAGAGATGCCTGTTGTGACACCAAGATGAACTGCTCCATCAATGCTGACGGTAAAAGCAGTTTGCTCACTCTCGTCTTCTTTCATGTTGCTCACCATCAGGGGCAAATCGAGTTGATCGAGGCGATCGCCTGTCATTGCCAAACAAATCAGTCCGCGAGCTTCAACGGCCATGAAATTAATCATGTCAGGTGTAGCAAATTGAGCCGCACAAATAACATCGCCTTCATTTTCACGATTTTCATCATCGACGACGACAACGGCTCGCCCCGACTTGAGATCTGCTAAAGCAGCGTCAATCGAA
>JANRJA010000159.1:0-38478 GCA_033764315.1 Oculatellaceae cyanobacterium bins.114
CCTAAGCTCAGATGAGTTTCAATCTCAGTTTGGCTGGTGTTGAGGGTGTTAACAAACCGCTCTCCAGCGATCGCCGCCGCATTCATTGAGTTTCCCAACAAAATTCCGGCTAGGGGAATCACATATTGAGGGTCATACCACATGTCAGGGCGAAGCACTAACAGATTGGTATAAATCAACGTGACAGCCGCCCCCGTGAGAATAGCTCCACCCACTAGCGGTAGAAGTTGGGGAATTTTTTGGCTAATGCGGTTACGAGCCACGATGGTGGCGATCGCCACCATGACGACTAGCACCGTTAACACTGCCCACGGATTGCGCCAAGTAAAGACGATCGCCAAGATGTAGCCTACCATCAGCAGTTGAATGATGGTGCGTCCGGTTGCCATTGCCAGATTCCACTCTAAGCCGAGCCGTTGCCAAGCCGATAACCCAATGGCGATCGCCATCAAACCAACTGCCCAGGTCAAGTCTAGAAGATCGAGGTCAATGAGTGAATTCACGGCGGTATTGCCCCTTGAGGAGCAAGAAATAGTAGGAGCAAGAGATCATGCAAAGATTGTCCTACAAAAATTGGATGACACCATTGGCGCATCCCAGGTTTTAGACAACCCTAATTTTGATTTGGGGAGTCAAGCTAGCATCTGCTCCCTGAGTTTTATGGCATGATGCAAAGTATTTCGAGATTTCTTCTGACGATTCAAGTCACTCTAAACTTCAATTTTTTATGAATCAAATACCCCCTCTGGATTTAACAGAGCAATATAAGGTGATTGGGAGCGAGGTGAATGCGGCTGTTTTAGACGTATTGGCATCGGGTCGATATATTAACGGTCCGGTTGTGACTCAATTTGAGCAAGCCTTTGCGAATTATATTGGCGCAACTACCTGTATCGCCTGCAACTCCGGTACAGATGCTCTGTTTTTGGCGTTACGAGCCTTCAATATTGGCGCAGGGGATGAAGTCATTACCAGTCCGTTTACCTTTATTGCAACCGCAGAAATGATTAGCGCAGCGGGTGCAACTCCGGTATTTGTAGATATTGATCCCCACACCTTTAATTTAGATCTGCATCAGATCGAGGCGGCCATTACCCCCCGGACAAAAGCCATTATGCCCGTTCACTTGTTTGGGCATCCAGTGGACATGACTCAGGTGATGGCGATCGCCCAAACCCATCAACTCTTGGTGATTGAAGATTGCGCCCAAGCCGTAGGGGCAGCCTGGAAGGGTGTCAAGGTGGGCAATATTGGGCATATTGGCTGCTTTAGTTTTTATCCCACCAAAAATTTAGGAGCCTGTGGCGATGGAGGGGCGATTACTGTCAATGATGCGGCGATCGCCGATCGGCTTCGACTATTGCGCGATCACGGGCGGCGAGAGGGCTATATCCACGAGGAGGTGGGGGTAAATAGTCGCTTAGATGCGATACAGGCCGCAATCCTGTCCATTAAGCTGCGCTATCTCGATCATTGGAATGCGGGACGGCAAGCGGTTGCCGATCGGTATCAGCAGTTGTTAGAGCCTATGCCAGGGATTATTTTGCCACACGCCTTAGCTGAAGGAGAAGCCGTCTGGAATCAATACACCATTCGCATTCCAGCGTCAACTCAAGGCAGCAATCGCGATCGCGTCCGCCAACACCTCCAGCAACAGGGTATCGTCTCGATGATTTATTACCCATTGCCGCTGCATTTGCAGCCAGTCTATCAATCATTGGGCTATCAACCGGGACAACTTCCCGTTTCAGAGCAACTGGCGGGTGAAGTGCTGTCTCTGCCGATGTATCCAGAACTGACACTGGAACAGCAGGAACGGGTGATGTATGCCTTAAAGGATAGTTTTTAGGGCGGAATGAGATCAAAGCGCGATCGCAATGCCATCGGCTCTGGGTTCCGAGGCGGCGATAAAAACCCCTTTCTGGTGAAGGATAATCTGTCCTTTGCCAAACTGACCCACCTCGGCACTGACTTGAACGGTATGTCCGCGATCGCTTAACCCCATTGCCACCGAACGAGGAACGGTGGATTCCAAGAGTACGGTTTTTCCAGACAACACGCGCCAGCGAGGGGCGTCAAGTGCCGCTTGAGGATTCATGCCATAATCCACCAGGTTCACCACAACCTGGGTGTGTCCCTGGGGTTGCATGGGGGCACCCATGACCCCAAATGGGCCCAAAGGGGTGCCATCCAGTTGGGTGAGAAAGCCGGGAATGATAGTGTGAAAGGGACGCTTGGCTGCCCCCACACCGTTAGGATGTCCAGGATCGAGCGTGAAGCCTGCTCCTCGATTGTGCAAAGCAATTCCCGTGCCGGGTACTAGAATGCCACTGCCAAACCCTTCGTAGTTTGATTGGATGAAGGACACCATCAAATCGGGGTCAGCCGCCGCTAGGTAGACCGTGCCGCCTTTTGGGATCCCAAAGGTTGGAGTGGCGATCGCCTCTTCGCTAATCAGGTGTCGCCGTTCAGCGGCATAGGTCTTGCTGATTAACTGCTCAGCCGTGATAGACATAAAACGGGGATCGGCAATGTAGTGATAGGCATCGGCAAACGCCAGTTTCATCGCCTCAATTTGCAGATGAAAGCTCTGAATCGAGTCACGGGGATATCGTGCCAAATCAAAGCCTTCAAGAAGATTCAGAGTAATTAGAGCTGCAATTCCCTGACCGCTGGGGGGCAGTTCCCACACTCTTAAATCTCGATAGGTGCTAGAAATCGGATCAACCCACTCGGCTTGGTGATCCGCCAAGTCAGCTTTTGTTAATAAACCACCCGTCTCAGCCGCAAACTGGGCAATTTGCTCGGCTAACTCGCCGCGATAAAAGCTCTCGCCTCCACTCTGGGCGATCGCCTTGAGGGTTGTGCCATGAGCCTTGCTGCCCCAGATTTCTCCGGCTTGAGGAGCGCGATCGCCTGGAAAAAAGACAGCCTTGAGCGGTTGAAACGCTGGATCTTTAAGAGACAAAAAAACGGGTGCCGCCTGTCGCCACGCCCGTGCTGTTTGGGGTGAGACGGGAAACCCCTCGTCGGCATAGCGGATAGCTGGCTCAAACAGTTGCTCAAAGGGCAATTTTCCCCACCGTTCCCACAGAGCACGCCATGCTGAGACGGCCCCCGGCACGGTCACGGCTAACCAACTCAAGGGGGGCACTTGGGTCAATCCACTAAAACATTCAGGCGTGCAGGCTTGGGCACTCTTGCCCGATCCATTTAAGCCATGCAGCTTGCCATCCCACACAATCGCAAAGGCATCAGACCCAATGCCATTGGAGGTCGGTTCTACAACTGTGAGGGCGATCGCCATTGCCAGTGCTGCATCGACGGCATTTCCCCCGGCCAACAGCATTTCTATACCAGCGGCTGTAGCGAGGGGTTGACTGGTCGCCACGGCACCCCGTTGTCCCATGACAACTCGTCTTCCAGACGCATAGGGATAGTCAGTGAGATTTTGAATATGAATGGTCATGACGTTAAGGTCAGGTGCCTCTGGGATTGATACATCCTCAACAGGGACTCAAAAACAGGGATTCAAAGTCGCCCAACTTAGAGAATTGATACTAATACGCGATGTGCAATTTAGAGGTTTAGATCCCCGGTTGCTCGTTCAGCATCCTCCAAGTAGTCTGATTTGCGTCACAGCAACCGGGGATCTGGGAAAGTCGCACACGGGGCTACTCATTCAACCAATCACGGTTACAGATCAGCGGTAAGGGCATTTCGCAACACGCCCCTCCGAGGAGATTGATGGGTAGCCCAAATTTTTAGAAACAGTATGAGTAGGCCAAGAGGACTGATTGCCTTTATCTTATAGCAGCCCTTAATCGCTGGTAAAAGTATCTACAGCGATTAAGGGCTCAGTGAGGCCCACTTTTTGCTTTGGCACAAGAGACTTAAGCCCCTTGCCTACACCCTATAAACATGAAAACCGTTGGATCTTGTCAACCCCTTTGAACGGTTCAACCTTTCCGTTAGAGCTGGTTTAGATGAAGTAATTAGTGACCGGTAACACGCCTGCCATGACATCGCGTCGGGGCATCGTGATGCCTGTGACATCAACTAATAGATCTCGATTTGAGAATCCCGCAACTCGGTTATTGACTGAGAGATAGGTGCGTCGCTTCCACTTAAACAACACTGCTTCATTAGGGCGCAAGGCTTGCTTGCCTTTGGTTCGCCAGTTTTTATCGGCATAGGCAGACCGGGCGGCAGCGGTTAGATTGCGTCCTGTGACTCGCCCCGCATTAAATAAGGCAGTGGGACGGTTAGGGGTTGCCAGATTGTTGTCGTAGTCAAGTTGGATGCGATCGCCCTCCACAACTCGAAAATCAGTAATGCGATCGATCTCCACAAAACGAGAATTTAAGAAGGTATCAGATTGGCTCACCCCTCTGTACGTAAAGCGATCGGCTCCGCCCCCTCCGGTTAAGATATCGGCTGCTCCATGACCAACGATGGTGTTACTGTTGGCGTCTCCCAACAGCGTGTCACGACCTCTCGTGCCTAAGATCTGGTTTCCTCCCGTTGGATTGGTTGGGTCAGTGGGATTTGTCGGATTGGTTGGGTCAGTGGGGTTTGTAGGGTTTGTCGGATTGGTTGGGTCAGTTGGAATCGTTGGAATCCCAGTATTGGGTGGAACAACGCCCCCTGCCTCAAACGCTCCGATATCAGGAAGACTATCGCGTGCAGCCCCTCTCTGATCGGTGCTGGGTGCGCCTGCTACTGCCGCATTCAACGCGGGACTGCCGGTTAACAGCGCATGGGTTGGTAAGCCACCACCATTATCTTGCAACGGCCCCAGACGTGGATCAACGAGCGTAATCGAGGCAGTGGCGTTATAGTCATTGCCGTTGTTGGTGAGCTTGGGAGGCCACTGAATGTTGCCCCCTTGATCCGTTAACAGGCGACTTGTGTGCTGTTGAATGCCCCAGGCGTTGGTGCCATTGTCAGCCGTGTTATTAGAAAAGATGGTGTTTCTCACGCTGACAGGGTCACTGTTTGCCGCGATCGCTCCCCCGACCCAGCCTGCTCGGTTGTTGGCAAAGGTTGAGTTGACGATCGTGGCTGGGCCATACAACGCCATGCCACCCCCAACTCGATTAAAATCGGTTCCCAGAGTCCGATTACCCGAAAAGGTGCTGTTGGTAATCGTGGCTGGAGCATCAAACATCCATAAGCCTCCGCCTTGATTGGCAGCGGTGTTGTTGGCAAACGTGGTGTTGCTGATGGTTAATCCTCGATTGTTGCCATTGCTCAACACCACTAAGCCACCTCCATTGCCTGCATTGCCCCCGTTGGGTAACGCTAGAACTTCGTTGTTGGTGAAGCTGCTCGATTGAATGATGACATTGTCTTGCGTGGCGTTGTAAAGATAGGCGGCTCCCCCTTCGCCCCGTCCCCGGTTGCCGTCAAAAATGCTGTTAACAATGCGAATGGTGCCAGAGGTTTCGCTAGTGGAACTGGCGCGATCGGTATAGATCGCTCCGCCATAACCCCGCAAGAAAGGATTAGGTTGACCATTGTCATAGACCGCAGCCGTGGTGGAGTTGTTGATAAAGCGCGAGTTTTCGATAGTTAGCTTGCCATTCAAGCTGTTGATCGCGCCCCCGTTGATGCCCTGGTTGTTGGTAAAGCTGCTGTTGCGGACAATGAAGTTTCCAGGACTGACAAAAGCGATCGCCCCTGCTCCCCGTTCATCATTGCCTGCGGTGGCTCGGTTACTGTCAAATTGGGAGTTAGTAACGGTGAGTTGATTCTCCCAGGCACTATAAATTGCCCCACCCCCGTTGTTTGCCACATTGTTTTGAAATCTGACTGCCTCGACCGTAATGTTGGCTCGATGTTCTCCATTAATGGCACCCCCTCTGTCAGCAGTGAACCCGTTGACGAGAGCCAAATTTTTGAATGTAATAGTCGTGGGAAAGTCTTGATTAGATCTGACTAGAAAAATGCGGGAACTGTTGTTGCCACTGATGCTGAGTCCGGCAGCAGTCGAACCATCGATGGTAATGTTTTTGCCGGGAGTAATTTCAAGCTGGCCGCTCGTGAGGGTAATGGTCTGGTTAGCTAAATTCGCTGCAAATTGAATGGTTGTGCCTGCCGTTGCAGCGGCGATCGCGGCTCTGAGAGAACCTGCCCCACTATCAGCGGTGGTCGTGACGGTGATGATATTCATCACGCCGTTGTAGGTTTGCAGAACGTCCGATCGCAGGCTAGTTTGAGCTTCAATCGCCCCAGTGCTAGCTTCGAGCACCCAGTCACCACCCAGTGATGCGGCTCCAGTGAAATTGGTCGAGGCCGCAACATCGGCTCCGGTCAATTGACTGAGGTGATCGATAAAGGTCGTGTCTGCTCGTGCAACATCGCAGCCATAGATCAGTAAGTCCCCCCGCTCTGTCAAAGCGGTTTGCCACTGTTGCAGTTGCTCAGCATAAGCCGTCAGACTGTCGTTGCTCAATACCGTGTTACCCAAAAGCAATTGCCCTGAACTGCCGTGAGCAAAAATCTCAATGCTCTCCAGGTTTTGGTGAGATTGCAACGCAGTCGTAATTTGAGTTACCCCATCGCGGGTTGGGTCAAGAATAATGACCTCAGTGCCGGGGGTGACTCCTGCAACCAAGCTCTGATAATCGGGTAAGGCAGCATCAATAATGGCGATCGCTCTAGTGGATGCAACAGTTGCAGCTTGAGGATTAGTCGCTTGAGTAATCGTTGACATGAAGCCTCCTTAAAATGCGGTCTTAAGTTGAAAAGTCATTTTGGACGTGCAAAAGGATGCCCCCAATTACGAGACGGAAGTTGGAAAAAGTTTGATGGCAACTGTCAAGACAGTTAATAAAGGGGATATAGGCACGAAGCCCCTGCACCCCGTCCTAGCCAATTCTTGGTTGCTATAGATGGGCAAAAGCAAGTCTCAGACGTGAGGCCAAATCTGGAGTCTCCAGCCTAAAAATGCATGAATAGCGGAGTTGGTTAAATCTGCTCAAACCCTCAGCGATCGCTAGAATGCCAGCCCAGGAAGACTCTGGAGATCGGTCAAAACTTTAGGGGTGAAGCATTTGCACTTTAGTAAAGATGGATGGGAAACCATGCTTGACGCAAACGCTTCGTCCCTACCCCAGATCGATATCTTGAACTGATGCTCTAGCCATCTCAATGCCAGCCATCGTTACGCTAGTTAGAATCAATGCCTAAAACACGAGTTAAGTCGGATGTGGGTGAACTGCTATCGATGACGGACAATGGCGTTGAATAGTGCCTGTCTCATACAAGTCAATGCTTTGTAAGGGGGCAACCTAAACCGGAGATTAAGTCAGGGGAGAGATGTTGACTGATGGTAGGGGGCTAGTGGTTCATGACGGTAGAGCAACCCCTGCATCATCTCGATCGCAATTTCGATAAAAGTTGGCTTTAGTCTTCCCACGTTTGGCTGAAAAACAATCACTGTTATTGCTGAAGTTGTGGATAGTCCTAAACAAGTCAGGATATGCTGTGCGGAGCGCGGCATATCCTGACTCAAAAATCATTCCTTTTATGAGGACTACCAAGTTGTGGATTGGATGCTCTGTTGAGATCTGCTGACTAGATGAAGTAGTGAGCTACAGGCAAAACGCCTGCCACCACATCCCGTCGCGGCATCGCAATCCCTGTGACATCGATGAGCAAATCTCGATTTGAAAAACCTGCGGACTGATTGTTGACCGACAGGTAGGTGTGTCGATTCCAGGTAAAAAGAACACCTTCGTTAGCCCTTAGGGGTTGTTTACCTGTAGTCCGTCGGTTTTTGTCAGCATAGGCGGTTCGTGCGGCTGTTAGCAGATTTCGTCCTGTGACTCGTCCAGCATTAAATAGAGCCGTTGGACGTTCACTGGTTATCAAATTGTTGTCAAAGTTAAGTTGTAAGCGATCGCCCTCCCGCACTTGAAAGTCGGTAATTCGATCGACTGCCCCAAGCCGTGAGTCTAAAAAGGTGTCTGCCTGGTTCACCCCGCTATAGTGAAAGCGATCGCCCCCCGCACGTCCCGTCAACACATCGGCGGCTCCATCTCCCACCAAGACATTGCTATTGCTGTTTCCCAGCAGGGTGTCGCGCCCTCTGGTTCCTAAGATGGCGTTTGCTCCCGTGATGCTATCGGCCCAGATGCTCCTGGCTCCGGCTCCAGTGGCGATCGCTGGACTACCGGGGAGGATTGTATGGGTGAGAAAACCGCTGCCATTTGCCTGTAAGGGGCCTAGCAAAGGATTGGCAATTCGGCTGTTGGCTGTCACTCTGGGATCGTTGGCCGCAGGTGCAGGAAATTCAATATTGCCTCCTCCGTCTTGCAGTGATCGTCTAGTTTGCTGAAGAGTGCCCCAGGGATTTCCCCCAGTGTTGTTTGCCACAATCGAGTTAGCGAGGGTGACTGGTTGATTGCCAAACCAAAAAGCCCCCCCTTGAAATCCGGCTCGGTTATTGACGATCGTTGTATTTGTAATAGTGGTCGCGTTAGTATCCCGATTGGCCAGGGTGATGGCTCCTCCCAACCCACCGCCATTGCCGTTGTCGGCAACGTTGCCCGTGAAGGTGCTGTTGCTGATTGTCGTGGGTGATGTCTCCCCGACCCATAAGCCCCCACCTTGCTCCAAAGCTGTGTTGTTGGCAAATGTGGTATCGCGGATCGTCAACTCAGCATTGCCATGTCGTAGCCCACCGCCCAATGCGGCTCCATCGGCATCACGAATGACAGAATTTCCGATAATCGTGCTGCCTTCAACAATGACGCGATCGGGCGGATAGGCAAACAGGAACATCGCTCCTCCCTGTCCTGCGCCCCGATTTCCTTCAAAGCGACTATTGCGAATCGTAATTGTGCCTCCGATCGTGCCAGGGCCAGAGCTAGAGCCAGAAGAATTAGCTCCATCCGTATAAATTGCTCCTCCATAGCCACTCGTGCCTCCGGTTCTGGCACCCCCCGGAGTTGAATCATTGTTGATAAACACGGAGTCTTCAACGGTCAACGGCCCAAGCAAGCTGTTAATCGCGCCGCCGTTGATGCCCCGATTGTTTGTAAATCGACTGCCTCGGACGGTCAAACTACCACCGCTAGCAGTGGCGATCGCCCCTCCTCCCCGTTCATTAAAGGCTGCCGTACCATCGTTGCCGTTAAAGCGGCTGTTAGCGATCAGAGTGGTACTGCGAAATCCAGCAAAAACGCCTGCCCCAAACCCAGCCACGTTGTTATTGACCTGCGTATTGATCAGGGTTAAGTTGGCACTTCCTTCGGTAAAGATGCCTGCCCCTGCGTAGTTTCGTCTCTCTTCTTCTGTAGCACTGGTAAAGGCTAGACGAGGGCTGTTAAGCCGACCATTGGCAACGATCAGATTTTGGAGGGTGAAATTTTTTTCCCGTTGCACAAAGAATACTCGACTGGCGTTGTTGCCGCTGATGGTCAGGTTCGAGGCACCTGTGCCATCAATGGTCAGGCTTTTGTTGATGACGAGTTGACCACTCGTGAGGGTGATGGTTCGATTGGCTAGATTTGACGCAAAGCGAATGGTGCTACCTGCGGTCGCAGTCGCGATCGCCGCTCTAAGGGAACCTGCTCCACTATCGGCGGCACTGGTAACGGTGATAACAGTTGACATGAAAACCTCCTTAAAACGCTAACTGAGGTAAAAGAATGCGTGTTGGATGCACAACAAAGTGCCCTCAGATTAGAAATGAGGGTGAATCAATCGTTTGTATCAGTTCTAGAAATGACTGCTATGGCTCCCCCATCGCCTGCGTCACCTCCCCTTGACTCAGGGAAGTTGGGAGGGGTCAGATGGGTAGCCTTCAAAAATTGAATGGGTTTGAAGCTAGAAACGTGTGTCTCAACAGAGCTTGATGGAGTTTTATTAATCGCTTCAATTGGAATGCATTAAATGCAATTTGGACAAGCTCTTGGCGATCGCCCGCCTTGCAGTTTCCAGTTTTTGAAACCTAACAGGGGCGATCGTTGTGGATATTGGGGTGGTAGGTGCTGAGAGAGAGATAGCGGTAGAGCGGCCTCTGTGATTCCAAAAGTCGTGGCATCTCCCAAAGTTGGCTTTAGTCTGCCCAAACTGATATGGAAACCAATCAATGCCCGAAGCTGAGACAGCTTTAGCTGGCTGAGATGACTTTCATGCATAGCGATCGCCTACCGTTGGCTACGATTGAGCCATTTATCAGCAACCACAGGTTGATAGGTTTCTAACCTATCTAGCAGCTTGGCTGGATGGGAATCTTGCAATACTAAATTGCGATGTTTGAGTGCGAGAAACTGCTCATCAACGGCGTGATCAAATAGAGTTAAAAGACTGTCGTAATATCGTTCGACATTGAGTAACCCAAACGCTTTTTGATGAATGCCTAATTGCGACCAGGTGAGCACTTCACAAAATTCTTCAAAGGTGCCAAACCCACCTGGCAACGCAATAAAAGCGTCTGATAGGTCTGCCATCAAAGCTTTGCGTTCGTGCATTGAGTTGACGATGTGGAGTTGGGTCAAGTTGGGGTGAGCTAATTCTTTGTCCACCAAAATTTGTGGAATCACGCCAATCACCCTACCTCCTGCATCCAAAGCAGCATCAGCAACAACTCCCATTAAACCCACGTTGCCACCGCCATACACCAGCTCCAAACCGCGTTCAACCAATGTCTTGCCCATTGCTGCGGCTGCCAATTGATAAGCAGGACGAAGTCCCATGTTTGATCCACAAAAGACACAGACTCGTTGCATCGGTTGAATTCCTGTTGGCAATCTGACTTACGATAGGCGATCGCCCCGTTCTGAGACTTCACCTGATTGGATCAGGACTCAAGGCAATTTGTAGCTGGCAACGCGCAGAGTGATGTCGCCCACTTGAGGATCTTCGCTAAAGATAAAGGCTCCCTCTTCAGTTTCGCCTCCTGACAAAAAGTCGATTTGTTGTTCAGCCGATTCGGTGACTTCACCATTCATCTCTAGTTCGGCAATGATTTGCACCGACTCAGCGGTACTGCCTCCGACGTTACTCACCTCAAAAGGAACGTAATAGTTGCCACCTGTCTCTCGCACTTCTCCAGAGGTACTCACCGTAATGGCGGGGTCTTCTTGATAGTTAGTGCCAAACCAAACATAGAAGACTAACCCTATTAGACTGATCAAGATGCCAGAAGAAATTCCAAAGGTAATCCACTCAGCGGGGGTACGCTGCGATCGCTCTTGTTGCTCGAAATTAGATGATGCTTCAGAGGGTTTTAAGTTCATACGGCTAACCTTCCAGCCGCACCGCCAATGGTAGCAGGCAAGCCCAAAATCAGGGTATAGCTCAACCACATCGTCCACGGGTCATCAAAACTCAGGCGATCAAAAAACCACAGCATCACGGCTGCTGCTGCCAGTGACACGAGATAAGACATGACCGTTTCACTTAAGGGACGCTGAAAAATTCCTCGTTGCTGCATCCGTTTTTTTTGGTCTGAGAAATTTGCCTCAAACACAATGCCATAGGAAATGAGCAGCGATGTAACAATAATGGCGATTAACCAGGGAGCCGAGACTGCCGAAGACAACATCGCAACTTCATCGGTTGGGGCAATGTTGAAGGCGATAAAGATGGAGCCGATCAGCGTGCCTCCGATGTCCGATAAAGTGGCATTAATTTCAGGCTTAGAGTTGCTCTGAGGACTCTCTGAAGGGTTATCTGAGTCATCGTCAGAGCCAGAACTGAGCAGTTGTCGGGCTAAGGCAACCCCCAAGGTAAACGGCACTCCTTCGTAGACAATTTTGCCTAACTCCTCGTTTAAGGGAGTGCTAAGAGTAATTTCTTGCAGCAAGATCAAAATCAAAGCCGCACAAAACAGTCCCAAGGCGATCGCTTCTACACTATCTATCACTGCATCTCTCGCATTGACGTCTTTGGCGTTGCGAAATCCAGAGGTGCGGTTGAGTAAGAAAACGACTCCAAAAGTAGCAGCGATCGCAACCAGCATTCGAGGTGGACTAATAAACGAGCCAATCCACCACACTTCCATCGTATAGAGCAGAGGAATGCCAAACAAAAAACCACCACAAGCACCTCGAATAATGTCGTTAAGCTCGGTTTTCCAGATCTGCCGTCGCTTAGCCGCTCTCATATCCTGAAAGACAAATGTTGACCTCTTAATTTTTCCTCAGAGGTATTCTAAGGAACATCATCACTAAGAGAGAGGATTGCCTCCAAACCGTTTGACGTTTAGAAAACTCCATGCCGCAGGGTAACGATACCTGATAAAGTATTTTACTCGTTATCATGCAGCACTCGGCACTATGCTCAACACGGTCACGGTTACAGTCCCAGGCACGACCTCAAACGTAGGTCCAGGATTTGACTGCCTTGGAGCCGCGTTTACCTTGCGAAATGAGTTTCGATTTACACGATTAGAGGGGCAGACGAGCTGTCAAATTGCGATTTTGAAGACAGATCCAGGAGTGATTCCAACGGGTCGGCAGGATTTGATTCAGCTTGATAACAACAATTTGATCTATCAAGCTTTTTTGAAGGCATATGAGTATCTAGAGCAATCTCCTCCCAGTGTGCGCATTGATATGCAAGTGCGAGTGCCGTTTTCACGGGGGTTGGGTAGCTCGGCAACGGCGATCGTGGGTGGCTTGGTGGGGGCCAATGCGCTGGCAGGTTCGCCGCTCACGCAAGATGAGTTGATGACGATGGCGATCGCCATTGAAGGGCACCCCGATAATGTCGTGCCTGCTTTGTTGGGTGGATGTCGTTTAGCGGCCTCCGATGCGACTCACGATTGGACTATCTGTGACGTTGCCTGGAACGCAGATGTGATTCCGGTTGTGGCAATTCCCGATTTTGAGGTCTCCACCGAAGCAGCCCGCCGGATTTTGCCTAAAGAATACAGTCGTGCTGATGCCATCTTTAACATGGCGCACTTGGGCTTGCTGCTGCGGGGGCTTGAAACAGGACGAGAAGATTGGCTTCGCTCTGCCCTACAAGACCGCATCCATCAACCCTATCGTCAATCGCTGATTACTGGGTTTGAGGCGGTTCAATCTGCGGCGATCGCTGCTGGAGCCTATGGCCTGGTGATCAGTGGAGCCGGACCAACCCTCCTGGCATTGACCAATTCCGCCAGTGCCTCAACCGTGGCGATCGCCCTCTCTACTGCCTGGAGCCAGCAGGGTATCTCTGTGCAAACCAAAATTTTGCAAGTTGATCCACAAGGGGCAAAGGTAGAAGGATAAGAAAAAAGAGAGAAGAGGGAAGAATGAATAGGGAAAAGTGAAGGATAAAACCTGTTGGTGATAGGGATGACTAACACAAAAAGAAATAAAGGTTTATCCCTAATTGAATAGTTTTGCATAACAACAATAGTCATTGTGCTGACTCTGATTGCTCTGCCTATTTTCTTTCATAAACAAGCGGTTTGTGCCTCGAAACAAACGATTGCTAGACATATTGTAGGAACTATAGTCAGGGCACAAGAGGCTCATCACCGAGAACGGGGTGAGTTTATGAGTTCGATGCAGCAAGTAGAGCAGGAGTTGGGAAGATTTCAGAATGAGTATTGGCAGATTTCGATGGAGCAACAGGAGAATGTAATTTTCGTTTATGCAACGGCTCGTCCAGAAGCAGTTGATAATTTGAAACGTTACAGCTATGTTGCTTCGATTACGTTTGATGAAACTAGTAATCAATATCTAAAAATTGTTTGCCGCACAACAGAACCCACCACCACTCAATCTAACAAACCAATCTTGCAAGAGGAGCAGAACTTCCTGTTTGGGCACCGCGATCGGCAATTAGATTGTGCTTCTGGCACTGATGGTTGCTAATGAGATTGACTCGTCACTTTTTATCCTTCATCCTTTCCTCTAAAACTGTTTTGTCCTGATACCTTAGGGAGTTGCAAGAAACTCTTGTGCCACCGGGCTTCGACTTCGCTTAGCCCTCCCAGTCTGTGAGTTGAGCGGAGCCGAAACTCGCTTCACAGGTATTCTTTTTGTTTGCACGTCCCTAACATTCTCTGCGTTGGCATCGTCTTGCAGCAACCTCGACTATGCTTGCCGTAGCTCTTTCCAAGACTGAGCAAGAACTTTCCCGGCTGACTTGGCAAAAACAAACGTTAACAATAAACCTACGGCTAGATCTGGAAGTGAAGAGTGGGTCAGAAAAATTAACCCTGCTGTGGCAAGAACGGCAGTGTTAGCAATAATGTCATTGCGCGAACATAGCCACACCGAAGACATGTTTAAATTATCCTTGCGGTGTCTGGTCAACAGCAGTAGACAGAATAAATTTGCAATTAACGCCACAACTCCAACCGTACTCATCAAAACTACTTCTGGAGTTGCACCTGTAAACCATTGATAGCTTGCTCTCGCAAAGACGGCGATCGCAAACAAAAACATAATGATTCCTTTGAGAAACGCTGACCCAGCTTGAGCCTTGCTGCCCTTGTTAATGACATACAAACTACTGGCATAGACCAATGCATCGCCCAACATGTCGAGTGAGTCGCCCGTTAAAGATAACGAATCCCCACGAATGCCTGCTCCAAATTCAACAACAAACATTACTAGATTGATAAACAGCACCACCCAAAGCACATTGGCTTGCTGTTTTTTCAACTTTGTTAGTTCACACCCTTTGTTTTGGCAGCAATCGTCGCTCATAGCTTGACTGGTATTTCAACGTTGATGCATTCCACAATAACTTCTAAAGGTTGTCCTTTCCTATAGCTCAAGCGGTACAACTCTAGATTCAATGTCAGAAGTGCTGGATAATATCTTTTTTTCAGAGTGATCGGTTATGTCTATCTAGATAACTCCTAAGTACTGCTTTTCACAAATAGGGTTCGGAAATAAAACCAAGGGGGTGTGGGGGCGCAGCCCCCAGCCAGGGGTTTCACTCCTGCACCCCAAATTCCCACCTCTATTTACGACGAGTTGTACTAAGTTTTTAGATATTATCTGTCAATTTTGACGGTTAATCCTGGAGATTTCGGGTGATCGGTCAAAAGAGATGGATAGCATAATGGCTTTGTACTAGTCTATCTTGGGTGCATCTGACGGTCAGGGGAGTGGCGGTTAAAACCGCACCTACCAGAACAAAACCTGCCTTCGCAGGTTCAAAACTCTCAGTCCGCCTACGCGGACTTCGTTCCAATAGCCGCGAATTCATGCGCCGGGTTCAGTTCCCCAACTACTAGATGCGCCTGTCTATCTTCTCCTCTCTACTTTTGCCTTCCCCATGAATACCCCCAGTCATGCCATCCTCAATCTGGCAGCTTTGGGTCGCCCAGCTCAGCCACAATTTAATCTGGCGATCGCCCTCGGTGGTATCTTGCCCGACATTCCCATTTTTGTCTTTTTTATCTGGGCAGCGTGGATTGAGAAAATGCCACGGGCAGAGATTTGGACAGAGGGTTATTATCAACCGTTTTGGCAAAATGCGATCGCCACTTTCCATTCCATTCCCCTCGCATTAATTGGGGTAAGCCTTGCCGCTTGGCGCAAGTGGCAAACGGCAAGGCTAGTTTTCCTTAGCATGGTGTTACACGATTTGCTTGATTTGCCCGTGCATCACGATGACGCTCATCGACATTTCTTTCCTTTTAGTAACTACCGCTTCATTAGCCCCATCTCTTATTGGGATCCCGATCACTACGGCAATATCGTTGCAGTGATCGAGATGTTTTTGGTTCTTGTCTCTACAATTTATCTATTTCGTTGGGTGCGATCGCCCATCGGCAAGACTTTCATGGTTGGGGTAAATCTGTTTTATCTGATCGGTTTTTTCATAATGTATGTGAGATAGTTCAGGCGAATGAACACGAATTCGGGATCAGGATTTTGGCGGTTGAAACCGCTGACTTCGGCGTGAGCTCAGACGTTCGGCGAAGCTCAGTCCAGATGTCGAGCCGCGGACTTCGCTCTGGTAGCCGCAAATTGATTCGCTGGGCTGCTTAAACCGAACTGACGTTAATTATTTTTGTTAGCTGGCTTTAGCTTTAGGAGATTGATGATTCACCGACTTTTTGTTTATGGAACGCTGGCTCCAGGTCGCCCCAACGAACACGTCCTAGCCGATGTTCCGGGAGAGTGGGAGCCAGCGACCGTCACTGGCACTTTGCTTCAGGAAGGCTGGGGTGCAGCGGCTGGCTATCCAGGCATCATTTTGGATAAGCATGGCGGCGAAATCGAGGGCTTTCTCTTTAGCTCAGAGGGGCTAGTTGAGCACTGGTCTCGCCTTGATGAGTTTGAGGGTGAAGACTATGAGCGTATCCTAACAACGGTGAACCTCAAGGACGGGACAGCCGTGGATGCTTACATCTACCAGCTCCGCACAAAGCTTTTGGGCAATTAGCATAACTACAATGTTCCAGCATCAGTTGCTTGAGGCAAGGTGTGAGGCGATCGCCGTGAACCCAGTCATCTATCAAGCAATCAGTGTTTCAAAAAGGCTAGGAGCGACGAATATTAAAGCAACACCAATCTTGTCTGCGCCACAGGGTTGCCACAATCCAACCGCTCTGCTCTAGCGTGTCAGCTACAGGTTTGACTTGATCTAACAAGATGCCGCTGAGAATGCCCCAGGTTGTGGGTTTGGCGATCGCACTCATCGCCGGAATCAAGTCAACAATCACTTCTGCCAAAATATTGCAGAGAATTCCATCCACAGGTGCACCCACCATTTGTGTCACCTTATCCAAGCTGCCCTCTGCCACAATTAATCGGTGTGGGTCGATTTCGTTGAGTTCTCGGCTATTAATAGAAGCTTGAACGGCCAGCGGGTCAGTATCCACTGCAAAGGCTTGCTTAGCCCCCAACAAAATTGCCCCAATTGACAAAATGCCAGAACCACACCCAATATCAGCAACGATTGCCTCTGTGTTGCCCTCATCACCCAAACGCATCTCTAATGCTTCTAGACAGAGTTGAGTCGTCGCATGATTGCCTGTCCCAAATGCGACACCAGGGTCGAGCCTTAGCACTAGACGGTCTTTATTTTCAGGCATCGGCAACCAGGCAGGGTTAATCAACAAGCGATCGCCTACCTCTTGGGGGTGCCAATAGTCCTTCCAGCTACTTGCCCAATCTTCTTCATCAATCAAATGCCACTGCACAGCGGGCACAGACATGCCGACACATAAGGCATCCTGTTTTAGCAACAACCCCAACGCTGCTAGATCTAGTAATTGCACTTGGGTTTGTGACATATAGCCTCGCACAATGCAGGCATAGCCTTTCTGTTCACTGGAGGCACCTCGACAACCAAAATCCTCCAGCCTCCAGAAAATAAGATCTTCCAGAACCGGGTCACAGAGAACTTGAATTTCCCACCAGCTACTTGCCAATCTTGCTGCCTCGAACGCTATACCCTTTCTCCAGTATGAGTCAGGAGTGCTCTATCCATCCTTTTACTTAGGAAAAAATAGGGATCTCTTGAGAAATATAGGGTTTGAGAGCATGAAAAATAAATAACAAGTTGATAAGTCGTTGGGTCAATAAGTGAAACTAAGTTACTGGTGTACACACAAATCTTCTGATTTAGCCTGGGCTGGGTTTGATCCTCCCTAACCCTCCTTAAAAAGGAGGGGATCGGAGTCAAAGTCCCCTTTTTTAAGGGGATTGAGGGGGATCGAGCCAGGTTTTGAACTCTCAACCCGAGATCTGTGTACACGGTAGCCCTATATCGGGCTTAAACGCTTAGCTATTCTAAGTTCTGCCATTTCCCCTGCTCGATCCCCTTATTACTTGTATGCAAAGATACAAATTCAACCGAACAAGCTTGATTTACTGGAGGGCGTATGTCCGGAGGTCTTGACATGGTTTCAGCATTGCCCAAAGATCGATCGCTAGTTGAATTAGCGGATGAACTTAATCTCGAATTCTTTCTCGTTTCTTACACAGACCTCCTGGGCGGAACCCGTGCAAAGTTGGTGCCTGCTGCTAAGATTGCGGCTGTCGAATCAGATGGAGCCTTTTTTGCCCCGTTCGCTTCAAATTTGGGGTTAGGTCCCGATGCCCATGATATTGCAGCGATCCCCGACCCTAACTCGTTAATTGTGCTGCCCTGGCAGACCAATGTTGGTTGGCTAGCCAGTGATGCTTATTTAGATGGCAAACCGTTTGCAGCTAGCCCTAGAGTGATCTTCAAACAAGTCCTGCAACAGTGTGAAAGCCTTGGCTACACTTACAAGACTGGAGTTGAAGCAGAATTTTCACTCTTGAGAAAAACAGAGACAGGGTATGAAGTTGCTGACTCTCTCGACACTGCTGCTCGACCCTGTTACGACCAGTTGAACTTGATGCGGCAGTTTGACTTTATCTCGACGCTCGTGCGCTATATGGAGCAGTTAGGCTGGGAGCCTTATCAGTGTGACCATGAAGACGCAAATGGTCAGTTTGAAATTAACTGGACTTATAACGATGCGATCGTGACTGCCGATCACCATGTGTTCTTTAAGTACATGGTGAAAACCCTGGCAGAGCAACGGGGTCTTACCGCCACCTTCATGCCCAAACCCTTTAGCCATCTCACAGGCAACGGGGCACACATTCACATGAGCCTCTGGGACAATGGCAGCAATGCCTTTGCCAATGACAGTGATGAAATGGGACTGTCGGCGATCGCCTACGAATTTTTGGGTGGAATCTTAGCTCATGCTCGCGGATTATCTGCCCTGTGTAACCCCACAATTACCTCCTATAAGCGTTTGTCCGCTAGCACCAGCGTTTCGGGTAGTTGCTGGGCGCCTCGCTACGTTTCCTATGGGGGCAACAATCGTACCCACATGATCCGCATTCCTGAAGGAGGACGGTTTGAGTTTCGCCTCCTCGATGGAGCTACCAATCTCTATCTGGCACAAGCAGGCGTCTTAGCCGCTGGACTCGACGGGCTTCACAATCACCTCCAACCAGGGCAACGGTTAGACGAGAACATGTTTGTTCGAGGGTCAGAGTTTCCTGATTTGCAAACCTTACCTAGCAGTTTGTTAGAAGCCTTAACGGCATTCCAACAAGATGGCTTATTAGTAGAAACCCTAGGAGCAGGTGCCAAAACCTTCCTCGATTTCAAATATCAGGAATGGGATACCTACAATTCCAAAATCACGCCCTGGGAAATCGAGCAGTATATTAACTGTTAAGGAATGTGGATTTAATAAACCGTAATTCTTTTGAAAGGGCATCGTTCGGAGGAGCTCACCCCGAAGTCTTACCCATCCAAGTGGGTGAGGACAGCTTAAAGTGCTGAATATCATCCCATCACTCCCAGTTCTCGACTCACTCCCAGTTTTTGACTCACTCTTCAATTTTCATAATTCTCTTTGCTTTTAGCCTTCATCCTTCATCCTTCATCCTTCATCCTTCATCCTTTCGCCTTCATCCCTTCCTACTCCCCCTTTCCCCTCTATGACCGCACTCTTTACCCATAAACTGGCTCGTAAAGACTTCCTAACCAGCTTAGGAATCTGGATGGCACTGGAAATGATCTCCTTTGTATTCCTGCCCGCTCTGGGGCTTGTTGAACCCAATAGCAATTTGCAATCGTGGTTTTATGCCACCTTTCCCTTAGGCATCACAGGGGCTCTTTTAATTGGGTTTGGGTCAGGGTTTATAGCCGTCTCTAACCGCTATGGCACACGCTTGGTTAAAGCACTTAAAACTTTACTGGGAGAGATCATTAGCTTGATTGGCATCGTTGGCATTGCCTTTCCCTTGCTGGTAGGCTGTATGGAACTATTTGCAGGGATCTTCAAAAACCTATAGTCCACCTCGCGAATGCTGTACGAAATTCTGTACGAAAAAAGGGGTGGAGCAAGAGGACGGTGTTGTACCTGCTCAGCCCAAATTTTTGGCTTTTAAGAGCACTACTCTCTTATAGCTTTGGTCAGAAAGCTTACGACAAAGGCAATGGCTCAAATCCTGATGCTGGGAAAGCTTTCTGACTCGCCTCCGCCCTATCGAATGGGGCTACGGCTATATCTGCTTAATTCTAAAATTCTGAATCTATAGCAGTACCCTGCTGGGTGAAGTACGGGATGCAGGAGTTTTGTCATCAAGCTCAACTGGTGAAATCCTCGACCACCGCAAGCCCTCAAGACTTCTTGTACTAAAGCCACTTGTGTACTAAAGCCACTTGCACTAACGAAGCACTAGTTGGAAGTTTCAGGTGGCTTATAAACCTGAAGCACCATTCCTTCGCGTGCTAGTTGCACATTAGAGAAGCGTGACTGCACTTCAGTCTCAACCTTGTCTAACCAATCATCTTCATGAGCCGGGTCATGATGAAAGATGATGACTTGTTTAACCTTGGCAGCGATCGCCACTTCAATGCTGGCTAACCAAGTCTCTAGTTGCCAAACCCCAGATGCTGCTTCAGGGGCATAGTAGGTGTGATCCGCGTAGACAGCGTCAAAAATCAGCACATCCGCTTGGTGCGCTAGATAACGCAAGCTTTGCTCAATTCGCTCAGGAGAATGCTCTGTATCAGTGGCATACACAACGGAGTGTCCATTCCAAGTGACTCGATATCCCAAGGCACTATTGGGTCGATTCAGTGAAATAGTTTCGATAACGACATCATCTAGAGTGATGACTTCTCCGGGTGCAATGTTGTGAAAGGTTAGATTAGACTGCATCATCTGCAACGTCACTGGGAAGTGAGGACGCAGCATTTGATCGGTTAATCGTTGTTTAATGGATGCTCCATTTAAGCCAGTCGCCCCATAAATATGAAAATGGTTATCTGGCACAAACGCTGGGATAAAAAACGGAAATCCTTGAATGCGATCCCAATGGGTGTGGGTAAAAAACAGATGAGCCTCAACAGGCATCTGAGACAACAAGTTTTTACCTAAGGCTCTTAACCCAGTTCCACCATCAAAAATGAGCCGCTTACCCCCTACCTTTAGCTCAACGCACGCTGTATTACCGCCATATCGAACGGTTTCCTTGCCAGGAGTGGGGATACTACCTCGCACTCCCCAAAACTCCACCAAAAACTGATCAGCATCCACATTTACTTGGATGTCAGGGTCAACAGATGGTTTGCTCGTACCAGTAGGGTTCAGGCTTGGCATGTCTAATTTAACTAACCCGTGCTTAGCAGTTCATGGTATCGAAAAAAAATCAGAAGGACGAGCCCTCTACCTCAACCCATTTATAACAATGATAGATTCCCTGCCGACATCAACATAGCGGGATATGGAGTAGTAGGGGTTACACCTCTCATACCAGCGTTCTGACACAGTCGGATCTTACAACCCAACTTTTCCCGCCTATACCAGGTATATACTGATGTAACTTTTAGCATCGGGAAGCAGAATGATGAATCTTTCTAGTGAGAGATGAATTTTATCTAAGACCTGATTGTCACCAGCCTAACTCTAGAAATGCCAAGATGCCTCCCCCAATTAGTGGTAACAGGCAGGTAACGAGAGATACATCAGAAAAAACGCTTAATTTAATTGAAGGACTTACGCCACTACTCCCAAACCTGTTCGGTTGGGTCGGCATTGGCTCACAAACCTGTTGGCTACTACATCCAAGGAGTGTGAATCTAACTTGCCATAGCCTGCGTAAGTCCTAATGTGCTGTAGATGCTAACGTCTTTAGTAGGATAGCAAATTGCTTCAACAGAGTCATAAACTGTGTCACAACTGTGTCGAAGAACGCATTAGCCTTCTATTTTACTTCTTTGCAGCCGCAATGCAGGCTTCTACCAAAGGCATGACCTGGTCTACGTCTTTCCACCCCAAAATTTCAGTGACCTTCTTCTCTAGATTTTTGTAGGTTCTAAAGAATTCTGCAATTTCGTCGAGTCGATGAGGAGCAACATCTTTCAGAGATTTGACTTGGGTGTATCGGGGATCTTTGTCAGGAACACACAGAATTTTTTCGTCGCGATCGCCCCCATCAATCATCTCCAGCATCCCAATAGGACGGGCTGCAATAACGCACCCAGGGAAAGTAGGTTGATCCATCATCACCATTCCATCCAGGGGATCACCATCATCCGCCAAGGTATTGGGCACAAAGCCATAGTCAAAGGGATACTGCACGGAGGCAAAAAGCACTCGGTCGAGGGCAAATGCTTCTAGATCTTTGTCAAATTCATACTTGTTTTTGCTGCCGCCTGGAATTTCAATCAAAACGTTGAGTAAACCAGGTTTGGGTTGAGGGGCAATGCGAGATAAATCCACAACTGTGTCTCCAAGCTAAAAGGAAGCGGTTTATGAGAATGGGTTATTTACCATCACTCCCGAATAGCATTTTACGGCGTTGCGGAACGCAGCAAATCTTAACCCCACAATCATTATTTGAGAGCGATCCAAATTACATGCCATTCCGCAGATCGGTAGGGGCAATATATCAGAATTACAACAAGCAGGTGTATGTGGGTGGCAGATTCGGCTAGCTACCCACACAACAACTTAAAGTCTGACCTACTAACTATTTGTCGAGATTAGCAGGAGGAGACAAGAGAACTGACGATTCTACAGATGAGAAGTGAGCGATCGCCATGATTGGCATAATCAAGGTCAGTAGCGCAATGAGTGTACCAATGACATCAGCAAATCGCGAATACGTTCGTCCTGGAGGGTTTTCAGTTCGACTACCAGATTCCATAAATTAAGCTTTTAGTGAGCTAGCTTCAGTAACTGTTTTACTAAAGCATGAGCAATTGAGAAACATCTTACCGTTCTTATTCTAGCAATTTCTTTTCAAAAGAAAATTTAGGTAAGAGGGCGGTAATCCGTAATTCTTTAACTCTAGCTAAGACCTTTGAGATCATCATCCGTAAAGGTGCGGTAGCGAATTAAGGGAGATGCATAGATTTTTACTTAGATGTTGTCGTCATTTTGTCAAGCACTTCACAAATAATAACGCTGGATGATTGAAGGAAATATGCTAGATCGCCCACTCCACAAGGGTTTGAAGTATATCCGTATTGTAACAATAATAAAAACTGCTGTAAGCTAGGTAGGCTAGTAACCGTGCAAAAATTCTCATTTTTCTTAATGTAAAGGATTCCATGACCACCACAACCCAAATCAAGCATGAAGTCAAAGACCTTTCGCTTGCCCCTTTAGGGAAGCAACGCATTGAGTGGGCAGGGCGAGAAATGCCTGTTTTGCGTCAAATCCAGGAGCGATTTGCGAAAGAGAAGCCTTTGGCTGGAATTCGTCTGGTTGCGTGCTGTCATGTCACTACTGAGACGGCTCACTTGGCGATCGCCATTAAAAATGCTGGAGCAGATGCGTTGTTGATTGCCAGCAACCCTCTATCAACTCAGGATGACGTTGCAGCCAGCCTCGTTGCAGACTACGGAATTCCCGTTTTTGCACTCAAAGGGGAAGATAACGACACCTATCATCGCCACGTGCAAACCGCTCTCGATCACCGTCCTAATGTGATTATCGATGATGGCAGTGATGTAGTAGCGACGCTAATTCAAGAGCGTCAACATCAAATTGCAGATCTAATCGGCACCACTGAAGAAACCACCACGGGGATCGTGCGCTTACAGGCCATGCTCAAGGATGGTGTGCTGACCTTCCCAGCGATGAATGTCAACGATGCAGACACCAAGCACTTCTTTGACAACCGCTATGGCACGGGTCAGTCCACGTTGGATGGCATCATTCGGGCAACCAACATTTTGTTGGCTGGTAAAACCATTGTTGTCGCGGGTTATGGCTGGTGCGGGAAGGGAACTGCACTACGGGCACGTGGGATGGGCGGCAACGTCATCGTGACTGAAATCGACCCAATTCGGGCAATTGAAGCGGTGATGGATGGTTTCCGAGTTCTGCCTATGGCGATCGCGGCTCCTCAAGGCGATATCTTCATCACGGTGACGGGTAACAAGCATGTGATTCGGGGTGAGCACTTTGAAGTCATGAAAGATGGGGCGATCGTTTGTAACTCAGGTCACTTTGACATTGAGATTGATCTCAAATCGCTCAAGAGCATGGCAACTGAGGTGAAGCAAGTTCGCAACTTCACGGAAGAATATCGTCTCAGCACTGGCAAGTCAGTCATTGTCTTGGGCGAAGGTCGTCTGATCAACTTGGCTGCTGCTGAAGGACACCCCAGTGCAGTAATGGATATGAGCTTTGCTAACCAAGCATTGGCGTGTGAATACCTCGTTCAAAATAAAGGTAAGCTCGCACCCGGATTGCACTCTATTCCTGTAGAAGTAGATAAGGAAATTGCTCGGCTAAAACTGCAAGCGATGGGTATTGCAGTTGATAGTCTGACTCCAGAGCAGATTGAATACATCAACTCCTGGACATCGGGGACATAAGTGATTTGGAAAGGATGAAGGATAAAGGATAAAGGATAAAACCTAGAGCGTTTGTCCTGATTTCTTATCCTTCATCTTCAGCCTTGATCCTTTAAAACTTAATCTAAGGAATCAGCAAGATGTCAGAGTGGATTACCAATTGGATTACCAACACGATGGAATCGTTGGGATATGTAGGAATTGGTCTGCTCATGTTTCTGGAAAATGTGTTTCCCCCCATTCCCTCAGAGCTGATCATGCCGTTAGCTGGTTTTACAGTTGCTAAAGGTAATATGGAACTGGTTCCGGCGATCGCCGCTGGCGTGATTGGCACCATGTTGGGCGCATTACCGTGGTATTACATTGGCAAGTTTGTCGGTGAAGACCGACTGCGGAACTGGGCAGATCGGTATGGCAAGTGGCTGGGGATCACCGGGGAAGATATTACGAAATCCAAACAGTGGTTTTATCGACACGGCACTAAAGCCGTTTTTTTCTGCCGTCTGGTGCCAGGAGTGCGAACGATGATCTCTCTGCCTGCTGGGTTTAGCGGGATGGCGATCGCTCCGTTTTTGATTTACTCAACCTTAGGAACCTTAGCCTGGGTCGGGTTACTCACCTTTGCTGGATATCTATTGGGTGAGAACTACAACCTGGTCGATGAATATTTAGCTCCAGTCTCTAAGATCGTCTTGCTGGCTCTTGTAATCGCGTTTGTGGTTTGGATTGTCCGACGACAGCGGCGATCGACTCAGTAAGACAGTTGCCCAATCGATTAGGTCTCTTCAAATAGTCGGGTCAATACTACGTTAGAAAACAGAAATCCTTCGGGATCGGTGAGGCGAATTCGTCGGTTACGACATGATTCTGAATCTATCTCCACCCAGCCTTGTTGTTGATAGGGTTGTACGCGCTGTAAGAGTTGCTGCACCTGCACTTCGCCAAACTGCTGTTGCAATGCAGTGAGGCTAATGCCTTCAGCGAGGCGCAATCCCAACATCAAGGTGTCGAGCAAGACTTCATCCGAGGGAGTGATTGGGCAATCGATCGTGCCATGATGATCTGCCAAGGCTTGTACCCACTGAAAGTATTCCTGCCGTTTGCGGGGACGGGTAAAGCGTTGACCCAAAACATAGCTGGCGGCCCCCATGCCAAACCCGTAATAGGGTTGGTTTTCCCAATAGACCCGATTGTGGCGACATTGATAGCCCGGTTTGGCGTAATTAGAGATTTCATAATGGTCGTACCCGGCCTGAGTTAGTCGTTGTTGCGCCAATCGATACATCTCAGCCGTAGCGACATCAGAAGGCAGGGGCGATTCACCAGGTTGATACCAGCGACCAAAGGCAGTTACAGGCTCCACAATTAGATCGTAGACAGAGAGATGCGTTGGGGCGATCGCGATCGCTGCCTCAACTGATGCGTGCCAAGTTTCTAAGGTTTGGTGGGGCAACCCTGAAATCAGGTCGAGGCTAAAGTTTGATACCCCAACCTGGTGGATCAGGGCGATCGCCTCATATACATCTGCTACGGTATGCGTACGTCCACAAGCTTGCAGTTGCTCAGTTTGAAAGGATTGCACCCCCAAACTGACTCGATTGATCCCAGCGGCGCAATACCCCTTGAGGTGAGACAGGTCAAAGGTGCCAGGGTCCATCTCAATCGAAATTTCGGCACTAGGCGCAATCTCAAAGTGGCGATCGAGGGTTTCGAGAATCCGTTCTAATTGTGCAACAGATAGTAACGAAGGTGTGCCACCTCCAAAAAAAACGGTTTGGAGAGGTTTCCCCTGAGCAGGAGTTGTTCTAACTTCATGGCAGAGGGCTTCAACGTATTGGGCGATCGCCCCTGAAGTCTCTCCTCTAGCGTGATCCCCGACGATTGAGACGGGAAAATCACAGTAAAAACATCGACGCCGACAAAACGGGATGTGGAGGTAGGCTGCTGTGGGAGCTGTCAATGGCGAGATTTCACGAAACAATTGATTGATTAAGCATTCTAGACAGAGCGATATAATAAAGCCATTATTACGCGGCTGAGTTTTGTTCTACCTAGCCTCTGTTGATCAGAGCATTTGACCCACTAGCCTAGAACCTGCTCGGCATATGCCTAAGCTCAATGGGGCACTTCACAAAAATGTCGAGAGCCACCATTGACAACTGCACCTCAAATCCAAATTTGGATTAAAACCATGCTTGACGCAATCATAATTATTTCATTCATCATAGCAGGGGCAGGGGTAGGCTTTTATGGTGTTGATCTGTTGCCCGGTGATGCCCTAAATCAGGTGACTAGCCTGGAGGGGTTGAGCTTTGTGACGGGTGGCTTTGGAGCGATTATTGGAATTGCCCTTGGGCTAGTGGCACAGACAGGCTACCGTCGCCTAGAACGTCAAATTCGGGAGATGCCCGTTGATGTTCTCTTAAGCCGCTCAGTAGGATTGGTGATCGGCTTACTTGTTGCTAACTTGATGCTAGCACCCTTGTTTTTATTACCGATCCCCAGTGAGTTTGCCTTCATCAAACCCTTGACCGCTGTCTTGGGAAGCCTTTTATTTGCCTTCTCAGGGATGAACCTGGCCGATGCTCACGGTCGTACGCTGTTGCGTTTGATCAACCCCAATAGTGTCGAAACTCTTTTAGTCAGTGAAGGAACTCTCAAACCGGCAACTTCTAAAATTCTTGATACCAGTTGTATTATTGATGGACGCATTGAGGATATTTTAAGCACTGGATTTTTAGAGGGTCAGCTCTTGGTACCTCAGTTTGTGTTGCAAGAGTTGCAACGGGTGGCAGACGCCTCCAGTGATCAAAAGCGAGTGCGGGGACGACGGGGTCTAGATATTTTGAACCGTGTTCGTCAATCTTATCCACAGCGAGTGCTTATTCATCCTGCGGATTACGATGATATTGCAACGGTAGATGCGAAGTTAGTGCGGTTGGCACAAGAGATCAACGGTGCTCTGTTGACTAATGACTATAACCTCAACAAAGTTGCTAGCTTACAGAATGTTTGTGTGCTCAATATTAATGATTTGGCGCAAGCGATTCGTCCCAATTACTTGCCTGGGGATGGCATTGACCTGAAGATTCTTAAGCAAGGTAAAGAACCTGACCAGGGCGTGGGCTATCTCAATGACGGCACAATGGTCGTTGTTGAAGATGGTGGAAACTACATTGGGGATGAGTTGTGTGTCGTTGTAACGGGGGCACTGCAAACCTCAGCGGGTCGGATGATTTTTGCACGACCTCAAACGTCAGCTGTGGCAAATGCATCGTCAGATTAGAGAGTGCTGAGTCAGGGTGGGCTACGTTTTACGAGAGGTGCTGAGTCAAGATTAGTCAATGGTCACACAACCAGGAACTATTGACCATTCAGCATTGACCCATCACGTTAGTGCCTGACCACAATTAGAACAGAAGCGATGCGAAGCTGTTCCCCCTGTGGGGTAATCGCCCTCTTTAATGGCTCCACCACACTGCGGACAAAAGCGGTTGCCCGTTGCAGATTGAGCAGGCTTGCCGTCTCCCATCTTGAGTTCCATATTGCCCATCCGCATTTGCATGGGACTCATCTGCATTTCCATGTCTCCCATTCGCATGGGTTGCATCGGCTGCATGGGTTGCATCGGTGACATAGAACTGATCGGAGTAGCTTCACTCTGTTGTAGTGGCAGCACCTTCGCATTGGCCAATGATGGTGGCGTTGTTAGCACTTGCAGTTGCCCTGCTTGAATGGTAATAAACGTTTGCCCTTGCCCAGACTCGATCCGCAATATCAACCCCATTGAAGTTTGAAAGAGTGTGGGGGGTACGGTCCAGTTTCCGGTAGCAACACTAAGGCTCTGGCTCTGTTGTTGCCCCAAGCGACTGCTATTAAGAGTAAGCCGGGTTTGGGTGCCCTGCTGGTCAATATAGAGTGATGCAAAGCCGTTTCCTTCAAGGGGTAATTGCCCGCTCCCTAGATTACAGATATATGCCATAGTGCCCTTGCATTAAGTAGTTGTGTAGATGAGTAGACTGAATGGCCGTTTACTCATCTAATGGCTGCAATTTTAACGCCTGTTCTAACTCTGCTAGTTCATCGCGATGACCAATCACTGTAATTAGTTGTTGGTTAGAAGGGGTTTCTGTTGCGGTTACTCCAGCAGCAGGGCTTTGCCTAGTCTCAATTTGCAGACGCACTTGCTCTGGGCGAGATGACTTTTTCCAATAAAACACACCCGCCAACGGCGCAATCAACACTAACAACAGAAACCAGTTACCACCCCTTGGTGCTATGAACGACAAGACAAGTGACAAACAGAGCATGCCGATCGCCGCTAACAAGGTCAAAAAAATTGCCAAGAAAACACTAGGACGGACAAGCCCCTCAAAAATAATTTGATTTTGCTCTGCATCAACAGCTGCAATCCGATAGGCTCTCTCTGTAAAATATCGCTCTAGCTGTTCGAGGAGTGAGGTCTCAGGTTGATTGGTGATTAATTTGGCAACTTGAATACGGTCTTTTGTAGAAGCTCGAATAAAGAACATCAGCCCAATTGCCAAAAGCACTGTGAGCAGAGCGGTAGAAGAAAGAACAGGAGTAACCATAACCCTAAAATGAGGAGCAGATAATGAGTGTTGGTTAAGTCCATTAAATAAGTCCGTCAAAACTCATCTGGACATCACCCAAAGATATTTCCCACAAACTTGATCGAGTTTGTGGAGATGCTTTTAGCAGAAGTGGGCAACATTCATCCTACTACCAAGCAGTAGCAAGATGAAGGCTGCCCACTTTTTATGAGCGGTATCGTCTCGACATATAAGCGATACGTCGAATGACCACCCAATTAGTGTTGTGGGGCTGGAGTTTGTCGTGATGCATAGCCATGCCATAAACGAGCAAGCTCTTGAGCCTTCTGTTGCCATTCTGGAGTGACTTGATACATACGTCTAGGACGCCCCCTGCCCTCAACTTTTTTCCAATAGCCTGTAATTGCAGCAGCATCTTCAAGAAACTTGAGTGCACTGTACAAAACAGTGTCAGAGAGGCGATATGTCGGGTATTCGCTCTCTAACAGTTGAATCAATTCTGTACCGTAGGAATCTTTACGGAGCAGAACATCCAACACATAACAGACTGCCAATTCTTTATTGAGGTAGAACGGAGGTGGATTCCGGAAGAATTGGTAGATATCATCAAACGTTGTCATAGCTTCAAGCGTCTTCATAAGGATATGTCCAACCGAATATGTTGGTCTAAATTGAGCAGGTGTAATCGCCTCATATTATCTAGGCTTGCATGATATTGGGGACGATTTTTTACCTTGTAACGCACACAATCGGGGGCAACATCTGCGTTACGGAAGGGAAACACAGTTTAAGGGAGGGAAATACAACTTTATTGAGTTTGAGCCTTCGATTAAGCCCTTAATTGACAGCTTTAGTTATTTTGATGGAGATAACAGTCAGCAGATTAGATGAACCGCTAGTTATTTAGTTTCAATCTGCTATTAGCTGTTTTGAAATCAATACATCTTAACGAAAGAGAGTAAGACCATCCTTACATTAAGAGGAGATTGCTGTCCACAGAATAATAATCATTCTAGTCACTTAACCTACGTTCTGGGTCAGGTTTCAGAAGGATTTTCGTTGAACTTATAGATATAGATCTATAAACTTCTTATGAATTTTTAAACATACCTACAGATATATGGGAAATCATGGTGATTTTTGTGAAACTTTTTTCAGTCTAAAGAAAGAGGAAAACCCCGTTTGCTTGAGGTAAACCAAGCAATTACTTTTACACTAAACCCGCTCTTAAAGCGACTACGGCCGCTTGAACTCGATCATCTACCGCCAGTTTATTCATAATGCCTCGTACATGAGTTTTTACGGTGTTTGGACTGAGATAAAGGACGGCTGCAATTTCAGGGTTACTATGTCCTTCGACCATCAGTTTCAGCACTTCTAACTCTCGTTGAGAGAGCTGCCCCACGGTGATCGCTTCTTCATTTGGGGTTGGAGATTTAAGGTGATCCATCACTCGACGAGCGACTTGGGGGTCTAGATAACTTGCTCCTTCTTGAGCCGCTGCGATCGCCGTTAACAAGCGATCGACACTAGTGCCTTTTACGCAATAGGCATCAGCACCGCTCGACAAAGCTCCAATCACCTCATTTTCCGTGGTGTGAGAGGTCAACATCACCACTCGCACATCTGGGAGTGCAGTTTTGATCTGTTGAGTGGCTGCAATGCCATCTAAGCGAGGTAGCCCGATGTCCATCACAATCACGTCTGGTTTCAACCTTAAAGCAGCTTCTACAGCTAAGTAGCCGTCATCAGCCCGTCCTACAACCGTCATCCCCGGTTGATTAGACAAAGACTGCTCTAAACCCAATTGCATCATTGGGTCATCTTCAACGATTAAAATTCGCATTGGAGATGCCTCAGAAGATTTAGTCATCACAGTACTCCTACTTCACCCGGTAAAGGAACTCTCACTAAAGATAGATTTATATAGTTATCGATTGGTCATCTTGCATCAATCGTTTTTTAGGTTAGCCAATCTACCAGGCTGTGAACAATTGGAGCTAATAAGAGAGCGGGCAGAAATGAAGCAACCCGGACTTTTGCAATTTCTAAAAGATTTAACGATAACCCGATAATCATCAACCCCCCCACCCCCGTTACTAACATCACTAGCGGTGACGTAGTTGGGTCAGGCAGGGTCTGAGCCAGTAAGCCTGCGGCTAGAGAAATCCCTCCTTGATAGATCAAAATACTGATGGCAGAAAAGCCCACCCCCATGCCATAGCTACTTGTCAGGGCGATCGCCGCGAGTCCATCCATTGAGGCTTTTAAGGTCAATAGGGTGTTATCTGCTACTAACCCGTTGTTGAGACTACCAATCAGTGCGAGAGGGCCGATGCAAAACAGCAAACTGGCAGCTACAAAGCCTTCAGTAAATTTGCCTTTGCCTCTAAAGCGGGCTTTTAACCAATCCCCGATCGCCTCTAATGCTTTTTCGAGTTGAGCCCATTCTCCAAGCAAGCCACCCACCACGAGCACCAACAATCCTAAAATCACTCCATCAACGACTCCGGCTCGTCCTTGATTGAGACTATTGGCCAGACTCAGCCCAACGAATAGGGTTATAAGTCCAAGTGCCTGAGTGATAATTTGCTGCATCCGTAGAGGCAACCGTCCCCCCAGCCCTAATCCAACAAAAGTTCCTAATAAGATAGTGGCAACGTTAATCCAAGTGCCGCTGGTTTTTGCCCAAAAATCAAGTGTCATGCATTAGCTGCCCAGGTACATCTTGCACCTCAGGGTTAACTACGCTGACTATTGTGATGGATTATGGGCTTGATGGCTTCACCCAATTGGTGCTGAATGCACGATGGCGACCCTAAATCGTTTATGCAAATACCTACCCCAAAGTCAGGTACTTTCACAAACAGCCTTTTTCACAAATCAAATAGTCCAGATGAAAACCAGGCATTGGGGACGTCTCCCCCAACCCCCCTGGCAGGAGGTGTTTGGGTCTACCCAAAGACGCGCTTACGGGTTCCAAGTCCAGGTGTTTTGGGTGGGGGCAAGACCCTTGGCAAAGGCTCAACATTCCCAAAAGTTAGTGATTTAGGGGCTAAGAGGACTTGTGTGTACACTGTAGCTGAGAGCAGCAGGATAGGGTCACTAAAATTTTAGTTAGACAAAACAGATCACAACTCAAAAAAATCTAACTTCAACAAAGAACGTTGTGATTCAGATGTAGTCCAACTGTAGATTGGACTCGATCGCGACCTGCATGAAGTGATAAAAAAGTCGGTGCGTGAATCTCTGCGAATCATTAATGAGAAGCATGGGCTAACCAAACCCAATGCATGACTGCATGCCAGCACTGCGATCGACTTTGAGGTGTCTCAAGTGGTCGATACCGTCGAAGGCATTCATGGCACTCTCGCTAAGGAGAGTTTTAAGGCACTCAAACCAGAATAAGAATGGGGAGGAGGGATATGGGATGCTATATCCCTCTATCAAGATTGCAGCTTAATCAAGCCATTGTTAGGAGTGGTCGGAAGCCGTGTTTGAGAGAGACCTGCCCAATCAAGTCCATCTTGTCTAAGGTAATTTGATTGCGTCCCCAGGAAAAATTGGTGTATAGCTTCTCAAATTCCAACAGCATTGACTCTGCAAAGCAAGCAAATAGCTGACGTGCAGGCACATCCATGCTGACGATCTGCATGATCTTCCAATCAATATCAAGGGAGTGTTCTACGATGCCGCCGTTGAGGACATGTACACCCGGATGTTGAATGAGGGTTGCCAAATTTTTAGGATAACCACCATCGATCAACAAAGAGGGCTGTTTCAATGTTTTGGGGTCGATTTCAACGCCTTTTGGCATACTAGCAACCCAGACTACAATGTCAGCTTGGGGTAGAGCCTCTTCAAGACCCACAATCTTGCCCCGGCCCAACTCGGTTTGCAATGCCTTCAACCGTTCTTGGTTGCGGGCAATGAGCAGCAATTCAGCAACATCAGTACGAGCATCTAGCCAGCGACACACGGCACTGCCAATATCTCCCGTCGCTCCACAAATCGCAACCGTTGCCTTGGAAAGGTCAATGCCGAGCTTTGGAGCTGCTTGCTCCAATTGACGACAAATGATGTAAGCCGTATGAGTGTTGCCTGTTGTGAATCGTTCAAACTCTAGTTTGATATTCCGAACCTGTTGGATCTGTTCTAAATTAAAATTCTCGAAAATGATAGAGGAGAACCCGCCCAGAGCTGTGATGTCAATGCCGTGCTTTTGGGCATGAGCCATAGCATTGATGATTTTGCGGGTAGCCGCCTTGATCCGTCGGGTGGCTAACATTTCTGGCAAAAAACAAGACTCGACGTAACGCCCTTCAATTTGTTGACCAGTGACACTTGTTACTTTGATGGTGTCCACGATTTGGGGTGGAGCACTGCACCAGAAGTCTAACCCCTGGTCAGCATATTCTGGATAACCTAACTCTCTAGCAACGGATTGAGCGTGTTCTAAACTCGTGAGATGACCGATTAAACCAAACATGGACAGCTATAAGCCTGCAAATGGTGGAAATTCGAGCAGAAAAGAGACAAATCTCTTCAAGATACTTCCTAAGATTATCAGTTACAGGAGCACTTGGGTGTTGCATCCTTAACCGCTCCTTAAGTAACGATCGCGATCGCAAAAAGTGATGGGCTACACAATTCGAGACATGAGTGCTTGCTATAACGAGCTAGACGTTCCCGATTTCTGAGAGCATGTTGATGAGGGCAAGGTGGAAATTGAGTAGTGGAATACTGCTATGCGATGTCTGCTTTGCTCTTCTCCTTTGTTTGCTCTTTTGTGATGGAACCGAGTGACGATGACAAGTGCCCTGTTTTGCATTGATCAATTGCGGGTTGCCTATCCTCAACGAAGGGAACACCCCAATCGAGGAACTGCCTCGCATCGAGCGGTTGTCACTGAGTCTTCCACAGATATTGCTCTGTCCACCACTTCAACGCGTTGGGCCATCAACAATGTCTCTCTGACCCTAAATCCTGGAGAAAGATTGGGATTGGTGGGTGAGTCAGGTTGCGGCAAATCGACCTTAGGACGAGCCGCTATGCGGTTGTTGTCTAGCTCAGCACAGATCGAAGGGCGCATCTTATTTGATGGGCGATCGGTGCTAGATTTTACGCCTGATGAGTTACGCCAGTTTCGAGGCGAAGCTGTGGCACTGGTGTTTCAAGACCCTATGACCCGTCTTGATCCCTTGATGACGATTGGTGAGCACTGTGTTGAGACATTGCTCGCGCATGACCCTAAGTTGTCCTATCGAGCCGCTAAAGAACGAGCGATCGCCACCTTAGAAGCCGTCAAGATTCCAGCTAGTCGCTGGTCACAATATCCCCATGAGTTTAGCGGTGGCATGCGACAACGAGTGGCGATCGCCCTGGCTCTGTTGCTCAACCCCCGCCTAATTGTGGCTGATGAGCCGACGACCAGTTTAGATGTCACGGTCTCTGCTCAAATTTTGCGAGAGCTGACCCGCCTCTGCCAAGAGCGCAACATGGCGTTGCTGTTGATCTCGCATGACTTGGCCTTGGTTGGGGAATATTGCGATCGCATTGCTGTGATGTATGACGGCAAGTTGGTTGAAACAGGCCCCACTCAAACTGTGCTCTCTCACCCCCAGCATCCCTACACGCGATCGCTCCTGGAATCAGCACTCCACATTCATGCTGACTCTACAGAAGCACGATTAGCCCGACCTAATCCTCGTTTGCAACTCGACCCAACGGCGGCACAACCCAAAACCCCCCTGCTTCGTCTCGATCGCTTGCAAAAGCACTACACCCTTGAGCAAAACTTGATTGCTCGACTTGTGACAAAGCAAGCCAATAGCGTGATCAAAGCGGTAGATGGGGTCAGCCTTGATCTGTATCAAGGAGAGATTTTGGGATTGGTCGGTGAGTCGGGTTGCGGCAAAAGCACCCTCTCTCGCACCATTTTGCACCTGATTCGCCCTACGGCTGGACAAGTTGAATTTTTGGGGCGCAATATCACACGTCTTTCAACCGCTGCCTTGCGAGAACAGCGACGGCAAATGCAAATGGTCTTTCAAGACCCCCATGCCTGTCTCAACCCAATGATGACAGTCGGACAAAGCATTGCTGATCCCCTACTGATCCATCGCTTAGCAGACGCGATCGCCGCTAAAAAGCAAGTCGAGATCATGTTAGAGCGAGTCGGGTTGACTCCTGTTGAAGACTATTACTACCGCTATCCCAGTGATTTATCGGGAGGGCAACAACAGCGAGTGGCGATCGCCCGCGCCTTGATCACCCGTCCAAAGCTCTTGATCTGCGACGAACCCGTAAGCATGTTGGATGCCAGTGTGCAGGCTCAAGTCCTCAATCTCATGCTGGAACTAAAGCAAGAATTTGATTTGACCTACCTCTTTATCACCCATGATTTGTGGGTCGCTCGGTTTATGTGCGATCGCATTGCCGTTATGAATGCAGGTCAGATTGTCGAACTAGAAACCACTGAGACCCTCTTCAAACACCCTCAACACCCTTATACCCAAACGCTGTTGCAAGCGGCTCCATTGTTGTCGGTGTTGCAACATTCATCTATAGAGCCAGATCTCCCTGCCTCCAGCATTTCCCTGTCTCAGGAGGATTGAGGGAACGCTGTCACCTCGATGGGGGCAATCATTATTAGAACTGCTTCTTATCCTTTAAGTAGGAAGACGTCATTACTGGTATAGCTTTGGTCAGAAAGCTTACGGCAAAGTCAATGGCTCAAACCCTGATGCTGGGGAAGCTTTCTGACTCGCCTCCGCCTTATCGAATGTGGCTGCGGCTATAAGACGCATTTCGACTGCGCTCAATGCTCAATTTCTGACAAGAAGAGGGTTGAGCGTAGTCGAAACCCGGCAACTCAGCTTAATTTAGCCTATCTACTTAGCTTTAGTTCCCTTGCTTCTCTTCTTCTTTCCTACGGCATCTGACTCACCGCATCTGCGTGGTTGGGTGAATAGCGAGCCAATTGTTGTGATACCGCTGGATTATAGAGCCGCAGGTAATTCCAATAGTTTTCAAACACCGATTCCACATACCCTTTCGTTTCAGGATAGGGAATTTGTTCGACAAAGATATCGGGGTCACTAAAGCCAAACCGGGTGATCCAATCCGAGACATTGCCAGGACCAGCATTGTAACTGGCGATCGCAAACAGAGAATTATCGCTATATTCCTCGTGGGTGTAGTTGAGGAACCAGGTGCCAAAGCGGATGTTGTCGTCGGGGTTGTCGAGGTTGTAATTGGGGAATTTGAGTGTTTCTGAGATCCAAACTCCGGTATCGGGCATCACTTGCATCAAACCGATCGCCCCTACAGAAGACCGAATATTGGGTTCAAAGCGCGACTCCTGCCGAATTAAAGCCGTAACTAACAGCGGATTGAGTTGTCGTTCCTGCGACCAAGCTTGGATGGGCTGCAAATAGAGAAATGGATATAACGCTTGCCAATAATAGGTTTGTTGTTTGAGTTCCTGATATTGCGATCGCTCTTCTGGCTTGTCTCGATTAACCAGGCTCGACACCATAAAAATGCCTTCCAGGTTATCCCCTACTCCCAGACGCATCACTCCATCTGTAAATTGCTCTGCCACTGTGGGAGTTGCCCGATTTTGAAACTCGACCTGCCAGACTGACCAGGCATCCTGATCTTGTCCCAGTTGATAAAGTTCTTGAAGCAGGGCTGACCCCGCTGGCAAAACAGGACGTTGTAAGGGTTTAACCACCTCTGGCACCTGCGTGCGGACATTGGTAAAGTCTCCGACCTGCCACCCCAAATACACAGCCGATCGCCAGGCATAGTAAGACTCTGGGTAATGAGTCAAGACGTATTCAAAGGCATCCTTGGCCTCTGCTTGCCCAGATTGGTAGGCCCACTTGCCCAACCAAAAAGCGGCTTCTGGGGCATATTCACTAGTGGGATTATCCTTTACCAGTTGCCGTGCCAGTTCCCAGGCTCCGCGTGTATCCCCTGTTTGCATCCGTTGTTCTGCTAGCGTCCAACGCAACTCAGCCGCCGCATCTGAGGCACTATATTGAGTCAACAGCGATTGCCGCGCCTGACTGGCAGATTGAGCACTGCCCAACGCATCTAGATTTTTTGCCCGTTCTAACAACGCCTCAGGAGCCCGATCAGGAAAGCGACTAATAATCTGATCGAGATAGCCCATTGCTTCCTGAGGTTCTACCAGGCGAGATAACCGCAGCAATCCTAATCCCGTTTCAGGAGCATCAGGGAAACGTTGAATTAACACTTTATAAGCCGCGATCGCATATTGAGTTCGATCGCCTAACCAGGCTCCTCGTCCAACACGATACAAGGTTAATGGAGTAGCCGGTACTTTGGCGTAGGCATCACTGGCACTGCTATAGCGTTGTTTTTCCCAATACCCAAAGGCGATCGCCTCCCAATCTTGTGCGGTCAGAGTCGCTCCATACTCATTCACTAGTCGATCAAGTGCCGCTTCACTATCCTTAGCGTGCAGGGCATGGCGGGCTAACAACAACAGCAGTTGGGGTTGATTGGGGTTTTGAGTCAGCCGCTCTTCGGCTAGGGCGATCGCCCGTGCATGAGCCGGAAATTTAGAGATCAATTGGTCTAATGCTTCAGCATCGGTTTGACCCAGTGCATACAGGGCCTCTGCTGCTAGTGGGCTGTCAGGAAACTGTTGCAGTAGGGACTGCCAAGTGGTAGTTGCCTGTTCGGGTTGGCTGCTAGCAGTGTAAGCCTGTGCCCGCTTTGCCAGCACTGCCGGAGCCAACACCGGATAGTCTTGTTCTAATCCTTCTAACAATGGCAGAGCAGCCCCACCGCGATTCTGATTAATCAAATCCACGGCTAGCAAATAGCGTGCTCGATATTGATCGGTAGAGGCAGACTGGGCAGCGATCGCTTGTAATTGCCCTTCCCTTTCTGCGGCTGAAAGGGTCACCAACGACAGGACTGTTGACGAGGCTGACGTCTGGCTAAATTCATTTGGCTCCGCTGATGACACCCACTGACCCACAATCGGCACGCGACTGAGCCACTCTGGATAGAGTGCAGCCGCAGTCACACCCCCCAATACCAACGCAATTAAACCTGAGCCAGCCGTCATTAAAAGAATATGTTTGGGTTGCTTGAGCATGGTAGAAAGTGGGGAACTGAAACTCCAAAATATAGACTTCAATCCGCAAATAGTGACTGATTACTGAATAGGGTCGTTCCAATAAAAACTGAGTATTTGTCGTTCAATCGGGCTGAGTCCTGAGGGTAGATGAAATGGGTCAGGCACTCCACAAAACTCACACTCCACCCCTTGCCCCTTGGCTCCTTGCCAGGAGTCTTTTCATAGTCCCCCCATGCCTTCTTGTCTAGCCTGTCGAACCCCTGCCGTCATCACTCTGACTTCTTTTAGTACAACTCGTCGTAAATAGGGGTGGGAATTTGGGGTGCAGGGGTGAAACCCCTGGCTGGGGGCGCAGCCCCCACACCCCCTTGGTTTTATTTCCGAACCCTATCTGTAAAAAGCAGTACTTAGAGCCTATCCGAAAACCCGGTTTAGGAACGTGCGGTGCTGGAAGCACCGCACTTTCCTAAATTGGATTCTGGGTTTTCGGATAGG
>JANRJA010000185.1:0-16575 GCA_033764315.1 Oculatellaceae cyanobacterium bins.114
ACAGTTCATGGCTCCTTATGCTGAAATCGTTACCCAATTACTTCAACTCTCACCCCACAAGTGGCAGTATTATCGCAAGGGTATGAGGGCGATGAAGCTTGTCCAGTCTGCTTTGTAGCTACTCTTGTCACCCCGTCAGCCGATTTTATTGAATCGCATTGAGGATTCTATGATTCGGCTTTATCTCAATGCTTATTCTGCGTCAGGTTTATTGTTTGCAAAATTGGGAGATATTGAACGAGCGAACGCGATCGCAACGCAAATTCAGGACATCGATTTAAAGAACGAATTTGGAGCGACATTAATCTTAGACATCTTAACTCCTGCGGTTGAAGACGATGATGAGGCAAGCTAAAACAATTAATCAAGATTGGTTAGTCACTGACGATGGATGTTGTCAGCCCCGTCCATCGAGCAGAGAGTGGGATTTGATTCGCGATCGCTACTACCTGCATCAGTTTTTGAGCGAGATCATCGATTTAACCAATCGGGTTTCTGATCCAGCAGATGAATGGGACTATTTGCCTCAAATTCGGATGCGAGTCAGACAGTTGATGATTAATTCATATTGGGTGCGATCGCAATTTGCAGACCCTGACCCCAAAACAGGTGTTGCCATTCTCACGCTATATGATGAAATTGGCTATCCTCTCACGGTTCAAATGGTGATTTCAGCCCCAGGCGTTTGTTCGCCCATTCATAACCACGGCACATGGGGCATAGTCGCGATTTTGCAAGGACAGGAAGAACATACTTTTTGGCGACGCACAGGTGATTCTGAATGCCCCGATCGCATTGAACTGGTGGGATTAAAAACGCTTAGCCCTACAGAGATCATTAGCTTTGTTCCCGGTGCCATTCATCGCGTCAAAACGATCGGGGATATGCCTGTTGTCGCCTTTCACCTATATGGAGATACTCAACCGCGATCGCGCTTTGAGTTTAATCCTGTAACCAATACTGCTAAACCTTTTTAAGCCATTCTTGCTATGAGCACTGTCATCTTTTACGAAAAACCGGGTTGCGTCAACAACACCAAACAGAAAACATTGCTGTTATTGGCAGGTCATACGTTAGAAATTCACAACCTGTTGATCGAACCCTGGACACGCGATCGCCTGTATCGCTTCTTTCATCAACTTCCTGTGACTGAGTGGTTCAACCGTACCGCTCCTCAAATCAAGTCAGGTGAAATTGTTCCTAAACACCTTAATGCCGAAACTGCATTGACGTTGATGCTGCAAAACCCAATTTTAATTCGTCGTCCGTTGCTTCAAGTAGGCGATCGCTGTGAAGTAGGATTTAACGTAGAACAAATCGATCAATGGATTGGCTTGAGTGCAGTTCATGCCCTTCAAAAAACATCTCATCGATACCTGGTTCAACAAGATTTAGAGACCTGTCCACACACTGCATCAATCAGCAAGACTGTCGCCTAGAGCCAGTATCATAGGTTATAAACCATTAACCATGCCTGAATTCCAAACTTCTTCCAACACCCCCTTTCAATCATCGCAGCGGTGGGCAGATTACTACAATGCGGTGGCGGGTCGTCCACCTCGTGACACGCTGGTCAAGGCATTAGAGCAATTTGAGAATGAATCGACTCCCAAAATGCCACGTTTAGCGGTCGATTTGGGTTGTGGAGATGGGCGAGATACGGTTGAGTTGTTGCGCCGAGGTTGGCGTGTGTTAGGGATTGATGGAGAAGCAGAGGCGATCGCCCGCCTCAAAAATCGTTCTGATGTGGATCTAGCCAAGCTAGAAACGCAGGTAATGCGGTTTGAGTCCCTCATCCTGCCCTCTCCGGTAGATTTGGTTAACGCTAGCTTTTCGCTGCCCTTTTGCCCACCTGACCATTTTGCTCACTTATGGACAACAATTGTGACGGCATTAGAGCCAGGGGGACGGTTTTGTGGACAGTTGTTTGGCGATCGCGACTCGTGGGCAACGATTCCTACAATGACTCACCAAACGCGATCGCAAGTAGATGAATTGTTGCGATCGTTTGAAGTGGAGTGGTTAGAGGAAGAAGAGCATTGGGGAAAAACTGCCCTCAACGAGGAAAAACAGTGGCACCTGTTTCACATCGTGGCAAAACGGGTGCGCTAAATTTGCCTAATCAATGGCTACCATAACATCGCTCGATTTAACAACTGCATAAGCTTCTTTGCCCTCGGCTAGACCTAATTTTTCAGCTGAGGCTTTGGTGATGATGGCAATTACTTCAACTCCAGGTGCAATCTCAATCGTGACTTCACTATTCACGGCTCCAGCAACGATGCTTTTGACAGTTCCTTTTAGAGCATTACGAGCACTAATTTCCATAATTGACCCTCACTTCTGCAAATAACATTGAACTCAAATTCTTGTTCATCACAACTGTGACAACACAAAGAATTGCTTACATAATAAACTGATTTGGCAGTGATATTCATTGGTTTTACCACCACTTCAACATAGAAAAATGAAGTGACATTTATCACCTTGCATTTATAAATTGATATACCTGATCCAGGCTATATTCCTCAATACTCTGTAATGAATTGAAGTCAATCAACCTAACCCCAAAATCTTCTTCAGTAAAAGTTGATCTTCTAATTTGGGATCAAATCGTTCATTCTCAACATCTCGGATCCAGCTCTGACTCTTGCCCATCTGCTCCGCCAGATCACGCTGACTGATACCTAGTTGCTTCCGTGTACTCGCAATTTGTTTTGCCGTTACTAATTTTTTAAATGAGTTTTGTGTTTCGTTATGACCCGTCTGTTTTTTAAATTGACTCCGCCGAGTAGCAGCATTTTTAGTCAATTTTTGCCCTTTCTTTTGTTGTTCTTTTTGCGACTGTTTCCAATCAGAGGGCAAGTCAAATTTGAGGATTCGGGCATTCATCAAGAGATTCCACTTGCCACGCGGACTTGCATCCGTTAAACGGTTATTGCCGCTACCATCATTGATCCAAAATTCCAAAGCGGCTTCTGCATCATCTGGAACGTCATCAAGTCTGACCCACAACGGTTGAATCTCGGAAGGATAGGTTTCAGGATCAAAGACAGGCTTGATACCGTAGTGATTTAAGACTTCCAAATCGCTTTCAAAAGTCCGCAACAATCGCTTGCGTTCTTCTCGATGCAGCGATGCTAATGTGAGTCGCTTTTCTCCATAGGCAATTCGCATTAATGTAGGCACCATAATGCGTTGTTCTTGTCCCAGCCTCACCTTAAACAGCAACCACAACATAATTCGGGCAGCACCCTCATGCTGTTGCCAAATGCTCATGACCGTGTTCAGCAAAGATTTGGGCAAAGTGCTGTATTGATAAAAAACAGCTTGTTCTTTGCAACCTTCCCGATTTAAAAAATACTTTGACCAGATTCCGGCTCGGATCGTAAATGACAACCCGGCCAAATGTTTGCATCCTGCTTCATCTTCTTGAAAGTAATGCTGGATGTTAAGTAAATGCCAAAGCGGTTGATCTTCAAAGGAAAATCCTGGAATTCGACCTTGAGATGGACATTTCATCGAAGCCACAATAGAGCAGGCTTGTTGCACAATTTCCTTCATTAGAGTCAGTTTGGCAGCCTTAGTTAAATCCTTGCGCTTGTCTAATCCCAAATATTCTTCGATTTGGCGATCGCCAATAATAAACTCCTGTTGCCACGGTTGACTTAACGCCGTTGCGTGAGCAGCATAAATCAAATGCATACAAGCTGCCCGAATATCAAATGATTCAACGGGGTTAACCTTAGAGTCATTTGCAGATGAAGGAGTATTGTAAGTTTGAAATTCCTCAATTCGGAGCGTTAAAACCCCACTGCGATAGAGCGATCGCTGATAAAAAAATCGTCCCTGTTCGTCTTGAGTCCACGCCAAAGAGTGACGCTGAGAGAGTAAGTTACAAGCTTCCCAAATGACAATAGAGGAAGCAAATGGATGATTTTTACCGTTACTAAATAAGTCAGGACTGGTCAAGGCTCGTAGCCCCTGCTTTGCTCTCCCCCGTTTTGCCTGAGTGGGTGTCGGCAGACTAATGGGGCAGCTGATAACACATTGAGGCTCATCGTAATTTTTGCAATCGTCACACAAGGCTGAATTGATCCAGTACTGCCCATCCGTTATATCAATTGCCCCAGTGGGGCAAGTAGGCCGGCAACTATCGCACGCTACACAATCACTAGAGATGTTGTAAGGCATATAAAGCACCATGCGTTCAGATATGCAAAAACACAGCCCATTCAACCCAAGAACAGGCTCCGAAAACCCTCGTAAATTTTTGAGTCAGTAATGCAGGAATAATAGATTTTTAATTGAAAAACTTGATTAATTTTGTCCAGGTTGAGCGATTCAAGATTGTCTTAAGATTTATTCGTTTGGATATAAAATAACTTCACAGAATTGAAAACATCATTCAGTTTTATCCCTTAATTCGTGCCCAATTGAAGCAATCTTTGCCCCATATCCGACTTTTCCAAAATTCCCGGTTTCCGATGATGGGAATCAGACTCCTTTGAAGAGGCTGATGAGAAACTGGGGATCTAGACCTCTAAGTTGTACACCGCGTATCTTTATAAAATTGTTTCCCCTTTCTGATAGACGGAGCATTTGGCAAATGAACCTTTCTATCAGCCAAACAACATTAAGACCTGAATGCCGTACCCTTGTTTTTCCAAAGATTTGTAGAGAATCTTTCAAATATCTCCTTCCCCTTCAAACAGCGTCTTCAATGGCAAGGCATTGAGTCCATGCATCTCGTTGAGATAGCGCGACAACACATCGGTTTGTCCGTGTGTTACGTATACCGTTTTGGCTCCCGTTTGCAAAACAGTATCCACTAAGCCCTGCCAATCAGCATGATCAGAGAGCACAAATCCTCGCTCATAACCGCGGCGTCGGCGTGCTCCACGTACGGCCATCCATCCTGACGCAAAGGCAGTTTGAGGATGTTGAAACCGCTTCATCCAACTAGAGCGATAGGCAGACGGTGGAGCCAATACCAGGTTGCCATTGAACTTGTGACTGCGAGGCAGATCTGATGCAGGAATTGTAGGCACCATTGGCACCCCCAACTGGCGGTAAATCTCGGTCAGCACATGCACTGCACCATGCACATAGACAGGTTGATCTGTAAACTTAGCTAACTCACCTAACACTCGTTGGGCTTTGCCAAAAGCATAACAAAATAGCAACGAAGGGCGATCGCGATCGCTCTGCCACCACTCAAAAATCTGCCGACACGTTTCTTCCCCGGTGCTCCAGCGATAGATTGGCAACCCAAAGGTTGCTTCAGTAATAAACACGTCGCAAGGCACAACTTCAAAGGTCGCGCAGGTAGGGTCATCTCCTCGTTTGTAATCACCTGATACAACCCACACTTCATCATCACACTCCACCCGAATTTGAGCAGAACCTAACACATGCCCTGCCGGATGAAACGACACCCAGGTATTGCCTAACTTCACCTTATCGCCGTACTCCACACCTTGCAGGTTAATGGTGTCACCCAGACGCTTTCTCAAAATGTCTTGCGAGAGATGAACTGCAACATAATGGGTTGAACCAGAACGGGCATGATCGGAGTGGGCATGTGTAATCAAGGCTCGATCGACAGGTCGCCAGGGATCGATATAAAAATCGCCCTGTTCACAATACAATCCTTCTTGACGAACAGTGATCAGTGACATGGGTACGTGGTCGGCAAAGCCTTACGTTGAATCAGGCATCTTCTTGCCGCAGTCTAACTTAAAATAGCAATTCTTGTATTGAGTCATCCTAAATATAAAATTTCGCGATCGCCCAATTAACTTCCCAAGTTCTTTACTTTTCTTCTATAGAGTATCGAATAAGAACAAACCTCAAAGATTGAATCCATACAGCAAACAAATTGCTCCATCTAGTCATCTCTTTACTTGGAGTTCTTGAAACATTTGAATTAGGTTCAACTTATTTTAACCACTTCTATCAGGGTTGACCGTTCAGCAAGAAGTGGAACTGTTGAACTTTATCTAAGCTTGAGACAAAAAAGGTCAATTCTGCCATCTGTAGACTAACAAAATAGATGAGTAAATAGATGGGTATTGTTGAGGCAACGATTTGTCAAATTCCCACTCATGTCTTTAAGTAAGTAGGCAAGCACACACTAAAACAACTCCCAACTCCGACATGGCTCGATACAGTGATCATCCCACCATGATTGTGAGCAATCCCTTGAGCGATCGCCAGTCCTAACCCAAACCCTTCAGACCAGCAAGAGCGAGAGCGATCCGCTCGCCAAAACCGATCAAATACATGGGGAAGTTGGTCAGAAGCAATACCAACACCTGTATCTTGTAGAGTGATAGTTAAATTGGCTCTGCCAAGACTAGCTTGAAGTTCAACCGTTCCCTGTTCGGGGGTGTAGAACAAGGCATTATCCATTAAGTTTGTAAATAGGCGTGTGAGCTGTACAGCATCGCCTAAAACAAACAAATGGGGTTCGATCTGAGCTTTGAGTTGAATTTGCTTTTCTTCTGCGGGTATTTTATACCACTGCATTAACTTTTCTAATAATGTTGTCAGGTCGATCACCTCCTGCTTTAAAGGTAGAGCTTGGTCAGTTCGCGCTAATGTGAGTAACGCTTCCGTCAAAGCACTCATCTGAGTTATAGCACTGTCGATCGCGTGAAATTTTTCAGCATCCAATTCTCGCATTCCCTCTGGATGTCTCAGTGCGACTGTGGCGTTACTTTTAATCACCATGAGAGGACTCCTTAACTCATGCGACGCATCAGCCGTAAATTGTTGCAGTCGATGAAAGCTTTGCTCAATCGGTTGCATAGCTTGATGAGTTAACCAAATTCCTCCTAAGCAACTTAAGGCGAGTGCAATAATAATGCCAATTCCCAGTTCCCACTCTAAGCGGTGAAGCGTATTTTGCAAATCGCGCATTGATTCACTGGCTCTCACGTATCCAATTACCGTTCCACCCTCACTGTCGTGAATCGGGATGGTGATGGCTTGAATAGGTTCAGGTTTGATTTGCGTTTGAATAGAGCGGTGAGGTTGAAACGGTAAGGTGATTATATAGTTGCCTTGCTGACCTATTAAATTACCCTGAGGGTCAAACCACTGCAAGGCCTGATTATAGACCACTAATGCTTCTTCATCATCTACTATCAACCGTTCACCCTCTACTTCAAGATCGGTAGTTGCTGCTTGTGCTAATGTTTCTAATCTATCAGTGAGTTCTTCTGTTAAATCTCTTTCAAATGTGATGCGAATGGCGATCGCAGATGTTCCCAAAATTGCAGCGAACACCACTAGGTAAGACACCAGAAGTCGATGGCGAATCTGTTGAAACATGTTAGTTTATCACTTGATTGTTTCCATAGAGCCGATATCCAACTCCATAAACAGTTTCAATTAATTCAGTCTTACTTCCGGCGGCTTTCAGTTTACGGCGCAGGTTGGTGATGTGAGTTTTGATGGTTTCCTCTCCCGAAACTTGATCAAACTCCCATAGCTTTTCAAGTAGCACTGGTCGAGTAAATACCTGATTTGGGTTTCGCATTAGACATTCCAGAAGTAAGTATTCCTTGGGTGTCAGACTGAGAGGTTGCCCTGCATAGAGGACGATATGTAAAGCTGAGTCTAGTTCCAATTGTTCATAACGCAGGACAGATTGTTGAATCTCAGTGGGGCGGCGAGATAAGGCTCGAATGCGAGCCGAAAGTTCTTCTAACTCAAACGGTTTGATGAGATAATCATCTGCTCCAGCATCAAGCCCAATCACCTTATCGGTGGTAGTATCTTTTGCAGTTAACATCAGCACAAATCCTTTATATTGGTGATTCCGCAATCGTTTGCAGAGACTAATACCATCTAGCTTAGGTAGCATTAAATCTAGCAGAATCAAATCATATGGAACGGATTGAACCCGTTCCCATCCCTCAATTCCATCTTTGGCAAGATCTACCACGTGGTGTTGGTGGCGCAAATCTTCTGACAAGGGTTTCGCAATGCGATCATCATCTTCCACAAGCAAAATTCGCATATTTTGATGCCAAGTTCATTTCTATATTGAGCATAGATTAACAGCGATATTGCTTTGTAACTCTGCTGTCTATCCTCAAGATGTTCTCCATACTATCCCTTCAGGAGGGCGATCGCCAGCTTCATCTTTCTAAGTTCTTTACTTTCTTTTTCTAAAATGTGACTTGAAGCATAACTATCAAAAGCTGCATTAACCTCTATCACTCATCTCTAGCTAGACAGTTAGACCCAACCGAACATCCTGATTATGAGCACAAACATCATGACTATCGCGTTGCAACAGCCTCTAAGACTATTCAAACGTCCGCGATCGCTGCGACTCAACTTTTGGGTAATTGCTCTGTTAGGGGGTATTCCCTTGGGTGCTGGTATTCGGCTACGGAGATTGCTTTATCGGCATCTGCTGAGTTACATGGGTCGTTCAGTAACGATTCAAACTGGGGTTGAGTTGATTCATGCTGATTGCATTGAACTTGGTCATGATGTCAGCTTAGATCGAGGTGTTCGGATTCGCTGCACTACTTTGAGAAATCGGGTCGTTCTTCACGACAAGGTGGCATTGGGGCAAGGCGTTGAATTATATTGCTACGAGCGGGCTAGCTTTGAAATTGGTGAAGGCACCAGTTTGGGTTCCTATAGCCGCATGAGTGGTCTGGGGCGGATCAAAATTGGTCGAAACTGCTTGATTGCTCCCCATGTTGGCATTTTTTCTAGTAACCATAATTTCACGGCATTAGATCGCCCAATTAAATCTCAAGGGTGCAATTTTAAGGGCATTGAAATCGGAGATGATTGCTGGTTGGGCAGCGGAGTGAAAGTGTTAGATGGCGTTACCATTGGGCACGGTTGTGTTGTTGGAGCAGGGGCGGTTGTGACCAAGAGTTTACCTCCCTACACCATTGCAGTGGGTGTTCCGGCTAAGGTAGTTGGCGATCGCCGTGCTATGGCTCACTCTCAAGATGTAGCCATTTTATGCATGTAACAGTCATCGTAGGGTGGGCAGTGCCCACCCATATCTGTTGAACAAGCTTTTGAGAAATGGTGGGCGATACCCACCCTACTGTTAACAAAAGCACCCTACAATGCCGTTTTAGGTTGCAACACATTGGTTTGCACGACTGCACATTCAATTGGATCGAGTGCATCTTAAGTGTGCAGGGCTGCATATCGAATATGCATGACTCAACATTAAATGTGTAGGGCTGCGTATTAGATGCGATCGCCTGCATATTGAGTCCGTAGGGCTGCACATTGAATTGGATCAGTCGCACATTGAATGGGAGCACCTGCATATTCAATGCGATCGCCAACGTATTACATAGAGTGAGCTGATCTTGAGAGTAAGATGGTATACCATGCGATCGCAGATTGAACCCGTAGGGTGCCGTTAGCGTCAGCGTAACGCACCAAAACAATGACGAATGGCGTGTTACGGCGTTTCCTCACACACCTGATGCGATCTTCAGGTTCAACCCATCAAAAGCGAGTGTAATCTGAGTGAATAGTGTTTCCCCAAAGTGAGTCTTCATCAGCTATCGCAGCCAAGAACCCGATCAGGGTCTGGCACAGCAATTTTATGATGCCCTCAAAACAGCGGGACACGAAGCCTTTATGGCAGGGGAAAGCATTCGCCTGGGCGAAAATTGGGCTGAGCGAGTGGATGCAGAACTGGAGCAATGTGACTTCTTTTTGCTGTTGCTGTCGGAGCAGTCAGCCGTAAGTGAGATGGTGACAGAGGAGGTGCGACGGGCAAAGCAGTTGCGCGATAGTCGGGGTGATCGCCGACCTGTAATGCTGCCGATTCGACTTAGTTTTCCCATGAATTCGCCGTTGAATTACGATCTGCGGGGCTATTTGCAGCGAATTCAGCAGCGGGAATGGCGATCGACCTTAGCGATATAATTTTATTCGACAAGATGTAATGTTGGTGGATGGATTCCTGTGTTCACAGGAATGACAAACCGATATCACATTCAAGGCGATCGCACTAAGATAGACATAGCCAGTCTTCAAAACCGTCTATGACAGTTGTCAACAGCCCCTCAACCATTCAAGTTGAAACAGGTCAAGGAGATATCCACACGATTCAGAGGGGAAGAACCTGGGAACAGTTCAAGCACCTGCAAAAAGGGTTCGAGAACACTCGTGGGGTTAAGCTGTTTTACTACAATGGTACGATTGAGATTTTTATGCCCGGTGAAACTCATGAGTTATTTAAAAGCATTATTGGCTTTCTCATTGAGACATTTCTATTTAATCGGGCGATCGAATTTAGACCCACTGGATCAATGACTCAAGAGAAAAAAGGCATCGCTTCGGCTGAGACGGATGAATCCTATGAAATAGAAGGTTTCAAACTATCAATTGAAGTTAATTTCACCAGTGGTGATGTCACCAAACTGGAACGATATCAAGCTCTGGATGTGCAAGAGGTTTGGATCTGGGAAGAGGGTGTGTTAGCGGTTTACCATCTGCGATCGGGCAAACATGAAAAAGTGAATCGTAGCCTGATTCCAGCACTTTCTGCAATCGACCTCAATGTGCTGTCAGAGTGTATTTTGATTGGAGAGACTTCTAGAATCGAAGCGGCTAAGAAGCTGTTGAAGGCTCATCCAATTGCCCAGTCATAGAATTGTCTTAACACGTTCACATCTTGCAAGGTTTGATTAGTGTGAGCTTCCCTCCGAATGTTTAGGATTGTGGATTAAATAAGTGTAGTTGGTGTAGATGTAGGTTGGTTAGAACGCAGTGAAACCCAACCCACATGGCATTACAGGCTTAGTTAACACCCTACTTAACCTACATCTGATATTGGTGAAGAATAAGGGTTAGATATTGGGTTTCGTACATCAATCCAACCTACGAGAGAGACTTGTGTTAGCAGAGATATGGTCATGGGCAATCTGAAGATGACAACCTAATCAACAGGTGCACATCATGGTATAGCCGTAGCCACATTCAATGGGGCGGAGGCGAGTCAGAAAGCTTTCCCAGTATCAGGATTTGAGCCATTGCCTTTGCCTTAAGCTTTCTGACCAAAGCTATTTTTAGGAAAAAATAGGAAATAACAGAGCAATGTAAGAGCGTGAGCATTTCACACTCTCCTACTCTCTCACCATTCTTCCCTTCAGGGCACCATCTATTTGTTAATGCTTACAGATCTATAAGAATGCGTCATCTACGTCTCTTTAGACTTCTGCAAACGCTTGCATCTCAGTGTCGCTGATTCGCCCTGACTGATAGAGCGTTTCGATCACTTCTGAAATGGTGAGCACCGAATGGGCACAATATCCATGTGTTTTCAATCTGTCCTTTACGTTTTGTTCGTGATCTAAAAACACCACAATATCTTGTATATTTAGTCCCACCGATTTAAGTTTAGCGGCTCCTTCCAGTGCACTATTACCACTGATCAAGATGTCATCTACAACCACAACCGTTTCTCCTGGCTCAAAGTTACCTTCCACCATGCGGCGTGTGCCATGAGCTTTGACTTCTTTGCGTGGAAAAATCATGGGACGATTGAGTTGTAGTGCCAATCCAGTAGCGGTAGGTAAAGACCCATACGGAATTCCGGCAATGCGATCGAAACTGAGGTCTTTGAGAATCTCGGCATAGGCATTTAACACCTGTTGAAATAGCTGGGGATTAGAAATAATTTTGCGGAGATCGATGTAGTAGGGAAAAACGGCTCCAGATGCTTGGACGAAAGTGCCAAACAGAATGCAGCCCACATCAAACAGTTGCAAAATCAAATCCTGATGAGGATGTCGCTTAAACGTGCAGACATTAGAGAACCAGACCTCGCAGCTAGCATTTTCTTGAAGGGCTTGAGTTCTGACTTGATTCACTTGCTCTCGGAGCGATCGCACTCGTTCAGATAAATTCTCATGGCTCATCCAATCCTGAGGAATAGGCAGCAGTAATCCTTCTCCGTTGCGGTTCAACCCTACTTTTAAGATCTGGTTCAGATCAACCCCTTCCTGCCAGATACTGCGCACTAAAATCAAACGCTCTGGCGCGATCGCCCTGACTCTTGCCAGCACCTCTGGTGTTGTAGTCCCGACCTCTATACCTAATTGCTCGGTCGTCCCCCAGGTTTTAGACTCTTGAATCACTTGTAGATAAAAGGGAGCCTCAACGGTTGGATAAGTCTGCAATTGAACGGCAGATGGATTGGAAGTGCACCCCAAAATAAACACCGCCTTGCCAGGATAGACCAAAAAGGGAGCAACCAAATCTTGCCCGGAGTAAGCATTGAGCGTAATAGCATCAATGTGCCACTGAGTAAAAACCGTTTGGGCAATTGAACTGCTAGTATTCAAGTCGCTGTGCTTTGCGTCAAGAATCACCGGAATATGAGCGGGAATAGTGTTCAACACAGTTTGCAACAAGTCTAAGCCTGCACTACCCAAGGCTTGATAAAAGCCCAAGGTCGGCTTATAAGCACAGACTAAATCAGCTGTTTGAGCGACGACCCACTGTAACCAATCCCCTAATCTCCGAATTAGCGCATCCTGATCCAGGGGACTGCCTTCAACAGAATCACCCTGAACGCCATAGCACAAGGGCATTAGCTCTGGATTTGGATCAAGTCCGACGACTAATAGACTGGAGTTGCGACTAATCGCGGCTTCTAATTTGTTCAAGAAATGCATTGCTTCGAGTTGTGAGCAACCTCTTCACGCTACACCCCAACAGAACTTTAAGGAATCCTACCCGTTAGAAATATAGGAATAATTAACATAAAGCGATGTGCAATTTAGGGATTTAGATCCCCGGTTTCTCGTTGGAGTTGACTGATAGGTGCCTGGTTACATCTCTAAAAACCGGGGATCTGGAATAGTTGCACATAGGGTTAACATACTGCCAATTTAACCCGTGAACCTGGCACTTGACCCCACCGCGACTCGGCTGAACGAAGTCGAAGCCCGGTGGCACAAGATTTTCTGGCATATCCGTTATATGTTGAATTGGTATTACGTATGCACTAGTCGCATGGAAGCCAAAACTCATCTTGCCATTATTCAAGTTCATTTATTGATCTAAAACTGTTCAGGCACAATGGACTCATCTGAGATCGGTAGTCGAATACAAAATGTAGTTCCTTGTCCTAATTCTGACTGCACCTCTAAACTGCCATAATGTTTCTCAGTCACAATTTGATGGGTGATTGCTAATCCCAATCCTGTCCCTTTGCCCACATCTTTAGTCGTAAACAAATAGTCAAAAACCTTCGCTTTTACCTCTTCTGTCATACCCTTGCCATTGTCTTGAATCAAGATCTGGGCTTGATCTTCAACCACAGTTGTTTGAATTGTAATTCTCTGAGGATTGAGTGCGATCGCCTTATAGGATTGGTCTTGTGCCATTTCATCAAACATATCGATAGCGTTCGCCAGAATGTTCATAAAGACCTGGTTTAACTGCCCAGGAAAACATTGAATCAAAGGCAACTTACCATAGTCTTTCAACACTTCAATTTCAGGTCGGTGTTGATTAGCTTTGAGTCGATATTTAAGAATCAGCAGTGCACTATCAATCCCTTCATGCAGGTCAGCATTGACTTTATATTCGGTATCGGCGCGAGAAAAGGCTCGCAGACTCGTGCTAATCGACTTGATCCGCTCGATCCCTACTTGCATAGAACCAATCAGCTTTGGTAAGTCTTCTCGGACAAAATCCAGGTCAATCGTGACGATTTCTTGCTCAATGTCTAAACCCGGATTAGGAAACTGCTGTTGATAGCGATTGATCAGCCCCAACAATCCCTGGATATAGGTTTTGGCTGGGTTGAGGTTTCCCGCTAAAAACCCCACTGGGTTATTAATTTCGTGAGCAACCCCCGCCACCAAATTTCCCAAAGCTGACATTTTTTCACTTTGGACTAGTTGCAGTTGTGCCTGCTGAAGTTCTCGCAGGGAGTGTTCTACTTGTTGACTATAGTTTTGAGCTTGTTGATAGAGGTGAGCATTTTCTAAGGAAATAGCCGCTTGGGTGCAGAGGAGATTTAACACTTGCAGGCGATCGGCTGTAAAGGCTCCTGTAGTCAGGCGGTTTTCTAGATACAGCATGGCGACTAACTGGCTTTGCCGCAGAATAGGCAGACAGAGCAAGCTCTTAGGAGCCTGAATGGAGAGGTAGGGATCAGCCGCCAAGGCAGGATTGGCAGCAACGTCATTGACAATCGTAGGGGACTGGGTGCGCTGTGCCGCCCGAATCAGACTCAGAGGCAACGTTGTCAGCGTCTCTAGGGGCACAGGGGTAAGGTCAAAGGGATCTTGGCTGCCTCCTTGCACCACAACATCTAATCGATCCGCTTGGGGCAACAAAATGGCTCCGCGATCGGCACCCGCATTTTCTAGCATGACTTGCAACAGCGTCGTCAGCAAGTTAGGTTGTTCAATTTCGCCAGAAAGGATTTGCGAAGCTTTCATCACCGACATCAAATCCAAGGGAGAATTTTTACGCCCTGTAGGAGGCAGCGTATGGGTCACACCCAGGTCAGAGAGATCGGTAAGCTGATTGAGAATCGGAGCCAGGAGATGTGGATAGCGACGTTCTAGATCCTCCACCTTGGCTTTTGCACCCCACCGACCATAGCAATAGTAGGCATCGATCAAATAGGCTTGGGCGATGATAGTTTTGTTCCAAGCTAGATAAAATTGGGCGGCGAGTTCGTTGGCGAGTCCTTCTTCCTGGTAGTAGCCCTCTGCTCTAGCCTTTGCGATCGCGCGATCGTAGCCATCAATCGCCAAAGATTTTTGTCCTGAGATTCTGGCAATTTCCGCCTCCACCAAATCAAATTTGTGCTGGTAGTTGTTAGGGGCAAAAGTCTTCCAGTGGGCAAGTCGTGCCTGATTGGACTGCACCCGTTCCATCACTTGTTGTTGGGCTGATGTCGATAAATTGTCATAGCGAGCCAATCGTGCCAGCGAGTCATAGACATAAAACACAGGCACAACCGCCTGAGCAGGCACACTGGTTAAATAGCGTTCTGCTTCGTTTGCTTCCTCCCAGGCTTGCTCAATATGACCAAACCAGTAGCACAATAACAGCCGATGGAAATGTAAGAAGTACAGTGCCTCCGTGTTGTTAGTTACCTGATAATGGTGTTGAGAGACGGTTTCATCGTAAAGCGTGCCTACAATTTGGCAAGGAGTTCTAGAGTGTCCCAAAAGATTTAAAACAACCTGATGCAACATTTCGCTGCGATCGCGCTGAAAGTCTTGCTTAATTTGGGTCAACGCTTGTTCATAATGGGTGAGTTTACGGTCTAAGCTGGCGAGTTCCTGTCCACTCAAGTAAGACCCTTGACAGTCGTGGTAGTAGCTCCAAGCGGTGTATTGCAGATCGCCCGTCTCCATACCGCTTTGAAAGGCTGCCTGTAACGTAGAAATCGTTTCTCGCAAGGGATTGCGCCAGTGCAGCACGAAGGCTGCCACCATGCACATCACCCTAGTTTGAATAGCGGCTTCACTAAACCGGGGCAACAAATTCAGGGCTAATTGACCAAATTCATAGCCTGCGGCCAGATCATTGGCTACACCACACAACAACATGCCATATCCCGCATAGGCAATCACCGATAGAGGTGCGCTGCCGTAGGTCATTGAGAGTTTCGCCCCCGTTGCTGAAATCAGAGGAATTAACTTAGGAGCAACGGCATAGCACGGGGTAAAAATGGCATTGAGAATTTGTAAAGCTGCCAGAGCATTGCGATCGCTCATTCGAGGCAAGTCCACCAGGCTAGCGATGCCTTGAGGGGGATGGAGGGCAGCAACCGTGCTCAAAGTCTGCTGAATATCCTCATCTGTAGGAGATTCAGGCAACACTGTACCCAACTGGCGCAAAATACAAAGAGCGAGTTCGACCGCTTCTAGGGGCTTATTTGTAGCGGTGTAGGCAAGGATCTGGACGTTATAAACCTCAATCTTGTCAAACAAGCTATGGGCATGCTGCAATACCGTCTGGGCGCAGGTCTCCATCTGCTGAAAATCACCGCAGAGATAGGCAACTTCGGTCGCTAGTCCATACAGCGAGAGGGCTAAATCGTATTGCTCTTGCCATGCTTGAACTGAGAGACACCGGATCCCGATATTGGCGTAATCCATCGCGGCTCGATAGGCAGTACAGTTTTTGGCTTTTTTGCCAGCAGATAAATTGAGGATTGCCAGGTTTTGCTGCTCAATGGGATCTCTGATCAGGGCGGCTCCCAGGTTGAGTTGATTGACGATCGCAAACAGATGGTCATCTTGCTCTAAAGGAGAGATCGAGTGGAGCAACCGTTGACCAATTTTTAGGTGAGTTGCCTGCTTCTCTGCATCGGGGATCAATCGATAGGCCGCTTGTTGCACCCGATCATGCAAAAACCGATATGACACTGTGTCCGGTGGGTGCTGAAGAAACGGGTGCTTAGTTCGACGGCTATCTTGCGCTTGATAAAACTTGTAGATATCACTGCGGGGCAATACCAGTTCTTCCTTTAACGCCCACCACAAGGCGATCGCCACCTCTGACTGAGGTTGATCAGCCACGATCGCTAGC
>JANRJA010000186.1:0-47782 GCA_033764315.1 Oculatellaceae cyanobacterium bins.114
TTGTAAGCCAGTCCTGTAATGCGGCTAATCCCTCCCAAACTCGTGCCTTCGCTATGGGCTTGTAGAACTTGTTGAATCTGCTCTGGGCTGACGTGCCGATAATAGTACAGGGTGTCAAAGCTCTCAGAAAAGGTTTGTTTGCATCCAAGGCACAAGTATCGTTGGTGTCCGTTGGGCATTTTGCCATGTTTGTGAGTCTTAGAATGACCACAGAGCCGACATTCCATTGCTTGGGTAGAGTCATAGAGCTCTCTCCTACTTCACCAAACCCACATCACCCTGACGCACTACCAACCTTTTTTGGATGGGCGATCGCTCGACGATATTGTTGCTAATTTCTGAATGCATAGAGTGGCTTAACAATAATTATCGAAACACATAATTATCGAAACATTGTGCCGTTGCGTTGAATCCAGCCATCTACATGGCGTCGATTAGGGTCATGGTGAGTCCAGTGAATCACTCCTCCCTGGCTGTTCCATTCATATTCACCATACACATAAACCTGATCTCCCACTCTCAGCCCACTGACGCGAGGGGCAATATCAATATTGTGGGCGACCATCAGAGTCTGTGAATTAGCTAACCGCACAATAAATCGTTGATGGCGATCGCCATCGTTATCATCTGGCAAGATTGAGATCACACGACCCAAAACCAACACCTGAATATTACTAACCTGATTGCGAAAAGCGTTTTCTAAGATGGCTAGATCAGTCAATCGAGGTCGGGGTAAGGCCGTTTTGGGACTACTTAACAGGTGGGCGATCGCCATAGGTGCTTGCTCATGTCCTAGCGTGGGAGACAAGACCGTCGGTTGCCCTTTTGTGGTGGTCATCAAAGCAATCAAGAAAACCTGATTGAACAGTTTGTGCATACAGAATCAGACAGTAGGTGGTAAAACAATTTTTCGGGCTAATCCCAACTGCTTTAGGATAACAATTGTCCACCAAGTCATATCAACTTCCCACCAAGTCCAGCCTGCTTTTGCCACATTAGGATAAGCATGATGGTTGTTGTGCCAACCCTCTCCATAAGTAAGAATGGCTGCCCACCACAGATTCCGCGAGTTGTCGTCTGAATCATGGCTGCGGTAGCCAGTAATGTGACTCGCAGAGTTGATCAGCCAAGTGCTGTGCCAGAGCAAGACGGCTCTGACAAAGATGCCATAGATCACAAACGACCAACCACCGAGTAGATATAACAGTATTCCGAGCGGAATTTGGAGCAGCAGATAATAGCGATCGAGCCAACGGTAAAATGCATCTTGTGCTAAATCTGGGGCAAATTTTCGATTTGATTCATATTCAAAAAATTCTGGACGTTTGTAAAATAGCCAAACCATATGACTCCACCAAAACCCTCGTTTGGCTGAGTAGGGATCTTTATCAATATCTTCGGTATAGAGGTGATGCCTGCGATGTCCCGCAACCCAAAAAATTGGACTTCCCTGTAATGCTAGGGAACCCATCAGGGCGATCGCATATTCTAGTCCCTTTGGTACTTGCAAACTGCGGTGTGTTAGTAACCGATGATATCCCAAACAAATGCCAATGCTGCCAAACAACCAGTGTAAAAAGATGGCTACTCCCAGTGCTGACCACGAGAAAAACCAGGGTGCCAAGAGAGCCAATGCATGAACTGCCGCAAAAAAGCTGATACTCGTCCAATTCAGGGTGAGCGATCGCCCATTTGAGTTAGTTCCAATGATATTAAAAGCCATGAAAATTCCATAAGTTACATACTCAGTCTAGATGGCTAGTGTACACTTCGTATCTATCTAGATCATTGAGTATTTAACGTGTGAAAATATAGCAAAGTATATCCGCCTTATGGATTAAACCTTAACCGCCAAGAACCGTACTGACAGTGACAGGATAACTACCTATTTTGATGAGAACATATCACAAATTCCAAGCAAGGAGACAACAGCCTCAAGGCTGTAAATCATGAGGAGCCAATTCTGGATGAGATCTCCACACCATTTGTCGCAGTCTTGGCAACTGACGGGCATAAAAGATCGCTACCACAACACAGACAATGCCACAAACGGCTACGGTAGTGGGTGCACCAATAAAACTAACGAGAGCACCTTGAAACAAATTGCCAAAGGAGATCATGCCAAGAAATGACATGATATAGATGCTCATCACCCGCCCTCGCATCTCATCTTGCACAAGTGTTTGAATAATGGTGTTACTAGAAGCCGATTGTAGGAGTGAGCCAAAGCCAATAATCGCCAGCAACAAGACAGATAGCCAGATTGACCGAGACAATGCAAAGGCAATCATTCCCGAGCCATAAATAATCGGGGCGATCGCCACTAACCGTCCTAACCCCCTCACCTCTCGTCGTAAACTCAGTTGTACAGCAGCAATAAGTGAACCCACGCCCGAAGCTGACATCAAAAGACCCAACGTGTTGGCATCTCCATGCAGAATCTCGTTGGCAAAAATGGGGAGAATGACCACAAAGTTAACGCCGAGAAAGCTCACTACCCCAACCATAATCAAGATCGAGCGAACGGGGGCAAAGCCAAATACGTAGACAAATCCCTCTCGTAAATGCTGCCAAATACTTCCAACCGTAAAGAATGTTTGAGAAGCAACAGGTACTCTGCGTTTGAGCCGCATAGCCATCAGTGCGGCTAGCACCGCAATATAGCTGACACCGTCAATCAAAAAACAGTAGCCCGCCCCCACACTGGCTAGCAAAATTCCACCGATGGCAGGCCCAATTAACCTGGCCCCATTAAACATGGATGAGTTAAGGGCGATCGCATTAATCAGGCGGTCTTGCCGCTCCACAATTTCTGGCACAAAAGCTTGTCGAGTAGGAGAGTCAATGGCGTTTACAATGCCTTGAAAAAGGCTCAGCACAATGATGTGCCAGATCTGAATCGTACCTGTCAAGGTAAGAATCGCTAGGGCAAAAGATTGCAGCATGGATAGGATCTGGGTCACGATTAGCGTGTGTTGATGGTTCCAGCGATCGCTCAACACCCCACCAAAGGGCACCAGTACCAGATTAGGCACTTGGCTGGCAAAGCCGACAATTCCCAATAGCACAGGCGACTGGGTTAAATGATAAACCAGCCCAATCATTGCAACCATTGTGATCCAGGTGCCGACCAAAGAAAGCCCCTGACCTAGAAAAAACAGTCGATAATTTCTCGATTGAAAAGCTGGAAATGAGAAAGTCTGTTGAATAGAGTTCAAGAGTTGGTGTACCTTTTGCACAAATGGGTTATTAGTCACTCGTTGCCCACCACTGACAAATAACGAGTAACGAATGACCAATACTGGCAACGAATGACTATTAATAAATAACTAAGTTAACCCTATGTGCAACTGTTCCAGATCCCTGGTTTCTAGGGATTCACTAGGCACCTTTCAGTCAGCTCCAAGGAGAAACGGGGATCTAAACTCCTAGATTGCACATTGCGTTAAGTTAATAAATGACTCAGTAGGAAAACCGCATTAAACTCAATTCAGAATTCGGGTTTCGACTCCGCTCAACCCGCTGCTAATCTTACAGTTAATGACACCCACCTACTTATTTAGAAACAGAACTCAAGGTGGATTCAAAGCACTTACACACCACTCCTCACAGGTAAATATGCCCATTATTTATTAGAGTTTTAAGCCTATTTGACAAAGGAAGAAGGCTGATCCCAGCGACCAGAAAACACAAATGCGTTTAGTGGTTTACGAGTTCGAGACGCAAACTCTCGTTGCTGTAATTGTTCAGACAAGGTAGATGGATCGCCCAAATAGCCGAGAGCGATCGCCGTTACTGGCTCATACCCTTGAGGAATGTTGTAAGCGTCCCGTGTCTTGGCAACATCGAACCCTGCCATTTGGTGAACAAACAACCCTAATTCGGTAGCTTGAATTGCTAAATTCGCTGCTGCTGCACCAACGTCATGAAAGGCATGACGGTTTTCAGTGCCGTTACGCTCAAAGGAAAGTTTTGCCACAGATATCATCAGAACAGGTGCATTTTTTGCCCACTCTTGATTTCCTTCGGCCAAACAACTCAACATGCGATCGAACTCAGCCTGATTATCTTTTGTGGCAACCATAAAACTCCAGGGTTGCTCATTGTAGGATGAGGCTGCCCAGCGAGCCGCTTCTAACACCTGACACAGTTTTTCCAGCTCAACAGGTTGATCTGAAAAAGCCAAAGGACTCCAACGGTGTTGTAGCGTTTCTGTAATCGGATACTGCGTATCGGAAATTTTTGCTGTTGCCAAACTGTTATCAAGACTCTTAACCATTGTTGTTTCTCCAGAAGGAATGGACATCAGATTGTTGTTCTAATTTCACTCAGAATGAACGTATTGCTCTCTTCGAGTCTACGGTTGCATTACTTGCCGCATTCTGTTCTGACCTTTTTGCCCCATAGGGGACATGAATTTAGAGGTCATAAATTTCCGTTCACGCTACCTGCGATCGCGCCCAAGAGAACCCGAAAAGAGGGTGGCGCAAAGATGATCAGCTTCAATAGGCTGTTATAAATTGATATGCACAATGTCACCCTTATAATAAACTTTCACTTTAGGCATTATTGATTATCAATTTCTCCTTCATTAGGAAGGATTATAGATATCCGCAGACAAATTTTTAGTAAACAACAGTCGTAACCTGAATTACAAAACTATTTAATTAAGATCACATTAAGCTCAACTTAATCAGATCAACTTAAAACTGGCACTATTTGCTCCACCACAAAGCCATTATTATTTCTTTCAAAAAAATCTTCACCTTGTTCAGCTTGAGAATTAAGCCTTTAGGGAGATAATCCCACACCAGAGTGATCATTTTTCCCTCTTTAGATAGAGCTTTAGTTTGAGAGATAGAGATAGCTTCCAAGAGAAGGTTACTCGTACTGTTAGATTTGTCTACCTCTGTCCGCTACATCCTGAAATTATCAAGAATACCTGCCCAGTGCTATCTCTGTTTTATTAGGCTGCCTAAGAACCTGTGTTTAAGTATCTTCCTCCGCTCAATGAGCATAATCTTCCTTATCCCGATACTATTCATCCAATCGTGGTGCACTTTGTTATTGCGATGGTGCTGTTTGCTTTTTTGTGCGATGTCATTGGGTATCTAACTCGTAACCCAAAGCTATATGAGGTCAGTTGGTGGAACTTAGCATTTGCAACTGTTTCAATTTTCATTGCTGTTATCTTTGGGCAAATTGAAGCGGGTCTAGCAGAACCCTATGCTGCATCGGTTTCAACGCTAAACGCTCATACCGTTTTGGGTTGGTCACTAACCGTGATCTTGGCAGTCATTACTGGATGGCGATACGTGATCCGGTTACAGGAAAAACCGCAATTACCCATTCCCTATTGGGTTGCCAATGTGGTGCTGATCGCGCTGGTGTTAATCCAATCCTATTGGGGCACGCTGCTGGTCTGGGTCTATGGCTTACATACTATTCCTGTGGTAGATGCGATCAGAGGAGGGCTGTCATGAATCCAGACTTGCTGCAACAGTGGGATCGGTTGGGAGCCAATGGATTGCCCTACCACATTCCGATTCATCCTAATTTGGTGCATTTAACATTGGGTTTATTTATCGTGGCGATCGCCTTCGACATTGTAGGTGCACTGTTTCCAGTCGATAAAGCCGTTTTTAAGTTTCTGGCAATTCCCGTCACCCGCTCGGCTCTCTTTGACGTGGGGTGGTACAACCTGCTGGCAGCTTCTGTGATTACCTTCTTTACGGTGATGGCAGGTTTATTTGAGGTGTCTCTGGCAGTGCCGCTTACCAATGTAACCAGTGCCTGGGGTCTACATGCGCTAGAAACCATGATTTTGCATGGAGTAGGTGGTGTGCTCATTTTGACGTTGATTGTGGCTATGGCCGTTTGGCGAGGCTTACAACGATATAACTGGCGCAAAGATATGGCAAGGCAGGTGCAATGGAGCTATTTAGCAATGGGCTTGTTTGTATTTGGGTTGATGTTTGCCCAAGGCACTCTAGGAGCACATCTGGGAGCAGAGTTCGGCATTCACGTTACAGCCGATCAAATATTACGTTTAGGCAAAAATCCGAATCAACTTTGAAAGTTTGAGTGTTGTGTTTTAGCGGTTAAAGACTCAACGTTCAAAACCTAAAATTGCTTCTGTCTTTTTAACTATGGTGCGATCGCTGTCATGATGAAACTCCGTGCAATTTTAATAATGACAATCTATGCCATCCTGGTTACCATTGCTAGCATCTGGATGGCAAAGCAATCCTATTCCTGGTTGCCACCAGAAGCATCAGCAGAGTCAAAACTGCAAGACGATCTATTCAGTCTCTTCACGGGGTTAGGCACCTTTATTTACCTGGGTGTGATTGGTCCTTTTATCTACTCCTTGATTTTTCATCGAGCCAGCAAATATGACCTGAGCGATGCTCCACCCATTGAAGGAAATACCTGGCTAGAAATCATTTGGACGGGCATCCCATTGGTATTGGTGTTAACGCTTGCCTTTGTGAGCTATCGCACCTACGAAAAGATGTCGATTCGTGGTCCTATGGAACTGGTGCATTTACATATGCCTCAAGTAATTGAACCTGCTTATGCTGAACCGTTTGATAGTACACCGCAGCAAGAAATACAGAATGCCGTAGAGACTGCTCCTGTTGAGCATATTGATGTGATTGCAAAACAGTGGGCATGGGTGTTTCACTATCCAGAACAAGATGTCACCAGTACCGAGTTGCATTTACCTGTCGATCGCCGCATTCAGTTTACGTTGCGATCAAAGGACGTGCTACATGGGTTTTATATTCCGGCATTTCGACTGAGCCAATATGTGGTTCCTCACGAGGACATTGATTTTGAACTCACTCCTGTCAAAATTGGAACCTATCGCTTGCGAGATTCAATGTATAGCGGTACTTACTTTGCGGCCAATCAAACCGATGTAGTGGTGCAATCAATGGGTGATTACCAGGACTGGCTAACCGATGCAGCGGCTCAAACCCCTACGTCTGCGTTTAACCAAGCAACTTACGAGTACAGCCAAACTTCAGAACCTGGCTCAGGTAACACCAAAGATAAGGTTGCTATTCGCGGTTGGGCAACCATTCCACCTGCACCGCCGCCTATTGTTAACTATGCCCCAAAACATGAATCTGTCAGTTCACAACGTAAAGAAGAACTATGACGAATCTCTCTCTTGAACCCATCGATATCGTTCGTGGACAGCCATATCCGGGTGCACCCGACAATTGGAAGCGGTTTTTTACCTTTAGTACCGATCACAAAGTCATTGGCATCCAATACATCGTCACCTCATTTGTCTTTTTTCTGATTGGTGGGTTATTTGCCATGATTATGCGGGGTGAATTGATTACGCCTGAAGCCGATCTGGTCGATCGCACGGTGTACAATGCCCTGTTCACGATGCATGGTTCGATCATGCTGTTTTTCTGGACATTTCCTGTGCTGGTAGGTCTGGGTAACTATTTGGTGCCGTTAATGATTGGGGCACGAGACATGGCATTTCCCCGGCTCAATGCCATCTCGTTTTGGATGATTCCCATCGCGGGGATATTGATGATGTCGAGTTTTCTAATTCCAGGGGGTCCAGCCCAATCGGGGTGGTGGTCATACCCGCCTGTGAGTTTGCAGAACCCCACCGGAAATCTGATCAACGGTCAAGTCCTCTGGATTCTGTCAGTCGCGATTTCAGGTGTGTCTTCAATCATGGGGGCCGTAAATTTCGTTACGACTATCCTTAAAATGCGAGCACCAGGGATGACCTGGTTTAAGACACCTGCCTTTGTCTGGTCTGTATTAGCGGCTCAACTCATTCAACTGTATGGATTGCCCGCACTCACAGGGGGTGCGATCATGCTGTTGCTAGATTTGACAATCGGCACCAACTTTTTTACTCCCGAAAGTGGTGGAAATCCAATTATTTACCAGCATTTCTTCTGGTTCTATTCTCATCCTGCTGTTTACGTGATGGTGCTGCCTGTCTTTGGCATCTTTTCAGAAGTGCTACCTGTCCATTCGCGTAAGCCGTTGTTTGGTTATCGCGTAATTGCTGTCTCGTCCATTATCATTACCGTCATCAGCAGTGCTGTGTGGGTTCACCATATGTTTGCTAGCAGCACTCCGCCCTGGATGCGGATGTTTTTTATGGTGACGACGATGCTAGTTGCTGTGCCCTCTGGGATTAAGGTGTTTGGTTGGGTAGCAACCGTATGGGGCGGCAAAATTCGATTTACAACGCCGATGTTGTTTGCTCTAGGGGGTATTAGCAACTGGCTATTTGCAGGCATTACGGGCATCTTTCTAGGATCAGTGCCGATTGATCTACATGTTCACAATACCTACTTTGTGGTGGGTCATTTTCACTATGTGCTGTATGGGGCGATCGTAATGGGTATTTACGCCGCGATCTATCACTGGTTTCCTAAAATGACTGGACGCATGTATTACGAAGGACTGGGTAAACTGCATTTTGCTCTGACATATATCGGAACGGCATTAATCTTTTTGCCGATGCATCCCCTAGGGCTGATGGGCATGCCACGTCGAGTCGCATCCTATGATCCAGAGTTTGCTTACTGGAACGTGGTTGCCAGCATTGGGGGCTTCTTGCTGGGTCTGTCTACACTGCCATTCATTCTCAACATGGTGAGTTCTTGGATTCGTGGCGACAAGGTAGGCAATAATCCCTGGCGAGCATACGGCTTGGAGTGGCTCACGTCATCACCTCCCACAGTGGAGAACTTTGAAGAAATACCCACTGTGATTTCAGGTCCCTATGGCTACGGCAAACATCAACCGTTAGTAGCAAGTGTACCCAATCGTGGTTTGACTGAATTCTCTGAATTGTTTACCCCACAGAAATCATCATGACAGCAGAAAGAGCGGAACCCTCTAGAGAGTTACGCAACGCCCAAACCATTGAAACCGAAGTTCAACGACACCAGGAGCATGACGAAGCAGGCAATAGCAAATTCGGCTTCATTGTATTTCTGCTCTCTGAAAGTGTCATCTTCCTCAGCTTTTTTGTGGGTTATACCGTCTTTAAAACCACCGCCACCCCAGGTGCTTGGTATCCAGCAGGTGTCACCGGGCTAGAGACTAGAGAGCCTTTGATCAACACGATCGTGCTAGTTTCCAGTAGTTTTGTAATCTATGTGGCTGAACGATATTTGCACGATAAAAAGCTATGGGGGTTTCGCCTATTCCTCTTAGTGACAATGGCAATGGGGGGATATTTCCTATTTGGGCAATTGGTGGAATGGCGCAGTTTACCCTTTACCTATCAGTCCGGCTTATTTGGCAGCGCATTCTTTTTATTAACTGGATTTCATGGTTTACACGTTCTCACCGGAATTTTGCTGCAAACGTTGATGCTGGGTCGATCATTTATTCCTAACAACTACGACAACGGTTTCTTTGGTGTAGAAGCAACATCGTTGTTTTGGCACTTTGTCGATGTTATTTGGATTGTTTTATACGGATTGATCTATGTCTGGCAGTGAGGAAGATTTCTATGATCATTGATGACCAATACTATGACGTAATTATTATCGGGACTGGTGCAGGTGGCGGCACTCTAGCCCGAAAATTGGCACCTACGGGTAAAAAGATTTTGCTGCTCGATCGAGGAGATCTGATCTATCGGGAAAGCTCAGAGTTGGTTGATACAGAAGTTTTTAAGAAGGAGCAATTTCATGCTGCCGAAACCTGGTATGACGCCGAGGGAGAACCGTTTTATCCACAAACCTATTATGCGGTAGGAGGCAATACTAAAATCTGGAGTGGGGTTTTACAACGATGGCGTGAGCGTGACTTTGAGCAAGTGCAACATCAAGGGGGCATGTCTCCTGCATGGGCATTAAAGTATCAGGACTTTGAGCCTTACTATGTAGAAGCTGAAACGTTGTATCAAGTGCACGGCAAGCTTGAAGACGACCCCACCGAACCGCCCCACAGCAGTGCCTATCCCTTTTCAGAAGTTGCCCATGAGCCTATGTTGCAAAGCATTAGAGACTCTCTCTTGCAGCAGGGGTTGCATCCTGTTCATTTGCCGCTAGGGTTGAGCGATCGCGGTCGTAGCGATGCCGAAGACACCGGAGTTAGTCCCATTCTCAACTGTGAAAATGTGACACTCAAGACCTCAGCCCAAGTTATTTCCCTGCATACCAACCCATCTGGCTCAGAGATCAAAGCGGTTGAGGCAAAAATAGGTGAACAGTCCTATCTGTTTCTAGGCGATATTGTGGTGCTTGCCTGTGGTGCTATAAACTCAGCCGCTTTGTTGCTGCGCTCTGCGAATGAAAAGCATCCCAACGGCATTGCTAATAGCTCTGGGCAAGTGGGACGAAATTTGATGAAACAATTGCTGTCGGTTGTGGTGCAGCTAACGTCTAGTGCTAATTCTGGATCATTTTCCCGCACTCTAGGGTTGAATGATTTTTACTGGGGAGACAAGGATTTTCCTTATCCGATGGGTCATGTACAAAATTCTGGGGGCATTTTTCAAGATGTCATTTTTGCAGAAGCACCCCCGATCTTATCGGCATTGTCTAGGCTGATGCCTAATTTTGGATTGCGGCAGTTGGCAACTCACTCAATTGGGTGGTGGCTAAAAACAGAAGATTTGCCCCATCCTAACAATCGTGTTCGCTATGTAGGAGATAAATTACGCATTGACTACACAGCCAATAATGTAGAGGCACACGATCGCCTGGTATATCGATGGATTGATGTCCTAAAAAATGTCGAAGCAACTCAACCGTCTGCTTTCAATCGTACGACCCATCCCCGCAGCGATATGCCGGTTCAAGTAGTGGCGCATCAGTGCGGCACCTGCCGATTTGGAGAAGACCCAGCCACTTCAGTGTTAAATCTAGATTGCCGAACCCACGAAGTGCAAAACCTTTACGTTGTAGATAGCAGTTTCTTTCCCTCAAATGCCAGTGTTAGCCCTGGTCTAACAGTCATTGCTAATGCGTTGCGGGTAGGCAACCATCTAATTAAACAACTGATGGCTTAAACAAAAAATCAGTAATCAGTTGTGAGATGGGCAGGATACGCCCCTCACAACTCATTTGAGATTGTTATGGCTATACCGATTTAGACGGGTTTTTGGGTAAATTGGAATTTAGGAGGGGCTTGGCACTGCCAAACCCGTACCAAAATCTGTCATGTTTTCAATTCAAATTGGTATTACCTCATTTCTACTGTTTAGGAGGAGTCTGAACATCGGGCGAAGTTGGAGTAACTCGTTTCACAGGCTTAGAGCTTTGAGGATTAGAATCTTGAGGCGGTTTAGCACCCGTTTGATAAGGAATAGAAAATTTAGATTTCATAGAAGTAAGAGCATTTTTTGTTGAATATATCTCAACCTAACGGATTGAATACTTAAGTTGGCTCTATCTCAAGCATTGTAATTTAAGAGGTTCTATTGATAGTAGTTCCATCATCCGACATATCTTCCTTCAAAAGTCTTAGTCATTAAGAGAACCGTTTCCACAAGCTACACTACACCAATTCATCTGCAAATAGTCAATCTATAGCAGTACTAGATCAGTTATGAGCTGATCAGAGTCACCTCTCATAACTCATTTGAGATTGTTATATACATTTAGAGCTGAGCAAAATGAAAAGAAAAATAAGTGTAAATACCAGCTTTTTCCCTTAACTCAAATAACCTCTACAAAAACATCTCAGTATTATGTAGATTCACAAAAAATAGAGAGTGGAAATACGGACGTAGACTCTTAAAATTAAAGATTCCGTCAATCCTGAAAAGGAGTCCAGCACCTCCAAGAAAATCAGGGAATTCTAGAGCCATATCTTTCAAATGCACTCATCATGGCTGTCGATCTTGCCGGAAATTCAATAGGTCAAGCAAGTTCCTTAAATCTCACCTCTAACTCTGCCACTTTTAGAGATCAGCTTAGCAGCCAAGATAAAAATGACTACTTGCGTTTTAGCCTTGGTAGTCGTAGCAGCATTTTTGTGAGTTTGAGTGGTTTAAGGGCAGATGCAAATCTTCAACTGCTCAGTGCCTCTGGTGAAGTCCTGAAAACCTCAGCCCGTCCTCGCAACAATGCTGAGCAAGTTTTAGCCATTCTGAATGCTGGAACATACTACTTGCGAGCCTATACAACAGCTCGTAAAGCCAACACCTCTTACACCCTGCGGGCAACCACTACCCCGCTGACGTTACCTCAGACCATTCCCAGCTACCAGCGTTATACCTTTAAATATAGCTATGGCAACGGTGATTACTACACAGGTTATGGTTATGCCGCTAATGGAACCTATGCATCTGGGCAATGGTTGTATGACAATGCGCCCAATGAAACAGGCAATTATGGATTTTATCAAATCACGTCTCTAGATACCTTATCGAATAGCTCAGGCATCGATACGGTAAACACGGTGTGGGTTACAAATTACTACAACAGCGAAGATAGTACCCATTACACACCGAGTAACAGCACTGGGACAAACGGGTTAGGCAGTGAAAGTGGCTATCTGATCAGTTCAGATGCCAGTTCCTATTTTAGAGGTCGAGCAAACGAAGCTGATATTACATCGATCGCCATTCCTCAAATCACGGTTAGCAGTCCAACGGCCAATCATCGCCTCAATCCAGGAGCTAGCTATTCGATCAGTTGGACGGATAATTTAAGTGAAAATGTCAAAATTGATCTGTACAAAGGCAACGCTTATTTCAGCACAATTGCACCACTTGTTGCGAGTACTGGTAACTACGTTTGGACATTACCAACAAACATAATCAGTGGTGCCGACTTTCAAATTAGAATCAGCAGTGTGAATACTAACACTATTTTCGATGATAGTGACGGGTATTTTAGTATTGTTCCGATCGACAACGCTGGCGATAGTTTAGCGACTGCTAGAGTGATATCACCCAGTACGACAGTTGCTCAATTGAGTGATTGGGTGGGTGCTTTAGATATAAATGATTACTATGCGTTCAATATCAGCAATACTAGCAATTTCAGCTTAGCCCTCAACGGACTGACGGCTGATGCTAATGTGCAATTGCTAAATAGCAGTGGTGTTGCGCTGCAAAGCTCAATGAATGCAGGCACCACATCCGAGTCAATCACTCGTCAATTGACATCTGGAACCTATTATTTACGCGTTTCACCCGGCAGTGGAGCAGATGCAAACTATACTCTAGCTGTTTCTGCAACTCCGGCTTCTACAGCTACGATTGACCTCTCAGGAACTTTCTTAGATGCCCCAACGACTCTAACCGCCGGTAATAATGTTCCGGTGAGCTTTCGAGTACAAAACTCCGGTAATACCAATACGGGCAGTTTTTGGGTTGGGTTTTATGTGTCTCGTGATGCCGTTATCACCAATGGCGATCGCCTCTTGGGTTCCTATCAAATCAATAACTTAGCCGCAGGTGCCACCACAGCCACTCTAACGAGTACGGCGGCAACCCTACCCATCGCCACTGATCCTTTCTGGTCGGGAAACGGTACCTATTACATCGGTATGCTGGTGGACTCGACAGGGGCGATCGTTGAAACCAATGAAACGAATAACTGGAATCGGGGTACGGGGATTGATCTCGATAGTGTTGCCATTACAGTTGGAGATTGGTTTGACCTCAATATTCAAGATGTAGGACTGCGGACAGCAGCCCGAACCCGCTTTAATGACCAGATCTTTGATCGCAGCGACATGATCGCCATTCTGCAAGACGTCAAGGATGGGAGTGTGATTGATACAACCGAGTTTGGAGATCTGCAAACCCTGGTTGCTAACGTCACCTACATTGCTATGCCAGAGTATGTGCGGGTGTTATCGAAGAAAGTAGTGAATGGGAATACGGCAAACCAATGGTATCAGGGAAATCTCTTAGGCAATCTTTACGCTGGTAGTAGTGCCACTCAACTACAAACGTTGATCGACAAGTGGTTCTTTGGACTCGATCGCCCCACAGCACCCACAGGCTTCACCATGAGTTACCAACTTGCATCAGGTAATTTATTTGGTAACGATGGCGTGTTTGCCTATCAAGATATTAATCAGGGATATCTGGGAGATTGTTATTTCTTAGCCTCTTTAGCGGCAAATGCAGCGGAACGTCCGTCCATCATTCGGAATATGTTTATTGATAACGGAGACGGCACTTTTACAGTGCGGTTTTATGGACAGCATGATGGTCAGGTGACAACGGCAGCAGACTATGTGACAGTTGACCGTTATCTACCAACTAACGTGTCCAGTAATGGCTATACTGGACAACGCTTTGCCGAGTATGACAGTGCCAATATAGGATTATGGGTTGCGCTAGCAGAAAAAGCCTATGCCCAATTTGCTGAACAAAATCTGATCGACCAAGACTCAGCTGTAAACAGCTATGGCTCGATTGTCGGCGGCAATGGCTTCCGGGCAATGCCTTCGATTTCTGGCATTAGTGGTGGATTATATTCTGACATTAACTACGTCGGGCGAGTAGGAACTTTTCCAACGGCGTCTACGATGAGCAATCTGCTAGCCGCAGGAACACCGTTGCTAGCAGGTTCGATCTCAAACCCTAACTTGGGCATCTATGGCAACCACCAATACATGATTGTGAGTGTAAACACCTTGAGTCAGTCTCTGTTGCTATACAACCCTCATGGACAGACTTGGTTTCCTCCTGCTGGTGAAGATACCAACGGGTTTAGAACGATCTCCTATGTCGATTTCAAAGCCAATTTTGACACAGTGGAATATGCCTGATGCACCAAACTTGATGCACCAAAAGTAGAGCTTGTAAACGGAGAGGGAGGGATTCGAACCCTCGGATACCCCTAAAGGCATCAACAGATTAGCAATCTGCCGCTTTCGACCACTCAGCCACCTCTCCAAAGTGACGGAACACCATCATAACAGATTTAGGAAGCGAAGGCGAAACTTGCGTCAAGGAAAAAGAAAAAAAGGAGCCAGGACTAGGAAAAGGAGCCAGAGAGAAGACGACATGAAGGATGAACGATGGGAAAAGGGGTAGATAGCTTTGCAGCATCTCTCTTTCACTCTCTTGTCATTCCACTGGCTCACCATCCCGTCATTATCTGATCTCAACCCTCAAGTCCTGGCGGCTCTTTGTCCCTCAAGGCAGCACATCTTTAGGGTCAAAGCCTCGGACTTGCAGGTGTTTATTCCAATTCCATTTCTCTAAGAAAAATTGTTTTGTGACTAAATATCCCTGTCGATACAAAATATTTTTTTTGGTTGTCGAAAGGTCAAATTCGGTGGCGGTGACGTTAGCGGTCGTGACATCAATGTTAATCACGCGCCCCTCATCTCGTTGGTTGAGGTGATAGCGATCGCGAGCCACCATCATCGTTTTAAACATGCCTCCCAACAAACCAAAGGGGCCAGTAATGTTGTTTGATCGCCTAACGCTATCTTCCACTAAGCGAAAGCCAAAGGTAGGCCAGCGAGGGCATTTTTTAGGACTGGCTTTTGAAGCTTCGTTATTGACAGCTTTGGCAGCAGGAGGTTGCACATCATAGAGCCACAAGGGGAAATTGCTGAGAATTCCTCCATCAACAATCTTGCGTTTGCGATCGCCCAATTCTCCCGGTTCAAAAAAGAGGGGGATGCTCATGGATAGGCGCACTGCTTCTGCAATGGGGAAGTCATCTGGAGTTTTTAGGTTCAATTGCTCTTGCAGCGATCGCCCTTTGGGATCATCGTAATCAGGGAACACCAGGTCATCTGGTATGACTAACATCTCGCCCTGGCTAATATCTGAGATTACGACTTTGAGTTCTAAATCCCCTGAGTTAGCTTTGATGTCTGAAAAAGTGGCTAGCCCCCGTTTCTTCAAATTGCTATCTAGCCAAGCGCGAAACGGTTCTGACGAGTATTGCCCTAATTTTCGGGCTGCCAGCAAAAACAGCATCATTTGAACGGGCGATCGCAAGTCATCCGCAGGATTGCCATTTAGAATCAACCAGCTCGTTTTTTGGGTGAGGAACTGCATAAAGTCCATACCACCTACCACTCTTTCTAACTCATCAATCTCAAAGTTAGCGGCTACAAACGCGGCTGTAATCGCACCGGCTGAAGTGCCAGCTAATTTGCGCCAGCGGAACCCTAAATCAGAACAACACCGCAACGCTCCTAGAAAGGCAATTCCTCGAACTCCACCCCCCTCAAACACGCCATCAATATAAATTTGGCCGTCTTGAGCGGAAGGAGGAGGCATCCGCGAGAGAATAGCCGCTTTTTCGTCAGAGGTCAGCCGCAGGCCAGGTTCACTTAAAACTCTCTCAAAACTCCAATCTGCCATCAAATCTCTCCACTAGCCTTAGCTCTAGAACAATCCTATTTTCTAGAGCATCTCACAGGCATTCATAACACAGCAAATCTGCCAACTCTCTTAATGATTAATGATCAATCAATGACCAAAAGTTTCTACCCTTTTACTCTTTCACTTAACTCAATTGCTTGATTGATCGTTAATCGGGGTAATCGATGTTTAAAGCCACAGAGGATTTCCCAGGAGATAGTTCCCAGAGCAGTTGCCCAGTCTTCGACCAAAAGCCGATGTCTGGAAGCATCACCCCCATCTTGCCCTAAGAGGGTCACGACTTCGCCCACTTGCAAATCGGGAATTGCACTGACATCAAGCATTAACTGATCCATTGTGATTGCCCCAATTTGGGATACACGTTGTCCTCGAATCAACACGCTTAGACGGTTTGACAGATTGCGGGGAACACCATCAGCGTAGCCGATCCCAACAACGGCTAAAAGCAGATCGTGATCAGCTATAAATTTGTAGCCATAGCTTACTCCGGTGCCTGCTGGAATGGGTTTGATTTGAGTTACCCGAGCTTTGACCTGGAGCACAGGTTTAAGGGAAACGGTTGCAGCTAAGTGAGGAGCCGGATGTAACCCATATAGCCCTAAACCCACTCGCACAAGGTCATAGTGTAAGGCTGGGTTGGCTAATGTCGCCGCTGAGTTAGCTAGATGTAGCCGTGGAGGTTGAATGCCAACCGCTCGAATCTGAGCGATCGCCTCTTGAAAGCGATGATGTTGTAACTGCATGGTGGTAGGGTCAGGATCATCGGCAGTTGCCAGATGGGAATAAACACTGGCGATGTGTAAGTGGGGCGATCGCTGTACCCATTGAGCAAACTCGGCTGCTTCTTGCCAGGGAGCACCTAAACGCGACATCCCCGTGTCAATTTTGAGGTGAACGGGTAAGGGATGGCTCAGCGACATATCCTCTAATGCCTCAGAAAATACCAATGCCTGTTTTGCGGTGCAAAGGGTAGGTTGCAATTGCCATTGGGCGATCGCCCTCACCTGATCGGCTGTGTTAGCGGCTCCTAACAACAAAATTGGGGCTTGAATGCCCGCTCCTCGCAGTTCAATTCCCTCTGGAATCGTTGCTACCCCCAACCACGTTGCTCCGTGGTGCAGAGCTGTTTTGGCAATTGTCACCGCTCCATGACCATAAGCATCGGCTTTGACGACTGCCATTAGCTCTGTGTTGGGCGACACCTTTTGTCTTAACTGCTGCACATTGTGAGCCAACGCAGCTAGGTCAATCTCAATCCAGGCGCGATCGCGCTGCATTGAGGTCAAACTTGGCGTATGTTCCCAACTCAACATATCCCCATCACTCCTAAACCACGCACACCAGTCGATTATCAACTCAAACCCTGATCGCTCTGGGGGTTGGGGGTTTATAAGCTCGTCTTTATAAAAATCCTGAGCCTCTAACCTTGCACAACTCCGTAGAGTGGGTGCCAACTATGTTACTATCGATGAAACAATTCTTCTCAATCAGCCATCGATGGGCAAGGTTCTGGTGCTAAACGCCTCCTACGAACCGCTCAATATTACGAGTTGGCGACGAGCGGTCGTGTTGCTGATCAAAGGGAAGGCAGAACAGGTTGAGCATAATGGTAAGCTCGTCTATGGCAAATTGCCTCTGCCCTCAGTGATCCGTCTGCGTCATTATGTCCGGGTGCCCTACAAAGAGATTCCCCTGACTCGTCGCAATATCCTTCATCGGGATGGTCACTCGTGTCAATACTGTGGTTACGCTGGAGATGAGCTAACGCTTGATCACGTCATTCCGCGATCGCGTGGAGGGGGTGATTCTTGGGAGAACATCGTTACGGCTTGTGTCAGGTGTAATGTCAAAAAGGGCAGCCGCACCCCCAAAGAAGCGAATATGCTATTGCGCCATCCGCCCCATCGACCTCACAGTGGGTTGTATTTTGAGGTCACTAAGCATATTAAGAGTGGTGTGCATCAAGAATGGCAAAAGTACGTTATCGGTATCTAACTCATGTCGCTGTGGTTAGCAGTTAATTTGCATTGTTGTGTATTGCCCACAACCCTCGTAATCCCCTGTTGAGACGCTGCTCTGGTTCTTGTCACAGCAAGTCTTGGTTCCCTGACATGCAGTGTGGCTATTCAATTGACTTAGTCTATTTAAGTCACACTAGTCAATCTAGGTCACACTAGTCGATCTAGGTCACAATTGATCTCAACTCTGGGTCAAACTCTGGGGAATGTTTTATCAGGCTGGTAGCTATCAGACTGGTACTGAGATAGCTTAACTCCTGGCTGACGCTGGAACGGCCAAGAGGTTGAGAGTCATCCAAGCTAGGTTAAAACAGGTTATTCACCGTTAGGCAACTGTTTGATATGAAAGATTTTCTAATTCTCAGTCTGTTTATTTCAATAGATTTGAAAGATTTGAATCGATAGATAGGGTGTTGGTTCTTACTTTTTTTGCGAAGATCAAGAAGCCATCCTTTATCACACGGTCAATCACTTAGCTGTGTCCCTTAACAAGCAGGTTTATCCTGAGCTTTAACACCTCATTGCTTTATATGCCATCTAATTCATTTAAATCAAAGTCTCTTGAGAGTCTACCTGTCCTGACGGAACCTGTGCCATTAAGTTCCAGTTCAGATGTCAAAGTCATGAGTGCTGTTGAGGTCGAATCTCCAGCCAACAAGGTAGATTTGGGGCACACGACGCCTCAAGCCCGTCGTCTGACTGAACAAAAGGTTGACGAACTACGGCGTGTGTTAGAGCGTCATCGGGGCGATCGCCATTTAGCGGTTTTGCAAGACTTCCCTGACCCCGATGCACTGTCTTGTGCCTGGGCCTACAAACTGATCGCTCAGCAATTTGATATTCGTTGTGACATTGTTTATGCCGGGGCGTTAAGCCATCAAGAAAATATTGCCCTGGTCAAGTTGATGGGCATCCCAATTCAGCGATGGAATATTCAAACCGCCAAAGAAAAAGATTTGTCAGCGTATCAAGGCTGCGCTTTTATTGATAACCAGGGCACTACAACTCAATTGATGCCTTTGCTGCAACAAAGCTCAGTGCCAATTACGGTGGTGATTGACCATCACACGATGCAAGGCGAATTGCGGTCAGAGTTTCATGACATTCGCTCTCAAACCCGCGCTACAGCCACCATCTTTACTCAATACTTGCAAGCTGGGCTATTAAAGCTTGATAGCAGTAATGGCGAACATATCAAGTGTGCTACTGCGTTAATGCATGGCATCCGATCTGATACCAATCGGTTGATGCAGGCGCAGGAAGAAGACTTTTTGGCGGCTGCCTATCTCAGTCGATTTTATGACAGCCAGTTGCTTAACTCGGTGTTGCAAGCTTCGCGATCGCGTCGGGTGATGGATGTGATTGAGCGATCGCTGCGTAACCGAATTCTGCAAAACAACTTCTCCATTGCTGGGGTGGGTTATTTGCGCTATGACGACCGAGATGCAATTCCTCAAGCGGCTGATTTCTTAGTCACCGAAGAGAACGTTCACACAGCGGTTGTCTATGGCATCGTGCACGATGAAGATGAGGATCTAGAGATCGTCATTGGCTCGTTGCGTACCACCAAGCTGACGCTTGACCCAGATGAGTTTATTAAAGAAGCATTTGGACAAGATACGCAAGGACGCTTTTTTGGGGGTGGGCGATCGATGGCAGGCGGGTTTGAGATTCCGATGGGTTTCTTGTCAGGTTTTAATGAAAGTCCGGAGTATACCAGGTTAAAATGGGAAGTCTTTGACGCTCAGATCAAGCAAAAACTATTACGCTTGGTCAATCCTGAAAACGGTGTAATTCGCACTGACTGACCTTGACATGACTGAACTTTACATCATTCGCCACGGGCTAGCTGGAGATCACGGTAGCTATCCCAATGACGACGAACGGCCACTCACTGATGAGGGACATCGAAGAACTCATAAAATTGCTAAACGGTTGCGAGAGCTTGACTTGCAGTTCGATTTAATCTTGACTAGCCCTCTGACCCGTGCTCGACAAACGGCTGACATTTTGCAAGACCGAGGATTGAGCGATCGCCTCGAAGAATCAGCCGAGCTTGCCCCCGGTGGCGACTTTGACAAATGGTTGACCTGGCTCGACCACTGGCAGCACACCAAAAAAAATCAACTGGCGATCGTGGGGCACGAACCCAATTTAAGTGAGTGGGCAGAACGACTAATCTGGGGAGAACCAAAACACCAAATCATCCTCAAAAAAGCAGGGGTAATTGGCTTAACCTTACCCTCCGAAGGGTCTCCGGTGGGGCGCAGTTGTCTTTTTTGGCTGACACCACCCAAATTTCTGCTATGAAGGCATCATTTTTTCTTAAAATCCAGCCCAAGTGGGACAAGAGGGATATAGAAGAATTACAGAACTGCTTTCAAACAGACAAACCTGCGAGGATGGGTGTGTCAATGTATCATATAAGTCTATTTTAGGCATACGGTGAATTATGACGGTTTGCGAGTATAAGCCAGGGTTGGAAGGGATTCCCGCCACGCAATCCAGTATTAGTTATGTTGATGGGCAGAAAGGCATTCTGGAATATCGTGGCATCCGCATCGAAGATCTCGCCAAAATGAGTTCTTTTGTGGAAGTCTCCTATTTGTTAATTTGGGGCGAACTGCCAACAGAAGCAGAATTAGCCGACTTTAAACACGAGATCCAATACCATCGACGGCTCAAATATCGAATTCGAGACATGATGAAGTGTTTCCCTGAGAGCGGTCATCCGATGGATGCTCTTCAGGCGTGCGCTGCTGCTTTAGGACTATTTTATTCTCGTCGGGCATTAGATGATCCTGCCTATATTCGAGCGGCTGTCGTGCGCCTTCTCGCCAAAATCCCGACGATGGTAGCAGCCTTTCAACTGATGCGGAAAGGAAACGACCCGGTGCAGCCCCGAGACGATCTCGATTACTCCACCAACTTCCTTTATATGTTGAATGAGCGGGAGCCTGACCCTCTGGCAGCTCACATCTTTGATGTGTGTCTAACGCTGCATGCAGAGCATACGATCAATGCTTCTACGTTTTCGGCTATGGTGACGGCCTCGACCCTGACTGATCCCTATGCGGTGATTGCCTCTGCTGTCGGAACGCTGGCAGGTCCCTTGCATGGTGGGGCAAACGAAGAAGTGATCACGATGTTAGAGGAAATCGGCTCGGTCGAGAATGTCCGCCCTTATCTCGATCGCTGCTTAGAACACAAAGCCAAAATTATGGGCTTTGGACATCGGGTTTATAAGGTCAAAGATCCACGTGCAACCATCTTGCAAGAACTAGCAGAAAAACTGTTTGAAAAGACTGGGCGCGATTATTACTACGACATTGCCGTTGAGCTAGAACGAGCTGTTGAGGAAAAGCTAAGCCACAAAGGAATCTACCCTAATGTTGATTTCTATTCAGGCTTGGTTTACCGCAAGTTGGGCATTCCCACCGATTTGTTTACCCCGGTGTTTGCGATCGCCCGTGTGGCAGGGTGGTTAGCTCACTGGAAAGAACAACTGGCAGAAAACCGGATCTTTCGTCCTACCCAAATCTACACTGGCACTCACGATGAACCTTACGTTCCTATCAAAGAGCGTCGCTCTGCGGATGACAAAGCGTTGATGGCGGAATTGGTGGCGCAGTGAGATGAAGAATGAAGGCTATTTTTAGCCTTGATCCTTTATTTTTTATCATGACTGATGGGTCACACCCCCCTTGTTATTTAGCCTTAGGCTTGTCATGATGCTGTCAGTGACGATTTTCAGGAACTCCAACCCCCGAACAGTTTGTTTGGGGGTTTTTGTTTTGGCGTTGCTGGGTGAGTTTTGTCAGAAAGTTTCGCTAAACGTCTCTGGGGCTACGAGCAACGTCCATGAATCATCTCTGTATTCAGCAATGCCTTTGTTTTGATAGACAGCCAGACTATCGATCCTGCATTGACCCTGCATTGACAATGCTCAGAGAGTTTACAGTGATCGGAGAGTAGCTTGAGCAATCGTGTAGGCTTCTAGATATTCCTTGCCGCCCAACATCACATCCCCGTAATACTCATAGGGCTGACTACCATAGACAGGGAGTGGCTCATCTTCAGGATAGTCTTCCCTTGCCTCTTCGATCGCCGCTTTGAGTTGTTTTACCGTGAGCCGCTGTGCTGAGAAGTAATGCAAATCAGCCGCCACTTTGTTGAAATGGGGAAAGGTGGGGTCAATGATTCGATCGTCTACCTCAATCCAGCCATGTTCAATAATTTTGGCGGATTTGCCAAGAATGATAAATCCTTGAACATATACTGCCCCCTCTGTTGCGAGTGCCGCTCGATAGGCATTCTCAAACGGTGTTTTCGCTTTACTTTTGATCTGTTGGGCGATCGCAACTGAGAGCCCCTCATCCAGGGAAGGATTCATGTCGTATAACACTCCAGATGGTTAAGACCACTTGCAAAGTATACCGTTCATCCCAGCAAGGATAAAGGTGAGCTGCAATACGGTGAGTGGATTGAAATCTACTCTGAGTTTGCTCAAGCAGACTTCACACCATTAGCCTACAACTTTAGTCATGGGCAAAATGGAGCGAAGGCAAAGCCTGTCTTGACTCAAAAATCTGGACATAGCCTTGGACTGGGTCAGTTGTGACCTTACCCTTTTACCTCTTTGCTCTCACACCCTCTTTTCCTCTGCCTCCAGTTCTCGGCCTAGATTGACCGCCTCGACGTTGGCTTCCTTGCTGCGATCGCCCCCGATCAGATGAGGCCGCGCCAGAAGAGGAAGCTGTAGCCGCCGTCGGTTCATATCCAGCAATGACATCCTGCGTCAGGGTCCGATTGAGCAAGCGTTCAATATCGTTGAGCAGAGGATACTCATCGGCACAAACAAGAGAAACCGCTCGTCCTTCATTGCCTGCACGACCTGTGCGCCCAATCCGGTGCACATAATCCTCTGGGACATTAGGCAACTCAAAGTTGACGACATGGGGCAGTTGGTCAATATCTAACCCCCGTGATGCCACATCGGTAGCCACTAAAACTCGCACTTTGCCCTGTTTGAAGTCGTTGAGCGCACGGGTACGGGCTGCTTGAGTTTTATTACCGTGAATCGCTGTAGATTTTAGCCCATCCTTAGCCAACTGCTCAGCAAGTCGGTTTGCACCGTGTTTGGTGCGCGTGAAAACTAACACCTGTTGCCAGTTATTAAACCCAATCAGATACGACAGCAATTCTCGTTTGCGATCGCGATCAACGAGGTGAACCACCTGCTCTACTTGCTCAGCAGTCGTATTGCGGGGAGCCACTTCGATCAGCACAGGTGAGTTAAGCAGGGTATTTGCCAGATTTTGAATCGGCTTGCTAAAGGTGGCAGAAAACATGAGCGTTTGCCGTCCAGAAGGCAGCTTTGCCAAAATTTTGCGAATGTCATGAATGAAGCCCATGTCTAACATGCGATCGCACTCGTCTAACACCAAAATCTCAACCTGAGAGATGTCTAGCGTGCGTTGCATCAGGTGATCGAGCAGTCGTCCGGGTGTGCCAACCACAATATCGACGCCTTTGCGAAGCGATTGAATTTGTGGCTCAATGCCAACACCGCCATAGATCACAGTGGATCGCAATGACAAATATTTACCGTAGATTTTGACACTATCGCCCACCTGTGCAGCCAACTCCCGCGTTGGAGTGAGGATCAACGCACGCGGCAAACGACGCACACTGTTGGGTTGAGTTGCGCTGAGCCGATGCAAGAGAGGGAGAGTAAAGCCAGCAGTTTTGCCCGTCCCTGTTTGAGCACTGGCGAAGATATCACGCCCCTCTAACGCCGCAGGAATGGCCTGCTGTTGAATCGGAGTCGGCTCTGTATAGCCTTCGTCAGCTACAGCACGAAGCAGGTCGGTCGAGAGACCGAGAGTTTGAAATGTCATGAATGCAATTGCTCCGAGTGGTGCCCCTACCCCAAATGAAATGCTGGGACCAGTCTAAGAGCAGTAATTCTGTAATTTAAGTGAATGGTTCACTGAACCTGTTCCCATACGCCAGCAACAGACCGGAATGTACTGGCAGAACTTCATCCTAACAGAAATTGAGAGCCAACATCAAAAAAGAGGGGTGTGCTGTTCTAGAATGACTGTGCTGATTGAATCAAGATCTGGTAGGGTTTTAGGGCAGCTTTAAAACAGTCATTGAGATGAGTGTAGAGTCACTGAAAGGGCGAGATCTGCTGAGCCTTGCTGATTTAAGTACCGATGAGACGCTTGCTCTATTAGCATTAGCAGCACAACTAAAGGCAAAACAGATTAATCCACGCTGTAACAAGGTTTTGGGCTTACTGTTTCAAAAGGCATCTACCCGAACTCGGGTCAGTTTTTCAGTGGCGATCTACCAACTAGGAGGGCAAGTGCTTGACCTCAACGCTAGCGTCACCCAAGTCAGTCGAGGAGAGCCAACGATCGATACGGCGCGAGTGCTCGATCGCTATCTAGATATTGTGGCAATTCGCACCTTTGCTCAGGCTGAGATTGAAACCTTTGCCCACTATGCCAAAATTCCAGTGATTAATGCGCTCACCGATTTAGAGCACCCTTGTCAAGCACTGGCCGATCTGCTTACCGTGCAGGAAGAGTTTGGCAGTTTAGAGGGGTTGACCCTGACGTATGTAGGGGATGGTAACAATGTGGCACACTCATTGTTATTGGGTTGTGCTCTAGTGGGCATGAACGTGCGGATTGCCTGTCCAAAAGACTATCAACCTGACCCAACCGTCGTCGCACGGGCACAGGCGATCGCAGGCGATCGCACTCAAGTCTTGATTACTGACGATCCCATCATTGCCACCCAAGGATCTCACGCGCTCTATACCGATGTATGGGCAAGTATGGGGCAAGAAGATTTAGCGGAAACTCGCATCCCTGTGTTTCAGCCCTATCAACTCAATGAAACGCTGTTAGCTAATGCTGATCCCAGAGCGATTGTGTTGCACTGTTTGCCTGCCCATCGGGGTGAAGAGATTACCGAAGGGGTAATGGAAGGCACCCAATCCCGCATTTGGGATCAAGCTGAAAACCGTCTTCATGCTCAAAAAGCACTCTTGGTGAGCCTGTTAGGGGCAGACTAAGCCAGTTTGTTGCCTGATTGTTTGAGCGTTAGCCTATGTCCAGGTTAGACTTTAGGGTTCAATTTGATGCGAGCTTGACGACGTAAAGCTGTTCCCGCTTTGACGTCACCACTTCCTTCGGTTAGTGCCGCTACTCCAACCCCTAACAAAGCCCCTAGCAACAGGCCCATGCCCACACTGTGTTTCTGATCAGGGATAAAAGCTTGAGGTTGTCTCAGTTGAGTCTGTAAAATTTCTGGGGGTGACACCAGATTCCATGATTTTTCTGAGGCAACGATAGTTTGCAGTTCCTGATGCTGAGTGGAGTACTGCGCCAGAAGAGTATTAGCATCTTGTAACTGTCGCTCTAAATGAGCATATTGCTCTAACACGGTCGTTGACTGGTCAATGCGCTGGTTAAGATTTTGGTCTAACTGCATCAGTTTTTGTTGATGTAACCCTAAAATCTCAGCTTGGTGAGTCATCTCAATCCATCGCTGCACATCTGAGAGTTGACTGGCTAGAGGGGTTGGCTGACCAATCACATGGTTGACTATAAATTGGACAGAAATTGTATTGGTCTCCTCGTTCAGTTTTACAACGAGAGCTTGATATTGCTCATATAGCGGTTGCAAATTATTTTGTTGAATTTGAGGATGTTGAAGCTCTTCAGCAATCAAACTTTCGACTGATTTCAGTTGCTCCATCAACAGTTGATAGTGAGCATTTTGAGCTAGCAAATCAGCCGCACTAAAGGGATGGGCTTGTGGTTGTAATTGGGCTGTTAACCGCTCAACTTGCCTGCGTACTGCATCCAATTTGGCTTGATTTTGCTCAATTTGCCGATTGAGTTGAGTCTTGAGCACCAGCGTTTGCTGATGTTGAGCTTGCAAATTGGGAATCTGATTTTGTTGTTGAAAGTGATTGAGATTGCTTTGAAGGGTCTTGATGCGGGCTTGAACGGATGATATTTGAGTTGTGAGGTGTTCAAGATTTTGACAGGTTTGTGTCACACAAGACTGACTATCACTTGTGTAGACCTCAGCCACCTTATCCAGAATGGCTTGTAGATGTTGCGTGTCTTTTGTCTGATAACTCACTTCAAGCACATTAGAGGTACTGGTTGGAGCCACCTTCAGATTATTGACTAAGGACTGGTAGTCAATCTCAATGCCCTCAGCTTGTAGTTGAGCGATCGCGGGTTCAAGCAGGGCAGGACTGGTTAACACTGCCGTGTGCTGCTCCAAACTCATGGCTGGTGGGGCGATCGCTGAATAAGACTGAGACTGAGCCACTGTCTCAACTGCATCTGTCTCCACTTCGCTAGTCGCCAGATAAAATCGACCTTCGTAATCAGGGTTAGATGGCGTTAAGACTTCTGCCAAACCTGTTGAACTGACTGCAATTGCGACTCCTGCGATCGCCACAGTTTGATGTTGCTTAAGAGATTTTACCCATCTATTGCGGCTTAACGGAGATGGCGATCGCAGTTTTTGATTGAGCAGATCAACCGTTTGAGGGTGAGGGAGCACTTCGACAGAGGGCACATCAATCACAGCAAAGGTTGATGCACAAGGAGTAGACCTTGGTACAACGTTTGGCAATATGACCTCAACATCACGGGAGTCAACCTGTGAATTGGGTTTGACTGGTGTAGTAACCATCCCTAACCCCTCGGCAACCTACAAAGTGCAAGAAACCGCCAAACCTAAATTTAGCAGTACCATTAACCCCCTATACAGAGTTTTGAAGTAAAACCAGGATTAAACCAGGGCAATTTTTACCTTGATCAGAAAGATAGGGGCGAGGCAGTTAGCCGCGATCGCTACCAGGACGCCAAAAATTACGCATTAATCCCTGAGATTTTTACGGATTGAAGGTATGTTTCTGGTGTAGATCGGGATGTAACCCGTTGAAAATTCTGCATTGCCCCCATGTCAGTCAACGATAGTAACCGTAAAGGTCCACGCACCGAAGTCATCGTCGCTCTCATTGGTTTAGTCGGCATTATCAGTGTTGCCCTGATTGAAAATTGGGATACCCTCTTTGACCAAGCAGCATCCACTGTTACACCGACTCCAGTGAGCAGTGCTCCTATCTCTGATGCACCAACCTCTACCCCTGTGTCAAGCCCAACGGCATCGGCTACTCCAATTTTGACGCCTGCCTCTCCCTCAACTTCAGAGGAAGTTGTATCGCAAGGTGGGTTAGCAGATTGCAAAATCACCATTACTCGTCCCCTCGTGGCTTTGATGAGTGAGCCCGATACCTTTAGTCGGCAAATCATTAGAGTCGATCCAGGAGAATATACGCCGCTTAATCACACCATCATTAGCACGATGATTGGCGAAGAGGGGTGGTTTCAACTTGAAGTTGAAGGTCACCAAGGCTGGATTTCAGATGATACGATGACGATTTATGAGAAGACGCAAGCATGCCCATAATGAGAGAGTAATCTGCATCTCATTAGGTCATATCTATGCCAGAAGCAACCTTGTTTTGGCTGTTTTTAACAGCTGCGATCGCCCTCGCCATTACCCCTGGCCCTGGCATTTTTTATGTGTTAACTCGCAGTCTCAAGGGAGGTCGAGCAGAGGGGTTGGTGTCTTCTGTGGGCACAGCAGTGGGTGGATTTGTGCATGTTATTGCAGCCGCATTTGGGCTGTCTGCCATTCTGGCGACTTCAGCAACGGCGTTTACAGTGATTAAGTTTGCTGGAGCCGCGTATCTGATCTATTTAGGGATTCGGACGCTGAAGCATTCCGATCAACTGTTATTAGAAACTGACGTAGAGTCGAGTCCAATGCATTATGCGTTTCGGCAGGGGATTATCACCGAAGTGCTCAATCCTAAGACAGCCCTATTTTTCCTGGCATTCATTCCCCAGTTTATTAACCCCCACGGCAATGTAGTGGCACAGTTTGTTCTATTGGGGAGTATTTCGATCGCCCTCAACACCACCGCCGATGCGATCGTTGCGTTGTTGGCAGGTCCGATTGGGCAGTGGTTAAAAACCAATCCTCGCTTTCAGCAGAGACAACGGCTATTCACCGGATGGTCTTTGATTGGTTTAGGGGCTTATGTAGCGATCGCCGACAACAAACGCTAATCGCAAGTTTTTCAATCTGGGCTATCTCTATAGGTTTTTGTCAGGGCATTTTGCGAAATGTCCTGACTTGGAGCCTGACATGAACCGTTATTTTTCTTTACAAACCCACTTCCACAAAGGGTGGCTGGGTCCCTGCTCCCGAATTTTAATGAGTTGCCGTTCTAATCGTTTGGTTTGTTGCTGAGAAATGCCAAACAAAATATTGCGGCTCTGCCAAATTAACACCGCCACAGTGGTGCCAATACACAGTGCCAACCCAAACGTGGGTAGGGGATTGTAAATCAGCCCATACCGCAACGCTGCCCAGGTAAAATATTCACGCCACAGAGCCATCTCAGAGCGCAGACCCCACAAACTGAGAGGAGCCAAACACAACCAAAACAACCCGGTGACTAACCACCGACCCATAACAGTGAGGTTGTGAAGCCGTTGCATTTGCTGTTGAAAGACGGGGTCGTAGCCCTCTTTAGAGAAAAATAGGAACTCCTGATCTGTCATATAGCAGCCCTCAATGATGTGTTTGATGGGTGCATGGGATGCAGTCACATCCACACGGGATTGCTATAGTCTCTAAAACTCAAGCATCCTTAGGATTGCTGGTAGAGTCGAGTGTCTCAGTGTCAGCGATCGCCACGGGAGACATCTTTTCAGTCCGTTCTCGCCACCAAGCCAGGAGTGAACTGGCAATAAAAATACTGGAATAGGCTCCCATTGTGAAACCAACAATAAGTGCCAGAGCAAAGTATTTGAGTGTTTCACCACCAAACAAAAAGATGGAGACCAGGGTGAATAAGACCGTCAGTGTAGTGTTGATAGAACGGGTCAAGGTTTGGTTGACGGCACTATCCACAATATCGTTGATAGAACGGTTAGGGTTAAGTTTGATAGTTTCACGAATGCGATCGTAAATCACGACTGTGTCGTTGACTGAGAACCCCACGATGGTTAGCAAGGCCACAATAAACAGACTGTCTACCTCGACCCCCAGCACAAGACCCAAAATTGAAAACACACCAACCGTAATCAAAACATCGTGAAACAGGGCAACGATGGCTAAAACAGCATAGTCCAACTGAAAGCGAAAGGTGAGGTAGATCGCAATGCCAGCAAAGGACAGGAACAACGCCAACATGCCAGATTGAAACAGTTGTCGCCCTAGCGTTGGGCCGACGCTGTCAATTTTTATCGCCTGAGTATTTAAGTTGCCTAGATTTTCGGCTAACGCAGATTGAAGTTGAGACCGCTCTTCAGGAGCCAGGTTGGTGGTGCGAATAGACAACCCCTGACGATTTTCACCTAAAATCTGAATGCTACTGCTAGCTAGCCCCTGTTGTGCCAAAACATCGCGCACGGTTGCTGGATCAATCGCGTCTTTGCAGTTATCGGGGTTTGTACAATCGCGCTCGACCTGGAGACGAGTACCCCCCACAAAGTCGAGGCTTGGTCGCAAGGGTGAGCCGATCTGGGTCCAGGAAATGACCATCGAAATCAGACCACTCAGGATAATCGCTAAGGAAATCGTCCACCACAGCGATCGCTGTTTAATAACGTTTAATTTCATAAGGATGCCTTTTCCTGGGTAGGGTTAGACAGGTTAGGGCAAAACAGGTGAGGTTTGCGCAATCCCTGGAAACTCAGAGCTACCAACAACAGCGTCCGGCTACAGGTGATGGCGGTAAACATACTCATTCCAACCCCGATGGCCAACGTCAAAGCAAACCCTTTAACCAAGCCTGCCCCCAACCAAAACAATGCAGCACAGGCAATTAGAGTGGTGACATTGCTATCTAAAATGCTAGAAAACGCTCGGTAAAAGCCAGATTCTACTGAACGATAGAGGGTTTTACCCGCTCGCAGTTCTTCACGCATGCGTTCAAAAATCAGGACGTTTGCATCCACTGCCATGCCAATACTCAAAATAAAACCTGCAATCCCCGGTAGAGTCAGGGTCACCCCCAACAGGTTAAAGGTGGCAAAGGTCAAAGTGGCATAAATCACTAACGCCAAGTCAGCAATAATACCCGGTAACCGATAGTAAACAGCCATGAAGATCAGCACCAACAGCAACCCACCCAAACCAGCATAGATACTACTTTGAATACTGTCGCGTCCTAAGGTTGCGCCAACGGTGCGGTTTTCGACCACCTCAACCGGAACAGGCAATGCACCACCCATTAACTGCACTGAGAGATCGATCGCCCGTTCGCTGTTAAAGCCACCCGTGATGCTGGCTCCACCTCCTGTAATTCCGGTTTCGGCATAACGAGCTTCTACCGTCGGGGCACTCAACAGGCGATCGTCTAAAAAGATGCCTAACCCGCGTCCGGTACCTGCAATGCTCTTAGTGAGTTCGGCAAATTCAGCGGCTCCTTGATCGTTAAACTCTAAGCCAACCTGCCAGGTATCGCCATTCAAAGGTGCTGCATAGGCGGTTTTGAGCTTATCTCCGGTTAACTCGGTCTTATCAAACAGAGCCGCGATCGCTTGATCACTGCGACGTAGAGACTCCTGATTTTTTGCGATCGCCTCTTGATCGCTACTCTCTTTTAGTCGTTCTTGTTCTGCCAATAAATCTTGGCGAACCTGAAACTCAATTCCTAATTGAGCTTCGGTGCCCTGGCGTTGTGATCGAAAGTCAAGTTGGGCCGTGCCTCCCAAAACTCGTTCTGCCTGTTCTGGATCACTCACACCCGGCAACTGCACTAGCAGTTGATCTTCTCCGACCGTTTGGACAACCGCCTCCGAGACGCCTAAGCCATTAACCCGATTTTCAACCACTTGCTGAACGCCTTCTAGTTTCTCAGGCGTAATGACGGGTACTGCCGGGGTCGTCTTGACCTGGAGAGTCAGTTGCGTTCCACCTTGTAAATCAAGCCCTAAGCGTGTTGGAAACTTGGCGATCGCCCCAACAGCCGCTAGTGACAATATCAAAATGAGGGCTAAAAGTAACCGTTGTCTTCCCATATGACCATTGCTCCATTAACCGCTATCATAGCCGGATTTGTACGGGTTAATGGCAAGGTGTTATTGAGAGCTAGATCAGACAAGACTTAAAAATCATCCTATTGGTATAGTCAATGTGCCAGACCGCACTTGTTCTCACAAGAGACTTTTGATATAAAATCCTATCAATAGTAGGGTGTTGTTCTTAAGCACCCTTATGACCCTAAGACGAGGATCATTGAGACCCCATTGATATTGCGATCGCATGTATTGTGGTGGCTACTCATTCCTCAACGCTCTAAAAACTACAAGCAGACTAGAGAGAACACAATGGCATTTGTACAACCCCCCCTTCCTTTTGCGACTGATGCTCTAGAACCCTACGGAATGAAGGCTGAAACATTTGAGTATCATTATGGCAAGCACCACAAAGCCTACGTTGATAACCTCAACAAGTTGACCGAAGGTACGGAGTTGGCTGATAAATCTCTTGAGGAAGTTATTCAAGTCTCATTCAAAGACTCCGCTAAAGCGGGCATTTTCAACAACGCCGCTCAAGTCTGGAACCATACCTTCTTTTGGAACAGCTTAAAAGCCGGTGGCGGTGGTGTACCAACGGGTGATATCGCTGCAAAAATCGATAGTGCCTTTGGTAGCTATGACAAGTTTAAGCAAGAGTTCAGCAATGCAGCAGCTACTCAGTTTGGGAGTGGTTGGGCATGGTTGATTCAAGATGGCGATAGCTTGAAAGTCATCAAAACCCCGAATGCCGAAAACCCATTGGCGTATGGTCAGAAAGCATTGTTGACCCTCGATGTTTGGGAACACGCCTACTACATTGATTTCCGTAATGCCCGCCCAGCCTTCATCAGCAACTTCCTCGATCGCTTGGTCAACTGGGATTTTGTAGCTGCAAACCTCGCCGCCTAACCGTAAGCTGTTGTCAGTTGGGTTGAGCGTTTGTAACCCTCAACCAACCCTAAACCGTTAGGTTTCAAAGGCTCTACCCACTTACTTCACCCACCTTACATCTTTGAACTCCGCCTCCCTATCGTTGTTTAACCTCAACAATAGAGTTTAGGAGAGGAGAGTTTAGGAGAGTTTAGGTCTTGAAACAGCCACTACTTAAGACGTGGCTGTTTTTGATTTTCAGTTCTGTTTGAATCCTTTTAACACCCCTTATGGACAGTCAAGAACTCGCTCACTTTATCGAAGCCACGGGTGGCACGTTTAAACCCTGGCTGCTGGCACAGCTCCGTTTAGCCAAACTCAAAGAGCAAAAACAAGCTGGGGAACTGTCTGACGATGACTATGAAAGCGCGATCGCTGACCTGCATCAAGATGTCATGAATTTGGGAGAATGGTGGCGTGGCATCGAAGATGAGGTCTTTTGAAGATGAGGTCTTTTGGAGTGGTAAACCCAAATCGTAGATCATTACTCAAGCCTTAACCAGTTCTTTGATTTATTCTGCTACTGTAACCAAAATCCCTATATCGATTTGTTACCGCAATATATCCTGTTGTTACCAGGTTAGTGCCCGCCAAATGTATGCCTAAAACGAAAAGAACACCCTCTGAAACTGACCTAAAAGACTCTCAGTACTATTTCAGCCGTGAGTTGAGTTGGCTAGAGTTTAACAACCGCGTCTTACATGAAGCGTTCGACCCCCGCACCCCACTGATAGAGCGATTAAAATTCATTGCTATTTTTAGTAGCAACTTAGATGAATACTTCATGGTGCGAGTCGCCGCACTCAAACAACAGGTTGAAGCAGAGGTCGTTAAGGTATCTCCAGATGGTCGAACGGCACAGGAACAACTAGATGCCATTAGTCAGCGATTGCGCCCTATGGTGGCTCAACAACATCGCCATTTTGATCAAGCTTTGCGCCCCCAACTCGCCGCCAAGGGGATCTACCTGCTCGATTATGTCGATCTCAATCAAGAACAGCGACTTTATCTGCAAAGCTATTTTGAAGAGCGCATCTTTCCTGTACTAACGCCATTGGCAGTCGATCCGGGGCACCCCTTTCCCTATATCTCTAACCTCAGCTTAAACCTGGCAGTCGTCGTCAAAGACGCTGAAACAGAAGAAGAGCACTTTGCGCGAGTCAAGGTGCCCAAGACCCTACCTCGGTTTGTGCCGTTGCCAGAAGATTTGCGACTGCGTTATAAAAACCGTCCTGCCCCTTGGACAGGGGTTTCGTTAGAACAGGTGATTGCCCACAACCTGGAATTTCTCTTTCCAGGTATGAATATTCAGGAATATCATCCCTTTCGCATTACTCGAAATGCGGATTTAGAGGTCGAAGAAGATGAAGCCGATGACCTGATGTTGGCGATCGAGCAAGAGTTGCGTAAACGCCGCTTTGGTGGGTCAGTTGTGCGAATGGAGATTTATACCTCGATGCCAGAGGGAATTCGCAAAACCTTAGTCCAAGAGATGGGGCTGCAATCCAACGATGTTTATGAAGTAGAAGGGCTGCTGTGTTTGAGTGATTTGATGTCATTCATGGAGTTGCCCTTGTCGGAGTTGAAAGACCCCGCGTGGACGCCTGTAACCCACCCACTGTTGCGAAACTTGATGGATGCAGAAGAAGAGGAAGAAACTTCTGATGTTGAGGAAGATTTTTTCTCCATTATTCGCAAGCAAGACTTTATGGTGCACCATCCGTACCATTCCTTTGCCTCATCTGTGCAAAAGTTTATTACTCAAGCAGCTTATGACCCCAATGTCTTGACCATCAAAATGACGCTCTATCGCACCTCAGGCGATTCCCCCATTGTTAATGCCCTGATTGCAGCGGCGGAGAATGGCAAGCAAGTGGCGGTATTAGTGGAGCTAAAAGCACGCTTTGATGAAGAGAACAACATTAACTGGGCACGCAAGTTAGAGAAGGTGGGCGTTCATGTAGTGTATGGCTTGGTGGGGTTAAAGACCCATACCAAATTGGTTTTGGTGGTGCGTCGTGAAGAAAATCGCATTCGCCGTTATGTCCATGTGGGCACGGGTAATTACAATCCCAAAACCGCTCGTCTCTATACCGATTTAGGCTTATTTAGCTGCCGTGAAGAGTTGGGGGCAGATCTAACAGATTTGTTCAATCACTTAACGGGCTATTCTCGGCAACAGTCTTATCGCAAGCTCTTGGTAGCTCCGGTAAACTTGCGCGATCGCATGATTGATCTCATTCATCGTGAAATTGAGCACTGCAAGGCCGGTCATCACGCCCGCATTGTTGCCAAAATGAATGCCCTGGTTGACCCGACCATCATTGTGGCTTTGTATGAGGCGTCTCAAGCGGGTGTAGAGATTGATCTGATTGTGCGTGGAATTTGTTGTCTCAGACCGGGGCTAAAAGGTGTTAGTGAGACCATTCGCGTGGTTAGCATTGTGGGTCGTTTTCTAGAACACTCCCGTATTTTTTACTTCAACAACAACGGCAACGATGAGGTGTTTATCGGCAGTGCCGACTGGATGCCCCGCAACTTAGACCGACGAGTTGAAGCGGTGACCCCAGTTGATGATCCGGCGATCGCCAAAGACTTGCAAGAAATCTTGGGCATCATGTTGTCTGACAATCGCCAAGCCTGGGATTTGCAACCCGATGGTCGCTATATTCAACGTCGCCCCAACCCTCAAGACGCTGAGCAAAGTTCTCAAAAAATCTTTATGGAGATGGCGCAACAGGCGAGTGTCACTACAAGTAGTAGTGAATTGAAGCATTGATATAGCAATCCCAAATGGGTTGTAAGAAGCGCACCCCGTTGAGACAACTCCCTAATCTTACAAATGATTTAGGACTGCTATAGAGAATAGGTAGTGAGCCATCGGGAATGGGAAGTAGAGACTAGAGAAGAGGAATTGTAATTTTTTGAGCACTGTAACAGTTGCGTTTGTGACAGTTGCGTTATAGCAACAAGGGGCTTTAAGCCCCTTGTCCTAGAAATGTTTGGCTATAGCGATGCCAACCCTAACGGAGAACAAAATCGCTCACAGTCAGGGCAGGTTGATTAGCGAGAATAGCAAACAAGCCGCCCCTACCTAACCCTGCCGCTGCGCCATTCTCGTTATAGAGCAAGCTTCCGGTCGTCGAGTTATAGACAAGTTTGGCCCCTAGACCTGCCGCCGCCCCATTAGAAGGTGCACTAATGACTGCAAATGTGTTTGCAGTCAGCATCCCTGCTGTTGATCCAGTGAGTGCCTGGAAACTCTGCTGGCTAAGAACAATTTTGTCTCCTTCGGCGTTGCTAAAGTCACGAATCGTATCCACCCCAAAGTCTCTATTAAACTTTTGAGTTGATGTAAAGACAAACTGATCAGCTCCTGAAGCACCGACCAGAGTATCGTTTCCGACACCGCCATCCAACCAATCGTCACCAGCACCACCCCGCAACAGGTCATCCCCCTGAAAGCCTCTAACCTGATCGTTGCCGCCTTGAGCATTGATCACATCATTGGATGCATCGCGTCCACTGATAACATTGTTGCGATCGTTTAAGAAAGTGACGGTGTTGCGGCTCGCGACCCTGCCACGTGTGAAGTTAGCATTGACAACATCGAAGCTATCTTGCACGGTGGTCTGCCCGTCAAACAAGATGTTGGCGATATTTACTTTGCCTCCAGTTAAGCGTTTCAGGTTATCTAAATTCTCTAAGGCAAAGTCTTTTAGCGTGACTTGAGTATTGGCAACTCCCTCAAAGGTCAATTCCAGGTCGCTGCCCGTTTGGGTCAACACTAAATTGCGGGCTGTCAGTCCTGCTCCTTGGAATTGCAGGGTATCTGCCTCTTGCAGTAGCGGCTCAGTTGGAGTCCCTCCCTGACCAACACCCCCGAAATCAGCAATTACGTCGCTGCCCCCGTTAGCTCCGATGACAAAGCGATCTTGTCCGCCATTGCCGACAAAGCGATCGCTGCCAGAACCCCCCACAAAGACATCGTTGCCTGCTGTGCCGATGTAGTTTTTGTAAATCACATCGACTGTGACGTTACCGATCGCCACTCCCCGGTTGGCGTCTTGAGCCACATAAGCAAACTCATCTGTGCCACTAAAGCCAACATTAGGGGTGTAAGTGACCGTTCCATCTGCATTGAGGACAACCTGACCATTGGCAGGTTGAAACACCGCAGACACGTTGAGCGCATCGCCATCCGCATCGGTATCGTTTGCCAACACGTTAATGATCAGCGAGCCAGCATCCAACAGAATCACACTATCCTGGTTAGCAACAGGAGACGTGTTTTGCAGATTGGGACGATCGATCGGATCTTTAACAAAGGCGTCCGATAGTTGTTGAGTTAGTGCACTCCCTGTGTTTTCGGCGATCGCCTCTGCAATCGGTTTTGTCCCATCAGCCACGGCTTGTAAGTCGCTAGCCACCTCACCCTGAGCCACCTTTTGCACTTTGGCAATTGCGATGGCTTGCTCACGCAATGACAGGGGACTTGCCAAAATGCCATCAATTCGTTGACTCTGCTCTACCAGCAAATTCACAACACCCGTGAGAATGGCTGGATTGAGGGTTGTGTTGAGAGAATTTAGGAGACTTTGGACTTGCGTTGCATCGCTGAAATTTACTGGGGCAGAAAACAGGGTGGCGATCGCATCTATTGCCCGATTAGCAACCTCCAAGTCAGATTGGGCTGACCCTCCTTTGAGTAACCGCGAGATTTGCACGATCAGGTTTTGCACCCGTGCCTGAGCCGCAAAGACTTGAATGCCGTTGACATCTCCAGTGGCGATCGCTTGTAGGGCGTCATACTGATTCAAATCAAGGCTAGTGGGCAGTCCCAATGCCACATTGACCTGAGTCTCAGCCTGCTCGACCGTTTCACCATCACCGACCCGCTCAGCAATGATCGTGGTGAGAGGCGTGATAGTCGTTGCCCCAATCACCGCTGTGAGGGGCGTTATCTGAGGCAACAACGTTGAGGTATCCACCCCATCTATGAACACTAATCTGCCTTCTGAGGGGTCAATCACTCCATTTTCGTTGAAATCGAAATCGGGTAAAGGAACAACCAAATCAAAAGAACCATCTCGATTGGTGAAGGTAAACGGTTCAGTGGCTTCTTGAATGCCGTTAAAGTTGGCATCTAAGAACACCGTTGCGCCAGCCAAGTATGGGTCAATTCCCGCGCCTTGGAAGCTAGAACCACTTGCCCCGATGCTAAAGTTTGCCAGTTGGAAGGTGGCTAGATTCGTTTCGTAGACTGTGTTTCCGGCAAGCAGCACTTCAGCACCCACAAAGGCAGAGAGCGATCCATCCAGATCAAACAGTTCCCAGGGAGCAGTGGTTAAGCGGGGCATGATTTCTGAAAAGTGGATATTGCCGTCGCTGGTGCCCTCTGGTTCGCCTTCATCCACCAAGTCAACGCCTACAACCCCTCGAATTCCCCCATAAATATAGCCACTCAGCACCGTGACACTCAGCCCTAACCCCAGTGCCAAACTGGCATCAAAGGTCAGTTCGGGTTTGTCTTCACCGTCCGCGTTCCAATCACGCAAAAAGAAGCCATCAAAGGGCAACACAATATCAGCAGGATCCGTGGAGAAATTGGTATCGCGCCATCGCAATAAGCCTGACGTATCAAACCCAAACCCCAATTCAGCCGATGCTGAAAACTTGCCCTTGAGCAACCCATTAATACCGCCGATGTTGGGAATACTGAAAATTGGGAATTCTTGCGTGCGCTCAAATTCGATCGCTAACTCTGGTAAATCGTAGGTAAACAGAGTGACGGGCTGCCCCAAGATCATTTGAGCAGTGGATTCTGGGTCAGTCAAGATGGGCAGATCCAAGCCATCTAATTGTTGAAAGCTCTGGATTAATGCGTCGGTGATATTTCCAACGAGATCGACCCTATTATCGGTGCGGGTGAGATTGGCGGTGTAGATGCTGCCGTCGGGGTTTGTTGCGTCAAATCCCTCTAATTCATAGGAACCCCGATCCAACACGATGGAGGTGCCTTTTGGTAGGTCAGCAGCTTGATCAATCACTCTATCGAGTGCAATGATTGCCCTTATCAAAGCTGGATTGAACCTGCTGTCGGGTGACAAAGAAGCAACTTTTTCAGCAAGTTCCAGCAGCGTTACCTTGCCATCTCCATCTCCATCAAACCGTCTCCCTAAGCTGTTAGAGATCTGATAGAAGATTTTTGTATCAGTCTCCAGTGCTTGTAAGATGGGACGGAGCGGCTTGAGAACAGGGTTAATTGCATCAACAATGGGCTTGATGAAATTAGTAGCAAAGGTGCCAATATCTAAACCACTGTTATTGAGGGCAATGGTGGGGACTTGCACGTTGGTTAACTGACCGTCGGCATCATAACTCAGGGGAGTCCAATCGGCAGAGAGGTCGCCCACGAAACCAGGAATATTGGGGTTGTTGCTGTTGCTAAAGTTAGTTCGCAAATGTAAGCCCAAGTTTGCGTCACCTGTGGTGGTCGCATCAAACAAATCCCTTACTTGAAAGGGAGTTTGCAGTTCTTGCAACGTGATGCGATCGCCATCATTTGCTCCACCGAGAATATTATCAATGTCCTTGAGTGTGGCATTGAAGTTGAGGTTAACGCGGGTCGGATCAGTGGGGTCATTAGTAAAGGTATAGGGCAAGAAACCAAGCGACCCATTGGCAGCAAATCCATTGGCTAACGTAGTGTTAATCGTTGCCCCAATGCTGGTTTGGGTAGTGTCGATAAAAAATCGCTGAGTTGAGTTAACCCCAAACGCCAAATTGAGATCATAGTCAAACTTGACATCTGCCATGCCGCTCAGGTCAATGCCCAGAGCAGGTAGTCCCAAGCCATCTTTTAAGGCATCTTTGATCGAGAAGGAATCGCCCAGATTGATTTGGAAAGTGGTATCTTCCGAGGAACTGTCACTTGTGACCTGCACATTGGGGAAGAAAGGTATGATGGCATCGGTAAGAATTTGCTGTAGCTCAAGTTGAGTCGGCGATCCAGCGGATCTGACTCGATTCACAACGCTTCTACTAAATCGCTCAATAAACGCAGGTGCAAAGTCTTGAACCTGTCCTACTAACGGCAAATCGATGGAGAGTAAGCTCTGTTCTAGAATGTTTTGCAACTGCTCAAAGGTTGCAGATAAGCCATTGGCAATATCACTGCCCCGCAGAGTGCGATCGCGAATGTTAACCCTGACATCTGGAATAGCGCGAACAGCCGCCGTTTGATAACTCGGATCATCGCTTTCCAGAGTATGGCGAATGACGCTGCTGTGAGGGGCTTCGGCGATGCTGTCATCGATCGCTTTGACGATGACGACTTGGGGTGTTTTCCAGTTATCAGCCGTAAAGGTAATGGGGTCAATGAGAACCAGTTGGTCATCCGTAGCAAAGTTGATGATGACATCACTCTCTGGCTGACTCGTCACGATCACTTGATAGCTGTCAAATCTGCCGCCTTCGGTGACATTCGTGCTGCCGTTGGTTTGAACGATTTGTACCCCGGCCTTATCGGTGTCACTAATAAAGATACTATCGCTAGAACTGGTGCCAATTTGATAACCAGAACCCGCCTCTAGCGTCAAGCTCAGCCGCTCATTTACTTCAGGATTGGCTTCTTCAATCCCATCATCGACGGAATCGATCGTAATGGTTTCACCCGACTCGCCTGCTGGAATCACCACTTGATTAAACAGGGGAAGATAATCATTGGGTTGAACCGTGCCCCCCACGCGGTAATTGACTCTCAACCCCCCTTCTGGAGCAACCTGATTGTCATTCAACACCACTTGAAAAACGCCCTGCACCTGGCTCTCTTCGCTGGCGTTGCCAATCGCTTGGATAGAGACTGTTGGCAGATCATCATCCGCGATCGCCACAGGGGTTTGAGTCGGAACGAGATTGCGATAGAGCGGGTCATCACTGCGAACGGTATAGCTAAGGATGCTGGTGTGTGCACCTTCGATCGCCGTATCATTGACCGCACTCACACTGACCGTTTGAGCCGCAAAATTTTCGGGGGTAAAGGTAAGCGTGATTGGTTGTCCGGTTCCGGCTCCCAGATCTACTTGATCATCGGGAGTAATGGTTAAGTCAACCGCACTGGTGGGTGCAGTAGATAGCTCAATCTGGTAAGTATCAGCCGTACCCCCTTCTGTAACGGATAAGTTGCCCTTGTTAAACAGGATATTGGGGATGTCATTATCGGCGTTGACCACGTCAATCGTGGCGATCGGGTCGAGCAACCCCAGATCAGGATTACCATACGCTGCATCGGTGTCACTGCTGACGGTTGCTGTAATCTGATAGGGTTGTGCACCATCCGCAATGTCATCATTTACACCCCTCACGATCACCGTTTGAGAAATGTCCCAATTCTCTTGAGTAAACACAACTGACGGGGTCAATAATCGACCTTCTCCGACGTTGGAGCTGACCAGATTGACACTCACAGATCCTACAGGTTGGCTCTTGAGGGCAACCGTAAAGCTCCCTTCTCCCTCTGATTCACTCGTGTTTAGAGCCACAGGGGAGAGAATCACGCCAGCGCGATCGTTGTCTATAATCGTCAAGTTTGCAGTGTCTACATCACCAACCCCATACCCTCTTCCGGGTGTGAGTTGCAAAGCCAGGGTTTCACTGCCTTCTGCGATTTGGTCGTTTTGCAATGCCACGTTGATCCGGGCGGTTGTTTGCCCTGCCAGCACGACGACATTACCGATCGTGTAATCGACCCCATTTGTGGCAGTACTCGTGTCGAGGATTTGATAAGTAATGGTGAGATTTTCTAGCGGGGCTTCTGACAGCACTAGCTCAAACTGAGCACTGCCATTTTCTACAGTTTCTACAGAGGTGTTGACAAAGCTAACTTTGACTGGAACTTCATCATCAGTAATCGTTAACTTGGCAGATGATTGGGTTGGAATAACACCGTAGTCCTGGAGTTGACCGTTAGCACCGGGTCGATTTTGCAAAGTGACAGTGACTTCTTCATTAGGGTCAAGCACCGTATCGTCTAATGGCTTTAGGGTAATAAACGCACTACTTTGACCTGCCCCGATCAGAATTGAGTTGTCCTCAGTCGAGATGGCATTTCCTGCCTCATCCAGTAACTCATAATCATCTTCTAAATCACCATCAATGACACCAGTGCCACTAACGGTAAAGTCAACAGTAACTCCATCGGTAGAAGCGTTTTGGAGATTGCCGTTGGCATCAACTAGCTCAACCTTATAGCGTCCGGTAAGTTCGCCTGCCTCTGCTGGGTTGCCTTCTGCGGTAATGCGCACATAGGGTTCGTTGTCGGCGATCGCTAGATTTGCGCTGGTGGTAGAACCCAATGTGTAGTGATCACTGCGAACCACCGGATCTAGGGTAATGATGACATTTTCACCGGGGTCAAAGAAGCTATCGTCGGCTGGTCTTACCTCGATATCTACGGTTCTCTGTCCGGCAGGAACTTCAACCGTGGAACCCAACTGATAATCACTACCATTGGTTGCGCTTCCCGATAGACTAAATCTGACCGTTAATGCTGCTGGAAAAGCTTCGGATAAGGTCACTCTAAACCGACCAGGGGTGGTCAGGTTGCCCTCTGCGGCATCATTTACGCGACTGATCGTGACCGAGGGAAAGTTGAGAACGCCAACCGTTCCAAAAGCGTTTGGGTTACCAGTGGCGGCAGTATTGTTGCTGAAACTAACCCCCGTTCCTAAAACGACTGCACTGCCATTTACATTTGGATCATCGTGAATGAAGATGGCTCCGCCTTGCCCCTGCCCGTTTGTTGCACGAGTGCCGTCAGTGGTGGAAGGATCGTTAGCCCCTAAGCCCCCTGTCGCTCGATTATTGATAAAAGAGCTATCAATTAAAGCCAGACTCGCGCCATCGCGCACAAAGACAGCCCCACCCAAACCAGCACCGCCACCGCCACCGTGAGGTCCAGTGCCGCCACTCCCACCAAACGAGCCACCCGCACCACCACGGACATTACCGCCGCCACCGCCGCCACCAAAGCCACCCGCACCGCCAATGCTGCCATCGGGGTCGCCCTGACCGCCGCCACCGCCGCCACCGCCAGCAAAGCCACCCGCACCGCCAGGGGTTCCACCCACCTCGTCTTGACCAAAACCACCGCCACCGCCTGCGCCATCGCCTCCAGAGGTGCCACTGGTGCTAGTGTCAGTGCCACCACTACCGGGGGTGCCGCGTAGCAAGCCGCTACTACCACCCGTGCCGCCTGTACCGTCGTTGTTAGGGTTGCCATTTCCGACAAAACCACCGCCACCGCCACCCCCAACTTTATCACCAAAGCGAAGTTCGCCCCCATTCCCACCGATCGCCCGGTTGTTTTCAAAGATTACGTTATCAGCCGTGACAGAACCTCTGTTGATGAACAGGGCACCACCCATGCCAGCACCGCCACCCCCACTAGAAGAACCATTGCCACCATTGCCACCGGTTGCCTGACCGTCTGTTAATGTCAGGTTAGAGAGGTCAACACTAGCGTCATTAACAAAGAGGATGCGATGACTATTGCCATCAATGCTGTGATTATTACCAACAAAGGTGATGTCACTGGTAATGGCAGGCAGATCGTTTGTTAGCGCAACATCGGTGGTGAGAATAATTCTGTCCCGTTCAGGGGTTGTGCTGTTGTTGTTGGTGTTGGCTTGATTAATGGCTTCTCGCAGTGTCGTTATGCCATCCGTTGCGTTAATAGTGTCGCCCGACCCTGTCACTCTAATATCTACCAACACTCCCTTATAGGCTGCTTGTACACTGGTCGAAAATGCCAGCGGGGTGTGGATTTCGCCTGTTTGCACATCCAAGTTCCAGTCGCCACCCTGGGTTGTGTTGCCAATAGGAGTGCTCGAAGCGGCGATCGCGGCTCCAGTTAAGCAACTCAACGCTTGTACAAATGCCTGCCCTTGCTGACCAGAGGCAACGTTGCAACCATACAGCAAAAGATTAGCGTGCTCTGCTAGCGCATAACGCCACTGTTGAAATTGCGATCGATAAGTATGCAAGTTATCAACATGAAGTGGGGTTGTTCCTAATTGCAAATGCCCCGGAGCACCATGACAAACCAAGTGAATCGCTGTGAGATTGGTATGTTTGGCTAACTCTGCCGTGATTTGCTCAATACTATTTTGCTGTGGATCGAGAATGACAACGTGAATTTCAGGGTTAATGCTAATTGCTAAATAACGATAGTCTTGAACACCTGTATCGATAAATGCCAGTTGTCGAAATGTTGTAATCCGTTGTTTCAACACTTGCTTTTGCAAATTCAAAGTCTGAACCGCAGTACCAGAAGAAACGGTAGTCATGATCAATCTCCTTTAAGATTGGGGGCAGATCGTTTTGAGGAGGGTTAAAATTCCCTGATTTACTCTTTGATATGGACAGCTTTTGAGATTTATGCAACAACATTCCAAAAAACTTTTTGAGTTTACCAATCTTGATATGGCAATGTTGTTTAAATGCAGTTCGATCTCATTTTTCAGTCCAACAATTTTCAATATCGTTTTCCAGAAATCCCCTGTAAAGGAAGTTCCAAGCGACAATATTGAATGTCCGTCTCCAGCTTCAGAAGTAATTCTATGAATTACGTAACTCTTGTATTTTTGATATTGAAGTAGCGATATCGATAAGTTACGTCAATGTAATTTTGCGATGAATTACAGATGTGATGTGACGTATATCACAAGTTTTATCATGTGCATTGTTATATGTTAACCAGCAAAATTTATATCACTGAAATAGAAAGTTAAAAATTACTACGTTATATTTAAATATTTTGATTTTGCGTCGAATTACAAGCCAGTGGTGATACACATCACAAGCTTTATGAATTATATTGCTACGTGATAATTGAAATGAGTGATTCATTGAAATAGACACAGACAAAGCCTAAGCCCTTTGTTCTTTAAGGGCGATTTTACAACCCATTCAGAATTGCTATAGCAATCCCAATTGGGTTGTGAGAGGCGCATCCCAACGGGGTGCGCCTCTCACAACCCGCTAATCTCACAAATGATTTAGGACTGCTATATCTATATTTAGGTATTAATTTATGTGCTCAGTATCACCAAGTAGTTGTGACTGAAAGCTTGTCTTTTTACAAATATCCTCAACTCAATCAGGAGCTAACTACACCCGCCACAGTTCTTTCCTTAAGTAATGATTATCCTGACAGGGGCGATCGCCACCCGTAATAGTGAAAGACCGCTCTCAAGAAAGATGAAGAGCAGTTAGATGTGTAGCCCAGAAAAGTGAATGGTATTAGGCATGTATACAGTTCCTAAGCCTGTACTTCGAGAGCGTCTCTCGCGGATCAAGTTGCTTGCTTTAGATGTCGATGGTGTCTTAACCGATGGGGGATTGTACTACACCGATAACGGCATGGAGCTAAAACGGTTTAATGCCAAAGATGGGCAAGGTATTCAGATGGTGATGAAAGCTGGAATTCGAGTGGCGATCGTCACGACCAGTACCTCTCGTGCGGTGGTTCACCGGGCACAACGACTAGGCATTCGGTTCGTCTTTACGGGAGTTGAAGACAAGCTCATTGTGCTTAAAGACTTGTGCAACCAGTTAAAAATTACGCTGGCACAAGTCGCATATGTCGGAGATGACATTATCGATCTGCCGATTTTGCAGTTGGTTGGTTGCCCGCTAACCGTTGCTGATGCCATGCCCGAAAACCAGGATTCTGCTATTTATATCACTCGCTTGGCAGGAGGACAGGGCTGTGTGCGTGAGATTTGCACCATCTTATTAGAGGCTCAAGCCAAAGCCTGATACCTATGAAAACAGACATTTTAATTATTGAAGCAGGACGAACTGAAAAGCAATATTGGCAGGATTTGTGGCGTTATCGAGAGTTATTTTATTTCTTAGCGTGGCGAGATATTTTGGTGCGCTATAAACAAACAGCGATCGGCGTTGCCTGGGCACTGATTCGCCCATTTTTGACGATGGTAGTGTTTACAATTGTCTTCGGCAAACTGGCACAGCTTCCCTCCAACGGAGCACCCTACCCTATTCTGGTGTTTGCGGCGATGTTGCCCTGGCAGTTTTTTGCCAATGCCCTATCCGAGTGCAGCAATAGTTTAATCAGCAACGCCAACCTGATTTCAAAAGTCTACTTTCCTCGATTGGTTGTGCCTGCTAGTGCAGTGATTGTTAGTTTTGTAGATTTTATGATTTCAGGCATCATTTTGTTGGGGTTATTGGCTTGGTATGACTTTGTCCCAACTTGGCGAATTGTGATGCTGCCACTGTTTATTCTGATCGCATTCGCTGCATCAATAGGAGTGGGGTTATGGTTGGCAGCACTCAATGTAAAGTATCGCGATTTCCGCTACATTGTGCCGTTTATTGTGCAATTCGGGCTATATATTTCACCCGTCGGCTTTAGCAGCAGCATCGTGCCAGAAGAATGGCGGTTGATCTATTCGCTAAATCCAATGGTGGGGGTAATTGATGGATTTCGGTGGGCCATTATTGGCAAGGAAGCACCGTTATATTGGCCTGGGTTTGCCATCTCGCTGGTGTTGGTTGGGGTGGTTCTCGTCAGCGGTGTTTGGTATTTTCGTAAGGTGGAACGGACTTTTGCTGATGTGATTTAAGGAGATGAAATCTTTGGCGATGGGAAGCCGCCCCTCCTGCGGAATAATCGCCAACCTGATCTACTGCCTTTATGGTAAATAAGGCGATCGCCCCATGTCAAAGCGTCCGCAATTCTCGTAAAAATAACCACATATGGCGTGGTGCGTTACATTTCATTAACGCACCCTACAAGATCGGCGATCGTACTAAAAGCACAAATCTTTAGATGTCTATGTTTACTATAAAATGCGGTCTAACGCCAAGCTCACCGGACGCAGACAACTTTTGTAACAAGCAGACCATATTGAAATGTCCTGGCGCAGCGCGATTGTTAGAGGACATTTCGCTGAGATAGAGGCAATCTGGTAAAACCGACTAAAGGTAGTTCTTTATAAAACAAAAGCAACCAAATAATTGAATTTGGGTCTTCCTCAGTTTCCTTGAATGTGTAAGAAAATATCCCATCTTGAACTATATGTAGCTGAGGAAAATGAACTTCAGTTAACTGTTCAAGAATTGGTTCTAATCCAAACTGTTGAATACTGGTAAAAACTTCGTATCCTGCTGGCACAGCATATCCCTTTTCATGAAAGAAAAGCCCTCGAATAATACGTTGCGCAACTCTATCGATACGCTCTATATCAAGTTGAAATGCCGGTTCTTTACCAAGAAAGATTCCTGTTTTAGTAACGATTTCAACCTCCTTAATACTTTTCAGGATAGTTCTTGAAAACCCTCTCTGCTTCTGCCTGCTCACAGAACGAACTAAGGAATCAATAGCGCCTTGAGCTAAGGGTGTCTCAGAGACTTTTGCAGAAGAAAGGATGGCCGCCCGAAAATACTCGTCATCTTTAGACCACCCTGCTTGGCAAGTTTCACAACAAGGAACAGTAATAAGATTTGAAGATCTAGGTTGTGGGAAAAGGTTTCTAGGGGGAATATGGTCATTGGTTAGTGGTCGTGTTTCTGCACAATATGCACATCGACCATTTTTTTTAGGCTGATTCATAAAAATAGCTAGATACGCAATTGGGCTGGTAAAAGTAGAACTTAGATGATCTTGCCCTCTAACAATATTATTAGAGTGATTTTTTCAATCTAATCCTTTGTAGACACAAATAGATTGAAAAAATCACGCCATTTGAAGAATTAGGGTCTTAGATTAATTGAATTTCTCTGCATGTTAACCCTTGCTTAAATGAGATGCCCTGTTATTTAACATTTTTCTAATTCTCTGAAGGATATTTGCATCCTAATATGCCAATTCTTCACTTGGATTGATAGTTTATGAGATGGGTTACGCTGCGCTAACACCTCCTACAAGATTGGCGATCGCGCCAAAAATGAGGGGCAAAAGTTCCTCATCTATAATAGGTTTCTCTTAGCACTTCAAGTGGATTAACAGAAGTTTTAGAGGATTTGCAAAGAGCGATGCCCTTGGGAGCATGTCACCTTTGTAGTGAGTAAAAATACTTAAGAGGTTGAGGTACTGGAAAATATAAGCGGTATCCGTCAGAATTAGAGCAATTAACTCTGCCAACAAGACCATGCAACCTGAACAAGAGCAAGCCCTCAAAGCCCATCTTCAAGCAATTGCCAAAATTCTCTATGAGGACAGCGACCCAGATGCCATGCAAACGCTAGAAGGGATTGAAATGACCGTCAGACAGAAGATTCAAGCGCACGTGGGTCCAGAGTTGGGAAATTTTTTATTAGAACGATTACAGGAACAA
>JANRJA010000194.1:0-8936 GCA_033764315.1 Oculatellaceae cyanobacterium bins.114
TGGACTCAAGCACCTGATTTGGGTCAAGCGATGGGGCTTGCGAGAGGGGCGATCGTTTGAGGAAACCATCGGTTACATCACGAACCTGGAAGGAAATGCAACACAATTCCTCCAGCACATTCAGCAGCATTGGGGAATTGACAATCGATTGCATTGGGTTAGAGACGTTTGCTTTGAGGAAGATACGGCTCGTCCCGGGGGCAATGCTCCAGTCATTTGGGCCATCCTCAATTGTTTTCTCATCTCCATTGTCCGCCAGCTTGCCTTCCGCACCATTCCTCAAGGAGTGCGTGCCCTCACCAACCAACTCAAACAGGTTTACGCGATCCTTACCCAAGGCTTTCCTCCACCTAAATGAAACCACCCTGCCTTGCTGCTGAGTGTAAGGGGGATGGTGTAATCCCAACTTAAATGCATTGGCTTTTGTCGGTCAGTCGCCTTACTGAAGGAAGTTTCAGGGGCATACCTTGAGCATTTATAAATAATTAAGCGTTGCTCAGAAAATAGTATTAAAATAGACCATCATGTTATTGGGCTGCATTTTTCCTAAAAGATTTTGTTTGTACTAGTTGAGCCATATAATTTTGGGTTGCTAAATTTTTTCTGCCCAAAGACCAGTTAAAGCTCGTGTTTTTAGGAAAAAGTTTGCTGTTGCACTACCAGGCTCAAAGTTTCTAGATAACATTGATTGTTCTGAATTAATGGTCTTCATTTAGGCGAGTCATGCGGTTCTCGCGCTTCAAATCAGTGGTTTCTCGCGTTTTTAAGCAGCTAGAGAAACCTGCAATTGAGCGATCGCCCTCAAACAAGATGGCTCAAACTTCGGTGTATCTGCATTCTTGGAAGATCCATCAGAAAATTGGATATGGCTATCTGGTGTCGATTGGCATCGGATTTCTTGGCTCTATTACAGGCATGTTGATCGCAGATTATTATCAAGGACAGAGCATTGAGCAGTTGTGGGATGCTCAAGAACAATCTCGGCTTTTGAGTGAATTTGAGAGAACTGCAAAATCGTTCCAACTTCACGCCACTCGACTGATTGGCTTGCTCGATCAACCGACCGAGTTAAAGCAAGAGTACTCAAAACTACAACTAGAAGCAGCGAAAATTCAAGTTTTGCATCAGCAAATTGAGTCGTTTTTAGATAGCAATCCAAGCTGGCTAGCCACCCAACCACAGTTGCTCAAAGCGTTAATTGTCAACTATAGTAGCCAGATTGAAAGCGATGTCAAAGCGATCGAAGCCCAGATCAATGTGTCTGTAACAGCACCACTCACCCCCTCTCCGTTGCAAAGCAGTCCACTGAAATCAATTGAGACGGGTGCAGCAGCAGCAAGGTTAGATCGACTCAATCAACAATTAATTGAGATTGCCAACATTGCTCAGACGCAAGAAGAGCAAGCTGGTGACGCGATGGAATATGCTCAGGGGTTTGAAAAGCTGATCATCACTCTTAGCATGATGACGTTTGCTGCGATCGCAGGCATCTTAGCATGGCGCACTACACGGGCGATCGCCCAACCCATTGAACAAGTCACTCAGTTAGCAGAGCAGGTTGCGACTGAATCTAACTTTGACTTACGCCTGCCAATTACCACTCAGGATGAAATTGGCTTATTGGCTCAATCCCTAAACTTGTTGATTGAGCGAGTTTCTGAGCGAACTCAATCGTTGCAACAAGCGGTTCAACATGCCGAGCAGCAAACTAAGGCATTACAACAAACCTTGGCTGAGTTGCGCCAAACTCAGCTCCATTTAGTGCAATCTGAAAAGATGTCATCTCTGGGGCAAATGATCGCTGGGATTGCTCATGAAATCAACAATCCAATCAGTTTTATTCACGGCAATCTCAACTACGCCAAACAATATGTTGCAGAGTTGCTGAAATTAATCGATCTCTATCACACGTCAACCGCTAATCACCCTGCTGAGATTCAGCACTATCGCAATGCGATCGACTTTGAGTTTTTGCAAACCGATCTCCCTAAATTACTGTTGTCTTTAGAGATGGGAACCGAGCGAATTCGCAGCATCGTGTTGTCACTGCGGGTTTTTTCACGCCTGAATGAAGCAGATCTAAAATCTGTTAACCTCCACGATGGAATCGAGAGTACGTTGGTGATTTTGGGTAATCGCTTGAGAGCACAACCCCATCGCCCAGAGATTCAAGTCGTTAAACACTATGGTGATTTGCCTCCGGTGGAGTGTTATGCAGGGCAACTGAATCAGGTGTTTATGAACCTTTTGTCCAATGCGCTTGATACCATTGAAGACAAATTTAAATTCAGCACAATGGCTCTGATGCAAAGCGTTCCTATTGGGCAAGGTGCTCAATTACCGATCATCTCAGAGAATTGGCAACCAACTATTGTGATTCAAACCACTGTAGTCAGTTCTGATTGGATTCAGATTGGGATTAAGGATAATGGATTAGGTATTCCAGAGTCAGTGCAAAGTAAAATCTTTGATCCCTTTTTTACGACAAAACCAGTTGGTAAAGGGACAGGATTGGGCTTGGCGATCGCTCATCAAATTGTGGTAGATAAACACAAGGGCACGATTCGTGTGAGTTCAGTGGCTGGAGAAGGGACTGAGTTTGTGATCTTAGTGCCTGTTAGAGCGAGTCGGAGCAGTTTTAAAGCGGTTTAAAAGCCCTCTTTTCGTTAAGTTGAGTGCAGAAATAACCACGCTTGGCAGGGCTAGAAAGGGCAGGATGACAAGAAGAGGAGAGGGCACGTAGTGATGGTGTTAAATGTATCTTTTCGGGTAGCCACGATTGATGATTGTTATGCGATCGCCCAGCTTTTTCAGATCGCCTCTGATGGGGTGTGTGACTACATTTGGAGTACTCTGGCAGCAGAGTATCCTGCTCTCACTCCATTGGAAATTGGCGCAAAACGCTACGCTAACCCAGACAATCCATTTGGGTATAAAAATTGTCTGATTGCTGAATCTAATGGGGCGATCGCGGGCATGATGACTAGTTTTGCAACAGTCAATGCAGCGGATAGCTCTCCGTTAGAGACCCAATCGACACCCGTAGACAAACCCATCTCAGATCAACCCGATGTGCTGGCTCCCTACAGTTTAGAAGTTCCTAATACCTGGTATATCTGTGCCCTTGCGCTGTTTCCTGAGTTTCGGGGACAAGGGATTGGGACTCAGTTCCTCAAACTGGCTCACCAACAAGCCAAAAATCATGAGTTGTCAGAGCTGAGCTTACTCTGTTTTGAGCAAAACGTGAGAGCGTTCCAGCTTTATCAGCGGCATGGGTTTCAGGTGATCGGTCGCACTCCGGTGGTGCCTCATCCTCTGATTCATTACACGGGTGATTTGCTATTAATGACGGCTCCTGTCATCCCTTCGACTTAAGGAGTGCTGCTAGCAACCGATAACACACTGACTCAACCATTTGTAAGGCAAATAATCCGGAGCGTAACTGGGTATAGCCTTGCGATAGTAGGGAATTCAAGATTTACTGGTGTATTAAACACTTTAGACAATCTAAGATTTACTGCGATTTAAGTAACCTTGCATTAAGCCAATCAACACTTCTGGTGTTTCTAAATGAGGTAAGACTCCTACATTGGCGATCGCGTAAAATGCTTCAATTGCAGTTGGGTTAAGTTGTCCTAATCGCCTCCCAACTGCAACAGAGCTAAACCGAGCTGACTCACCCCAAAACAAGGCAGTTGGAGTTTTAAGTTGTTCAATATAGAGTGATAGATCAAAACACAGATCGCCTCGCAGTGATGCCAGAGCCGCATACTCCGCGTTGGGTTGTAGTGTAGATGCGAGATAAGCCGCGACAATTTCATCGGTTAAACGCGATCGCTCCGCAAATAAAAACTGCTGCAAAAAATTCCGCACCGCCAGTTCGTTAGCCGCCCCAAAGGTATACAACAGGCGATCGATGCCGGGGGTGCCTGCTAGTTGAGCCGCAATGCCTTTGCCGTAATCTAACCCAAATTCGTTGTAACCAGAGGGACTCACCAATAGGAGTCGTTGAAACAGGTCAGGTCGTTGAATGGCCAATCGAATTAGCAAGCCTGCGGTGAGTGAAGACGCACAGGCGATCGCAGGGGCACTGGCGGTTTGTTCAATTAACTCTGTAATTACCGTGAAGTAATCTTCAGGTTGATACGCTTTAATGGGGTGGGCAGATTGCCCCCAGCCGATTAAATCTGGCGCAATGACTCGATAATCAGCTGCAAATGCAGGATAAACCTTTGACCACTCATAGGCTGAAGAACCGCCTCCTAAGCTGTGCAAAAAGAGGAGAGGCGGCAAATCCCCCCTCTCCTCAATCTGCCAGGGAGCCGCAACGGGTGTGTAAAATGCCATTGCTCCCAATGAGGTTTCAATGACCTGTTGCCCAAACCCAAGGGGTTGAAATTGCAGCATATTTCTCTGCGCTAAATTCCCTTTTTAAGGCTACACAGTTTTGGGTAATTAAAAACAAGGAATTCTATAAAAACCGCTCGCTTGATTAGTCGGGTGGAGGTGGGGCACTCAACCCCAAGCCAGTTTCATCGAGCCGATTTTCAAGAGTGCGATCAACATCTGCGTTGTTATCCATCACAGGCTCATCAGTTGGTGAAGGGTTGGGTTTGGTTTCCCCACCTTGCTGGGCTAAAAGTCGCTCACGCACAGCGGCTTGGCTTTCTTGAGATTGCAACTCCTCTGGCTTGGGAGTTGGAAATGTTGGATTAGACTGACTGGAAGGCTGATCAACCGACATAAAAAACAGGCTCAATAAAGGTTAAGAGTGACTGTATCTTTAGTATTCAAGACGGATCTCGGCATGACGTCTGTCTCAAGAAACAAGATGAATTGGGTCTAATCAAAAGCTCGGTAGACCCGGTGACTGGCAGGGTGGCTGCTCTCTTCCATCTACCTATCCGGCCCACAACCCTTGGGCAAATCGAACTGAAAGACTTGCCATGAGAATGCCAAAAAAGATGAGTGTTGCATAGCCCCAACGCGGATAACGACTGAGCACCAAACCAAGGGCGATCGCCAGCGACACTACTCCGTAAGCATAGCGTTCGGCTGACGTTGTCCGGCCTGTGCTGAGGATAATCAACCAGCTAAAAACACCATAGGTGAATGCCACTCGACCCAGTGAGTGGCGGGTGTGCCAGAGCAAGTAGGCTCCACCAAACACCATCACCAGGTTAATCAGAATGGAGCCTCCAACTAACCACAGAGCCACCACCAAGATACAAAAGCCATAGCCTGTTTTGGGGAAGCCCAGACGATGACGCGATCGCCAAAGCAGTACTGCGATTCCTCCCAACAGGATCAACGCGATAGGATACCAGGGATCAACAATCCTACCTTCGTCTTGGTTGGCAGGCCCCATCAAAACTTCAGTCATGCGGCTCAGCCAGACCGCACCATGAAATGCCTGATCGTCCGATTGCCAGCCTCGTTGTGCCAGCACAAATGCCAGCGGTTGCCCAAACCACACCCCGCAGTAGAGCATGTAAAGCAACAATCCGGTGCTACTGGCGATCGCAGTGATATAGGCGATTGTGGTTCGCCGTTCTTGCCAAGCCACCATCAAAAACGTAGGAATCAAAGCAATACCAGGAGGGCGAATGGCTGTGGTGAGTGCACCCCACACAGCAGCCCAGCCATATAACTGCTTATCAAACGATCGCAGTGCCAGAGTGCTGCACAGCAGAAACAATCCTTCGGTGTAAATTACTGTGCCAAACAATGAAAACGGACACCAGGCTAATGCTGCTGTTGCCCAGCGAGCGATCGCCCGATTGTGGCGTTCATGTACCCACAGATAAACCACAATCAACGCACCCCAAAAGGCAGCATTGTTAATCAGAGTGCCTGCGACTTCAAAGGATAAACCAAACTCCGTTGCCACTTTGATCAGCAATGGAAACAGGGGAAAAAACGCAACATTGTGCCCCCCGCCATCATTCTCAAAGCGATATCCTGATGCAACAATTGTGTCGTAAATGCGGCTGTCCCATCGAGAGAAAACAGTCCAATTGGCGATCGCAGCTTCTCCCCCATCTGGAGTGGGCAATGCTGGAGCAATCACCAACAGACACAACAAAATGATGAAACGACTCGACAACCACATCACCGTTGCAAATCGCACGGCTTCTCTTAGAGGCAACTGGGATGAGTTGAGATTGGGTAAATCGAAAGCGTGATCAGTCACGTGAGCGGCTGAGAAGGGACAGATCAGGAAAAACGGGCGGGTGAGAATTGAGCCATAATATCATCGGGTTGCCCCGTTAGGAAGTGAGCAAAGCGGCGGGCAAGAGGGGGTAACACGGCAAAAGGGCTACTAAAACCTGAAAAAATATGAACTCCCTCAATGTGCGGAAGTGCCCCAATCAACGGCAGGCCATCGCCACTAAACGCCACCAAACAACTACCCCAACTTCCGGGGACGTGCTGCAATTTAGGCAAAACTTGCCCTACTGCTGCTCGGATGTCTGACTCACTCTGAGCCGCATCCACAACGGCAGTGTGATCCGTTAAGACTCGGCTGATTTGTCCCATGCGCACGCGCCCATCTAAAAATTGAATCGCTCCCGCATCTAAAATTGGGGGGGCAATCTCATGATTGGGTGTGTTCCACAGTGCGTCTGTTTCTGGCTGTCCGGCGATCGCTTCTAGCTGAAACCGCTTTAAATCCGCAGCGGTCACAATGGTTTGCAGCCGTATCTCCAGAGGGGGGGTCTCCACCAATTCTGCTCGCGTAAAATAACAGCGCACCGGAATATCTGCCGCTTGTAGCAGCACTCGGCTCAGCCCACCCGCGCACACCACAACATGGCTGGCTGAATAGGTCTCTTGAGTTGTCAAAACCCCAGTAACACGATGCAAGGCGGATTCCTCCAGGGGGCGATCGCCCGTTTTCGTGAAACCGATGACTTGGGCGATTTCGATCGTCCCTCCCAATCGCTGCATGGCTTGCAGATAAGCCGCTGTAATCAGCTCTGGGTCTACATGACCGTGACGACCATGCAGAGCAGCAGCGATCGCTCTTGGGTCAAGCAGGGGTTCTAGCTCACGGGCTGTCTCGGCGGTAATCAACACTGGTGGAATGGCACAGCCAGCATAGGAGGCTGCGATCGCTTTTGGATCGGCGTCAGGAGCGATCGTCAACAACAAATCTAACTCTCGAAATTGAGTATCTGCCTCTAGCTCGGCTGATAGCGTGCGGTGTAACTCGATCCCTTCCTGAGAAATCAGACGCATGAGGTCAGTAGTCGCCGACCAATAGGAAATTCCGCCATAGCTATAGCGGGTCGCATTGAGTGGATTAGCCTGCTGCTCTAACACCACTACCGAAAAACCTGCCTTTGCTAACTCATACCCCAATGCGGCTCCAGCAAAGCCCCCACCTACAACAATCCAATCGGCTGTCTTCATGGGTTTAATCCTGCACTTGCAATCAAGGCATCCACTTCAATCTCAACTAACATATCAGGTGTTGCCAAGCGGCTGACCTCAACCAGGGTGTTTGCTGGACGAACCTCACTAAAAAAGTCGTGATGAGCTTGAGTGACCTGTCGCCATTCATCCATATCAGTGACGTAAACACGGGTTCGGACTACATCCTGTAAGGTGGCTCCAACAGCTTGCAACGCCGCTTCAATTTTTTGGTAAATATAGCTTGCCTGTCCGTAGACATCGCCAGGATGCTGAATCTGTCCAGTGGCATCAGCGGCTGTGGTGCCTGAGATATAAACAAATGGACCAACCCTCACGGCCCGTGAATAACCAGCGATCGCCTCCCAAGGCGTGCCTGTCGAAACTAATTTGCGCTCCATACCCTCTCTGTCATGGCGTCTGGCACCAATCTTACTCTGACCAACCAGACTAGGCAAATTTAGCACCCAACTAATCGCAACTTTGCTGCGAACCTTGGGTACAATAACCGGAACCAATGCAATCACTCTCAGACCCAACTCACATCTATCTGTAGACAGAAAAATATGAGTCAAAAGAACCGTTTAGCAGACACCCACTCTCATCGCTTGTTCCTGTTTGTTGCCGTTTGTAGCGTTTTTGGAGTGGCGTTAGGAGGCACAGCTAGCCGTGCTGAGATTTACCAGTGCTCGACGGCTGATATTCCTTCTAATGAGTGTTTAACCCAAAACTACACTACAAAAATGCTGGAGGGCATGAGTGGAGGTCTGGTGGCAGGTGCAAGTGCGGCCCTCGCAGTCACCTGGCAATCCTGGCAACGCAAGGGCAGTTAAAACGCTCTAAAGTCCCCTGTTCTGGTTTAAGTGGCTTTACGGATAAGTACTCCCCAGAAAAAGATCAAAATAATTGCACCGATAACGGCTAAGGCAATACTGGGAATGGTAAAAGCCCCTACCGAGGCAGCTGCACTCGTTCCTACTAGGGCTTTGCCTAAATAGCCTCCCAAAATAGCTCCCAAAATTCCCAGACCCATCATGGCAAAGATACCGCCTTCCTGATGACCTGGATAAACGAGCTTGGCAAGCACTCCTGCAATGAGCCCTAAAACAATCCAGGCAATAACTCCGCTCATTGACTCCTCCCAAAAGATAGGTCTGCTGCTCTCTTGATGCTGCCCATACGCTAGCAGTCATGCCAGTTTTACACCTCTCCCAAGTGGCGTAATTTGTCTCGCCCAACGCCCATTAAGCATGGAGCTGCCCTAGACGAGGGGCTTAATACCAATTTGATTTAAAAACATGGCAGATCCCTGTACGGGCTTGGCACTGCCAAGCCCCCTCCTAAACTTCGATGTGCCCCAAAATCCGTTTAAACTTGGTATAACCCTCTTTGGTCACATTAATGAGAGGAATTTAGAATAGGGATAGACCATTTGAGAGGGTGCCAGGAATCCTATGCCTGCGTCAAGAGAGGCTCGACCAACGATTCGCTTTGTCGATGAGTATTGCCAACTGTATGCT
>JANRJA010000215.1:0-55456 GCA_033764315.1 Oculatellaceae cyanobacterium bins.114
ACCTGCTGCACGGCTGGATGAACCAGTTTATGTTGATTCACATTCAGCCCTTTGGCTAGTGACTCATCCATATCCAACGCTTTAATGCCATAGTTTGCCAGCTTGAGCACATAGGGCAACGTGCTGTTGTTGAGAGCTTGAGTCGCTGTCCAGGGAACAGCACCCGGCATATTAGGCACACCATAATGCACTACATCCGCTTCGACATAAGTGGGATGAGTATGAGACGTGGGATGCAAGGTTTCGATGCAACCCCCTTGATCGACTGCCACATCCACAATCACCGAACCGGGACGCATTTTAGCCACTAAATCACGCTTCACCAAAATGGGTGCTCGGCGACCAGGCACCAGAACTGCACCAATGAGTAAGTCTGCATCTGGAACGGAGGTCTCAATTTGAGACACCGTGCTATAGAGCAGTTCGACTCTGGAGCCAAACAGGGTTTCTAGATAGGCTAATCGTTCCAGGTTAATGTCAATGATTTGCACTCGTGCTCCCATGCCAACGGCAATCTTGGCAGCCTCAGTGCCGACCACTCCACCTCCTAAAATGACAACTTTTCCGGGTCTGACACCAGGCACACCTCCCAACAACACACCCCGTCCACCCTGTTGCCGTTCAAGATAGCGCGCCCCAAATTGCACAGATAACCGTCCTGCGATAATGCTCATGGGGGTCAAGAGAGGCAACGAATGATTGGCAAGCTCGACCGTTTCATAGGCGATCGCCGTGACTCCACTGTTGAGCAAATGCTCGGTTAGCTCACGGGCAGCCGCTAAGTGCAAGTAGGTAAACAACAACTGTCCCTTTTGAATATGGGGAAACTCAGGTGGAAGCGGTTCTTTCACCTTAACCACTAACTCTCGATTCCAGACGTCGTCTGCTTGAGCCACAATTTTAGCTCCGGCTTGCACATACTCATCATCGATAAACCCTGCTCCGACTCCGGCTTGAGTCTGCACAAAAACCGTGTGTCCTGCATCGCTTAACACCCGCACGCTTGCCGGACTCAAGCCCACTCGAAATTCCTGATCCTTCGTTTCTTTGGGCACACCAATTTCCATCTTTAAAACCTCTATAGATCAACCCAAATCTTGCAATCTACCCAAAACTTCCATTTAAGAGGATTGCTATTAATATCCATATCTCTAGCTTAGACTTCTGGTCTGTATCGTTCATCGCCTGATTGGGGCAGCAAGGTTGACGATTGCAAAAGCATCACTACAATAGAAGATGGAGTGTAAACTTTTGTAAATTAAAGCCATGACTCAGACCCCTCCTCAACCTACGATGTCTCCCCAACTCGAAGAGCCTAAATTTGGCTTTAATGATTACGCTGAACGTTTGAACGGTCGAGCTGCAATGATTGGTTTTGTGATTGCCTTAGTTATTGAGTATGTCACTGGCCAAGGGCTTTTGTCCTGGCTGGGGCTGTACTAATAGCACCTGGTAGATGGACTAATCGCTTTTAACGGCACTGCAGAGGTTTTCTAGATCCCTGGCTTATCAAAAGGCCAGGGATTTATTATGCAGTACCACATTTGTCACTTGTGAACTTTTTCGGTTCAAACAAATTCTCTATAATTCCTCGCAAGTGACGAGCTAGATTAGTAATAGAAGCGCACGGGTGAGTCGAGTCGTTTTTGATATCCCACAGTCGCTTTTATCCAGTTGCTTAATATTTGTTCAGTCCATTAAGAGTACGTTTGATGAGTCGTTCGTGGCGTCGATTGTTAAAGTCAACCTATCGCAGAGAACCCATCTCCAGCTTCATTTTGACCGTTGGTCTAGTTGACGCGGTGATCGGGGGTGTGGGCGATCGCTGGTCATTGATGACCGTTGGCATTGGCATTGTAGGAGTGGCGATCGCCCTGCGGGTGTTAAAGTCACGACAGCCCATTGAAGAAGCACCCACCCGAGCACCCATTCACTATTTACCTGCTCGCACCAGCAGCCCCAGCTTACCGATGTTAACCCTGTCACGGAAACGTCCTTCTAATTAAATCTCTTTGTCGAGTTCATCTAGCCATTGTGTCCCAGGTCGCTCCCAAAGCATTAAAAATTGGTGAGGTGTCAACCCTGAGTGGGTTGCCGATTAAAACAATTCGCTATTACGACGACATTGGGTTGTTAGCCCCCACCGTAGAGCGATCAGACTCTCGCTATCGCTTGTTTGAACCAACGGTGTTGAGTCGGCTCTCGTTTGTTAAACGAGCACAGTCTTTGGGGTTGAGTTTAGGAGAGATTCAGCAAATTTTGAGCGTCCGCGATCAGGGTCAGTTGCCCTGCGGTGAAGTGCGGCAACACCTAGAGGCCAAGCTAGAGGCGATCGCCAATCAAATCGCTACCCTAGAGCTATTGAGATCAGAGTTACAAGGCATTTTGGCCGGTTGGCAAGAGCAATTTGCCACTGACTTGGCGGCTCAGACGATCTGCCCCAATTTGCAACCAGATCCCTCTAACCGAGACAAACCCTCTCCAGATTTAGCGCAGCTTGAGCGTGGCAACTTGTAAAATCTGCCACTCATCATGAGTAATTCCTAACAATTCTGAAAAATTTCTGCAAAACCCTGGTTCCAATTGGGTCTTGTAGAAATATGATTGGGGACATCAGTTGTTGTACAGATATAGTGCTTTTGAGGACAGGAAACCAGAACAGTCACCCCTCAAAACACTAGCTGTTGAGCATTACTGAAACATCTTGTTAGGCTCAGGTTTATGCGTGTTTCCGTTATTGCCAGTTTAATTGCGGCGATCGGGTTGGTTGGATTAGTTGGATTAGACGACATCGCTCAGGGGTCTGTTCTCCTCGATCGAGAATTAATGCAGAGCCAATCTGAATTTGATCCCACTTCGGCTCATCGGGTCACGCCATCAGTTCCGCTATCTGACGCCACTCAACCTTTGCTCATTAGCCAGTCTCAACCAAACACTTCCATTCATTACTACCAGGAGTATCAGACTGTTCCCACAGAACCCACTGCCACGGCTCCTACTCCTAACCTGGTTGATTTTCCCAGTCCGGCGACAACAGGGTCGGTGACACCCACCGTTGATTTTCCAAGACCTGTTATTGTGCCGATCGCGCCTGCCAGTCCGGCGATCGCTCCAGCAACCTCGACTCCTGTTGCCCCACTCACTACCAGTGACCTCGCGGTGACGGCCTTGAGTGTCAGAGTCCAGGGAGCCGATGCCGAGTTACAGCAGTTGGTCTTGCAAAGCATTCAAACTCGACTGGGTGGAGCTACCAGTCAGAGTCAACTTCAACGAGATGTCAGCACGATTTTAAATACCGGGTTGTTTGTGAATGCCACGGTCTTAAGCTATGCCCGTCAAGACGGAGTAGATGTTTTATTTACTGTCGAGCCTGTCGTGGTGCGATCGCTTCAACTGAATGGAGCACGGGTCTTGAGCACCACAACGGTAAATGAGATCTTTCAGGCTCAGTTAGGACAACCCATTAGCCCCAATGGGCTGCGTCAGGGAGTGGAGCAAATCAACCAGTGGTATGCCGACAATGGCTATACGCTGGCTCAAGTCATCGCTCTGCGCCCCAGTCGAGAAGGCACAATCACAGTTAATGTCGCAGAGGGCATTATTGCCCAAGTTAATATTCGCTTTTTAGATGCAGAAGGTAACCCGACTGATGAGCAGGGACAACCAATCCAGAGTCGCACCCAAGAGAGCTTCATTCGCGGTGAAATTCAACTACAACCCGGTCAAATTTTTAATGAAACTACGGCTCAAGAAGACCTACAGCGGTTGTTTCGCTTGGGGGTATTTGATCGGGCTGATATCGCTTTGGCGGGCGATCCCCAGGCGATCGATGTCACCTACAACCTGATTGAGCGTCCCTCTCGCTCGATTAATCTGGGTGGGGGGTTCAGTGACCAAGCCGGTTTATTTGGCACGATTACCTACCAAGACAACAACATCGGTGGCATTGGGCAACGCTTAGGTGGCAACGTCCAAGTCGGCACTCGTGACTTTCAATTTGGGGTCAATTTCACCAGTCCCTATCGAGAGAGTGCTCCAAACCGTCTGGGTTATCAGGTCAATGCCTTTCGGCGGCGCACGCTATCGCCTACGTTTACGCAAGAGGTGCGGCTACCCAATGGAGATATTGCCCGTGAGGGGCGGTTTGGCGGTGGGGTGAGTGTGATGCGTCCGATTGGCGAATGGGATGCCGAATTGGGGTTGAACTACACAAGGGTCAGCATTCGCGATGGCAGTGGCGATATCACGACAGAAGATGAATTGGGCAATCCTCTAACCGTCAGTGGCGAAGGGGCAGACGATCTGACGACCCTATCGTTTGAAGTCACTCAAGATCGGCGCAATAATCCGGTGAATCCCAGTGGAGGGTCGGTCTTGTCTCTGCGAACCGAGCAATCGATTCCAATTGGGCAGGGCAACATTTTTCTCAATCGTCTACAAGCCAACTACACCCGTTATTTTCCGGTCAACTTGTTAGACGCAGGCACCCCAGAGGAACCGGAAATTTTAGCCTTCAACGTCCAGGGAGGAACCATTGTGGGCGATGCCCCTCCTTACTATTCCTTCAATTTAGGGGGCGGCAACTCGGTGCGGGGCTATCGAGAGGGGCGAGTTGGCACAGGGCGACGCTATGTGTTGGCGTCAGCAGAATATCGATTTCCTATCTTTCGGCCTGTGGGTGGCGTGTTTTTTGCCGATTTTGCCTCTGATTTGGGGTCAGGAGATGAGGTGTTGGGGGAACCTGCGATCGCCCGTGATAAACCGGGCAGCGGATTTGGCTATGGCTTTGGCATTCGCATCGTGACTCCGATTGGCTTATTGCGGGGGGATTATGGCTTTAGCGATCGCGGAGACAGTCGATTTTTCTTTGGCATTGGACAGCGGTTCTAAAGGTAGCAATGAGAACATGAGAACGTCAGCCGACACGGAGTAGACCACCCATGACCACTCGTGGACTACACATCGATCCCCCGTCAGGGCATTTCAAGAAAACCCTCTTGGGTGTTTCAGAGGTAAGTAAACCGTCGATGACCCTGACCGATAACGCATCGCATTTAGCACTCAGTACTCAAAACTCAGTACTCAAAACTCCTTACGAAGTGTGACGCAATTTTTACTCAGGATTGCTTTACTTTTAGCTCTGCACCCTTCATTTCTCTTGCTTTCCTGGTTTTTCGTCAAACGCAAAGAAATGTTTCATTCTTTAAACGCAAGTACTGATGTCTAACACCTCAAAACTCCTGTGCCATAATCAATCACAGTGCTAGGTGTTGCAGTGTGAACCAGCTACTGGGCGGTCGCTACCAATTTATCAAAATCTTAGGTTCAGACGTATTAGGACGTACCTATCTCGTCGGTGATACTCAGCTTTCTGGTTATCCTAAATGCGTCGTTAGACATCTCAAGCTTCCTGAGCAAAACCCTCGAACGTTGCGATTTGTGTTGACGCTGCTCAAAAAGAAGGCAGAGTCACTCCAAAAATTTAGCAAGCACGATCGCATGCCTGAGATTTTGTCCTTCTTTGAGGAAGACAATAATTTTTATTTAATCGAAGAATTTGTTCCTGGGCAGCCTTTGACTCAAGAACTAGAATCAGGTCGTCCGTGGGCTGAAGCTCAAGTCATCAAGCTATTACAAGAGATTTTAGAGATTTTGGTGGTGGTGCATGGCTGGGGTGTAGTGCACCGCAGTATCAAACCCTCTAGTTTGATTCGACGCCGCTCAGATGGGTTGTTAGTGCTGACTGGGTTTGGCATTTTTCGAGAAATTAGTGCTCAGGCAACGCGATCGCTCGACTCTGCTCCCGGCAACACCGCCAATGGCTCATCTGCTTATATCCCACCTGATCAGATTCAGGGGCAACTGCAATTTAACAGTGATCTTTACGCAGTTGGAGTAATTGCGATTCAAGCTTTGACGGGTCTACCAGCCGAGGTTTTAGCCCAGTTGCTAACCAGTGACTCTAGCAATGGACAAGGACGCTCTTGGCACGCTCATACCTCTGTGAGACGAGATCTAAAAATCTTGCTTGATAAGCTGGTGCACCCCGAAGGTAAACAGCGGTATCAGCTTGCCACTGAGGCATTGGATGATTTACACCATCAAGTCTTGGCAAAGCCACCTGCCAAGGTATCTGTCTCAATAGGCGATGAGCCGTTTGAAGTCGCTTCGGTAGAACCGTTGCAGGTGCCTCAAAAACTGCCCTCTCAGGCTCAATCACCCCGTCGCCGTGACACGCCACGTCCTCTTGTGGCGATCGCCTTGGGGGGGCTTGCACTGGTGGTATTAGGGGCATTTTTGTTGAAACTACCACAGTCGTTACTGGCTCAATATTTTTTGCAACGAGCCTCTGAGCAAAAACAACTCAATCAACCCGATCAAGCGATCGCCAGCTATACCCAAGCGATTCAGTGGTATCCGAGCAGTTTTGCCTATTTCAATCGGGGTGTAGTTCACACTCAGCAAGAAGAACTGCAATCGGCTTTAGAAGACCTAGATCGAGCGATTCAGCTTGATCCCAATATGGCGCAAGCGTATTATGAGCGCGGAAATATTTGGTTTGAACTGGGCGATCGCCAACGAGCCATTGCCGACTATACCCAAACGATCCGCCTCACTCCCAACATCCCAAAAGCCTATGTCAACCGGGGCACAGCACGAGCAGAGTCAGGAGATGAGGCAGGAGCAGTTGACGATTATACACAAGCGATTCAAGTGGATCCAACCTTTCCGGCGGCCTATCTTAACCGCTGCCTATCTCGTTCTAATTTAGGAGATCATCAAGAAGCGATCGCCGATTGCACGCAAGCCATTAACTTGCAACCTAACTCAGTGCGGGCTTACCAAAATCGCGGATTGGCTCGACGACGATTGGGTGATTTGACAGGAGCCATCGAAGATTTCAATATTGCGATTCGGCTCGATCCACAAGATCCAGATCCACATTACAATCGTGGACTTGCCCGCGATGAATTAGGGGATAAACAAGGGGCGATCGCTGACTACACAACTGCGATTCAACGCGACCCAGAGCATGTGTTTGCTTATTACGACCGGGGGGTAGCACGAGTTGAAGCCGGAGATAAACAGGGAGCGATCGCTGATTTTCAACAATCTGCAACACTGTGTCTCAATTCAGGTCGCATGGGCTGCTATCAAGATGCTCAATATCAACTGAAGCAACTTCAGGAAAATTAAGCCTGATTGATTAACACTGACAGGGGAAATGCAACAATTTCCCGGCGACCGCTACCCCGATAGGAGGTGTCTCTGCGGTTAGTGTTACCCACGAGATGGGGTTGATTGGTGTCAGTATTAAGCTCAACATTAAGCTCAACCGAGGATGTCGCCATGTCTGAGGTGGCGATCGCCAAACCAGTTACAAACAGAGCCGAGAGAACAGTGAACGGAAGAACACGCATGGGAACAACCTATATAGAGGCATTTAATTCCCTATACAGGCCTGCGACTTCTCATCCGGATAGCACAGATGGGGTCATCTCTAGAAATGTCAATAGACAACTTACATAACCGTAGATAAATCCATAGTCATCCAGGTTAGGACAAGGGGCTTAAGCCTCTTGTTGATTCCAAACTTTGAAATGTCCTAATGATCGTGACTACCGCCATAACGTGAGTTTGAGATAAGAATTTTGGCGGTTAAAACCGCCGCTATACGAGCCAAACCGACCTGCGTCAGTGCGGCAACCTTTGATGTTTGGTAAACCTTAATGCCTGGTAGCCTGCCACCTTCTCTTAACATATAGCCGTAGTCATTCAGGTTAGGACGGGGTGCAGGGGTGAAACTCCTAGCTTGGGGGCACCGCCCCCACACCCCCTATGTCCTAAGTTAGCTGGCTACAGCTATACAAGGCAGACTTCGTTTGGATAGCCGCGAATTCATTCGCCAGGTGCTTAACCCGAATTGACGTTAGCCACCAGGTTTAGAAGGGGACAACGGGATGTAGGAGCAAACAACTATAAGGACGTTTGATGAGACGTCCCTACACCGGGTTATGCAAATTGTTCAATCAACTCCGCCCAGGTTCTCAACCGACACAACCAGAGTTAATAGGCGATATAAAGCCTTTGCGAGCCCGTTGCTTAGCTGTCAGTCGAGAACGCCACTCACGAATCTCTTGAGCTTTACGGGCGATCGGAGACAAGTAGCGGGTGGTTTCAGCAGCCTCAGCCTCTGGCGAACCGCTAGAGCGCATCTTCGTATTCATGCAATCTGCCAGCTTATCTAGATAAGGCTCTAACTCAAGAGCACGCAGCACTTGCTCAGCCGATTGATAACGCTCACCCACCGAGCACTTCAACATCTTACTCAGCACTTTGCCAAAATGCTCACTCAGGTGTAGGGTTGACTCCCAGATAATTTCGCCAGTCAGAGGGTCACAGTCAAATTCCATTGGGGGTCTACCTGTCAGCAAATAGAGACACGTCATACCGATCGCATAGATATCACTGGCATAGACTGGTCTCAACGAAATTTGCTCAGGTGGGGCAAAACCAACCGTGCCGACAAATTGAGTTGACTGTCCCCGTTGAGTCATGTCATCAACGTCAACAATCTGTTCTTTAACCGCTCCAAAATCAATTAACACCAAACGCCCATCGTCTTCGCAGCGAATAATGTTAAGCGGCTTGATATCCCGGTGAATCACCTGATTGCGATGAATATAGTCAAGGACAGGTAGAATCTCTCGCAAAAAACGCTTTACTGCAATTTCAGATAGAGGACCGATATTGCGAACCTCTTTGGCCAGGTTAACCCCTCGGACATATTCCTGAACCAGGTAAAACTCTCCCTGTTCTTGAAAGTAATCAAGCAATTGGGGAACTTGAGCATGGCTACCCAGTTGGGCCAAAGTCTTTGCCTCGCGCTCAAATCGCTCAGACGCTCGCTGTAAAATAGCGGGATTACTAACTTTGGGGCAAAGTTGCTTAATTACACACTCAGGGGAACCAGGCAAACTCACATCTTTGGCAAGATAAGTGACCCCAAAGCCACCTCGACCCAAGGTCTGTAACACTCTATAGCGATTGCGAAAGAGTTTTTTAGACCCACACAACTGACTCAGTGGAGTGTTCTGAGTGGGGCGGCGGAAACGGGAAAAGATGGCTACTGAAGAATCCATCGCAGGAGTTTTGGTTGGTAAAATGCTCTAGTCAAGAATTAACTTAGCGGTCATATTGCTCGAAGTTGTGCCATCACAGGGGGCGTTCAAGCCCGGGACTATAAACCTGTAAAGAAGAGTTCTGTGAAGGATGACTAACGAGAAGGTAATGCTAATGCTGAAGGGTTAAAAACCGTTTAGTTTCTTACATAAATTCTGAGGTAGATGGCGGAAGATTCACCTCGGTAATTACAAGGATTTATAAAGATACGATAAAAGAACAATGCCCTAACTGCCAAGTATTAGCGGCAAGTTTTTGCCGTTTATGAAGTTATTGTAAAGATTAGGATAAGGTTCATTTTACCGTTTATCCATTATCAGAGTTTATTTCAACCAAAAATCTGTAGCATCATATCCTAAATCACTCAGCATTTGCCGTAACAAGGGCAGGCTTAAACCAATAACATTGGTGTGACATCCTTGAATGGCTTCAATAAAGAACCCCCCTCGACCTTCTAGGGCAAAACACCCCGCACAGTTCAGCGGTTCACCCGTCGCTACGTAGGCTGCAATCTGGCGATCGCTCACTTGAGCAAAATGCACTTGCGTCACCTGACACCGCACGATCGTTTTGTCTTGGGTGCCGTCAATCAAGGCATGCCCCGTATAAAGTTCACCGACCCGACCCCGCATTTGTTGCCACCGGGCGATCGCCTCAGCAGCATTCATTGGCTTACCGTGAATTTCACTGTTTAACGCCAGGATGGAGTCACACCCTAACACCAATGCTTGCGGAAACTGAGGTGCCACCGTTTTAGCCTTGCTTTGAGCTAGAACTTTGACATATTCAGCAGGGTTATTTACCTGAATCTGGTCTTCATCAAAGTGGCTGGCTTGAACGATGGGTTCAATTCCCACATTTTGCAGCAACCGTCGTCGAGCAGGAGAGGCAGAAGCCAGCACAAAGGGAGGCAAAACAGGGTGCGGAGACATAGGGAAGAGGGGAAAAAGAAGAGGGAAGAAGGAAAAAAGAAGAGGAAAGAAAGAAGAAAAAGTCAGGTGAAGGGGTTAAGGATAGGGCAGAGAGCGGAAATAGCTTTAGCATTTTTGTGACGGTCTGGGTAGCTGGTCTTGATGACAGATGATTATTGAGACAGCGATTCCAGAGGGGGCAATTCTAGGGGAACGGCTCCTAAAATGCCTTTGCGAAAGTCATTCAAGATCTGTCGGGCAGTTTTCTCTCGGTCGTTTTGATATCGATGTTCAGCAAGGGCTTCTAGATAGCTCTCCCCTGTTAGAGAGTCGGAGGCAAAATCATAGCGCGATCGCAATACATCTTCTGAGACGATGCCGGGGGCGATCGCTTGCAGTTGTTTGAGCAGATCGACTAAAGCTGAGGCAATGCGTTGGTTGTCATAAGCCGCTTCGCCAATGTCATCGCAAATTGCCAGCTTAATCGCAGCATCTTGGTCTTTTAATAGAGACGGCAAAATACCAGGGGCATCTAATAGCTCTAGCTCAGCCGAGATGCGAACCCAACGCAGTTGGCGGGTGACTCCAGGACGACGCGCACTCTCGACCACTCGTCGATTGAGCAACCGATTAATTAAAGCTGACTTGCCGACGTTGGGAAAGCCAATTACGACCGCCCGCACCGGACGAGGCAACATACCGCGATCGCGTCTGCGTTGGTTCATGCGTTCCCCAGCGACTTGAGCCGCCTGTGAAACAGCATCTACTCCCTTGCCGTGTTGAGCATCGGTAAAGTGAGGCATTTCTCCGTGGGTGTCAAACCAATCTGTCCATTGTTGGCGAAGCCGGGCAGGAATCATATCCATCCGATTTAGCACTAACACGCGCCCCTTGTTGTTAACCCATTGCTTCATCTGGGGATGATGGGTTGACAGGGGAATTCGAGCATCTCGAACCTCCAACACCACATCGACTTTTTTAAGCTGTTCGAGTAACTGACGTTCAGCTTTGGCAATATGCCCTGGATACCACTGGATTGGAGGAGAAGTCATGATTTAAGGAACAATTAATACCGGACAAGGCGAGAGATTTATCACACGATTAGTAACGCTATCAGAGGCTCCTTCGTCAGTTAGCCCTAACCCCCGACAGCCCATGATGATCAGATCGGCTCCAATTTCGTCAGCAACATCACAAATCGTAAAGGCAGGTTTACCCTGACGCTCGATCAGTTCAGCATTAATGCCCTGTTCTCCAAACAGTTTCTGAGCATTCTGTAACAATTCAGCGATCGCCTCTGGTGAGGTCATCGTCAGATCGGCGGCTGTTGGGGTTGGTTCTTCATCAGGGCTTTCAACGACTGACAAAATGGCTAAGCGGCTCTGATAAGTTTTCACAATATTGGCAACGGTGTCTGCTGCCTCACGAGATTCACGACTTTGGTCGATGGGAAACAAAACTGTCTTAAACATGATGCGCCTTCTAGAGTTGAGTTCACAGCTTGAGAGATTAGGTTAGCGTTTTTAGATCAGAATTTTGGACTCTTGTTCAGGTAAAAATGCCTGTTGGTTATGGGGCACCTTTAGCGATAAAGTCAGGGAGCAAGCGACCGACACCACCATAAGAATGACTTAAAAAAAGCTAATAGGTGTTGGGTCGCAGGGAATGATCCCTAACGGATTACAATGGGTAGTAGGTATAAAGACTTATTTAGGGGGTTTAAGCGGTGTCAAAAAAAACTCTAGCAAATTTAGCAGCATCTGATTTGCAGGACAAGCGAGTCTTGGTGAGAGCAGATTTTAATGTGCCGGTGGATGATCAAAACAACATCACCGATGACACCCGAATTCGGGCTGCTCTGCCGACGATTAATGAGCTGACGTCTAAAGGAGCTAAGGTCATCTTAACGAGCCACTTTGGTCGTCCCAAAGGAGTGACTGAAAAATATCGTCTGACCCCTGTTGCCAAGCGTCTGTCAGAGTTGTTAGGGCAAGAAGTCATCAAGTGCGACGATTGTATTGGAGAAGCCGTTGCCAGCACTGTTGCAGCGATGCAACCAGGTCAAGTCATCTTATTAGAGAATGTCCGCTTTCATCCTGAAGAAGAGAAGAACGACCCAGAGTTTGCCAAGCAGTTGGCATCCGTTGCTGATCTATATGTCAATGATGCCTTCGGCACGGCTCACCGCGCCCATGCCTCTACTGAAGGGGTAACTCACTATTTGAAACCCTCTGTTGCTGGCTTTTTGATCGAGAAAGAACTGCAATATCTGCAAAGTGCGATCGAATCTCCTCAGCGTCCGTTAGCCGCGATCGTCGGTGGTTCTAAAGTATCCAGCAAAATCGGCGTGATCGAAACCTTACTTGAAAAAGTAGACAAACTGCTGATTGGGGGTGGCATGATCTTTACTTTCTATAAAGCACGGGGTCTGGCCGTCGGTAAGTCCCTGGTTGAAGAAGACAAATTAGATCTTGCAAAAGCTCTCGAAGCCAAGGCAAAAGAACGTGGAGTCGCTTTATTGTTGCCAACGGATGTGATTATTGCTGACAACTTTGCTGCTGATGCCAATGCTCAAACCGTCAGTATCGAAGCTATTCCCGATGGTTGGATGGGCCTCGATATTGGTCCTGACTCGGTTAAGGTGTTCAAAGATGCCCTAGCAGATTGCAAGACCGTGATCTGGAATGGCCCGATGGGTGTGTTTGAGTTTGATAAGTTTGCAAAAGGCACTGAGGCGATCGCCTATTCTCTAGCTGAAATTACTAAAACGGGTGCAACAACCATCATTGGTGGGGGTGACTCAGTTGCAGCGGTTGAGAAGGTAGGTGTAGCTGACCAAATGAGCCACATTTCTACAGGCGGTGGAGCTAGCCTCGAATTGCTGGAAGGGAAAGTACTTCCTGGAATCGCCGCACTTGACGATGCTTAAACGCTAGAAGTCTGAAGGATTGAGTAGGGCAGGCTGTGTGTCTGCCCTCTTTCATCGGCACAGGCAGCAGTCTTCTATCGGGGGTAATCGCTATCCTATTGCCAGGATGGGAATGAATTTTTGATAGATTGGGCTATAGCGATCGCCCTTTAGCCTCAAGACAGCGATCGCCATCAACAACCAGACACCCAATTGTGGAGCGACTCAATTATGGAACTCAGCGTGATCAAGTTTTCTTCAGAAGATTGCGGGCTTTGCCACAAAATGTCGTTTTATGACCAAAAAGTGGCAGAAGAACTGGGGCTAAAATTTGTCGATGTCAAAATGCAAGATACAGCAACCTATCGCAAATACCGCAAAATTCTGCTAGCCCAATATCCAGACAAAGCAGAAATGGGCTGGCCCACCTACCTGATTTGTGATGCCCCTGAAGGCGAGTTCAAGATTGTAGGTGAGGTCAAAGGTGCTCATCCCAAAGGTGAGTTTCGGGGCAAGCTGCAAGAAGTATTGTCAGCCATGAATTAGTGATAAAGATCTGTGGGCTCTCTGTGGGGACGCGATTAATCGCGTCCCCACAGAGAGCCCACAGAGTCCCTACAGATCGACTTCATGATATCGATTCAAATGTCTTGACTTCCAACACTGGCCCAATCATCGCCATTGTCATCACATCGTCGCGCACAGTGCCCTCAACTTTGACCTGCAAACCATCCTTTAACAGGTCTTTGGGTGCACCCTGATAGATCTCGTAGGTTTCCCCTTTGTGAGTGACGAGTGACCAAGTGCCCGATCCTATCCCAGATCGTTGAACTTTACCTTCAACGGTGATGCTCATGATAAATGTCCTTCTCCCTCATATGTTGTTTTGGCAGCGAGTTGTGCCAGTCCAAAACAGAGAATCGCATTGACGATGAGATAGGAACGAGCGATCGCCCCTTCCCCCATCCACAACACCTGTGGCGACAGCATAGCACTCACTAATAAGCAAGACGCTACCCCTAAGGTAGAACCGATGGCAAACCACTTCCATTGCTGATGCCCCAACAGCAACGCCACCAGAATCAACGGGATCAGCACACTCGCCGTAATGGGGTTCAAAACACTGCTGCCTTGAAAGGCTCCACCTAACTCTGGAATCGAGCTTCCCAATACTCGAAAGGGCATCTGGGGGGCATCAAACAAATAGAGTCCCCGTAAAAAGAATAGACCACTGCTTCCTACAACGGCTCCCCCGGCAAAGGCAAAACTAAACCAGGGAAGGTAGTTGCGCAGGAACCACGCTAGCAGGTAGGAACCCAGCACCATCAAAATTTTGGGCATGAGGGCAACGACACCACCGTCAAACCAGAAACGCAAGTTAAGATAGCCGTTATCTCGCAACCAGCGGAAGAAATCACGGACATTGAACTGCCCTTTTTGTGCCAAACGAACAGCCGCTGCGGCATCTAGTTGACCTGCACCAAAGTGGTTAAGTTCATCGTCTTGAATGACTCGTGCGGATTGCCTCAACACTTCAGCGATCGCATCAGGCTCTTCAACCCCGGCTGCCTTGACTAAAGCCGCAACTCCCGCCACGTGGGGAGCGGCCATGCTAGTGCCTTGAAACGAAGCAAAAACTGCTTCACCTGTCTCAGGGTTGATCGTATTTTGCAAAATACCGCCCGCCTCTCCGTCAGTGGTAGAGCCTCCCGGTGCTGAGATATCTACCCCGGCTCCGTAGTTAGAATAAGGGGCTTTGTTGCCACTGGCATCCAACGCCGATACTGCAATCACGTTAGGATATCGCGCTGGATAAGCCGCTGAGTTGGTATTAGCATTACCTGCCGCTGCTATGATCACCACACCTTTGCTGTGGGCATAGTCGATCGCCTCTTTCATCACAGCAGTATCGCCACCCCCACCCAGGCTCATGTTGATGACATCAGCTCCGTTGTCTGCCGCAAATCGAATGGCTTCTGCAATATCGGCAACAGTACCCCCTCCCTGCGCGCTCAAGACCTTTAAAGGCATCAAGCTAGCTTCATAGGCAATGCCCGCAACCCCATAACTATTGTTAGTGGATTGAGCGATCGTACCTGCAACATGAGTCCCGTGACCATTATCGTCAGAGGCGTCCGTGCGATCGTTGACAAAGTCATAGCCCGGAACGAATTTTGTATCTTTTAGGTCAGGAACCTGGCTCACGCCTGTGTCGATTACGGCAACCGTAACGCCATTCCCTTTGGTTTCATTCCAAGCTGATTCTAGATTGATACTCCGAAAGTTCCATTGCTTGGCATAGTCGGGATCATTAGGAACATCAAAAGACTGATAGAAATAGTTAGGATCGATGGATTCGAGGTCATGCCTCAGGTCAGATCGACGCAACGCCTTTAAGAGTTGTGGATTTCCTGGAAGGACATAGACGTGATCAGCTTGAGAGAAAACACTGTTGAGTTGAGGACGGATTCCAAACTGTTGAGCGATCGCCCCAATCTCTTGCTCAATTTGAGCTTGCCCCAAGTCTTCCTTAAAGTCGAGAATAATGGAATCGTAATGCCCTTGCCCTGCCAAGCCTGGGAAACTAACCAGTGCCCAGATCAATCCAACCAAAAACAAAACTGACCACAGGACTCGCTTCATAATCCCTCTACCCAGCGCAGTAATCTCACTAAGATAGCAAGAAAAAAAGAAAGAAAAGAGAAGAAGAGAGACTGAAAAGCTTACCGTGAGCAATAAAGGCTCAATTCGCTAAATCAATCTTCCTTCTTCTTTTTTTCTCTCTTGAATGCAAGACCTAGCTTGCCAAATACTCGCGAATGTCGGCTCTACGCTTGCGGAGTTTGGTGAGGGCTTCCCGTTCGATTTGTCGCACTCGCTCACGACTGATATTGAGGCGATCGCCAATTTTGGCCAGGGTGAGTTGTTGTCCATCTTCTAACCCAAACCGCAACGACAAAACTTCGCGTTGTTGGGGGGTAAGATCACCCATAAGCTGTTCTAAGTCAGCCCGGAGAGCCGAGTTAGTAGCAAAATCTTCAGGTGAGGGATTGGTATCTTCAAGCAATTCTCCTAACTCGGTGTCCTGGTTATCTCCTACTTTGAGATCAAGAGAGAGGGGCACCCGTGCCCGTTCTAAATATTCTCGTACTTGCTTAGTGGTTAGTTCTAGCTCATCTGCCAGCTCAGAGGCCGTCGCAGCCCGCCCCAGTTTTTGAGCCAATTGACGCTGTGCTTTCTTAATCTTGTTTAATTTTTCGGTAATGTGAATGGGCAAACGAATAGTCCGACCCTTTTCAGCGATCGCCCGTGTAATAGCTTGGCGAATCCACCAATAGGCATAGGTCGAAAACCGATATCCTTTAGTCGGGTCAAATTTCTCAACCCCTCGTTGCATTCCAATAGTGCCCTCTTGAATTAAATCTAGAAGGTCAACATTGCGCTTGATATATTTTTTAGCAACAGAAACAACGAGTCGCAGATTAGCTTCGACCATCTTGCGCTTGGCAAATTCACCTTCGTTGATAGCTTGCTGCAAATCTGTCACCGACAGGTTGGCCCGTTCTGCCCACTCTTGCAGCTCAGGCTCACGTCCTAACTGAAGCGTCATGGCCTCTTTCGTATCGTATAAATTGCCGACTCGCTGTACTTGCTTCCCAAAAAGAATCTCTTGCTCATGGGTCAATAACGGAACACGACCAATTTCTCTTAAATAGGTGCGGACTAAATCGGTTGAGGTTTGAGCCGTTTTCATATCACTAAATATCAAGTAGCGGGGATGAGATTAGAACAATTGTACTAGTAAGACTGGGAGCTAAATTAAACGAGAGCTTAAATCTACCCTACGAAAGGCTGAATAGGGAAAAGATTTATAGCGCACGTGTAGAAGCTCAGAAATACCCTTTGCTAAGGCTAAGGGAGGATGGTAAATCAGAGACAACCTATAGACTCAGATCGTTAGAGGTGCTATTAGGCATTTATAAAAGTGCCTGTGGATAAATTGAACTGTAGCTAGGTTGACAGAGAATTAAGATTCTTATGGGGAGGTCAATGACAACGTTTAGATTCAGAGGCTTAAGCAAATACATTAAAAACTGTAACGTTTATTAAAAATATTAACATACTCCCAATGGGATAGAAGCCATTTTTGCATCAAGCTTCATCCCCATAGAGTACCCAGAAATCTTTTTCCTGAATGCATCCTGTAAGACAAAATAAATGAAAAGCTGAATTCTGAGAGAGGCGATCGCCCAACGACGTTCGTAAACTTTTCTTAAGATTTCTCTGAAAACCTCATTAAAGCAGTCTAGAGACAGTGTTAAGAGTGGGAAGTTTTGTCCCAGTTGAGTAGACAATAACCCATATATTGACTTCAAATTAGGTCTTTGACTGCATGAAGCCTATCCGTACTTTTAATGTTTCTCCGTCTCTACCTCCACGTTTAGAGCCGCTGCGAAAGTTAGCTTATAACCTCTCCTGGGACTGGAACTTTGAAGCCACCGATCTGTTTCGTCGCCTCGATCGCGATCTGTGGGAATCTAGCCGCCATAACCCCGTGCTGATGCTAGGAACCATTAGCCAAGAGCGTTTGAGAGAAGCTTCCGAAGATGAGGGATTTTTGGCGCAGATGGATCGCGCTGCCCGTCAACTTGAAGATTACTTACAAGGACGCAGTTGGTTTCGCAAGCAACGCAGCCCTTTATCTAGCCAACCGCCAAGCCATCCCTCAACGAATGCAGACCAACCCCTCTCAGATTGCTATGCCTATTTTTCGGCTGAGTTTGGTCTGACCTCCTGCTTACCTATTTATTCTGGGGGTTTGGGGGTCTTAGCCGGAGATCATCTCAAGTCTGCCAGCGATCTAGGGTTGCCCTTAGTGGCAGTAGGGTTACTCTATCAAGAAGGATATTTTGCTCAATATCTCAATGCCGATGGTTGGCAACAAGAGCGATACCCCATTAACGACTTCTACAACATGCCGCTCCATCTAGAGCGCAACCCCGATGGCTCAGAATTGCGAATTTCGGTTGAGTATCCTGGGCGCGTAGTTTATGCCCGAGTATGGCGGGTGCAGGTCGGCACAGTGCCCCTCTACCTATTAGATACTAACATTGAACCGAACGTTCAATACGACCAAGATATCACTGATCAATTATATGGAGGTGATATTGACCTGCGCATCCATCAAGAAATCATGCTGGGTGTTGGCGGCGTACGGATGCTCCAAGCATTGGGCTTACGCCCGACGACTTACCACATGAATGAGGGACACTCTGCCTTTTTGTCCCTTGAAAGGATTCGCATGATGGTTCAAGAGGATGGGTTGACATTTACCGAGGCGCGTCAGGTTGCCCAAGCCAGCCAGCTATTTACAACGCATACGCCTGTGCCTGCGGGAATTGACCTGTTTCCTGCCGACAAGATCATGTACTACCTGGGTCACTACGCTGGTATTTTTGGGCTGTCGCGAGAGGAATTTTTATCTTTGGGACGCGAAAATCCTGGTGATTTGGCGGCTCCGTTTAGCATGGCAATCTTGGCGATTAAGATGGCAAGTTTTGTCAATGGAGTTAGCAAACTTCATGGGGCAGTCTCTCGTTTGATGTTTAAGTCACTGTGGTCAGGGTTGCCCGTCGATGAAGTACCGATTACCTCGATCACAAACGGGGTTCATGCCCGCAGTTGTGTGGCGAAATCAACCCAGGAATTGTATGACCGTTATTTAGGGCCGAGTTGGTATCGTGCTCCGGCAGATGACCCTTTGTGGGAGCGAGTAAACTCAATTCCTGATGAGGAGTTGTGGCGTAACCATGAACGTCAGCGATCGGAATTGATTGTGTTTGTGCGAGAACGATTGCAAAAGAGCCTGCGGGAACGGGGGGCATCGGTGGGTGAGATTGCCCAAGCACAGGAGGCATTAGATCCGTCTGTGTTAACGATTGGGTTTGCCCGACGATTTGCCACTTATAAGAGAGCAACCCTATTTTTGCGAGACTTAGACCGGATTAAGCGGATTTTGCTGGATCTGCACCGCGATCGCATTAAAAGTGGCATGTTGACCCCCAAAAAACGCCTGGTGCAATTTGTGATTGCTGGTAAGGCTCATCCTAAAGACATGCCTGGTAAAGAACTGATCCGAGATATTGTGCACTTTATTCGTGAAGAGGGAATGCAACACAGTGTTGTTTTTATCCCCAACTATGACATGCACGTATCGCGGCTCATGGTGGCAGGGTGTGACGTCTGGTTGAACACCCCTCGTCGTCCACGGGAGGCATCGGGCACCAGTGGCATGAAGGCCGCCATGAATGGCTTGCCTAACTTCAGCGTCTTAGACGGTTGGTGGGATGAGGCCGATTACGTTAAGACGGGTTGGGCCATCGGTCACGGAGAAGACTACGACGACCCTGACTATCAAGATCAGGTAGAGGCTAATGCTATTTATGACCTACTGGAACAGGAAATCGTGCCTTTATTCTACGATCGCGATGTAGAAGGCTTACCCAGGGGTTGGATTGCGAAGATGAAAGACGCTATTCGGCTCAACTGCCCCACGTTTAACACAGCCCGCATGGTAGGGGAGTATGCGAAACGGGGATACTTTTTGGCGAGCGATCGCTATCGTGAAATAATCACTGAGGACTACACTCCCGCCAAAGCTCTTGCTAATTGGAAGTCAAATCTGTTTAATCACTGGTTTGATATCAAGATTGAGAGTGTTGATGTCTCTGATCATCCCGATATTCAGGTTGAGCAAGTGATTGCAATTAAAGCCCGAATTAACCTGGGCAAGCTCTCGCCAGACGATGTGCAAGTTGAGTTATACCAAGGCTCCATCAACGCTAGTGGCGAGATTGCAGATGGAGTGCCTGTTGTGATGGAGTATCAAGGACAAGATCCACAAAAATCAAGTATTGGTATCTACACAGTCAATATTATGTATGCCAATAGTGGGTTGCAGGGGCTGTCTTTGCGTGTGCTGCCACATCACGAAAACCTCAGCAGCACCTATGAGCCAGGTTTAGTGTTGTGGGCATAGAACAAAGCAACAAGACAAAGGCTCAGGGATGAAGGCTAAAGGATGAAAAGTAGTGACTTCCCATCCTCATCCTTTAGCCCCTGTCCCTTCTTAAACAATTGTTGTTCAAACAATGGCTGCCTGACGGTTTGCGGCTCTATCTGCCAATCTGGTTTTGTTTTGATAAAACTGGTTGGCAGCGTACCCCAGTGAATAAATTAAGGCAGCGTTGCTAGAGGCTCCTAAAAAGGCACCTGCTCCAGGAATAATCTCGACAAAGCTGAGTCCGGCTTTAAGCACTCTAGAGCCACCCAATGACAAACCAAAGATAGTTAGTACTTCACCGCGTCGGGTCGGGTCTGCTAACGAAAACCCATAGACAGCAGCAACGCGATAGAGCATTTCGGCTTGCAGTTTGCTAACAGCAGCTAGGTCGATCGCCAACAGACTCAGAGCCAGTGGCGGAATTAGGTTTGTGGCTAGCCCGATTCCCCCAGCTTTCATGGCCGTATCAACAATAATGCGATGGGCTAGTTGGTCGTTGGAGTCAGCAGGGTATTGCTGCCGCAACTGGCTTACTTCTTTATGAACTTGCTGAGTATCTACTTCGCCTAACGCTGTCATCAACCAGTTGATAAAAGGCAGTTTACTGACAAACTTAACCAACGGATTATCAACAATGGGACTAACAACTTTACCCACTGTCTCAGTAGTTTGCTCAACCCATCGGTGGGTTGCAGGACCACTGGTTTTAGCAGCAGCAGTAGCAGCCCCCATGAGGTCTTCACTAGCAACCATCAAAGCGTTAACAGCCATTTTGGTGGCAGAGGCACTCGCTTGAGTAGCAGCAGCGATTACCCCTTCGGGGAAACTGCTTTGCATCGCCTCTGTAATGGGGTCAACATTTTTGTTCTTGTCATCCTGTGTTGCCATGTTCAACTGTTGCCTTGCTTAACAAACTATTTCCACTCTAGAAAAGCAATGGCAAAATCAACCTCTACCATGTGGTAGTGATTTCTCTCTAGCCAGTAGACCAACAAAAAAGATCTTCAACCTTTCTAGAAAAGTTGAAGATCTAAAAAAGTTGAACATCTGATGAGCGGGTTAGCTAAATTGCCGCTCTGATTGCGCTTCAGCCTCTAAGTTAAAGAGCATCCGCAGAGTTTCCATCGCCTTGCGGCGGGCTTCGATGTCTTGCTGTGCCCGCAGTTGCACCATTGGGTCATGCAAGATTTTGTTAACAATTCCACGGGTCAATGCTTCAATCACTTCTTGGTGTTTCTCAGCAAACTCTGTTCCTAAACGAGACAACGCTTTTTCAAGCTCTTGAGTCCGAATAGTTTCCACCTTATCGCGCAAACAGCTAATTGTAGAAACTGTTTCCAGCGATCGCCACCACAAATCAAACGACTCCACTTCTTCTTCAAGCAAAGCTTCTGCTTCTAATGCCATCTGACGCCGAGTTTCCTGATTTTGAGCCACAACCGCTTTAAGGTCATCCACATTAAACGCTTGCACATGCGCCAGACCATTGACATCTGACGCAACGTTGCGCGGCACCGAGATATCAAACAACATCAAGGGCTGACTGGGTTCTAAAATCATCTCCAACTTAGCGCGATCGAGCAGGGGATCAGTTGCAGCAGTGCTCGTAAAGACTAAGTCAGAGTTAGCAATCACTTGACTCATCTCACTCAGAGTGTGCAGTTGCAGGTTAGCGTCAGGAAACTGTTTTGCCAGTTCTTGCGCCCCTTCCATAGAACGGTTGACGATGGTGATGCGGTGAGCACCTTTAGAGAGCAAATGCTGCACCAGTAAGCGAGCCATTTTACCGGCTCCTACAATCGCTACTCGACAAGCCGCCAAATTTTGCACCTTGACCTGAGCCAGTTCAACAGCAGCAGAACTGATGGACACGGCCCCCGTGCCAATGCTGGTTTCAGTGCGAACCCGTTTACCCGCCGCGAGTGCTTTGGTAAACAACTGGTTCAAAATCCGCCCAATGCCTTTATGTTGTTGTCCCAACTTATGCGTATGTTTGACCTGAGCCAAGATTTGCCCTTCTCCTAAAACTAGGCTGTCTAAGCCAGCCGCTACGCGCATCAGGTGAGTGACTGCATCTTGGTGTAACAGCGTAAACAAGTAGGGACGCAGTTGAAACAATGGCACTTTGCCATACTCTGAGAGAAACTGGCTGACTTCTCGCACCCCATGATTGCTTTCACTGGTGACGATATAGATTTCCAAACGGTTGCAAGTGCTTAAAATAGTGGCTTCTTCAATGTGAGGATAGCTTCGCAGGTGGGCGATCGCTGCTTCCGCTTGAGGAGTTGGAATGCTTAATTTTTCTCGCACTTCGACAGGGGCTGTCTTGTGGCTTAGACCCACAACTGCAATATTCATTGTTCCTCCCAACGTTTTCCCAAATGAGTTCATTAACAGAGTGCCCAAAAGGATGAATCACCCTCTTGAACACTATCTTTTGGATGAAAAATTAATCAAGTTTTCGTAATCAAACAACTCGAACCATTAAAATCGGTAATTTAAGAAAAGTCTATCAAGTCAGCGTCACTTTCAGAATGAAAGAAGACCCATTCAATTAATATTTGCCCGTGAATTTTTGTGAACTCGATTAGAAAACTATTTGAAAAGTCATTAGCAATGGAACCTTAACTTAAGAGTAACTTTTCGAGAAAAACTTAATGCAATTTCAAGAAAAGATACCTAATTATTGAGCGTCACATTGCATTCATTAAACTATTTCAAATTCCTATATAAGTTCAATTTTTCCATTTTTCACTTCAAAGACACAGAAACAACAGTGATTAAACCTGTCTGTCTCTGTGTCTTTAATGAGAGTATTGAGAATAATCAGCTCAGATAATTAGCCCAACAATTAGCCCAAACAATTAACTCAGACCACTGTCAGTCTAACAGCCTAAACTTCCTATCTCAATTGTAGAGCTTTAGATTGACCATCTAACAGATGAATTGTGTCTACAAATCGAGCTGTCTTAGATTGGTTAGAAATAACCAGACTTTGAGTTCTAGCTCCACCGTGGAAGAAACGAACGCCTTCCATCAACGTGCCAGGAGTGATGCCACAGCCTGCAAACAGGACAGTTTCGCCTGAGGCCAACTCTTCAGCTTCATAAACTCGGTCGAGTTCAGTGATACCCATTGACTGCAATCGCTCAATATTGGCTTCTTTGCTTTCTCCAATCAGCCCTGTCTTGACCACAGCAGGATCATAGATCAGTTGACCTTGAAAATGACCTCCCAAACAACGCAGTGCCGCAGCTGAGATGACACCCTCAGGAGCTGCTCCAATGCCCATCAAAGCGTGGGTATTGGTTCCCGCAAAGGCGCAAGAGATAGCTTCTGCTACGTCACCATCAGAGATTAAACGGACTCTTGCTCCTGCTTCCCGAATCTCTTTGATCAAGTCATTGTGGCGATCGCGTTTCATAACGACCACAACCAACTCATTGATCGAGCGATCGAGACATTCCGCCAAAATTTTCAGGTTTTCAGTCGGGGTTTTGCGGATGTCTACCTTGCCTTTAGCGGCAGGAGGAGCCGCTAATTTATTCATGTAAAAGTCAGGGGCTGCAAACAAGCCACCCTTCTCAGAGATTGCCAGCACTGCCATTGAGCCAGGTTGACCATAAGCACAAAGGTTCGTTCCTTCGCAGGGGTCAACCGCAATATCGATCTCGATCAACTCATCCGGGTTGCAATAGTCTTTAGCATCGGGTTGAGTACAAATCCCTACTTCTTCACCGATGTATAGCATGGGAGCATCATCGCGCTCTCCTTCCCCGATTACAATGCGACCCCGCATGTAGATCTTGTTCATCCGCTCCCGCATCGCTTCTACGGCAACCCGGTCAGCTTCATTTTTATCCCCTTTGCCCATCAATCGAGCTGAGGCGATCGCTGCCTGCTCAACCACTTCAATAATCTCTAAACCAAGTGTTGATTCCACCTGTGATTTCCTCCCGACTGCTGATTTTGCGTCATTCTGCGGACTAAGCTTTAGTAAAAAAGTTTATCAGACTATGGGATCGGGAAAGGATGAAGAGAGAAGAAGGAAAAAGGAAGAGAGAAGAAAGAAGAGGGAGGGGGAGTCATCTGCTATCTGCCATTTGCCTTTATTCTTCCGGCTATACTCATAGCAATATTCACTCCTGAGAGGGATGCCTGATGAATGTTTTTGTAGTGATCACGCTGGCGATCGCTCCAGGGCTATTTTGGCTTTGGTTTTTCTACAAGAAGGATAAATTAGAGCCGGAACCACGACACCTGATTGCTAAAACTTTTTTTTGGGGAGTGTTCCTCGCCATTCCTGTGCTGATTGTTCAGATTCCCTTTTTGATCATCAGCAGTTCAATGGTGTTTCTAGCCGTCATTGTAGCTCCCATCACTGAGGAATTTGGCAAATATTTGGTGGTGCGCTGGGGGGTCTACAAGAATATTGAGTTTGACGAACCCGTGGATGGCATCATTTATGCTGCTGCTGCCGCCTTGGGGTTTGCATCCATCGAAAATGTGTTCTACCTATTGGGTTCATATTATGCCCCTCAAGAAATCTCAGAGGGAACTTCAGCCTCGTATGCCGTTCTTACCTTGTTTGTAATTCGAGGGTTGCTCTCTGTTCCTGGACATGCGCTGTGGTCGAGTTTGTGGGGCTATGCATTGGGAGTCGCCAAGTTTTCACCTCCTGAACGAGCAAACACCTTGATTCGCAATGGTTTACTGTTATCAATGTTCTCACATGGATTCTTTAACGGGTTGCTGGTGATCTTCCCACCTCTAGCATTGGGGGTGTTAGTTTTGATTCCATTGGGGTGGCGCATGACCTTTCGCCGCATTGCCGATGCCCTAGCAGCATCTCCTCATGCCCTAAAGTCATTAAGCGATGCAGAGCAGTTTCCCAAGGGGGGCGATCGCCAGGATATTTAACAAATCTGCACTTAAACAAGAAGGGAGAGAACGTGCGTCCTCTCCCTGGTCTGATTTGAGTTTTTGTCTCAGTGCTTGCTGTTGCTTCCGCAGTTGCCGCTGTCTAGCACTCCCACCCTTACCCTTGTGATTGCGACCCTCGCGCCGCGGAGATTCCCACCGCTTTAACCGTTGGCTCATTGTGCCTCCTTAAATTCAAATCACTCCTTGAACCGCACCATCATACCAATTCCACAAATACCAGCTAAAAACCAACAGCAGGGGCGTTTTGCAAAAGCCTCTACAGAGAGATTGATAAGCAACCCAAATTTGTAGAAAGAGTATTTCTCTACTTAATTCGACTATAACCAATCTCTGCGAAACAAGCCATCCTCCATTCAGGTGGGGATGCCACTAGGAACAATGGAATATGGGCAGAGTCGGACTCGAACCGACATGACCGAAGTCGCCACATTTTGAGTGTGGTGCGTCTACCAATTTCGCCATCCGCCCTTGGAATCAGCTTTACCATTATAGGGCATTGTGCGATTTTGCAACAACGATTGATAAGTTTGACTCGTTGCCCACTGATCAATTTCTCGTGCTCGCAAAACAGGCACCGGATGCGTCAGTTGTGCCGTTTGCACTTGCTTTAAGAGTTGACCCAACTCACTGCTACTAATGGCATCGTAAGAACGAGCTTGCGCTAAAAAAGCATCTAAATTGAGTTGAGATGACAACGTCGGAGACCCTCCAGTGAGTTTCATTAACACAGAGGCAACTACTCTAGGATTTTGAGAGACTAACAGGGCAGCGCGATCGCAGGTAAACTCAGCACAGCGAACCCACTCCAAGATGCGATCTTGCAAGCTTTGGGCGATCAAGGTGCCAAAGGGTTCTAATTGTCCTGCGGCCAACATGATCAGGTTTGCCAAAGTCAAATAGACACTGTGATCACATTTCAAATGCCCTAATTCATGGGCAATCACAGCTTGAATCTCTTCAGGAGTCAATAGCTCGATCAAGGAGGTGTGCACCACGATAAAGGGCTGCTTACCTCGCATAGCAAAGGTGTAAGCATTGGGCACAGGGTGCTGCCGAATGTAGAGTTGGGGTTGCTCTAGGTCAAGAATCTTGCAAGCATCTACCAACAAGGTGTAGAGATGGGGTAGTTGCTGTTCACTCACTAGAATGCTAGAAGCAATATTTTCTAAATAGAAAAATTGTTCTGCAACTGGCCCTAATAAATTTCGCACGAGCAGGTCGATTCCAGGAATCTGTTTTAACGCCTGTGTCGCTTCTAAATCAAGGGGATGACGAAAATGGTCAGACTTGAGACCCAACAGCAGAATTTTTGGAGCAGACATTGGGAATTTTTAAAGTTATTGAAGAGTATTGATATAACCGTTCAAATAAACGGCATAACGCCTATTGTAAGAGCCTATCCAATAACTCGTCAGAGTTTTTGATTGGTTCGATCGCCTGATGGTCTTCTAAATCAGCAGTTCAGCCTGTTTTTGGGCAATAGCATGACTCAATTTTTATGGACAGTATGAACACCTCTGAGGCTTTAGAAGCCGCAACGCAGCTTTATCAGCAACGACAGTATGTTGAGGCAACTCGTCTCTGTCGGCAGACATTGCAACAGCAACCTGACTACGTTGATGCGCTGTTGCTCTTGGGAATCATGGCCTGCCAGATGGCTCAATTTGAGGAGGCGATCGCTTGTTTTCAACGCGTCCTGAAACTGAAGCCCAATGACACCAACACATTGAATAATTTAGGAAATGTGTTTCATGCTCAAGGCAAATTTGATGAAGCGATCGCGACTTACCAAAAAGTATTAGCTCTCAATCCACAGCATGTGGATGCTTACTACAACTTGGGGATTGCCTGTCAAGACGGGGGAGATACCAAAGCTGCCATTAACCACTATCAACAGGCGATCACCCTCAACCCTAACTATGTCAGTGCTTACAACAATTTAGGAGTGGTGTTACGCCGACAGGGAAGCACTGAGGAAGCGATCGCGGTCTATGAGCGGGCACTGGCTCTAGCCCCCAATTTTGCTGAGGTACACGACAACCTGGCCAATGCTCTGCGGGAAGCAGGAGCCTTAGAAGAGGCAGTTTATTATCATCAACGGGCGATCGCTCTTAAACCGACTGCTTTTGCCTATTACAACTTAGGCAATACGTTGCTTGAGCAGGGCAATTCAAGTGCCGCGATCGAGGCATATAACCAGGCGATCGCCCTTAATCCCAAATATTATGAGGCGCGTCTGTCGAGAGGCATCTGTCATCTGCTAACAGGAGATTTGATGACGGGTTTCACCGAGTACGAAGCTCGTTGGGGCAATAAACAATCCAATCCTTATAGCTTAAACCGTCCGGTCTGGGATGGCTCTCCCCTGTTAGGACGACGCCTCTTGTTAGTGCCAGAACAAGGTCTGGGTGACACCATTCAATTCATTCGATACGTGCCTATCCTGGTTCGCTTTGGGGGGTACATCATTGTCAGTTGCCAAGAACCACTCCTGCGGCTATTTGCCACCGTTCCTGGAATCAGTCAACTCGTCCCCGTAGAGGTAGAGCTACCGCCCTTTGATGTCTACCTACCCATGATGAGTTTGCCGCGTCTACTCAAGACCCGTTTAGAGGCTATCCCTGCACCCATACCTTACGTTCATCCCCCGGCTCAGTCGTCAATTCAAGTGCCGCGAGATAGCACCTCACTGACCATTGGCATTGCCTGGGGAGCACGAGATGAGTTTGTCGCGAAATATCCTAGTCGTCGCCGCTCTTGCCCATTGGTTGCTTTTCAACGGCTACTCAGACTGCCCAATACTCACTTCTACAGTTTGCAAAAGGGAGAAGCAGAACGGGAATTAAAGCAACTGGGATGGCAAACACACATCCAGAACATGAGCGACCACATTACTGATTTTGCCGATACAGCCGCGATCGCCAACCAACTCGACCTGATTATCACAGTAGATACTGCGATCGCCCATCTCGTTGGAGCAATGGGAAAAACCGTGTGGGTCTTGTTACCCTATGCTCCTGATTGGCGTTGGATGCTCGATCGCACCGATAGCCCCTGGTATCCCAATATGCGACTGTTTCGCCAACGGTATCCTGGCGATTGGGCAGGGGTCATTGAACAAGTGGCAGAGGCACTCCAAGACATGCAGAGGGCAGGTAATAGGGCGTAAAGGACAGAGGGATGGTAGGAACGATGAAGAGATCACCCCTACAACGCTCTTACTTCCCTATTTCCCATCCCCTATTCCCACATTTTCATCCCGTTTAGTCAGCGTAGCCGAGCCACACTCCTTCCTTTCTAAACTTGCTCTGACACAACGACCGCAGGAGGGGTTGAAATGACAGGGGCATCTGCACTAGGTTCTTCATCAACCCGCTGCAATTTTGCACCTAACTTGAGCAGTTTGCCGCCGAGGTCTTCATACCCGCGATCGAGGTGATGAAGCCCTTGGATTGTTGTCTTACCTTCGGCAGCGAGGGCTGCTAGCACTAACGCCGCAGAGGCTCGTAGGTCAGTCGCAACGACAGGAGCACCCGACAAGCGAGGGACTCCGCGAATAATGGCATGATTGCCCTTAACGCGAATATCGGCTCCCATACGGTTTAACTCAGCTACATGCCGCAAGCGGTTTTCAAACACCGTTTCAGTAATCACGCTGTCCCCTTCGCTCAGGGTCAACAATGCCATAAATTGCGCTTGCATATCAGTGGGAAACCCAGGATAGGGAAGCGTTTCAATATCAGTTGCGATGTGATGGTCGCCAGGAGTGATGCGGAGTCGATTGGGAGTCTCAGTTGTCACCTGAACCCCAATTGCCCGCAATTTGGCAATAACGGCAGTCAAATGATCCGGCACGATGGGGAACAGGCTGAGATCAGAGCGGGTAATCGCCCCAGCTACCAAAAATGTGCCTGCTTCAATGCGATCGGGACTGATGGAGTAGTCAGTCGAGTGTCGGTGAGGAACCCCAGAAACCACGATTGTATTGGTTCCTGCACCGCGAATGCGTGCTCCCATAGCTCGGCAAAAATTTGCCAAATCCGCCACTTCTGGTTCTTGAGCTGCATTTTCAATGGTGGTTTCACCATCTGCCAAAGTTGCCGCCATCATCAGAGTCTCAGTTGCCCCAACACTGGGGTAATCGAGATAGATGCGTGCTCCTTTGAGTCGTTTGTTAGTCCCTCTAACCGAAGCATGAACGGTGCCGTGATCAATGTGAACATCTGCCCCCATTGCCTGCAATCCTCGAACATGCAGATCTACAGGTCTAGCCCCGATCGCACATCCCCCTGGCAGAGGCACACGAGCAACTCCTAGACGAGCCAACAGTGGACCAATCACAAAAAAGCTGGCTCTGAGTTGGCTGACTAACTCGTAGGGTGCTTTGGAGTGACTCAAGTGGCGAGCGTTGATTTCTAAGGCGTCGCCCTTGCGGTCTACCTTTACTCCCAGTGCCGACAGGATTTGCCCCATCCGATGCACATCAACCAGCGAGGGAACGTTTTGGATGCGACAGTCATCAGGACAGAGTAAGGCTCCAGCCATAATCACCAGGGCTGAGTTTTTGGCACCGCTAATGTTGACTTGTCCTTGTAGCGGAACCCCACCCCAAATATGCAGTAAAGACTTGTCTTCTTCGGGCGTGGTGTTGGAGTTGGGTAGGTTAGGAGAGGGAGTAATAGGTTTGTCCTCCAAAGTGAGTAATAGTTCCTAATAACTTCAAAATTTGGTTTGATTCTACCGGAAAGCGGCTAAATCTCTAAATCAGAATCGTATTTTAGGAAGAATAAGCTAGAAAGCCAGTAACCTCAAGCTATAAATTTCATTCCAAAAATAGTTGACTGATGCGATCGCTTAATGGATGATGAAGAATCGCAGCGTTGAAATAGCTGACGCGGAACTGGCGGAATTGGTAGACGCGCTAGATTCAGGTTCTAGTGTCTGCAAAGACTTCCGGGTTCAAGTCCCGGGTTCCGCATTTTTCTAACCATGATTTTTAATCGAGTTAGAGAGTGCTTTGACAGGTTATAAGATGCCCTGACCTGTGTTGCTTATCACCACACATCGGTCAAATCTACTTATACATCTACTGTGTTTTGTAACAAAATCTAAATCATCGGTGTTGCATTGATCACGAGTTTGCAAAATCCTCTTGTCAAACAGATGCGAAAGCTGCACCGACCCAAAGAACGGCTTCAGCAGCATCTGTCTCTGCTAGAAGGCACCCATTTGCTTGAAGAAGCCTGTGCTGCTGGTGTTTCTTTTACAACGGTCTGTTGCACCCCAGATTGGATGGAAGCACACCCTCAGCTTTGGGCGAATGCGGTGCAGCAATCATTACGAGCCGAGATCGTCAGTCCTGAGGTCTTACAGGCGATCGCCACAACCGTGCAACCTGATGGGGTAGTCGCTACGGTTGAGCGGTTAATGCCTCGTTCTCCAAGCCTTCCAGTGACATTGGGGTTGGCGTTAGAAACCATTCAAGACCCCGGCAATGTTGGCACTCTCATCCGGACAGCGGCGGCAGTTGGGGTTGATGGACTTTGGATTAGTGCTGATAGTGTCGATTTAGACCATCCCAAAGTGTTGAGAGCCACCGCAGGGCAATGGTTTCGACTACCAATGGTGGTGAGTACTAATTTGCCAAAAGATGTGGCTCAATTCAAAGCATCGGGTGGTCGGGTGGTTGCCACCCTTCCCTTTGCCCAAACCCCTTATTGGCAGATTGATTGGCAACAACCCAGCCTAATTTTGTTGGGTAACGAAGGAGCCGGATTGACCCCAGAACTGGCCGCCCTAGCAGACATAGAAGTTACGATTCCGTTAGCGGCTGGTGTGGAGTCGTTAAATGTGGCGATCGCGGCGGCTGTTATCTTATATGAAGCGCGACGACAGCGGGAGACAGAAGTCAATCTTAAACCTTGAAACGTTTGCTATTGCTTGATCCTTCCTGGTCACCCCATTGCAATGCCTTAATCAAGGCTCATCACTCTGTTTTTGAATTTCTTGAATAAACTGCTCGATATCAGCAACGGCAGCTTCTAATTCTTCGACTGACATTGCCTGTGAAGCAGAGGTTGGTTTAGGAGCAGGAGCAGTCTTTACTTCAGGGGCTACCTCTTCAGAGCTAGAGAGGCTCATTCCCAATTGGTCAAGCGATTCCATGAATGCTTTAGCAGCGGCACGCCGTAAATCTTGCTGACTTTGATTCATAAGGCTTGACTCCAAAGGAAAAAAGATCAATAAGGTAAAGCTCGATGATGTTAATTACGTACAGCTAAAAAAATTTTGCAGGGGAAGTAGCGATTCAAGTTGCAAGATTTCTCTGATATTTTTCAGAGGAGATTGATTACTTTATGCACTGAATTTGTCAATCTTGACAACGGTAATCAACACCGATGAGGGGTAAATTTTAGAAATTCACCCCCTGTAGCGGCATAGCTCCTGATCAAAAAGTACCCAGTTTGAAGGTGAATTGTTCAGTTAAGAGGGATACAAACTTTGACATCAGGTTGTCTAATTGACCGCCTCCAGATGAGAATTGAACAGGTGAGCCTAACGTGTTGGATATCAAGAAACGGAACGGGAGACTGAAGTGAGTCACGGATTTGATTATGATTTAGTGATTGTGGGAGCAGGGGTTGGTGGTCACGGGGCTGCCCTGCATGCGGTCAGTTGTGGACTCAAAACCGCCATTATTGAAGCTGGCGATATGGGAGGAACCTGTGTCAATCGAGGTTGTATCCCCTCTAAGGCGTTGTTAGCCGCTTCAGGACGAGTACGGGAGTTGCGTAACGCTGAGCATTTAAGAGCGTTAGGAATTCAGGTCGAGCAGGTCAGTTTTGAGCGACAGGCGATCGCTGACCATGCCAAAAATCTGGTTTCCAAGATTCGGGGAGATATGTCTAACAGTCTCAAACGACTGGGAGTGGAGGTTATTTCAGGGCGTGGCAAGCTGGCAGGTGCCCATAAAGTAGCGATCGCCACAGCGTCAGGTGAAAAGATAGTCACCGCCCAGGATATTATTCTTTCTCCAGGTTCAGTGCCTTTTGTTCCACCCGGCGTTCAACTGGATGGCAAGACTGTTTTTACGAGTGATGACGGCTTAAAGCTCGATTGGTTACCTTCTTGGATCGCGATTATTGGTAGTGGCTACATTGGGCTAGAGTTTGCCGATATTTACACGGCTTTGGGGTGTGAAGTAACGCTGATTGAGGCACTTGATCAGTTGATGCCGGGGTTTGATCCTGACATTGCAAAATTGGCCCAACGCGTGCTGATCGCACCACGAGATATCGAGACTAAAGTCGGTACTCTAGCCAAGAAGGTAACACCGGGATCGCCTGTCGTGATTGAGTTAGCCGATGCCAAAACCAAAGAAGTTATCGATGTCTTAGAAGTCGATGCCTGTCTAGTAGCGACAGGTCGGATTCCAGCGACTCAAGAGTTAGGACTAGAGACAGTGGGTCTTGAGACCGATCGCCGGGGTTTCATCACGGTCAACGATCAAATGTCGATCTTGCTAGATGGGCAACCTGTACCCCATTTATGGGCGATCGGAGATGCAACAGGCAAAATGATGTTGGCACATGCCGCCTCTGCTCAAGGGGTCATAGCCGTTGAGAATATTTGTGGCCGCTCTCGCACAGTCGATTATCGCAGCATTCCAGCGGCGGCCTTTACTCACCCTGAAGTGAGTTTTGTGGGCATGACCGAACCCGCTGCTAAAGAACTGGGTCAGGCAGAAGGGTTTACAGTGGCAACAACCCGCACCTACTTTAAGGGCAACTCAAAGGCGATCGCCGAGGGTGAAACAGACGGCATGGCCAAGGTGATTTATCGCCAAGATACCGGGGAGGTGCTAGGCGCACACATCATTGGTTTACACGCTTCTGATTTGATTCAAGAAGCCGCTAATGCGATCGCCCAACGTCGCACCGTTCACGAATTAGCCTTCCTGGTTCACACTCATCCCACCCTCTCAGAAGTGTTAGATGAGGCCTATAAGCGGGCTTTGACGACTCATTAGAATGGGCGTTGACAGTTCTCAGAAGTTATCACGGGTCTGTCATCCGTCACCGGGTTCATCGTTTAGGGTTGTAGTTCAATACTTTTTGGTTAACTCCCCCAATATTTGAGGGAGTTAGGGCATCAGAGAACAATCACCCTTGACGATACACCGCCCCCAGTCATGGATCGCTGATCCATGACAAATAACCAATCACGCTGTAACCTATCCCCCAGTCCATTCATCTCTTTAAGTCTTTCAAGATTGATGCAAATTCGTCGTCGTCCACCCAATCCGGCTGTTGCTGTCGAAAGCCTGCGTTATCAGGTTCCAGTCCCTGATGCGGCTCCTCAAAACATTTTGGAGGAGATCGTTTGGCATAAAGAAGTAGAAGTTGAACAAATGCGTGAGCGAACTCCATTGCAGGAGTTACAGCATGTTGTGAAAACGATGGCACCGCCGCGAAATTTCGGTGCTGCCTTAGAGCAAGCGCATCTGCAACCCGCTCTGATTGCCGAAGTTAAAAAAGCGTCTCCTAGCAAAGGCGTCATTCGAGCTGATTTTGACCCAGTAGCGATCGCCCAGGCTTATGAATCGGCTGGCGCAGCTTGTATCTCTGTACTAACTGACCAAAAATTCTTTCAAGGAAATTTTACCTATCTGCGGCAAATTCGTGAAATTGTTGATCTACCGTTACTCTGCAAGGATTTCATCATCTATCCTTACCAAATCTACATGGCAAGAGTAAACGGGGCCGATGCTGTTTTATTGATCGCCGCCATTCTGTCAGATAAGGACTTGCAATACTTTCTCAAAATTGCCACAGCTTTGGGGATGACTGCCTTGATCGAAGTGCATACCCTGGAAGAATTAGATCGGGTGCTGACGCTAGAAAACGTCACCTTAGTGGGGATCAACAACCGCAATCTGGAAACCTTTGCAGTTGATTTAGACACGACTAGCCAATTGTTAGCAAAACGGATCGACACCCTTCAAGAACGCAACATTGCTATAGTGAGCGAGTCTGGATTGCACCACTTTGAGGATTTACAACGAGTTCAGCAGGCTGGGGCTAATGCTGTGTTAATTGGGGAATCATTAGTGAAACAACCTGACCCAGCGGCGGCGATCGCCACACTCTTTGCTCAATAGAGCCAAGTTAACCCATTTCTAATTCGTAATTTCAACCTTTCTTACCGTTAACCCAACTCAAAAAACAGATGGAGCCAATTCCCCTCCCGTCTCACATTCATTACGAGTTACTGTTACAACTGTTAGAACGGCAAACCATGCACGCTTTGACCCATCAGTCTCCTATTCATGAGCAGGTGCATGATTTGATTGTTACCCTGCGCAAGGCATTGAGTCAGCAAAAGCAACTAGAGGAAAGTTGCCAGCGAGCAAAATTACCGGTTGAATATTTGTGGTCATTGAATAGCGTCAATACTGAAATACCTCCCAAGGTTCAAACTTAGAGGGTGCAGGATTCAGCAGTTTTGAGTTTTGGTGACTTTGGTTACTTAAGTTTTGGTGACTTTAAGTCGTGATAACAAGAGAATGGTCAATTCAGGGGATCAGCAATCTTAATCTATTTAGCGAGACAGTCGATTGAGGAAATCGATCTTGTAGACTGGATTCAATGGTTGTTCGCTGGGTTCATCGGTTCAAAAGAGCCTGTTTCAGGGGAGGTTTTGCATGTCACAATCCGACATCCCTCATGGTCTCTGTTCAACCGACGAACAGCCCCCTTCAGGTGCAGTCGATGTCGCTATTGCTCCTGATAGTGCGCTGGAAGCTGATCGGCTATCAGCAGAATTAAATTCTCTCGCCATAGAATTAGAGTCCACAGCGGCGGCGACGACGCAAGACTCGGCAACTCGCATTTGCGATTTAGAGAACGCCCTAGATCAAGCAATGGCATGTTTAGCCGATTTCAAAGGACGCATCCAAAATCAAGATTTTTTAGAAGCCCAACTGGCCAAAACAGAAGAGTTTGCTTCGGTGCAACATCAGGCGATCGCTTGTTTAAAGCAACGATTGCACTATTTTGAGCAGAGCCTGAGAGTCCGAGACCAAGTGCTTTTAGCCATCGTTGGGCTGGCTAGTTTTGCGTTGTTGCAGCAGGTGACGTCAAACGAGCGTAACTTGGAGGTGTTAGCGACTCCAGAGTTGCCCAAACAACTCTCTTTACCACTCGATCTCACCTCCTCAGCCGATGCCCCTGCGGATGCCCAAGACCAACTGGCGATCGCCCATCAACATATCAGCCATCTCACCAGCCACATTACCCGCTTGGAAATAGAGCTAAAACAGGCAGCAACTTACCTCGAAGAAAGGCAAGTGCTAGAACTGACATTGCGGCAGACCAAGACCCTGGCAACCGAACGAGACACCGCGATCGCCGCATTGCGGAAGGAACTAGCGATCGCCCAGATCAAAGTTGAAGAGCTTGAAACCGAACTCGTAAAGCAACACAAACTCCAGGCAAAGTGGCAGCAAACCCATCAAGAGTTGGAGCAAGAGCGCGATCGCCATTTGACTCGCATTGCAGACTTAGAACGAGACGTCGCTGAAATGCAAGAGCAGATCTTTCAACAAGCTCGACAAGCCAGTGAATATGAAACCGCCGTCCAGCATTGGAAAGATCGCTATTTATCGCACCAACGCCACCTGGCTCACTTGAGTCATCTGCTAGAACAAGCCATACCCCATTCACTATCAGACAGCGAAACAAGTATTCCTGTTACTCCTATATTGGTGGAGCTATTCACCTTACTCCAAGAAGTGGGCAACGACCCAACATCCGATCCAGAACTGCTGTCAGCCGTGCCCTCACCCCGTTTTAACAAGCTTGACTTACCAGAATTCTTAATGCGTCGGCGCAATTTTAGGACGAGGTAAAGGGGAAAGAGGGCTGGGGTCATGAGCCAACTGTTAACCTAAAACTAGTCAACGACCAGTGAGACTCGTGAAGCTACTCCCATTTGGAGGTTTGAAGAAGCTCAGCCGAGTTGTCGAGCCGCTAACGCCCCGGTTCAAAGTCAATTCCCTATCTTCTTTATCTCCATTACCGTCCTAACCGATTGGGAATACCTTCACATCCACCTGGAATCGTTGCTCTCGTCTTAGACCCACCCCAGGCACAGCAGTAATAGCGTTGCTCGTCAGAGAAGCGTTGTACATCTGTGAAATCGGCATTTTCAATCACTGCCCCTGTATGAGCCCCTGTCTCATAGTCAGGGATCTCAGTCCGACTGCGGGGAGTGGCAGTTTCTACAGAACCGTAGAATAGATAAGCCCCCATCAAGTCAGCTTGAGTGAAATTGGCATCGACTAAAACGGTGCGAGAGAGATTAGTTTTGACCAGGCTACAACCGCTTAGATTAGCGCGAATTAAGTTTGCTTCACTCAAATCAGTCCAACGGAGGTCGGTGCCAGCCAAATTTGCTTCAGCTAACATGACACCCAAATCAATGACGCGCACGCCATAATCTCGGTCTTCCTGATAGCCCCCTGAGCCATCTAGAATGGCACGACCCAGCAAGCGATCGCGCTTGAGTGGGGTCAACAGCCGAGACCGGGAGAGAAACCGAATCACCTTAGCTTTGCCAGGAGCATCAATACTACTGAGAATGGCGGCTGTGCGTCCTTCTGCGATCGCTCGCTCTTGCGGCCAGTCTTCGAGCAGACCCTCTGCATCTAGCACCAACTCAGAGATGCCCTGAAAGTAGGAATCAATCGTTTGTTGCTGGGTAATCAGATTTTGTTGAATGGTGAGATCTTTGGAAATAATGTATTGTCGCCACGCAATGTAAACCGCTAAAACGGCAATCAAAATTTGACCCACCGCACCTACCACTTCACCCGTTGCCCCGACTGCATCCCAATTTAGACCGCTATACCAGCGACCCAACCCGGCTCCAAGAGAGGTAAAGCGAAAGATGCAGATAATTCCTACGAGGAGTCCTATTAAGGCAATTAGGACTTGCTGCTCAGTCACTAATTCAATAATGACGACTTGCAGGGTACGCCCCAAAATTCGCAGGGATATCAGGGTGGCCACAACTGTGCCTGCAATGCTTAACCACAAGCTATTGACAAGCAACCCCACCACCATGACTCCGATAGCCACAACCACAATTGATGCAGCCGAGGGTGGAGTTATTTTTTGGGGAGATGAAAGATTAGCAGACTTAGGGGCGATCGCTGACCCTCCACTGGGTCGAGTGGCGTCGGCATAAGACTGACCGGAAGCCAGATCAGCATGACCGTTTAAGCGATCGCCCTGAACATTGACCGATTTGGCTGGCAGCGATGTTTCAGGAGTGGTACTCGCTTTAGCTTGACTGGATAAATTAGATTCAGATGAATTTGGCACGGGTGTCATAGGCAATGGGTCAGGTTCTCATCAACCCCTGCCTCTAGGATAAGCCTGACACTTTCTTCCTAATCAAATAAAACCCAAAAGAAAGTTAAAAAGGGCGGATATGACTCGCCCTTTCGATTATCAATGTGAATTGGAAGAACCAGAAAGCAAAATTCTGTTACAAAAAATACAAATCTGCGTTATTTGAGCTACAAAGAGGGACAATCTAATTGAGGCAAGGGCAAAACTTCAGAGGTGCCACAGGCTTCTCGTCTTACCAACCCTTGATGTAAAGCATCGTACAAACGTTCGATCGCCGTCATATCAGTAGATTGGAAGCTCCGCATGGCGATTACTTGGCGAAGCAGACCCTCTGATTCAACGCTGAGCCAGCCTGTTTGCAGTGCTGATTGTACAAGTGTGTCAATCATAGGAAAGGATACATCCTTGCCAACTGATAATGCTTTTTTACTTCTATAACTATCGATGATTCTTCCTCGTTTTAGGTTGATTGAGATCGGTATGCTGTTGTGATATTCATTGCCTTTGATTGTGATTTAAATCACTGACAAAAACTTTTTTTAGATATTCCTTGAGGAAGTAAGCCAGAACGGCGTATTAAAAGTTACGATTCCATTGACACGGTTGGTGGTGGGAGGTTATGGAATGATGACCTTGAGGAGTAAGCTACATGGTTGTTGATTTAAAGCGTGTGAAACCCTCTGTAGTATCAATTGAGAGTTTATATCAACCGTCTGTGATGCAATTAGCACGGGCGGGAGATTTTAGGGCGATCGCCTATTGGATTAATGCTTATCTCGTCCCTCAAGGCATTTATGTCTGTGTTGCGGCGGCTTCACGACCGGGATATTTATTGATTCTGGTCGAGTTTCAACACCCTCCTGAGCGCGAACGGCTAGTGCGCTTTATTTGTCACCGATTGTGCAAGCTCAAGTCTGAGATTATTTTGGGAGCTCAAATTGTGGCTTGCTATGCAGGTGGCTCTCAAATTCTATGGCAGCAATCTGTTCGACTGCTCTCCTCCAGCAAAAATCGGCGTTCTCGTCCACGATCAATTGCGGTGCGGCGAGTTGAGCCAACCCTGCCTACTTTAGACCTGGTCAAGACAGCTCAAACTTTACATGAGCAAATTAGTCAACTGAGACTAAGAGAGCAACTCAACCATCCGCGATCGCGTCTGTTGATCAAGTCAGCTGCTGCGGCATTTCTGATCGGGTGTGGGGTCGAAGCGATCAATTCAACCCTGCAACCTCAACAAACCGTGGCGTCTGGTGATCTTAACCGCCCTGCCGTGGTCGAAACAGCCCTTGAAAAGGTGCCTGTCACTCAATTTGAGGGAGATGGCTCGGAGTCACCAACTGTTACCCTTGCCTTTAGCAATGAGGGGGCGTTGGGTGCTATTCGACCTCAAGCCCCCGGTTCAGGGGGCGCAACTCAGAGTCGAATTCCTCAAGCAGATGTGACTCTGGCTTACTTAAACACGGTTCCAACCACCAATATTGCTGCGCCCGCTGCGACTACTACAACGACCCCATCGAGTGCGATTCAAGCATTACAGGCAGATGGCGTAGATGTGGTTAATCTAGCCGATAATGCGTTGCTTGAGAAGGATGCGTCTGAGTTAACTCAAACAATCGAGACCTTAGAGCAAGCAGGCATTCACTCTCTGGGGGCAGGCCGCAATCAGCAAGAAGCTCGTCGCCCCGAAATCATAGATGTGAGGGGACAGCGCATTGCTTATCTGGGCTATTCTGACTCTGACCAACATGCCGCAGGTGCTTGGAATGCAGGCATTAATCCGGGGTTGAGTGAGCAAGTAAGTGCAGATATTCACGCTATTCGCGATCAAGTGGATTGGGTAGTAGTCAATTACCACTGGAATCAAGATTTGACGGAACAGCCTGCCGATTGGCAAATAAACCTGGCACATACCGCAATTGATCAGGGAGCCGATTTGGTGGTGGGGCATCATCCTGATGTGTTGCAAGGGGCTGAAATCTATAAAGGACGGGCGATCGCCTACTCTCTAGGCAATTTCATCTTTCCAAATAGTAATACCTCTGCCTCTCAAGCCGATTACGATACAGCGGTGTTGAAGGTGTCACTGCGTCCAGAGCAAATGCGTCTAGAGTTTTTGCCGGTTCAAGTGACTCAAAACAAACCTCAAGTGGCGAGTGGTGAAAAAGCAGAGGAGATTTTGCAGCGCATTCGCAAAGCCTCGGCTCAGTTTAAGCGACCACTAGAGTTTCCGGTAACGCTTGATGCTCAATCCTCTCAGCCCTCTGGCGCGGCTCCCCTACCAGCCAGCCAGCAGCCTGTTAATACCCAACCTCCAGCCAGTGGTCAACCCAGCTTGCTAGAGTCTTCTCCATCAGAGTCGCCCCTTGTAAAACCGTCTTCTGAAGAACCGTCTTTGGTTGAAGGTGCAACTCCGATCAGCGCGCCGACCCATGAAGGCACCCCTGCTCCAGATAATTCCTTCATTACCTACCCCGATGGGTCAAATCAGACCCCCATTGGCAATGAAGCGATTCCGAAACCCACCGATCCACTCAAGGAAAACGCTGGGTTTACCAACCATGCTCCTCCAGTGGTAGATGCAATTCCAGAGACGGCAGAAATCGACGTGTTGCCAGAGCCAGAAAACGAAGAGATCGTCTTCCCCGATGAAATCGATCCGTTGGCTGAGCCGATTGATCCTGAATTAGAACCGTTACCAGGTGATGGATTCTAGATTGTGTAAATTAGGGTGGGCAATGCTCACCCTAATTTTTGTTGTACTAATTTTTGTTGTACTAAGTTGTCGTACTAAATTGTCTCAGAGGTCATTATGTTTGCGATCGCCATTCAGCAAGAGCAGTACAAAACCTACTTTCTCTCAGATCAAGCCGCCCAATCTCAGATCGAAGTCGTACCAGAACGGGGTGGCATTGTGACTCGCTGGCAGTTCCAAGGACACGATATTTTTTACTTAGACGAAGCTCGGTTTACAAACCCTGAACTCACCGTACGAGGTGGCATTCCCATCTTATTTCCTATCTGTGGCAATTTGCCCGATAACACTTACACTCACAAAGGACAGGTCTACACCCTAAAACAGCACGGATTTGCCCGTGAAATGCCCTGGGAAGTGGTTGATCAAGGCACCGAGGATAGTGCTAGCCTATCCTTGCAATTGACCAGCAACGAACAGACTCGTGCGGTTTATCCGTTTGATTTTCAAGTGGTGTTTACTTACAAATTGCATGGCAACTCGTTGGAACTCCATCAACGGTTTACCAACCACTCATCTGACCCCATGCCTTTTTCAACAGGGTTGCATCCTTATTTCGCAGTTGCTGATAAATCTCAACTCCAGCTTGATATTCCCGGTACTGAGTTCTTTAATCAGCAAACTCAGAGCATCGAAACCTATTCAGGTCAGTTTGACTTTGAGCAAGACGAGATTGACGCCGCTTTTCGCAATGTGACTCGCCAGACAGCCACTGCAACGGATGTGAATGCTAAATTCCGTCTTACCTTAGACTATGATGCGCTATATTCTACGGTGGTCTTTTGGACAGTCAAGGGCAAAGATTTTTACTGTCTTGAGCCGTGGACTGCTCCTCGCAATGCACTGAATACAGGGGATCATTTGACTCATCTAGACCCAGGAGCAACATTAGAGGCGATCGTTAAATTCTCGATTGATTTTCTCTAAAAAACTTTGAAAATTTGGTGCAAAGGAACTGTATGATGTGATACGTTGGTAATTGGCGCATTTTTGAGCCAGATTACCTTCCCTAGTCAGGGTCGCTAACTCAACGGTAGAGTACTCGGCTTTTAACCGATTAGTTCTGGGTTCGAATCCCAGGCGACCCATAAATTTCGAGCCTTACCCTCTCAACAACCCCAATTTAGGATTTCATCATGTGGCGGGTCATCATTCAATGTTCTGCTGAAGGTTGGCGTAAGCACGCTACCACGTTTAATGCGATCGCCTCTAAATATTCGGGTACCCCGATCTCATCCAAAAAAATGAAAGACGATGAGCGACGGATTATGGAATATCAGATTGACAGTGTCAGTGACGCAGAAGATTTTGTCGCAGATTGCTTGACTCTAGAAAACTTCACCGCAACCTTTGAGGCACTTTAACCACGTCTCTAACGTTAGACTATGTCACGATAGAGATACCTTACTCCGATCAGGCTTATGGCTCTCACAGCAAAAGATTTAGAGCGGTTGCAAGCCCATTTGCCCGACTACCCCACGGAGTTGATTGGGGGAGAGATTATTGTCATGAGTCCATCGGGGTTAGAGTCTGACGAAATTGCGATTGAGATTTGTGCTCAGTTACGAAATTGGGTAAAACCTCGCAGGCTGGGGCGAGTCCTGGGTTCTAGTGCGGGCTTTGTTTTGCCCAATACCGACGAAGACGTACGAGCACCTGATGCCTCTTTCATTCGAGCCGAGCGGATGCCTCAACCCACAGAGAGCTATGCTCAACTGGTTCCCGATCTAGTATTTGAGGTGAAATCCAAAACAGATTCCCTGGAAAAGCTCCGGCAAAAGATTCAGGAGTTTATTCGGCTAGGGGCACAGGTTGGGGTGCTGGTTGATCCGAGAACTCAAACGATGGAAGTATACCGTCTTGGCGTTGAACGAGTGGAGGATGCTCAGATTTTGCGAAACGGCGAGTTTTTAACCGTACCAGAGCTATTACCCGGATGGGAGTTGTCTGTCTCTGAGGTATGGGCACCCGTATTTGAGTAAGCATTGTCGTAAAAATAAAAAAATGTAGGCAAAGTACCCATAAGCATTTATACTTAACAATTAATTAAGTGGTTGAAATTGATAGATACAATTCACTGCGGAGCAGAAAGTATCTTAAGATTGTCGTAAGAATTGTCTGTCTTAAGCCGAAATTAGCTGATCACACCAATTAGGAGGAATCCCTATGGCATTAGTGCCAATGCGACTGCTGCTGGATCACGCAGCCGAAAATGGTTATGGCATCCCTGCATTTAACGTCAACAATATGGAGCAGATCCAGGCAATCATGCAGGCTGCTGCTGAGACTGATAGCCCTGTGATCCTGCAAGCCTCTCGTGGTGCTCGTAAGTATGCAGGTGAAAACTTCCTCCGTCACCTGATTCTGGCGGCGATCGAGACTTACCCTCAGATCCCCATTGTGATGCACCAGGATCACGGTAACGAACCTGCAACTTGCTACTCTGCCATCAAGAACGGCTTCACCAGCGTGATGATGGACGGTTCCCTAGAAGCGGATGCTAAGAGTCCAGCCAGCTTTGAGTACAACGTTCGGGTGACGAGCGAAGTCGTCAAAGTCGCTCACGCGATCGGGGCGAGCGTTGAAGGTGAATTAGGTTGTCTGGGTTCTCTAGAAACAGGACAGGGCGAAGCCGAAGACGGTCATGGATTTGAGGGCACTCTTTCCCACGATCAACTGTTGACTGACCCTGATGAAGCGGTTCAGTTTGTCGAAGCAACTCAAGTGGATGCGCTAGCAGTGGCGATCGGCACCAGCCACGGTGCTTACAAGTTCACTCGCAAACCAACGGGTGAAATTTTGGCAATCAGCCGCATCGAAGAAATTCACCGTCGTCTGCCTAACACTCACCTGGTGATGCACGGATCTTCCTCCGTTCCTGAAGATTTGTTGGCATTGATCAACCAGTACGGTGGCACGATTCCTGAAACCTATGGTGTACCTGTTGAAGAAATTCAAAAGGGCATCAAGAGCGGTGTTCGTAAAATTAACATCGACACTGACAACCGTTTGGCTATCACCGCTGCGGTTCGTGAAGCGTTGGCAAAGGATACGAAAGAATTTGACCCCCGTCACTTCTTGAAGCCTTCCATTAAGTACATGCAAAAAGTTTGTGCTGACCGTTACAACCAGTTTGGCACGGCTGGCAATGCAAGCAAGATCAAACAAGTCTCTCTTGAAGATTACGCTGCAAAATATGCCAAAGGCGAATTGGCAGCGGTCACCAAGAAAACCGTTGGTGTTTAGTTTCGCTCATTCCCGTCTCATTCGATAGAAGAGACAACTCAGTAAGAATTCATTGAAAGCCGGACAGTTCATCCTGTCCGGCTTCTTTTTTAGGTAGTCCTAAACAAGTAAGGATATGCCGCGCGGGGCGCGGCATATCCTTACTCAAAAATCATTACTTTTAGAGAACTACCCTTTTTAAGGAGAGGTTGGGGCGGGTTGAGGGGGTTGGCTGGCCGTTTGAATCTGGGTATTAAAGTAATTCACCCTACCGACGTAGTTCATCTGCTGTGCCAGCTGCAAACCTCGGCGATAGAGGGCGATCGCTTGAGGAGCATTCCCGCGTGCCTGATAAAGTTGCGCCATCTGGTCAAAGACATTCATCATGCCGAGGTTGTCGTAGGTTTGTTGGCGCACATCCAGCAACAGCTGATAGACCACCAGTGCATCCTCTAGGCGATCGAGTGAACGATATAAGTCAGCTAACCGTTGCAGGGCATCTGCTCCATATCCATATTGCTGCCCTGAGCGAGCCACTGCAAACGCCTCTTGATAACTCGAAGCGGCTAAATCAGGGCGATCGAGTGCCAGGTAAGCATCTCCCATTTCGAGCTTGATTGGGGGAATCTCGATGTATTGTCGTTGCCGTTCATAGACATCCACTAACTGCTGCTGAACAGCAACCGCCTGTTGAGGTTGATTATTTTGTTGATAAATATAGGCTAATTGGCGTAAATAAGTGATTTCGTTATTCCGGTTGCCGTCTTCTCGTGCCAATCGCAATAGATCGGTATATACCTCACCTGCACTAGTGAAATCAAACCAGGCCAGATGCAACTGTCCCAGATCAAGCAAAGTTCTCTGTTCTAGGCGTCGGTTTTGTCGTTGTCGTGCCTGCGCCAAAATTTCGTTATACAACCCAACCGCTGGCTCAATCACCCGCATCTTTTGATAAGTCCGAGCGATCGTCAGCAACATTGGGTAATCCACCGGATTTTGAGCCTGCACCTCCTGCTGAAGCTGCTGGAGTCGTTGACTGATAACTCGCACTTCAGTCGTTTGGTTCTCACGCCATGCCACTTCACCGACTCGGCTAAGTGCTTGCACTTCTTCTTCAACCCCTAAAACCCGACGCAGTCGCAATTCACGGTTCCAGATCTCAAATGCTCCAGGAATATCGCCTGCCCGGGCTTTTGCCTCTGCTTGCCGTTGCAATTCGTCCAACGCTGTCGTCAAAATTCTGCGCTCTTGAGGGCTGAGGGGGCGATCGACAATCAAGTTGGGATAAAGCGGATCGTCTTCAACCGACTCCTCTAAAGGATTTGCCGGAAATGATTCTACTGGCGGCGGGTCGTTTTCGACTGACTCCCTTGATGGATTTGCCGGAAGCGGTTCTACTGGCTGTTGAGCGATCGCCACCGAGGGTGTCACGACGGCTACAAGAGCGATCGCCAGTCCCATCTTGCGCCACTGTTTCAATGTCCAAAACCAACGGTTACACGATCCCATAAATTCGGTGTCTCTTTTCTCTGCTCTAGTGTACTGCAAGGAGAAGGGGGAGTAGGGAATAGAGAGGAGGGAATGAAAACAGGCAGGATGAAGCGAGCCCGAAAGGGGAATCAATTTTAAAGGTTAACCTCAAAGGCTGACCGTTCCTGTTGCTCCCATACTCCTTTTCCCGTTCCCTTGTTTGATACCTTAAATTAGGAGCAACAGGAACGGAGAAAAAGTGGTGGATGCGATCGCCGTACAACAGCGACTCACAGAACTGCGCCAGCTCATTCAGCGGGCGAGCTATGAATACTATGTGTTAGATGCGCCAACGATGCCCGATGCGGTGTATGACCAGCTTTATCGAGAATTGCAAAATCTGGAAACTCAGCATCCAGAGTTAATCAGCCCTGATAGCCCAACCCAGCGGGTGGGTGAACGCCCCGCGTCCCGATTTACCTCTGTCCGACACAATATTCCCCTATACAGCCTAGAGAATGCTTTTAACACCCAAGAGTTTGCCACTTGGCAAGAGCGATGGCGACGGGTTGTGCCTAGCGTAGAGACGTTTGAGTATGTGTGTGAGCTCAAGATCGACGGCTCTGCCCTTGCTCTAACGTATGAGAATGGGGTTTTGGTGCGCGGGGCAACGCGAGGAGATGGGATCACTGGCGAAGAGATTACACAAAACATTCGCACCATTCGGTCTATTCCATTGCGGTTGAACCTCGATCGCCCTCCTTCAGTGGTCGAAGTGCGGGGAGAAGCCTTTCTACCGCTTCAAAGCTTTGAGCAAATTAATCAAGAACGAGAGCAAACGGGAGATGCTCTGTTTGCCAATCCTCGCAACGCAGCAGCAGGAACGCTGCGGCAACTGGACTCGCGTATTGTGGCACAGCGCAAACTCGACTTTTTTGCCTATACCCTCCACATTCCAGGAGTTGTAGGCAAGGGAGAAGGAGTAGAACCAGGCAACTCTTCAAACCTGGCCGTTACCAGCCAGTGGGAGTCATTAGAACTTTTGCGGCAGATGGGCTTTCGGGTTAACCCCAATCGCACCCTATGTCGATCGCTCTCAGAAGTGCAGAACTATTACGATCACTGGTCTACAGCCCGACTGGAGTTGCCGTATATGACAGATGGGGTCGTGGTGAAGTTAAACTCACTGACCTTACAAGAGCAACTGGGCTTCACCCAAAAATTTCCTCGTTGGGCAGTAGCACTGAAATATCCGGCAGAGGAGTCACCTACACTGGTCGAAAACATCAGCGTCAATGTGGGGCGCACAGGAGCCATTACCCCTGTGGCAGAGTTGCGTCCAGTGCAGTTGGCGGGCACAACCGTTTCTAGAGCCACCTTACACAACAGCGATCGCATTGCTGAACTAGACATTCATATTGGCGATACGGTGATTGTCCGCAAAGCTGGAGAAATCATCCCTGAGGTGGTGCGAGTGCTACCAGAGCTGCGTCCAGCGGATGCCCGACGGTTCACAATGCCGACCCTGTGCCCAGAGTGTGATCAACCTGTGTTTAAACCAGACGATGAGGCCGTGACTCGCTGCATTAACATTTCCTGTCCTGCCATTTTGCGGGGAGCGTTGATTCACTGGGCAAGTCGCGATGCGCTCGATATTAACGGACTCGGAGAAAAATGGGTGCAACAGTTTGTTGAGCGGGGGTTGCTGCACACGGTTGCTGATTTATATGACTTGACAGCGGAACAGTTAATGACAATTGACCGGATGGGCAAAAAATCGGCTGAGAATTTGATCAACGCGATCGCCCACTCTAAAACCCAACCCTGGTCACGGGTGCTCTATGGATTGGGAATTCGTCATGTCGGCAGTGTCAATGCTCAAGTGTTGACACAACACTTTACAGATGTCGATCAACTGGCATCTGCCACACCAGAGGCGATCGCCTCGGTCTATGGCATTGGCGATGAAATTGCCCGGTCAGTCCATCAATGGTTTTGCATTGACGCCAATCAAACCTTGATCGAACGGCTACGTCAAGCCGAGTTGCAACTGGCAGGTGAAGCCCCCAAACCCGTCAGCCCTGCATCCCCACTTGTCGGTAAAACCTTTGTGGTCACAGGCACCTTGCCCACGCTCAAACGCGATGAGGCAAAGGCTCTAATTCAATCAGCGGGAGGGAAAGTCACCGATTCCGTCAGTAAAAAAACTGATTATCTAGTTGTCGGTGAAGAGGCAGGCTCTAAATTAGACAAGGCGATCGCCTTAGGGATCACCCAACTGTCGGAAGACCAACTGCTTGAGCTTCTGCGAGAATCTAAACAAGACTAAGGTCAGGTGCCAAATCAGTCGGTGTGGCAACTTCCAATGTTCCGATGTAGTCATTATTACTAGTGCCATAGCCGCCCTTTATGAAATGGACTCCACCCTCACACTCAACGGCTCATCCTGGCTTGATCGCGTCAAATTGGTTACAAACAGCACTTGGCATGTCGTGTCTGGCAACTCTGTTGACGGCTACACCCGCCCTCGGTGCAGAACGCATCTACATTTCCTACGGCTTGTTAGAACGTTCAGTTTCGGTTAAGTCGCTAGAGACTTACGCCAACGAAGGCACGATCGAAGATGATCTGCGAGCTTATGCTGCTTACGCCACACCTGAGGAATTAGAACAGCTACGCACCTTGCTGGATAGTCCAGCAGCACTCAATATTGACGTGGTGGCTGTTTCACAATTTTTGTATACGCCACAAGGAGAGTTCATTCTTGGAGAAATAGGTCAGTTAATTCAAACGGAGGCGCGACAATCAGGATTTTATGCCATTCGAGCAGCCCTGATTTTGGCAGCCGCTGATGAAGCAGGAGGCGGACTCACCCCACTCAATATCTTGCGTCACTTTCCGGGATATGGCATTCGGCTCGATGTGCAAAACACATTGCAAGTGGTGCGCGAGTTACAACAGTTGATTAACGAAACCAATATGGCGATCGCCACAGTCGAACAACAAGCAACGATTGAAGCCGCCACTGAACTGACCCCCAATTACACCCAACTGCCTAATCTAGAAGCTCGTGGGCCGTATACCTGGGAGATGCAAACCATCACTCTCAAAGACCGCAGTCGCGATCGCGATCTTAGCCAAGGTGTCGATCGCACTTACCAGAGCGATCTCTACTTGCCCTTAACGGCGACTGGTGCTCCACTTCGGACTGCCGCTCCAGTCATTGTGATTTCCCACGGGCTGGGGTCTGATCGCACTGCCTATGCTTACCTGGCACGTCATCTTGCTTCTTATGGGTTTGCTGTTGCCGTGCCTGAGCACCCCGGCAGCAACTCCGATCAGCTAGAGGCCTTGATCGAAGGACGCGCCAGTGATGTCACTCAACCGAACGAATTTATCGATCGACCTCATGACATTACATTTTTACTAGATCATTTGGAATATCGATCTCAAATTGATCCATTCCTGCGCGGACGGCTTGACTTGCAACGAGTGGGAGTCGTTGGGCAATCTCTGGGAGGTTACACAGCCTTAGCTCTGGCAGGAGCCAGAATTAACATTCCTGAGTTAAGCCGCAACTGCCCACCTCGCGATCCGTTTAACATCTCACTGTTGCTTCAATGTCAAGCTCTTAACTCCTCCCAGGCCACTGTGTCTTTAAGAGATGAACGGGTGAAAGCGATCATTCCGATTAACCCCATTGGCAGCAGCTTGTTAGGGGAACAAGGCTTTGGTGACGTAGACATTCCAGTCATGATGATTAGCGGCAATGCTGACACCGTTGCGCCATCTTTGCTAGAGCAGATGCAGCCTTTTACCTGGTTGGGCACCTCTGATAAATATCTGGTGTTGATGCGAGGTGGAACCCACTTTTCGACGTTGGGAGACCCTGCCCCTGGTGCGACGGTGGTTGATCTGCCTCCTGAATTGGTGGGTCCCGATCGCCCCACAGCTCGACTTTATCTGAGTGCTTTAAGTGTTGCCTTCTTTCAAACCTACATAGCTGATCAACCGGACTACAGCCGCTATTTACGGTCTGCTTATGCGAGAACCATTAGCAAAGAGACATTGCCTCTGCGCTTAGTCCGTTTTCTCACCTTCAATCAACTGGCGCGATCGCTAGAATCTACCCCATCTCCTTAAAAAGAACGATCAAAAAACTTCCTCAACGTTAGCTACCCCCGATCTCAAAACCGCTATCTAGAATGAAGCTAACGCTGATCAACACCCCCCCATCCACAAACGTATTAAGGAGGCATTTCAGGGATGTATACCGAGGAGTTAAAAGCTACAGCAAAGGCAATGGTTGCCCCAGGGAAAGGGATTTTGGCGGCTGATGAGAGCTATAGCACTGCCAACAAACGCTTTCAAAAGTTAGGAATTCCGACGACCGAAGAAATGCGACGAGCCTATCGTGAGATGTTGTTTACCACATCAGGCATTGGCGACTTCTTTAGTGGGGTGATTTTATTTGATGAAACAATTCGGCAAGCTACCACAGATGGGGTGCCGTTTACTCAAGTCTTGATGGATGCGGGCATCATTCCCGGAATTAAGCTAGATGCCGGGGCAAAACCGCTCGCAAAATCTCCCCATGAGCTTGTCACTGAGGGTTTAGATGGATTGCGCGATCGCATCCAAGAGTACTACAACATGGGTGCTCGCTTTGCCAAGTGGCGAGCGGTGATTACCATTGGCGCAGGCATTCCTTCTCGTCGTTGCATCGAGGTCAATGCCCATGCTCTAGCGCGTTATGCCGCACTCTGCCAAGAAAGCGGATTAGTCCCCATTGTTGAACCAGAAGTGTTAATGGATGGCGACCACACGCTAGAACGAAGCTATGAGGTGCACCAGGAAACTCTCAAGACCGTCTTTTATGAGTTGCACCACCAGGGTGTTGACCTGGATCAAATGATCTTGAAACCCAGTATGGTGATTCCTGGTGAAAGCTCACCGCATCAGGTCACTGTAGAAGAGGTTGCTAGAGCTACCGTTAAATGTTTGCTCGATTGCGTCCCTGCTTCCGTGCCGGGATGCGCTTTTTTGTCTGGGGGACAAAGCGATGAAGTCGCCACCGCTCACTTAAATGCAATGAATCAACTCTTTAAGGGACAACTCCCCTGGAAGCTCACCTTCTCCTATGGTCGGGCATTGCAACAAGCCGCTATGGAAACCTGGGGAGGGCAAGATGCTAACGTACCAGCGGCGCAAAAAGCGTTGCATCACCGCGCTAAGTGCAATAGTGCTGCTGCTTTGGGTAACTATAGCCACGACATGGAAGCCGTGACGGTTTAACTGATTTGACAGAACAACCAATCCCCGGAATCTTCAAAATTCTGGGGATTTCAATTGAAAACTCACTACCCACAAGCGATTGTGTATGGCGGTGTGCAAGTTGCTTCAGTATCGGGGGTGTGAAAGCTTTGCCCCAACCCACTTTCGCTCAAGCCCCTGCACCCAGTCCTAACCAACTCTTTAGTTGCCAATCACATAAACCAGTCTTTGGGCATCCTTGGGGATCAAATGCTAAGATTCACACAGTTACAGCTTTAAGGGATGATCCGGGAGTGAAGCCATTTCCCCTTTAGAGAGCTGTTTTGCATCGTCTAGAGTTAGTAGCTAAAGTAGTGCCCATTAGAGAGTACTGAGTGATAGCAAGACTTTCTATTTACGCCACATTCTTGTTAGGAGCTTTGGCGTTTTGGTGGGGTGTTCGGATTGGTCGGCTTCTACTAAAACGAGGGGCGACGGCTGACAACCTCTTTAGAGGCAAAGATTCAGCTTCTCTGGCTTTTTTAGGGTTTTACTTTCTTTTGATGCTGTTGGCGTTGCATGTGCCCCAACTGCAAGAGTTGCCGTTAGAATTGCGGGTTCACGGAATGCAAGTGACCTGGACGATTTTACGAGTGATCTTGCTGGGCATGTGTGGGGTAGGGTTTATCATCAGTTGGAAAACAGCTCGCCTGCAAGTAATTGCCGTGGTGTTGGTAGGCTTGGTGGGGTTAGGAGGCTTCACCGCTGCCGAAGCCTATTTCTTGCAACCCATTTACACGTCTTTGCGCGACAACCTCAGACCCAACGGAGTATTTCAACAAACGTCTTCGAGCAGTTGTGCTCCGGCGGCCTTAGCCACCGTTTTATATCAGTGGGGGTTAAATGCAACTGAGTCAGATGTAGCTCGATATGCTGGAACAAGTCGCTTGGGCACCTCTATGCCACAACTGATTGTTGCGGCACGAGCATTGGGGATGGATGGCTTAGAGCTATCCCCCACGTGGGAGCAAATGCAGCAAATCAATCGACCGGGAGTGCTGGCAACTTGGCTCTATGGCGAGAATGGTCGAGTTGCCCATGCAACGGCGTTGTTGAGTTTGAGTGATGAGGTGGCGACGATCGCCGACCCGGCATTTGGCAAGATCTATCGGGTAACGCGATCGCAATTTGACCGCATTTGGCGACACACCTATGTTCCTATTTTTCGCCCAACTGATGACTTATTGACACCTACTCAAGCGGCTACTTATTTACAAAAACTAGGGTTTTGGCAGCCCGCAACTCCGATCGCTGATCCGGGGCGATCGCCTGATTTAAAAGCTGCGGTTCAACAATTTCAGACATCAATGGCGTTGAAAGCGACCGGAGATCTAGATCCAGAAACAGTGTTGTTCCTGACAGGTCCGTTTTTACAGAAGGCTCCTACCCTAAAATCTCGACCCCGGCCCTCTGATTTGTAACCCTTGATCTCACAGCGTACGTCCAGGATAAATGTCAGCAACATCTCGTTTCCAGGCAGAGCCTGGAAATGCCATGCTAGAGGCTCTGCCTCCTGACTCCATCCGTGCAGGCAAAGGTAACACAAGAGGGATGACATCAACAGAAGTAGCCTATGAGTTGATAAAACATAGTCTAAAAGTTACTCGATTAAAGCATTTTTATATTCGTTCAATAATCGGACAAATTGTTTCTTCAGGATGTTCAGAAATACTTTGCCATCCTGATAAAAGACCACTCAATTCTTGTCTTAAAACGTGTAGCTGTTGAATTTGCTGTTCAATGTCTTGCAGCTTATCCTCAAGCTTGACTTTGATATGGTCACAGGGCAAATCGCCCTGGTCATGGACATTCAAAAACTCTCTAATTTCTAGGAGCGTTAAACCCAGACTTTGAGCCCGTTTGATGAACCGCAAGCGCCCAAATACATCTGAACTAAACAGCCGATAATTGCCTTCCGTGCGACCAAAGGTTTTTAGCAACCCTAACTCGTCATAATAGCGAATGGTTTTGATCGGTAGCCCACTCTCTTTCGCCACTGAGCCAATCCGGTGTAACGTTTCCTGAGCTAACATGGCAGCCTCACCAATGCGATAATCTCATCTTAAACTCTCCAGTGAACTAGAGAGTCAAGCTCTGTTGATACCCATCCATTTCAAGGGGTTTAATGAGGCAGAAGTCTTGCTATATCATGGGTCTGCGTGACTAGCGCGACGAGAAACCTCCCAAATTTTTGGAGGCTGGCAAAGCGTTGGGCAGCGTAAAAGTTGGTATTGATTGAGGGACGTTTTTCCATGACAAATCATCTGGGCGGTGTGCAACGCCATCCGTTCGGGGCAGCGGATCACGGACAAGGACCACAGTCAGGAGATGCTCAGCTCGCGTCTGGTGGTTCACTACCCTTTCTGATGGGGGTGACTATTCCCGGCGGAAGTGAACTGGTGTTTCTGAGTGGGCATACGCCTCCTGTCATTGACCCCACAGCTCCACCCGACAGCATCCAGGCGTTTGGGGATACTTACAAGCAAACCGTTGGTGCCTTGCAGGAATTGCAACAGTCGCTAGAGCAGCTTGGTCTGACGATGAGCAATTTGGTCAAACTCCAGGTGTTTCTGGTTGGCGATCCTGCTCTGGGTGGACGCATGGACAGCGAAGGGTTCTCACGGGCGTATGCCGAATTTTTCGGGACACCAGAGCAACCCCATTTGGTAGCCAGAACCAGAGTACAGGTTGTAGGCTTAGTCAATCCTGGATGGCTGGTTGAAATCGAGGCGATCGCGGTGCGCTAAGCGCATTATGCAAAGCCCTCAAAAGACGCTTCAAAACCATTGCCTTCTGGAGAAGCGCACATCATGCCTGCCTGGATCTTAGCACCGAGTAAATAGGTTAACCTGAACAGTCTGTACTCTAAATTGTCGTCTCGGTAAGAGATGTGGATAGCCTCCTGTCCACGTTCGACACGCAGGTGTAGGACTTCGGGCGGGTTGGGTAGTGGAGTCATAGACCAGTCAGAATAGTCATGGGTAACGACAGCACTCAGATTTTGCACTCCATCGACAAATTCAATACCTGTTTTTATCCAATGCTTTTCGTCAAACCGGAGCATGATTCCAGCCTGATCATAGAGGTCTTTGTAGTTTCCTCGAATGCCAACCTCTATCACAAAATCAGTGCTAAAGGTATTGAAGTAAAAGTGACCTGAGTCGCGAATGAAGCCATAGTGGGTCGTGCGCCAAAAGTCTGTTTTGGGAGAGGTTTTAACGGTCAGCCTATTGCCTGAATGCTTCCATTCAGTCGGTTCATTGAGCCATTGCATGGGATACCTCAAGTGTATATATTACCGTCTTCGTGAACGCCAAACCGATGGTTTACGCGACCTGAGAGCTTTGACTTTCCTGCTGGTCGGTCGTTAGCCCCTGTTGCTGAATATTGGTGATTCTATTCAACAAGGCTGTACGGAATTGTTCTAAGCTGTCGATTTGTTCTTCTGTTTCTTCCAGTTGAACTAATAGCAGTGCAAGAATTTTGCGATCGCCCTGTGGATGCAAAGCGGGTTGCCATTGTTGAGTCTGAGACAGCAGGTTACTCATTTACTCACTCCTAAAAATGGTTTGGGCTACCTATTACCAAGTTTTGGCTAACTCCATCAAACGGGCGATCGCAGTCTCAGTTGCTGGTTGCTGCATCTTGTCCCCCATTCCTTGATAGGGAACTTCAACGTATTCCACATCTTGAATGCCCAGAAAATTCAGGATGAACTGGAGGTAGGGTACACAGAAATCCATTGCACCTGCGGGTGTTCCGAGAGCATAGCTGCCAGCACGAGAACTGACAATGAGTGCTTTCTTGCCAATGAGTAAGCCATTAAAGGTTGCTGTCTCTCGGTTGAACTCTACGGTGCGACCTACGCGAATAATATTGTCAAAGTAAGCTTTCAATTGGGCAGGAATGCCGAAGTTATACATGGGAACCCCAAGCACAATGCGATCGGCTGCAAACAGTTCAGCAATCAACGCATCGGATTCAGATAACACTGTTTTTGTCTCTTCTGTTTGCTCTGGTGCTGGGGTTAGATTAGCTGCAACCCAGTTTGCTGTAATTAGGGCAGGCGGTTGTTGACCGATATCTCGCAGTTGATATTGAGCTTCAGGATGATAAGACCGCCACTGGTAAATAAACTTAGAAACAAGATCACGAGAAACCGATCGCTCTTGACGAACACTAGACTGAATTTCTAACAGTTGCATGGCACTTCTCCAATAAGGTTGACTAAGTACAAAAATGGTTACGAACCGGATCTAATGGGAAGGTTGACGATCGAGTTGAGTCAGAGCGATCGCCACAGTCAACAAAGCAATCGCAAAGACTCTAGAGAAATTGAGCGGATGAGTTGGAATACCAAACCAACCAAACTGATCAATGACAAGAGACATAACCATTTGGCTACAGACGATCGCTAAGGTTGCAGTCGTTAAACCAAGTTTTGGAACGGTCAATGTACTCAAACTGACAAACGTAGCACCCAACAATCCACCGAAAAAAGCCCACCAAGGAACGTTTGTGAACTGTTGCAAATTGGGTGTTTTGAACAACCCTGATGCAATCAACAGGGCTAAGATGCTGAACCCAACCAGGAAATTAATTGCAGCGGCAGCGATCGGAGAGTGTAACGTTTGCTTTAAGCGGGCATTTGCAGCCGACCCGATCGCTAAAAAACTGCCCGCAGAACCTGCACCAACGATTGCTAATAAAATATCCATAACACCTGATGCCTCCTGGCATTAGCGATAGGGGAAATGTTCAAGCCAGATTTGAACTGCTGGCTCAGACGATAAGTAGAACCTGCCTGTTACTGCCCACTGGGAGTATGAAAAGTCAAACGGCTGTAGCCTAAAAACAAACCAGGACTGTTTTCTCCACTGGGGTAAACCGTAACACCCAACAGATAAATACCCTCTTGAGCAGGGTTCTGTTCTGGCTTCAGGTGAAGTGTCACAGTTTGCCCTGGCTGAACGGGATGATGGAGAACAACCAACAAATCGTTCGTGTTTTCAGTTCCACCTATATTGGCTTGAGGAATCTCAGTTGTCGGGTTGCCTGCAAAAATCCGAGTTTCGTCTGATCGAAAGACGATCGCTTCTTGCTCATTTCGTTGAGTAATCCGAATCGCTTGTAATACCAATCAGATATGAAGATGCGCCAAACTAAAGAGTAGAACCTATCAGAGACAGTGAGATGACAGGACGACCTTTTAGGGTAGAGATTACTGAGAGTTTGGAGCAGCTAGAGAAGAGCCTCAAACAAGCTCGTAGC
>JANRJA010000231.1:0-42595 GCA_033764315.1 Oculatellaceae cyanobacterium bins.114
TAAGCCTGCCTGAATCTGAAGCGTGACCACCTCAACCTCAAACGGATGGAATGTCATCGGGGGTGCTGGTCTTAGGTCTGGAACTCGCTCTTCAATCAGTTGAATAATCTGCCTCATCCCTGTTTTGAAATATTCTGTATGCCCCCTTGTTATCAAATTAAAGGCATTGCGTTCTAGCAGTTTATGAAGCGATGCAGGCAGTTCACTTGGACTAGGCATGGTCGTGTTATCCAACAAGACTGGGATCACATAAAGCCCCTGATTTAATGCCAGTTCAACCTCTTGCCGTACCCAATCCCCAGAACTAGCTAACCGTTGTCGCCCCTGGGCATCCTTAACGCTCACCCAAATAGACCCGATCACAACGAGCACTACTTTGCAGTCTTGCATGGCTTGCTTCAAGCGGTCTGGAAATGCAGCCCCATAGTCGATCGAGTTACGATCTAAAAAAACATGTTCTCGCCCAAAGTGGTCTGTTAAGTAATCATCAATCCGACCGACCACATCTTGACTGTCACTTCTGCGGTAGGAGATGAAAATAGATTCTTTGCTAGTCATTTTTGGGGAGTCTAGGTAGGGTTAGCAATATCGGTCAAACAGCGATCGCCCAGTCCAAGTGCAACTGCCTTTAGTGTATACAAACCCCATGTATCACTATTCAGAAAAGGATAAAACATGAAAAATGAAGGATAAAACGGAATTTCTTTTATCCTTCATCGCTTATCCTTTATCCTTGAAGTTTCACTGGCTTTGCTGAAGTGCCTGAAGCTGATTCATGACCCACTCATATTGCTGCTGGTCGCCCTGTTGTTTCAGCAGGTTGATGGCCGTTTTGAGGTTGGCGATCGCCCCTTCTCGGTCTCCTAACCCCAACAGCACGCTGCCCCGATTATAGTAAGCTCCTGCCAGGTAAGGATCGCGGGTAATCGTTTGGGTAAAGTCTTCTAGAGCAGCCGATAATTGTTGAGCATCAAAATAGGCGCAGCCCCGGTTGTAATAGGCATCGGCTAATTGGGGGTTGCGGTGCAGAGCTTCGGTGAAATCAGCGATCGCCCCATTCAAATTGCCTTGATTCAGGTAAATCGTGCCTCGCAGTTGGTAAGCATCCGCAATGTTGCTATCTTGCTGAATGGCTGCCGTCAAGGTGGCGATCGCCTGAGCCGTCTTGCCCTGTTCTAGTTGCTCAACCCCCTGACGAATCGTGTCCTTGGCGGGTGACTCAGAGGCTCCAATTCCCTGACGATAGAGGGTCTGAATCTTGTGTAAGGTGCGATCGCAATAGTCTTGCTCCCCCTGCCGCCGCCAAAACTCAACCGCTTGCTGAAAATCAGCCAAAGCCGCAGTAGAGTTGCCCATCTCAAGCTGGAGGTTGCCTCGGCAGTAGTAGGAACCTGCCTGTTCTGAGTCAATTTGAATGCTGTGGTTCAGATCTTCCAAAGCTCCTTGGCGATCGCCCTTCTCATAACGAGCCAGCGCACGCCCACCATAGGCTACCGCGTTGCCAGGGTTCATCCGAATCGCTTGAGTATGATCGGCGATCGCCCACTCGTAGTCTTGCAAGTCAAACTGCATTCCGCCCCGCAGAGAATAAGCCAGGGGATGCCGGGGATTCATATAAATGACGCGCGTTACATCCGCGATCGCCTTCTGTTTGTCGCCCAACCGATAGAGAGCAGTGCCTCGGCCCCAATATGCCTCAACTTGATTGGGGTCAAGGGCGATCGCCTCTGTATAGTCTGCCACTGCTCCGCTATAGTCTTGCGAGTCCCATCGAGCATTGCCTCTTAAACAGTGAACTTCGGCAGTTGGATTTGTCGCAATCGCTTGATCAAATGCCGCGATCGCCCCTGCTAAATCACCGTCGCGCAGCTTCCCTAATCCCTGTTCTAAAACATCCATCCGCTAAAACCGTCGTCCCAATAATCGCTGTTTCACACCCTCTGCAATCTTTTGTCCCAAATATTCTGGAATCAGGTTTTCATTTGGGCCAAGCAAATACAAAATTAGGCGGGTTCGTCCACGCCACACCAGTAAATTAGCATTCACAACCAGCAAATCTTCCTGCCAAATGGCGTACATCACTTTGTAAAACAGCCCTGGCTGGTTATCCGCTTCAATCAATAACGCTGGCAGGTGAAACACAGGATCTACATAAAACTCGGTTTCGACCTGCTCTAGCCCCGCATCCAAATTAAACTCAACGGCCAACATCTCCTCAACCTCAAACCGACCTGCCAGTGCCTCGCGCACCGCTCGACAGACGTTTTCAGCCGTTTTATCAACTAGAGCTTTGCCGCCACGAGAAACGACTAATTTGATAAACACCAGCATCGGCGGATAAATTTGTCCATATAGGCTGAGGCTATGAATCGTCAGTCCATAGGCTGCCAATACTCCAAAAATATCGCTCAACAAAAAAGACTGGTTGCGGTAGGCAAAATGCAAAGCACTCTTGTTGCCCTCAGGCTTTAGTTCAATGACCGCTTGTTTGGTTTTGTAAAGCTGATATGCCAATCTCAGGTTTTGCAACTGAATTTCACTGCTGACAAATTGCTCATAAAACTGGGGAAACGCCCGATTAAAGCGTTTAAGCAGTTCCAGTGTCGTTGGTTTTAAACCCGTAGCCATACTTTCAAACAAAGATTTACCCGACCTGGTCGAGGGTGGATGCGGTGAACGGGATGCCTTTCATCAGAAAAACCTAATTTAAGGTCAATCTCTACAAATTACACGATTCAGCTTAGATCTCAGGGCTAATTTTCATCAATAGCCTACTCTTGATTTATTTCACAGATAAACGATGGGATAAGGATACGAGAGATATACTAACTATTACTGCTAAGTAAGTCGCCAGAAAATTCTTGGAGATAGCATTTTGCCGTCTAGCAATGTGCTATGACATTAAAGGCTAATTGCTCAATTCGATTGGCCGACTTACTTATCTTATGTTTATTTATTGAAGTGTTACGCCTACATGGGTTTTTGGAAAAACTTATTTAGCACTTCTGATTCTGCTGCGGCACCTAAGTCGGCTCCGGTAGATGCTAGCGTTGCCCAAGGCATCGTGACAAATACGGGTTCGCGGATCTTTTTTAGCACCGATCGCGAAATCGACTTATATGAGTTAGAAGAACTATGCGATGCGGTAGGTTGGTCGCGCCGTCCTTTGCGGAAGGTCAAAAAGGCGATTCAACACAGTTTTTTGGTCGTTTCCATGTGGGAACAGCGAGGGGCACAGCGACGACTGATTGGGTTTTCGCGGGCAACCTCTGATCACGCCTTTAATGCCACGATCTGGGATGTAGTCGTGCATCCTGACTTTCAAGGGAAAGGATTTGGCAAGGCGTTGATGAAGCAGATGATTAAAAAGCTGCGGAGCGAAGATATTAGCAATATCACTCTGTTTGCCGATCCTCATGTGGTTGATTTTTACCGGGGGTTGGGCTTTATGTCTGACCCAGAGGGAATCAAGGGAATGTTTTGGTATCCCGATTAACGATAGGGACGAAGCAGTCGGCTGTGATGCCTCAAAGCATTTAGACACAATTTAACCAAATGCTTTGCCCTAACCTTGTTGAGCTAACGAGACTGGCTCTAGGGCAACAAGCGATCGCGCCTGCTGAATCCACCGTGCCACTTCATCCAACGTCGGGCACAAATCCTGACGTTGCATTGTAGCCACCTGAAGTTTGAGTAGTTGTTGATGCAGCCTGGGTAGGGGAGTTTGAGCCAATTGAGCCGGGGAAGCAACCCCCGCATGGAGAACTAATCCACAATATTGACAGCCCACCGCCGGAACACGCGCCAAATCAGCCAGAGCAACCCACTTTTGGACATATTGAGAGTGGATCTGAAGCCGAGCTGCAAGTGCTTGCTTTTGAGCCATAGATTGAGTCGATCGAAGCAATGTCAGTGTTGTGGTAATGCCCAATTCCACGAGACGATCGCGATCGCCATCACTCAATCCGGGTAGTTGCCCAATCTCCCAGTTGCTAGACCGCAGAGATTGACGACCCGATTGTTGAGAAGCTCTCATAGTTGACAAAGTTGGAAGGGACTATCCTATCCTAAATACTTCGACTTTGAAAAGGGTTTTTCCAGTGAGTTGTGCCCATTTCCGACAAGATGATGCCTATTTGAGCAGGGGGCGTTTCGCGAAATGCTCTAACCAAGGCGTTGATGTGTCTTTTAAGTTCAGAGTCATGGCATTAGTCAGGAGCAATCACAGAAATCTTGCCGACTAAGATCACAAAGCAAGCTATACTGTTGGATGGTCAGTGTTGTAAAGCTGAGATTCTGGATGAACTCAGTTGAACCGCTTGGCAACGGGATGTAGCGCAGCTTGGTAGCGCGCCTGCTTTGGGAGCAGGATGTCGCAGGTTCAAATCCTGTCATCCCGATTTAAGTGCAACCTTAGAGTTCCGGCTTCTTGCAGAAGCCAGGGTTCTTCACAGAGGTTTTTACCAAAGCTTTATGGCGATCGCCTGTCGAACTTGACATATCTTAAGGCAGGGTAAGGGCGTACTCACTTTTTGATTATCGTTCTCATGCAGAAAATAATTGCCCCACTCCTCATTGCCTCCTCCCTGCTGATCGGTAGCCTCCCCACTCTGGCTCAAGTTCCCAGTCGCCAACCCACCTCTGGTCAAGGGTGTGACTGTCCTTACGACGTTGATGCGGCAGGTCGGCAGTGTGGAAGGAGATCTGCATACTCCCGTCCGGGCGGTGCCTCTCCAATTTGCTATATGGAGGCAGCCCCTCAAAACACGCCTGTTCAGATTCAACCTACCGAATCTGCTTACGATCGCTACATGAGAATCGGCTATGACGCGAGCCGCAACCGCGACTATCAAACTGCCCTGATCAACTTTAGAAGAGCATTAAATGAACGAGTAGGCGATCGCGCTGCCACCCAAGCAATTGCAAACATGGAAGGGGCGATCGCAAATAACAGTAATTCCATTAACACTGATTTTACTTGGCTCTCAAGGCAACAGGTAACAACGGCTGATCTGGTAGGTAAGAGTGATTTTGAGTTAGATGTTCTGCGAAACTCGATCTTTGCCCGTTACGGCAGACGCTTCGATCGGGCTGATTTACAGGCTTACTTTGATCGTCAATCGTGGTACGAACCACGCTACAGTCCCAGTCAATTTCCCAACAATTTGCTAACTGCCCTGGAACAGAGAAACGTGCAGCTTATTCTCAACTATCAGAGAAATCAATAAAAACAACCCTCCGAGATCTCCACCTTTTAGCAGAAGTTGGAGATCGAGCTATTAACCAGCATTGATCTGTTCCAGACATAGTCTGAAATTAACAAGGAAATAATTTTGATGCGATTTAGCCTCTTTTGGCTGCTGATAGTTCTTACGAGTGGATGTACCCAACTATCAAGAATGACACCAGATCCTCGGCCTATCTCTACCCCATTAATTAAACCCGGTGCTCCTACCTCTCCAATTCCCATTTCTGTGTCCCCTACTCCTTCCCCATCAGTAGCAGTATCACCAGAAACCCAACAAAAACTATTTGGATTTAATCAGCCTATAAATCGTGCTCGTGTCGCTTTTGAGTCTTATGGATTTATTGCTCGGTGGGAGCTAGGCGACTTCCAACTAAGGTTAACTCGTCAGGATGATGCTTGCAATTTAACAGCCCACAAGTCACCAGATGCCCAAAATATGGAAGGTTTGCAGGTGCGACTGGTACGGTTGACTCCTGAATGTATGGGTACATTGAAGCTGGCACTCAACACACTTGCACCAGAATCTAACGTAGAAGGAATAATTAATCGTATCTCTGACTTTGAGAATTTTGTGATTGAGGCTTCTGAGGTTTACTTCGTGACACTTTATGACGGTGCTTCTATCATTGAAGCAAGATGGATTAATAACGATTCCGACTGCCCAGTTGGAAGTTGTGAGCTTTCAATTTCAATCCAGTCTAGACGTAGCTACGACAGCAATGAATTTACCTGGCTTTCAGAACGAGAGGTAACAACGGCTGACTTAGAAGGCAAGAGTACTTTTGAGTTAGATGTGCTACGAAACTCTATCTTTGCTCGATATGGCAGACGATTCGATCGCCCTGATTTACAAACTTATTTTGATGGGCAGTCATGGTACGAACCACGCTATAGCCCTAGTCAGTTCCCCAATAATCAACTGACGGATTTGGAGACGAGTAACGCCCAATTTATTCTCGACTATCAGAAGAGTCACTAGGATCAAGCTTTCAGAACTCCGGCTTCTTAGAGAAGCCGGAGTTCTGACTCACACTCTACTGAGCACCACCAACCGTGATGGTCGATTTCACCTCCAGACTGCCATCCTCCGCGATCGTCCAGACATCGTAGGCTCCGGCGACATCACCCGCTTCATTAAAGTCGAGAGTGCCGCTAGCTCCCTGGAAGTCGATATCTTGCCCTTGCCGCACGAGTTCCAGTGCTTGACAAACATCTGTTACCTTCTCGCCTGGGGGGTTTGCCACAGTTGAGATTTGTTCTCGGATAGCGGCTCCAGTGTTGGCTTTGGCGGCCTCTGATGCTAAGACAAGAATGGCGGCTGCATCCCACGAGTTGGGGTCATACACCTGCGGATTGCGGTTAAATTTGCCCATGTAGAGTTCCTTAAACTGGGCGATCGCCGGACCTCCTGCACTAGGAGCGGTACCAATCACACCCGACACAATAAACTGACCATCTGAGTCCTTACCCACCAACTCTGCCAAGTTGTCTGTTTTCATGCCATCGGTCATGAGAAGTTTTGTTTTGCCCTCTAAAAAACCTTGCTCATAAGCAGCTTTAACAATTAAGCTCCCGGTTTCTGGATAGGCGATCAACAACACTGCATCAGGTTCTCCCTCAAAGGCAGCCCCCACTTCAGAGTCAAAAGTGGTGGCATCCGCCGCATAACGAACGGGATCAGTCTCATTTACAACAGTGCCCCCCAATGCTTTAAAAGCAGGCACAAATGCTTGAATCAAACCATTTCCGTAGTCATTGTTAATCGACAGGATGGCGACGTTCGTAAAACCTTGTTCCTTAGCGAGTCTTGCCAATGCTTCTCCTTGATAGGTGTCAGGAGGAGCCGTGCGGAACCAGAAGCCGTTAAATTCACCTTTGTTGGCTCGTTCTGTAAATGTTGGACTCGTGCTAGAAGGAGAAATTTCAATCACCTCATTGCGAACGGCGATATCAACCGCTGCGCTGGAAACAGAGCTAGCCGCTGCCCCAATCACTCCAGCTACGCGATCGACCTCTGCCAGTTTGGTCATGCCGGATGCTCCTGCCGCTGGGTCAGTCCGATCATCCTCAGAAATCAGCTCTACAGGTTGTCCTAAGGCTCCACCACAAGCATTCACAGTATCAACCAAAAAGCTGACGCTGTCTTGCATCGGTGCACCATATTGCGCCAAATCACCCGTTAAAGGCAATAAGGTACCAATTTTGAGGGCACCACCATCAGCAGAGGCAGTTGGAGAGGTGCTGGCTGAAGATTCGTTTGTAGCTTGAGGGGTTTCTGTGCCACAAGCGGTCAGCAACAACAGGAGAGCAATTACCCCCAAAGGAGAACGACTTCGCATCGCCCCCATCAGTTTGACAAAAGATAGTTTGAATAAACATTGAGACTGAGAAAAATTATTAAGGCGATTCAGGGTGTGTGTTAAACGGTTCATGCGACCACCTGAGAGTTTATAGATTTTGATCAATTAGCCCTAGAAGATATCTCTCAATAGGGTGGGGATATCCTGCTACTGAGCCATTGTTGAATCAGACAGTGAGCTGAGACATCAAAATTTTAAGGAGTAACCCTCAAGGATTGACACTCAACTCAAAGATTTTGGCCTATTATTCGTTGATCTTACTGAACGAAGTCATCCCAAAGATCGTCCGTTTTTGACCTGATGGGAGCACTTTAGAGCCAAGAGGAACTAACGTGTAAACAACCCAGTCGTAAGGGTTGATGCGATCGCCTCACCTGCCGTCTCACTTGCTATCTTTGCACTGGAGGCTGCGATCGCTGGCTTGTAGTTTGCTGTAAGGTGGGATGGGGTCAGTGACAGTCCCACAGTAACAATCCCACAGTGACAGTCCCATAACCAGCCAGTCCCCCAACCCGCTATTGTGCTCATTACAAGCGTTGATCATGCAATTGTGACAATCGATGAAGCGGCATCTTGATTCGTCCCAACATTGCCTAATCACCCCAATATACTCATTACACCTGTGGTTCTTGCTACTTTTATCGTTACGCTTTTCCCTGATTCGCTGATCTTGAATTTGAATTAAATAAGTCAGTATGGAGTCAAAGGAACTGAAGTGTAACGAAAGTTATACAATCTTTTGATGAACGTGATGCCAGTATCGTTACCCGGAGCAATTATGAAATCATTTGTTCGATGGAGTACAGCTCTCAGTCTTGTAGGGGGTGTTTTGTTTGGTTCATTGTTTGTTGGCGGTATGCGATCGCTGGCATTAACTACCGAACAAGTTGCAGAGCGGCTCCGTCCTGTTCCTGTTTTTACCTTGACTGATGCTGAAGGGGCTCCTTTGGTTGCAACCCAACAAGGTCAAGAGGGCACTCCTGTTGCTGGGGTGTTTATTAGCATGCAAGATGCTGAAAACTTCCTCAATAACTTGAGACAAAGCAACCCTGATGTCGCTAGAAACGTCCAAGTCACCCCTGTCTCTTTGGCAGAGGTCTATCAATTGGCGATCGCAGACAATGCTGAAGCATTAGAATTTGCCTTTATCCCCATTCAGCAACAAGTTCAAGTTGCGGTAGAGGTATTGCGACAAAACGGTGAAAACGTTCAAGAGTTTGAAGGCGTTCCCCTATTTATTGCTCGATCGGGCGGTCAAGAGAATGGCTATTTAACGATTCAACAAGGCGAGCAGCAAGTTATCCCTATTTTCTTTACACGAGATGATTTGCAAGCCATGTTGGAGCAAGTAAGACAACGGCAACCTGAATTGACGACCAACACCAGTATCCAAGTGGTCAACCTTGAAGGATTGATCAACACCTTACAAAACAGCGAAAATCAAGAATTAAACCGCATTTTGCTGGTGCCCCCACGAGAATCTATTGAGTTTATTCAATCCCTCCCACGGGAAGGGGAAGCAGCACCTCCAGCACAACAGCAACCCCGCCCTGCGGCACCACGTTAATCTCAACCCTATTCCTCTGGTTGAACCCAGTTGGAACCCAGTTGTGTGATGACCAGTTGTGTCTTAGAATCCTGGCTTAACAGAGGTTCTAAGACACAATTTTGGTTTTGCACCAAAACTAGCACAGCCTCGATTTAGACCTCCCTGCCCGTAACCCTACTTTCCACGAACCCACTCTGACCTCTACCGATCTTTACACTGTTTCTGGTCTAGCCCTCTGGCAATGGCGTGCTGCAGCTCGTCAACAGACGATCGCCGCCAAAGTACCAATTGCCGAACTTGATTGGTTTTTACAAGCAATAGCTGACTTAGACCGTCTGTCATTGCGACTGGAAACCTTTAAAGAGCGATCGCAGATTGTCCTCAAGATATCCTTTGTCGATCTGCAACAACGCTGGCAACAACGCTTACAAGAGCAAGTCCCTGTTCAATATCTAGCGGGAACCACTCCCTGGCGGCAATTGACGTTGAAAGTTGCCCCAGGCGTGTTGATCCCCAGACCTGAAACCGAAGGAATTATTGATTTAGCTTTGATGGCGATCGCCGATCACCCCCCAGATTTTGCCCAGGGACACTGGGTAGACTTAGGCACTGGCAGTGGCGCGATCGCCATTGGTTTGGCAGATGCCCTACCCCATGCCACCCTTCATGCAGTAGACTGCAGTGCTGCTGCGCTGGCGATCGCCCAAGAGAACGCTCAAACCCTCGGCTTTGCCTCTAGAATTCACTTTTATCAAGGGCATTGGTTTGATCCCCTGGCTCATCTTGCAGGGCAACTCAGCGGCATGGTGTCCAATCCACCCTACATTCCCCATCCTCTGATCCCCACTTTGCAACCCGAAGTAGATCGTCATGAACCTCATCTCGCCTTAGACGGTGGCCCAGACGGATTAGACGCTATTCGGTACTTAATTGCGATCGCCCCTCGCTACCTCAAACCCGACGGCATCTGGCTCATCGAAATGATGGCAGGACAAGCCGACTCAGTCACCCACTTACTTCAGCAACAAGGCCAATATGGTGACATCAGCATTCATCGTGACCTGGCAGGTCTTGAGCGATTTGCCCTGGCGTATTATCGTCCTAAAGAGCAATAGGAACAGGGGTTCTACCGTTAGGGCTTTAGCGTGAGCATTCAGCGTTTGACTGAGGGGTCACGTCAAAACCCCTGCACCCATCCTCATCTAAATGCATATCAGCCATAACTCTTATGCCTCAAGTCACTCTCACCGAATTCGTCAAAGCAGCTCAAACTGGCGATCGCGTCCTCAGTTTTCCTACCGACACAGTTCCTGCACTTGCCGTTCGTCCCGATCGCGCCGAGTTGATCTTTGCCGCCAAACAACGCAGTCAAACCAAACCTCTGATTTTGATGGCAGCAGAGGCAACCGATCTCTGGCAATATGTCACAGGCAGCGATGCAGAACGACAGATCTGGCAATCGGTGATGCAGCAACACTGGCCAGGAGCCTTAACTCTTGTTCTCCCGGCGAGCGATCGCCTGCCTCCTCAAGTCAACCCAATGAACCCCACCAGCATCGGGATTCGCGTACCCAATAGTGCGATCGCTCGCCACATTCTCAGCCAAACTGGTCCCCTCGCCACCACCAGTGCCAACCAATCAGGTCAACCACCTCTGCAAACCCAAATCGAGATCGAAACTCACTTTCCAGAAGTGTTCACACTGTTGCCCTCTGCATTAGAAGCTCTAGCATCTGTTGGCATTCATGATGGTTGTGACCCATCGCTGCCAACCGGCAATGGCACCCCTTCCACCGTTGCTCAGTGGACTGCTCAAGGGTGGATAATCTTGCGACAGGGTAGCATCAAGCTTTAGCAGCCATTTGCGATCGCAAATTCTCATCATTCATCATCACAAAACAGGCGCACTGTAGAGGCTTAGCAGATGGCAAACATGAGCAACTCAGGACGAATGGTTTCTACCCTTTATCCTTCACCCTTCATCCTTGCCCCTCTCCCTATTCGCCTTCCTTGTGCAACGTCGCCTCTAACATCAAGCAATTTTGCCCATTAATCTGCAAGCGATATTCCACCTTATCCATCAAGCGGTTTAAAATCAGCCAGCCATATCCCCCTTCTTGATGTTGGTCTGGGGCAGGTGGCAAATAGGTCGAGAGATCAAAACCTTTTCCGTGATCCCAAATCTCTAAATAGATATCTCGTTCTTTTAGCTCTAACCGCATCAACACTGGCAGATTAGGCTGATCTCGGTGAGCGTGACGCACAACATTTGAATAAGCCTCAACTAACACAAGGCGCAACCGATTCGCCTGCCGAGGCCAATCCACATGATTACCCAACTCAATCTCTAGAGCACCGAGTAACCAGTTCTCCACAATGTTTAAAAATTTCAAATCACTGGGTACATGGAGTTCAGTTCGCATCGGCTACAACACCTCCAGAGACAATATAGTCTGGTCATCCTCTTGAATCGGCGTATGAGCCTGAATATCTGCCAGAAGATGGTCTAAGTCAAGCGACTCTCCTGTCTGCGCCAAGAGTTGCCATAACCCCTGTTGCTTTAACATCGAGCCTTTTTCCTGATTATCTCCTGTTCGATGAACAATCGTTGCCTCGGTAATGCCGTCACTAGCCAGCAGCAATACTTCTCCTGGCTTTAGGAGAAGCTCTCCAGCAGCAGCCTGCCAGACAGGTAAAATTCCTAGAGGCACACCCCTCACTTTTAGATAGGTTGGCTCTACAGAGATGGGTTCAGAGGAATAACCAGATTGCGCCGCCACCAATTGCGCCGCCACTAATTGACGGGACCAAACCAGCGGATAGATATGTCCAGCATTGGCGTAAACCAACTGCCGCGTTAATGGGTTATAGCGGGCTAAAACCATCGTAATAAAGCAGTTGTTACTCACCAAATCTTCCGACAGGCTACTATTCAAATTCTGCATGATCACGTTGGGAGCGGGGGGCATCTCTTGAGACAATTCTCGTCTCAACACCGAGATTGCACTCGCCATAAACAAGGCTGCTGGTACTCCTTTACCAGAGACATCCCCAACGGCTAGCCAGATGTCGCCCTGGGGATGCACATAGACCTCAAAGAAATCACCTCCAACCTCACGCGCCGGATAGCAGCACGCCTGCACCTTGACATGCTCTAAGGTGGGCAGTTTTTGGCGTAGCAAATTACTTTGAATCTGCCGTGCGACGGCTAACTCTGCCCGCATTTGCTCAGTTTGTTGCTGAATTTGTTGATAGAGCTTTGCTTGAGAGATAGCCAAGGCCGCTTGTTCGGCAACTCCTTCTAACAAGCAAATATCTTCGATTGACCAGGTAGAGATGTTGGCATATTTGTAAAGCATGAGAACAGCCAACACATCTTGCTGATAAATCAGCGGCACGATGAGTTGTGTTATTCCATTGCCATTACTGTCAGTGCTTTGTTCCGTGCCAATCCGACGGGTTTCCATAACAGAAGCCAACAACTCAGGTGTGAGAATGGGCTTACTTTCGGCTTTAGTGGCAATGTCTGAGCATTGTTTTGATGTGTGGGCAAACAACTCAGACAACCGATAAGATGAGTGGGAGGCTGACTTGAGAGACGTTTCGAGAGGATGCAAGATGCAACCATCGGCATTGAAACTCTCTCCCAGTGTTTCAACAATGGTTTGCAACATGCTGTTATAGTCAAGCGACTCTCGAATTGCCGTTGTAATGGCATTAAAAAGTGATTCTCGTTTGAGAGCACGATTTAGTTCATTCGTTCGTTGCTTTAAAATCTGGTAGGTCTCAGCCGCCTGTTGAACCAAAACTTTTAACTCGTCTGGGTTCCAAGGCTTGGTGACATATTTGAACACTTTCCCTGTATTGATGGCTCCGACTAAATCTTCTACATCGGTATAGCCCGTCAAGAGAATCCGAATGGTATCGGGAAATCGTTCGGCAGCGAGACTTAAAAACTCTGTACCGCTCATTCTCGGCATCCGCTGATCCGAGATGATAATTGCCATCTCTTCTTCTTGATTCAGGATCTGCAATGCTTTGAACGCACTCTCAGCTTTAAAGACTTGAAATTCTCGTCGGAAGGTACGATATAGCAAATCCAGGTTGTCAGATTCATCATCTACGACCATTAACCTGAGTTTGCTTTTATCTGCTGGAGTCATGCAATATTTCCTTCCCCAATTGCTGTGACACAACCACCAATAAATTGGGAAATTTGAGGGGGGACGGTTGTGATCATCAGGGTTATGATCTAAACCCTGGTGTTGCGGTGGGTAGATGCTGGAGACCCTCTCTTAAAAGATACCCGCAAGGGGAATCTGAGAGATGCCTGCCAGAAGTCAGGTTTTACTTGGGTGAAGGGCAGTCGGCTTAGCCCCACGAAGATGCACACACAGATGTACAGATGCACAGAAAAGGGTCTGATGAGTGACTCAGTTAGTTTGCCTTTTCACAGGATCATGGCTTTCAAATCAAAGTTACCTCAGATCAAGCAAAGACTAACAACCCTTCTTACAAAGACTTGAGCGATCGCACAGGGTTATTTTTAATCTTTGTTCACTATAGATTTTTCTTTGGTAAATAGTCAAAGTTTAAGCAATATCACTCAGCAGACCAGCGGTATGCCAGTTCGCAGTGGTATAAGGAGCCGCCGACAAGACAGGAATGGTAGGAACGGGTCTAAGCAATGGTGAGGCAACCGGCGTTAATGAGGGTTTTGTAGTTTTTTGACGACGGCAATTTAAGAATTGGCTGAACTCAGACTGCATCACCTCAGTGCGATCGCTCAATTGTGAGACTTGTTGGCGATCGCGCTCTTGGTTCAAAGCGGTATAGGTTGCTGCATCCGCCGACCACACAACCAACTCTTTGCTCAAAGATGTTGCCAGTTTTAAGGCAGTTTGCAACGCTTGGATGGCGTCTGGGGTAATGTGTGTCACTTTGATTAAATCAACAACGACGACCTTGACAGCCTGGTGGATAGCTCGCTCTAAGATGGTCTGAAAGGTCAAATCTAGATGGCCGCAAGGCTGTACCACTAATAACTGATGCGGTTGAACAGAGGAAGTAGATTCGTGATCAGATGAGAGGGGGTTCATCATAACTCCTGGGGGCTTGAGGAGAAAAATCGTTTGATAGTGTTGACAACACTTGATTCTTATAGAATCCGGAAAAATAACTGGAAATGAGATGCAGCCCATCACGCAAAGGGTGTGTTTCTCATCACAAGGGTCTGGGTCAATCGGGCTGGAGTACAATGTCCTCAAGCAAAACGGCTTCGTATCACCCGTTTCTCATTCATGACAGGATGGGTTCCACACTATTGACTTAGGTCTGTTAAGCTAGTCACAATATTCAAAATCAAAATTTTTAATCAAGTTACGACTAGCTACCCTTTTAGTGGCATTAGATACAGGGCTTTCTTTCAAGTCTGGTCTATCAAATCTGTTTTTATAGTCACATTTTGTCTACCCTTTCGACTGATATCAGGACTCTTCAGTGACTCTTCAAGTTGAACATCTACCCCATACTTCTCCTGTGGAGCGACTCAATCGCCAAATCATTGTAATTCTGGATTTTGGATCTCAATATTCAGAACTGATCGCTCGCCGGATTCGCGAAACACAGGTTTATTCTGAAGTCCTCTCTTATCGCACGACAGTCGAGCAGCTTCGTCAGCTTAGTCCTAAAGGCATTATCCTTTCGGGTGGCCCTAGCTCTGTCTACGATGCAGGTGCACCCAAATGTGACCCTGCCATCTGGGAGTTAGGCATCCCTATTTTAGGAGTCTGCTATGGCATGCAGTTGATGGTGCAACAGTTAGGAGGCGGTGTAGAACGGGCAGATCGCGGCGAATATGGCAAAGCCTCCCTCTACATTGATGATCCCACTGATTTGTTGACCAATGTCGAAGATGGCACAACCATGTGGATGAGCCACGGTGACTCTGTAACTCAAATGCCAAAAGGGTTTGAGTTGCTGGCACACACCGATAACACACCTTGTGCAGCGATCGCCCACCACACCAAAAAGTGCTATGGAGTCCAGTTTCATCCAGAAGTTGTGCACTCTGAAGGGGGTCTTGCCTTAATTCGCAATTTTGTCTATCACATCTGTGATTGCGAACCCACCTGGACAACCGCTGCCTTTGTTGAAGAATCGATTCGCGAGATTCGGGCTAGAGTCGGTGAAAAACGAGTGCTGCTTGCTTTGTCAGGAGGGGTTGACTCCTCAACCCTGGCATTTTTGATGCATCGCGCCATTGGGGATCAGCTCACCTGTGTCTTTATTGACCAGGGGTTTATGCGCAAGCATGAACCCGAACGGTTGCTAAAGCTATTCCGAGAGCAATTTCACATTCCCGTTGAATATGTCAACGCGGGCGATCGCTTCCTCAACAGCATCACGGGTATCACAGACCCCGAAGAAAAGCGCAAACGCATCGGACACGAGTTCATTCAAGTGTTTGAAGAAGAGTCTAAACGGCTAGGTCCCTTCGATTATTTAGCCCAAGGAACGTTGTATCCAGATGTAATCGAATCAGCAGATACCAACGTTGATCCCCAAACGGGTGAGCGAGTCGCGGTTAAAATCAAAAGCCACCACAACGTTGGAGGACTGCCCAAAGACTTGCGCTTTAAACTCGTGGAACCGCTCCGCAAGTTGTTTAAAGATGAGGTACGCAAAGTAGGGCGATCGATCGGATTACCCGAAGAAATCGTTAACCGCCATCCCTTCCCCGGTCCTGGATTAGCCATTCGCATTTTGGGAGAAGTAACCCCCGACAGGTTAGAAATTTTACGCGATGCAGACTTGATCGTGCGTCAAGAAATTAATCGACGGGGCGTTTACAGCGATTTCTGGCAAGCTTTTGCGGTGCTGTTGCCGATCCGTAGTGTTGGTGTCATGGGCGACCAACGTACCTACGCTTACCCCATTGTGCTGCGGCTCGTTTCCAGCGAAGATGGAATGACTGCGGATTGGTCTCGAGTGTCATACGATCTGCTAGAGATCATATCAAACCGCATTGTGAACGAAGTCCGGGGTGTGAATCGGGTCGTCTACGACATTACATCTAAGCCGCCTGGAACCATTGAGTGGGAATAAGCTTTCCCCACTTCTTGGCATCTATAAGGGAAATAGACAGGCATTCTCCTAATTAGTTCGGGATATTGCAGTTTTCTAATAGGTTCTTGTGGAAAACCCACAAATTCCTGTGGAAAACTGCTTTTTCCTGTGGAAAAGGGGGGTTCTTGTGGAAAAAAACCCGCTTTTCCTACAAGTTTCATGATTTTCCTAACCCCCAATCAAGCTCTGCAACAACTTCACTAGAAGAAAAACTAGAGTGATGATGCCAACTCCCAACAACACCAACCCAATCACCACAGCTATCACAAACCAGCGATCGGCTGCTCGCTGAGGACGTGGATTTGCCACATGCGCTTCTAGTAATGCTAGATTACGAGCATTTGCCTTCCAGGTGACATCAAAAATATCTCCTAAAACAGGCACCGAACCTACGACCGCATCCATTAATAGATTGGTTGACATGCGGATAATAGTCTCTTTGGGCAGGCGAAATCGCAGAGCCTCTAACACAATGTAGGCTGACAATACAAATCCAACTGCATCTCCCCCACCTGGCAGCAACCCTAATAGAGGGTCTAGCCCAACTCGATAGGACGTTCCTGGAATCTGAACAGCATTGTCTAACAATTTTCCGACAACACGAACACGCTGGAGAGCCTGCTCATCATGAGCCTGAAGGCGACTACCCTGAGGTCTTGGATGTGGTTCCATTCCTAACGTTTGAATGAGATTGTCTCTCAGACTCTAGCACCATTACTGATCAGCAACATCACAGGTTAACTAAGGTCGAGGGTTAAACAGGTCAAGGCTTAAACCCTTCCCCCGATGCATTTCACTAATGGATTTTACTAATACACTTCACCTCTGATGCATTTCACCCCTGATGCATTTCACTTATGCAATTTTGTGACCGGCTGCAACGATCAGTTCCTTAAACGTTTCCTCAGAGGCTTTAGACTCAACCGTCACCGTCTTTGCCTCGGCGTCCACTTCAACACGGGCATTGGGTTCAGATGTCAAAATTGTTTCCTTCAGTGCCTTTGCTGCTTCAGGACTATTTAAAGTCGGAACGTTAAGTGTTAGTGCCATGTCACTTGGATATCAATTACTTCAACTTGATTGTCTGCTTTGAAATTCAAGGTTGGACACTGGCTGAAGATAGATGTTGGTGGGGTGTCAATCGCAACTTGATCCCTGACCATTACCTCCTCATCCTTAACCATCAGCCATTCACCACTCAGTCCACAGCCCCATTTGTTACACTGAACAAGCATGCGGTTTTTAGTCATCTCCCTATTTGCTAGTTAAGGATGCCCATTTATGCCGTCCACTCTTCTTCTTTCTAAAGAATTGCCCACCTTAAAGTATGTGGCGACGGGCGATCGCTTTGATCAAACGTGGGAAGCTCCCCTCGCCACATTGTTGGGATTAGGACGGGCAGCAGGAGCTGACTTCGTTGAGTTTTTTCTAGAACGGGTCAACTACATCAGTTGTTTAGCTGAAGACGACGCAATTACCAGCATTTCCCCTAGTCTCTCCACTGGGGCAGGCGTCCGCGTTTTTCGAGGTAAAGCGGATTGTTATGTCAGCACCAATGACTTATCGTTTACAGGTCTCAAAGCCGCTCTTGAAAAAGGGTTGTCTATCTTAGGTTTACATTTACCCGCTCCGAATGCATTTGTTCCTGAGATCAATTTGGAACTGCTACGAGATTACGCAACTGCTCGGAATAAAGAAGGCTGGCTATCTGCCTGTAGCTCCATGCAAGAAATGGGTGAAATCTTGCTCAGTGCCACAGCACAACTCGATCGCACCGCCAGTCACGCTCAATCTCGCCGTGCTTCTTATTTTCGAGATTGGCAAGAAGTGTTAGTCGCCGCCAGCGATGGCACCTTTGCTAGAGATATTCGTCTCAACCAGTCAGTGGGTTACAGCCTCTTATGTGCCGATGGAGCCAATCGTTCCTCAATCAGCAAACGAGTCGGCAGCAGCAGTGATCCCGCTTTTTTGCGGGGATGGAGCTATGCTACAGACGCTGGTGAAGTTGCTGATTCTGCCGGAAAAATGCTCTACGCCGATTATGTCGAGTCGGGCACCTACCCCGTCATCATGGCCAACCACTTTGGTGGCGTGATCTTTCACGAAGCGTGTGGGCACTTGCTCGAAACCACACAAATCGAGCGCAAGACAACCCCCTTTGCTGAGAAAAAGGGTGAGAAGATTGCCCACGAAAGCTTAACAGCATGGGATGAGGGGCTATCCTCCAATGAGTTTGGCACAATCGACATGGATGACGAAGGCATGCCTGCTCAACGCACCCTGTTAATTGAGAATGGAGTCCTCAAAAACTTCCTATCAGATCGGGCAGGCTCAATGCGTACCGGACATCCCCGTACTGGAAGCGGTCGCCGTCAAGGATATACCTTTGCTGCGGCAAGTCGGATGAGAAATACTTACATTGCTCCAGGCGATTACTCAGTTGAAGACTTGTTTGCCTCTGTTGACAAAGGCATCTATTGCAAAAAGATGGGTGGCGGCAGCGTCGGCGCAACGGGAGAGTTTAACTTTGGGGTTGAAGAAGCCTACTTGATTGAGAATGGCAAAATTACCAAGCCTTTGAAAGGAGCCATTTTAATTGGAGAAGCCAAAGACATCATGAATAAGATTTCGATGTGCTCTAACGACCTGGGGCTGGCCGCCGGATTCTGTGGATCAGTCAGTGGCAGTATTTATGTCACCGTTGGTCAACCCCATATCAAAGTCGATTCCATCACGGTTGGAGGTCGTTAAGTCATGTCTAGTGTGAATGAAATTTCATCCAATGCAGCGGCGATCGCCCAACAGCTTGGCATTCAAAAATACGACATCTACGGCTCTTCAGTAGATGAAACCAGTGTCCAGGTTGACTTTGGAGAACCAAAGCAAGTCAAAGCGTCTAATCGCTCTAGCGTAATTGTGCGCGTGTGGAATGAGAACAACACTTTGGGTGTCACCTCAACCACTGATGTTGATGCCAAAGGACTGGAACTAGCCCTTAAAACAGCGTATGAAGCCAGCCACTTTGGAGCAAAAGAGCATATTCCTGACTTTAGCCCTGAAGCCACTGTTCCCATCGAAGAAGTCGATCACTGTGCCCCTCAAGCCCCAGTCGATCGGTTGATTGAGACCTTGGTCAATGCTGAAAAGCAGTTGTTAGAAGCACATGTAGCGATCGCCGGAGTTCCCTATAATGGGTTGGCTCAACGCGATATCAACAAGTTCTACGTCAACAGCGAAGGAGCCGTACGTCGCGAAGCAGGATCCTACGCCTCTATCTATCTCTTTAGCAAAACTGAACAGGAAGGCAAAAAACCGCGTAGCGGTGGAGCCTATCGGATGAACCACAGCCTCGATCAATTAGACATTGAGGGTTGCCTCAAAGAAGCAGCAGAAAAGACCATCAGCCACCTTAACTACAACAAAGTCAAGTCCGGCAAATATCAAGTGGTCTTCTCTCCTGAAGCGTTTCTAAGCCTGTTGGGGGCTTTTTCTAACCTGTTTAATGCTCAAAGCATTTTAGATAAGCAGAGCCTCTCAACTCCAGACTCTATAGGCACTCAAATTGCTTCGTCTCTGTTGTCGGTGTGTGATAATCCCTTGCATCCCGGCAACATTGCTCAGGAACGATTTGATGGCGAAGGAACTCCAACTCGTCAAGTTCCCTTGATTACACAAGGAGTCTTAACTAGTTTTTTGCACAGTGCTGGAACCGCAAAGCGATTCAACACAAAACCGACTGGAAATGCCAATATTGGAGCAAAAGTGACGGTTAGCCCTCACTTTTATCACGTCTCCGCAGGTGAACCTGGAGCACAAAAATTGAGTCTAGAGACGGCTGAAAACGTTATCTGGATTGACGATCTGCATGCTCTTCATGCGGGTGTCAATGCTCTTCAAGGGTCATTTTCACTCCCCTTTGATGGTTGGCTGGTCAATCAAGGCGATCGCCTCAGCATTGACTCTGCAACCATTGCCGGAGATTTCTTAAGTCTGCTGAAGTCCATTATTTATGTGGAACCTGAGGAAATAGTGACTCCCGGTGGGATTTCTCCTAGAGTTTGGATTGAGGATATGTCAGTCACAGGCGAATAAATTATCCAAAATCCTTGAATTTGCAAGATCCCCAGTTGTGATAAAAATTGGGGATTTTTTGTCTATTTCATTTTTTGCTTTAAGACTAATAAAATTTGGGAGACTTGTTTCTTTAAACCAGTTAGCTCAGCTTTGAGCTTGGCATTCTCAGCTTTTAATTCAAAGAACTCTGCCCTCAACGCTGCAATGCCATCGCGATCGCCTGAGTCACGACTTGTCTCCTCTAGAGTTGCATGAGTTGGTTGTTCTACTGAGGTGGCAGGTCTAACATGCTGCAATACCTGATATCGTTGCCGTGCCTTGGTGGTTGCAGACTTAATTGCCTTTAACAAAAGCGTTTGTTCAAATGGCTTGCTGACAAATTCAAAGTAATCAAACAATTCTGGTACTGCTTTTTCCACATCTTCTCGACGACCCGACATCATCACAATTGGGATCGTTTGCAACTTTGGAAAAGCTTGCACTTGTTGCACAACTTCCCACCCATTCATACGAGGCATAAAAAAATCAAGAAGCACGAGATTAGGACGTTCCTGTTGAATTTTCTCTAATCCCTCTGCTCCATCTTTTGCTTCTAAAATCTCAAAATTGCCTTTAGGCAACATATCTTTGATTTGCATCCGAATAGTTTTACTATCATCAACAATTAAAATCTTTTGGCTTTCCATGATGTTCTTAAACCTAAAAGCTAATGTTTTTAGTATTTGAAAGTGCCGCTTGAGCAGTCAGAAGCAAGCGTTAAAAATTATGTCTATCAACACAGAAATTTAATACAACGAGTCATTCCTTAATCATCCAAACCTATGCATTAATAACACCTATCCCTTTTCTTATTTCTCAATGTAGAGACCCATTTCAGGGTTATTGGATAAAAGATTTATAAGAACCCCAAGAGTTCTATAACTCCCTATTAACAATGAAAAGCTCGGTAGAAGAGTACGTCCCACCGAGCTTGTCTGTATAGCGATTGCTTTAGTATTCAGTGGCGATCGCTCAAATCCGGAAACCAATAGCCCAGGAGGTTAAGGCAGTATAACTAAGCATTTATACTTCTTCTGTCCATCGTAACGCTTCATTAAGTTACGTTTAATGTCGCCCTCTTTGAGCACTCACTCTCCTTTGTTAGTCTACGAATAGTGAAAGAACATCAATGTTCTTAGAGGAATTTCAACCCCTCAGCTTTAGAGTCAGTATTGTTAACAACAATGCTCTTAACGAGAGGATTTGTTAACTAACTCAGTTGTTTTAATTCAACTATTCAAACGATTCAAACGATTCATTAAATTCACTTGTATGAATCATGAATCAATGAACGAATAGAATCCTAGTCTTTAGTTTTCCCCAAAAAAGACCACCTTAGGCAAGCATTGGTCAATCTTTAATAACAATCTCTAGTCGATCGAAGATTATGAACAAGTATTGCAAAGTATGGATTCAAGAGTGGTGCCAGGAAAACGGCTGGACCGACTTGTTTTTAGAGCGTTGTGATTATTGGGCATTTCCACCCCATGCTGTCATGCCAATGCCCATCCCAACTGATGCGTTGCAACTGATCAAAGCAGAAAAAGGCATGAGCCCAGAAGAACGCCTTTGGTGTGCCTCAGCTTGGTTTGCTACTATTACAGGCGCATTGCTAACTTACTGGCTGCAATCACCTATGCCTTTGGTCGCTGCGTTTGCCTTTAGTGCCGTAGCCGTGGCTAAGTTTGAAGACGACGATTAAACCAATCTTGGTGTTAGACAGGCATGAGGGGCACTCCACTGAGTTGCTGGATTACCCAATCAGCAGCCATTGCCAACCCTAGCCCAAACCCTGGCAGCAAAAACAAAACCATCATGGCAAAAAAGCCGAATGGGCTGTTTTGTAGTGGTTTGAGTCCTGGAATGATTTCACTCAAGACATGGAAGCCATCTAACGGTGGAATCGGCAGCCAATTGAATAGGAATAAGATCAAATTAATGCGAGCTGCTAAATAAAAGAATTCCAGACTAAAGAACTGTTGAGACGAGTCCGCTAACACTCGAATTAGGGCGATAAACAGCAATCCTAAACTCAGGTTTAATAGAGGACTAGCCGCCGAAACCAGAATATTACTCACCTTGGGGATGCGGAAGTTAGAGGGGTTGACAGGCATTTGCCCCCAGGCAATACCCGCAACACACAAAAAGATGATGGATTCCCATCCCATGTGAACGACTGGGTTAAGGGTTAAATGACCGCTTTTTTCAGGTGTGTCATCTCCCTGGCTCACTGCAACAAATCCGTGAGCGAGTTCGTGGAAGGTAACCGACAGAATAACAACGATGACAGCTATCGTTTGACCCCTAGATATCCCCACTGGTTGCCCAGCTTAATGGCGGCGCGATCGCCATGAAAAGCGCGGACATCCTCAAATTGAGGCTCAATCACAAACTCGCCAGTTCTGTTGATGTACCCCCACTGACCTGCCACCCTGACCGCAGCCAGCCCACCAGCAAAGGGATACGCATCTTCAAATTGCAGTGAAATAACGATATTGCCCGATGGATTGATATATCCATATTGCTCATCGTTACGAACGAGAGCTAACCCCTCTGTAAAGCTAAACGTGTCGTCGAATTGAGGCTCAATGACAATTTTGCCGTCTTTGTCAATGTAGCCATAGCGACCATCAATTCTGACACGAGCTAACCCTTCATTAAAAGTGTGAGCAACATCAAACTCTGCCGGAATCACCAATTCTCCAGCCTTGTTGATAAACCCGTACTTATCATTTAGCGTTACGCGAGCCAACCCTTCACCAAAGGTATCAGCACTATCAAATTGAGGGGCAATGATAATTTTGCCAAGCTTGTTGATATAGCCATACTTGTGATCGATTTCGACCCCTGCCAGCTCTTCATAAAAGGCTTGGGCAGCACTCTCAAACTGAGGCTCGATTACAGTCTCACCCGTTTGATTAATATAGCCGTAGTATTGCTTTAACTCGACTCGTGCCAACCCATTGACAAAGGCTTCGGCACCATCAAATCGTGGGTGAATCGCCAATTTGCCTCTTCTGTCGATATATCCCCATTTATAGGCGATCGGCAATTGAGCTAACCCCCCCGAAAACTGATATACCCCCTCTCTAAAGCCACTCACTCGATCAAAATCAAGCTCTGGCTGAATCACAAACTCACCGTGGGAGTCGATGTAACCCAAATAGTCTTCGACCACAACCGGAGCCAAGCCTTCAGAAAAGTCTTTTGCCCAGGCAAATTTAGGGCTAATCACAATGTCATACCTGAGCGGCTCAGGTTCGTCGGACAACGCCTCAACATCAGCGGTGGCGATCGCTTTCACAATTGCAGGAGCAGGAAGCGCATCTAGCACTTCAGTTGCTGATTGATATCGCTCTTGGTAATCAAAACACACCATCTTATCGAGAATAGCAACCAAATCAGGATTAACTTGAGCCAGGTCATGCCACTGAACTTCTTGAGTTTCGGGGTGACGTGGCAGTTGATTGGGCATATAGCCTGTCATCGCCTGAATCGCCATCATGCCCACTGCATAGATGTCACTACAGGGTTGAGAATGGCCGTCTGCCTGTTCTTTAGGCATGTAGCCCGATGTGCCAATGGGTTGAGTGACAATACTTTCCCCTTGCGAATTGACCGTCAGGCTCCGAATTGCTTTGATGCCGCTGAAATCGATCAGCACTAACTTTTTATCTAACCAACGACGAATTAAATTTTGTGGTTTGATATCTCGATGAATGATGCCGTGTTGATGAACAATCACCAAAATCTCTAACACTTCTCGCAACAGTGGGATCAAGGTTCTCTCATCCCAGCGATCGCCTAGAGTAAACGCCTGCCGCAGGTCGTGACCATCCACCAATTCTTGGACTAAAAAGAATTCGTTGCCTTGCTCAAGATGATCAAACAGCTTAGGAATTTGGTCATAACTTCCCAGTTGTTGCAATGCCTCTGCTTCAGCTTGAAACAGCTCTCTTGCTTTTTGCAAAACAGACGGTGTTTTTGACAACGGCTGAATTTTTTTGACAACACATTTAGGCCGTCCTCGACGGTAGGTGTCTTCTGCTAAGTAGGTTTTACCAAATCCACCGCCCCGCCCTAATTCCCGAATCGTTTCGTACCGCCCACCTACTAACATCAACTTCCTCAATTCCAAGGGGACATGTAGTTAGCCATTTATAGCAACTGAAGAGTCGGTTAGGACGGGGTGCAGGGATTCCACCCCTGGCTAGGGGCACAGCCCCAAACCTCCTTATTAACTGTTTTGACAGTTGCTATCGTTGCCCAGATTAAACGGGCAGCAGTCATTGTTTTGATCAAGATGAATTGGTTTAGGCAGATAACCTTTTCTCTAATGAACGGCTCCACCTTCCACTGCCCCGTGGAGGTGCTCTCATTAGAACTTTCATCATCTAGTACACCCATCCGGGCTTTATTTGAGGTCGTCAACATAGCCTGACACACCTCCCGGAAAATCACCTTATTCAAGGCGATCGCAGCCTAGTCCAGTATGCCCACTTTGACCCTTTGAAATCGCCAAGATTCTATAAGAGTCAGGTTAAGCGGGAAGAAGAATGAATGAAGACAGGCTTTGCCTTTGCTCTACCCCACCCACGACTAAAGTTGCAGACTAATGTGAAACTCTTCGCAAAACTCTTTTCAACCCGGGCGTAGATCTGACTCAGTCACCCTCCACCATCATTTTGCGAATGATTTGAGCGGTTGCAGGTGCTAAAAGCACCCCATTGCGGTAATGCCCAGTTGCTAATAAGACTTTGTTGTAGCCTGTCAAAGGAGCAATGATGGGAGCAGGTCGATTGTGAGGACGCGGACGCAAACCAGACCAAGTTTGCAATTGCTCCGCTTGAACCAGAGCCGGACAGAGGGCGATCGCTTTTTGCCATACCCCTTCTAACTGAGCCTGATCAGCTACCCAATCTTCATGAGCAGGAAACTCAGTCGGAAACTCGACGGTTGCTCCGATCCAATAGTCTTGATGATCTAAGGGCACCAGATGCACATCTTCGCCAGTAATCACAGGTTGAAAGTGGCGATCGCCCAATGGCTGAGATACCCTGACTCGCATTGCTTGCCCCAATACAGGACGAATTTCAACAGGGGTTGTGGCTTGCTGAGTCAGAGGGGTTGTGCCCAACCCTGACGCAAGAACAATCCAATCGACTTCTAATACAGCGGATGCTGTTGTGAGTCGATTAGGTGCCCCATCTGACACAGACTCAATGCTTTGAACGGGAGTATTGAGTTGAAAATCAACTCCGTTTTGCTGCGCCGCCTGAACTAATGCCAGCGTCAACGCAGTGGGGTCAATTTGGCGATCGCTGGGGGAGTGAACCGCACCAATAATGCGGGGATTCATGATATGAGGGCAACGTAACTTAAGATCTGACTCATCCCAGAGGTCAAGCAACCAACCCTGGCTCAGACGAACCTGTGCCAGTCGTTCCCACGATTGCCAGTCATCTCCCTCAAAGCAAAGCATCACGATGCCTTGACGGTTAAAAGGAATGACCCGTCCCGTTTTAGCTTCTAGCTCTGGGATCAACGTCTCATATCGCTGCATGCTACGCTGCCGCAGATCCCAGGCAGTGCCTTTAACCTTGTGGCTGATGACCCCCATCAACACACCTAAAGCTGCCCCTGTGGATGCTTTAGCTGGGGGTTGGCGATCGAGCACCGTGATTTGCAGATCAGATATCTGACTCAATTCATAGGCGATCGCGGCACCAACCACTCCACAACCAACAATTGCAACTCGGCTCACCCAACACTCCAATCCAACTTTTTTAATCAGGCGTTTGGTTTGGGCACCAGTGACAAGAAGACATCAAAGTCTTTGAGAGCTTCGTTGTAATTTTTAAACGCTTTGCGGCTGTCTCGGGTCAGCGTTGCTTCATCAATCAAAATGAGATGTTCAAAGACTTCTTGAGCCGCTGCGATCGCCTGCTTTTGTGACTTAGGCTCTAGGCTACGGGCTAGCTTGCTCATTTTGAATCGAAATTCTCCCAGGGGGCCATGAATGAAGCTTTGCACGTCAACCCATTGTTGTTTTTGCACCAAAGGAGGAATTTCTAACAAGCGATCGCGCAGTTCTTCAACATCTGCCAAATAATCTTGAATTTGCTCAAGTTGCTGAGGGGTATAGGTCGGTGCTTTTATAACAGCGGCGGGACTACTGCAACTCACCAAGAAAACGGCGATCGCAGCCAAGATGACACTTAAAACAGACCGATATTTCATCATGAAGTCTATCTCGTTAATGCTGAGTCTCAATAGTGTCTGGTCACTAACCGGAAATTTAGTGCTTCGTAAAGAAATATATCCTATATCGACCCAGATCGCTTGTTGCTTTTGAGAGAAATGTCTTGAGACTTTCGTGTTTTACCCTTCTATTTAGGTTGCATTGTCCACCCTTTCACTCTCTTACCCTTCTTTGATTTCTACGGCGATACCAGGTGGTAAACCCGACCAAAATGCCTAACAGCCCAGAAGCAAGCATCAAGGGCACAACATCGCCTCGTGTCATGGCTCGTAAACCGGCTCCTAGCATGACAAATGGCAAGATTCCGGGCACTGTACCCAACAGCGTGCCAACCAAATAATCCTTAAAGCGGATTGAGGTCAACCCAGCTGTAAAATTAACCAACCCATAGGGCAAGAGGGGTAACAAACGAATCGCAAACATATAAAATACGCCGCCCTGACGGATTTCAGTATCCAAACTTTGCCAGCGTCCGGTAAAGCGGTTAGCGATCGCTTCTCGTCCTAAGGTGCGGGTAAAGGCAAAGGCAGCGATCGCGGCGATGATTGCGGCAACACTAGTCCACAGCGTGCCCCACCACACCCCAAATAAGGCACCTCCACTGAGGTTGAGCGGCGTTGAGGGCAACATTAACAGTGTTCCTAAGACATAGAGCAAAACGTAGGCGATCGGTGCCCATGCGCCCGCTTGTTTCAGCCGATGTTGCAAAATAGCCGGATCAAGATTGTTTAACAGGTAAATGGCGATCGCGGTTGCGACTAAACAACCAACCAACAGCAACCCAATGCTGCTTTGCAGGCGTATCGATCCCCTCCGTTTGCTGCGTCCCTCTCTAGCCATAGACGACCTTCTACTTGAGACAACTCTCTAAATAAGAAATTGTGTAAATTATTGCAATGAGATCGATTTTGTAGCTTTTGTTACAGAAATCTTTGCTATATTGATTAGAGAACGAGCTTTTATACAGTTTTAGAACCTACGGAGAACCCTGACTATGTCTACTCAAGATCAAGCCCGTGCTTTAATGATGCGTCATCACCACATGATTAAAAATCGTCAGCAATCGATGTTAAGCCGCGCAGCCGCTGAAGTCGGCATGGATGCAACTGAGGCATCTCACTTCTGGAATCACATTCAAGGTAAGCCGCACCCAACCTTCTCTAAGGACTACGATCGCAGCCACGCTTCTTTGAGCTAGTTTGTTGCGTTTAACGAACTGCACATCGTGGTTCGATCTAGATTCGATACAGATTGGGTTCCCTTGATAACAGTTGAATCATTTTAGATATGGGGCGTTTTCCGAAGGGAGAACGCCCTTTAGGTATAGGAGGAAAAAAGGGATCAGGAAACCGCTAACGGGGCAACCTTTCATATTCCTGTTATCTTATTCTTCCACCCCAATTTCTGACTCAGCACTATAGACTCTATTCATCTCAAGACTCTTATTAATCTCAAGTAAGTGACTTGCGGTAAATTACAAAGCAGTGCTTTACACCAAGATTGACGTACACTAGGCTTCACGTTTGTGAGAAGGAGCAATCATGACCCGCGCCATTATGGAAACTGAGAAGGGCACTATTCATCTAGAGCTATTTGATGCAGATGCTCCTAATACCGTCAAAAACTTTGTCAGCCTAGCTGAGAAAGGATTTTATGATGGGCTGGCATTTCATCGGGTGATTCCCAATTTTATGGTTCAGGGAGGATGCCCCTATGGCAGTGGCACTGGAGGTCCAGGGTACAAAATTAAGTGCGAAATTAATCAGAATAAACACCTTGCAGGAACCCTCTCAATGGCTCACGCTGGCAAAGATACAGGCGGTAGCCAATTCTTTATCTGCCATTCGCCCCAACCTCATTTAGATGGTGTCCACACGACCTTTGGACAAACTCAAGACATGGATGTCGTGAACGCTATTCGGAAAGGAGATAAAATTCTCTCTGTGAAGATTGAGGCTTAAGGTTAGCGATCGCAAAGTAGCTTTACGGGGAGTTGGGAGCAGGCCATGACGGATTGGCAAGAGGTTTCGGGAGGGGTGACAGCACCAAAAGGGTATCGAGCAGCAGGTATTGCCGCTGGTTTGAAGCCTTCAGGAGCACCGGATTTAGCGTTAATTGTGTCGGACGTAGAGGCGATCGCGGCGGGTGTTTTTACCACAACTCAGGTGAGAGCCGCCTGTGTCGATTATTGTCGGCAACGCTTACAAGCCAAAGGCAGTGCTCAAGCGATTCTCTGTAACGCAGGGCAAGCCAATGCTGCTACAGGTGCTCAGGGGTGGGCAGATGCGCTTGAGTGTGCTCAAGTTTTAGCAGAGGCATTGGGCATTGCGGCTGACTCTGTTTTGGTGGCTTCAACCGGAGTGATTGGACATCGGATCAAAATGGATGCTTTAAAGGCAGGCATTCCAAAGCTGGTCGCGGCGGCGAATGACCAGGGTTCAGATCAAGCGGCTAAAGCGATTATCACCACTGACTTAATTACCAAAAGCATTGCCCTAGAAACGACTATTGATGGTCGCCCCGTCCGCATTGGTGGTATCAGCAAAGGCTCTGGCATGATTCACCCCAACATGGCAACGATGTTAGGGTTTGTCACCTGTGATGCGGCGATCTCACCTCCCCTTTGGCAAGACATGGTGAGACGGGCAGCAGACAAGAGCTTTAACCAGATCACAGTCGATGGAGATACCAGTACCAACGACACCCTATTAGCACTCGCCAATGGGCAATCGCGGACTCCAGCGATTATGGAACCCGGAGCCGAAGCTGATAAGTTAGAAGCCATGCTGACGGAGGTGTGTATGCACCTAGCCAAGGCGATCGCCCGTGATGGTGAAGGCGCAACTTGTCTGATTGAGGTGCGCGTTTCTGGTGCGACAGACGATGCTTCAGCGCGTCAAGTAGCCCGCACGATCGCCGGATCTGCTTTGTTTAAATCAGCCGTGTTTGGGCGTGACCCAAACTGGGGGCGCATTGCTGCTGCCGCAGGTCGGGCTGGAGTTCCGTTTGAGCAAAATGAGCTGCGAATCCAACTGGGAGACTTTGTATTGATGGAGCATGGTCAACCTCTCGCATTCGATCGACCTGCCGCCAGTGCCTATCTCAAGCAAGCCTCTCAAGGGGAATATCTGAAGACTGACACAGTTTTGGTATCCGTCTGCTTGGGGCATGGTCCTGGTTCTGGGATCGCCTGGGGCTGTGACCTCAGCTATGACTACGTCAAAATTAACGCAGAATACACCACCTGATTGGCAACCCAGAATAACAAGATTGGGTGATGTAAGAGAAAAATGAAGAGAGAAGAATGAAGAAGAATCATTAGCTGTCACTGGTTAATCTTTAGCCGTTAACTGTTCTTTTTTCATTCTTTTTGTCATTACTTTGTGCTTGACCCTTCTTACCAATCCCTACTTCCTACTCTCCATTCCCCTGCGACTTATGGATCTACAGACGATTGCTAAAGGACAAACGATTTACCCAATCAGTGCCATCCGCAACGATCGCGCTTTGATTCAATCTGTTCAAATGGCATTAAATCAACTGGGATTCACCGTCGGTAGAGTCGATGGAACGTGGAATCAAGCAACAGACACCGCCTTTCAAGCCTTTGCACAACGGTATGGCTTTAAGCCTGGGGAGATCTCTCCGCGAGTAGCACGGTTTATTGTCAGTTCAGTGGGGGTGCCAACCCCTGTGCCAACTCCCGCTCCGGCTCCTCGACCCACTCCTGTCCCTGTACCAACCCCGGTTCCGACACCTCGACCCAGCCCAACCCCTCAACCGACTAGCGATATCTTTGGTGAGGCATTGCGATTTTCATTGCGCTGGGAAGGGGGCTATGTTAACCATCCCAATGACATTGGGGGCGAAACGAACAAGGGAGTTACCGCCTCTACATATGCCAGTTATCGTCGCAATAAAGGTTTGCCATCTCAGAGCGTGCGGTACATCACAGATGCAGAAGTCTATGAAATTTATCGAGAGATGTATTGGCGACCGGCAAACTGTGATCTCAAAACACGAGCACTCGCGATCGTGCATTTTGACACGGCTGTCAACTTTGGGGTCAGAGGAGCCACTATGTTTTTGCAGGAAGTGTTAAATCTAACTGTAGATGGAAGCTATGGCCCAATGACACGAGATGCTTTGAGCCGAGCCAACACAACAGCAACAGCCCGACGATATTGTCAGGCTCGAATCGACTATCGCTATCGCCGGGTGAGCCAAGACAGCAGCCAAGGAGTCTTCTTAAATGGTTGGCTCAATCGCGATAATGACTTGCTGCGTTATATCTCTACGATTCCATAACAAGAGTTGGGGTGTAGAGCGGTGACAAAGCCCTTCCTCTATGAGGTAACGGCTTGGATGGGGTTGAAATTTAGCGGCTGACAGGCACTTAAACCCAATGTGGGGTCTTGAGTGTAAGACAGTTGTGGAACCCAGGTTGTGAGGGTGCGATCGCTCGAAATCACGTATAGATACTGAGCATGAGAATTGAAATGTATTCCTACTCTCAAGTTTGAGAAATCATCCTCACAAATTTCAAACCCAAATCGCACGATAATTTGAGCCACTAAACACTCTGGAGTATCATCGGTCTCTCCAGAGGCATCCCGTTCTTGCCAAAACTTTTCTAGAAACCGATTGAGCGTAGGCAACACTTTTTCAGGGCTACCATTGCGACTTGCATAAACAATCGCAGGATTCCCTTCAACAAGAATATGACATGGAATAGCAGCCATAGGAATGAGGCACAGCTTAACCTAACGTTAGAAGGATTGACTCCAATTGATCCTCAGCTTATCAGGTTCCTTCAACCGGAATCTCAGATTGGAGACGATTTGCCGTCCTCAAAATTTGTCCTGCTAACACCGCTGCCCCAAACCCATTATCAATATTGACAACTCCAATCCCAGCGGCACAGGAGTTGAGCATCGTCAGGAGGGGGGCCAACCCATTAAAGCTTGCCCCATAGCCAACGCTAGTAGGAACAGCAATCACTGGGCAGTCTGCCAAACCTGCAACCACACTGGGCAAGGCTCCTTCCATGCCAGCGACAACAATCAGCACATCAGCCGTTTGAATTAACTGACGATTGTTTAACAGTCGGTGAATGCCTGCCACACCCACATCCCATAATCGCTTGACCCGAAAACCCGACAGCTCAGCTGTGACAGCAGCTTCTTCTGCCACAGCCAGATCGGCAGTCCCGGCTGAGAGCAGTGTGATTGTGCCAGGGTGCTGAGGAAGCAGATCATCCGGGGCGATCGCACAAATGCGGGCCAAGTCGTAATAGCGCAGATCAGGCACCTGAGCCTGGAGTTGAGTATAGACTTCTGGAGTGATGCGGGTTGCCATCACCACTGGGTTGCGTTGTCGCATGGCGCCGATGATTTGGACGATCTGATCTGGAGTTTTACCAGGCCCCCAAATGACCTCTGGAAAACCCGTTCTGAGCGAGCGATGGTGATCGATTTTGGCAAAATCACCCACGGGTTCAAAATCAAAATGTTTCAGCTTTTCTAGAGCCGTATCTGGACTAACGTCGCCTTGAGCGACAGCATTCAGGAGGTGATGGAGAGTGTTGGGTTGAGTCACGGAGGAAAAAAGGATAAACAATAAACGATAAGAATGAAGGTTAAGAGGCTGGATGCGAAGATGGGTGGATGGGTGAGATTTGAGTTTTGATGAGTACTACTTTTTATCCTTTATCCTTTAGCCTTCAGCCTTCAGCCTTCATTCTCTACTCTAATCTCTTCGATGTTCCATAAGCCCCAGGTGGGTAAACCAGAATATTTCAAACCTTGGACGCGATCGCGCACAGCAACCAGGGCAATCTCGTGAACCAGGTGAATCACAGGCAGTTGCTCTTGAGAAATGCGCTGATAGTCACCGTAAATGGCTCGGCGTTTGCTTTCGTCTAACTCCCGTGCCCCTGCCTTAAATAATTGGTCAATTTGCCGTTCCCAGTCAGAGACAACCCAATCGGTAATGGGGGGTTGACCCGGTTGAGGGCCGAGGTTAAATAGGTGAAAGCCGCCACCACTCGTCCACAAGTTGGCTCCAGAGTGAGGTTCAACTCCTCCTGTAAAACCGATGAGAGCACAATCCCAATCGCGGCTATTGACTAGGCGACTAATCAAGGTTTGAAAGGCGAGTGGACTAAAGTCAACCTGAACACCAATCTTGCTTAGATCCGTTTTGATTTGTGCCCCAATGGCTTCTCGCAATTCATTGCCAGCATTGGTGTTAAGGGTAAACTGCACGCGATTACCATTGGCATCCAACAGTTGCCCATTTGCATTGTACTGAAACCCCGCCGAGAGAAGCAGTTGACGTGCTTTTTCAGGGTCATAGTCATAGGTTTTTAAGCCCTCTTGAGGAGAGAGGTAATAAGGGCTTTGCACCGAAATGGGTGAGTCTTGCGGTTGGCTGATACCCCGATACAGATTATTGATCATGCGGGGACGATCGATGGCATAGGCGATCGCCTGTCGAAACTCAAGCGTGTTGAACCAGCGAGACTTGATCGGATCTACAAAAGGTTGACCTTTATCGTTTTTAGCTCGATTCAGATTAAAGCTAATGAAGGTAGTGCCTGACCACGGCCCACCGATTAAAATTTGAAATTTGCCCCGTCTCTCTTCCCGCTTTAATAACGAAAAGTATTCAGGACGTAGCGGTCGAGCATCCCCCACCACATCTAGATCGCCAGAACGAAACTGCAAGAGTTGGGTATCAGTTGACTCTGACAGTTGCCAAACAATGCGATCGACATAGGGCAGCGGTTGCCCATAGCTATCTCGCTTCCAGTAATAGGGGTTACGCCGAAAGATAATGCGTTCGCCGGGGGCATATTGCTCCACTCGATAAGGACCGTTTACTACGAGTTTTTCGGGGTCGGCATCCGTTCCCCAAGTGGAATTAAATAGCGGATTACCACTTGAGTCGAGGGTTTTCACCACATCTTGAAGAGCATGTTTGGGCAAAATGCCAATTCCAGTGGCACCTGCCGCCGTCGCTCGCACAATCGGGGCAAAGGGTTCAGGTAAGACAAACTCAATCTGGCGATCGCCCAGTTGACGCACCTCCGGCAAAACTCCCTTTTCTCCAATTCGATAGCCATCGCGATCATCAATGGGAATTTTTTCGTTAAAGATCACATCCCGGTAAGTAAACACCACATCTGCGGCGGTGAGAGGCGTTCCATCAGACCATTTCAGCCCTGATCGCAGGGTAAACACCAGGCGGCGATCGCCCAAAAATTCCCAAGACTCTGCCAACTCTGGCACCACCTCACCCGTCACCCCATCTTCAGCGGTCAACCCCCGCATCGTGAACATGAACACATTGGGAAACTCTTGATTGAGTGCTGGGTTAAACGTCTTAGGGTCTTGCAGCGTGGTTAGTACGAGTTGAGACTGCACTTCTTGACCACTGACCACCGACCGACAGCCCATCAGAGCGATCGCCATCACCAACATTAAACCTAACAGCAGCAAGCGTTTTGTCATTAGATAACGGAGTCAATGGTTGATAGTCAGTGGCAGGGGGATGCGACGACAAAATGACGGGTGGAGAGGGCGATGACCAAAAGCAACACTCACCTGTCCACCTTTTCACTCCTACGCTCTCCCTCTATTTATTCTTCATCCTTGATTCTTTCTCTTCCCTCGTCTTTTTTCTGTCTTCCTTTATCCTTCTTCTTCCACCAGCTTCAGCTCATACAGATTCCAGATAGGCCCACCCGCCGCTGAGAACTTAATACCTTGAATTTTATTGCGAACAGCGACTAACGAGAGTGGATTTACCAGGTAGATAAAGGGCAATTGTTGTTGAGCGATGCGTTGTGCTTCATCATAAAATTCTTTGCGTTTGGCTTCCTCAAACTCCTGACCCGCTTGAACGTAGAGGCGATAAATCTCTCGTTCCCAGTCTTCTATAACACGCCCTTCGATCGGGGCTTGACCCTGACCGGGTGCCTGGTTAAACATATGCAACCGTCCTTCAGGCGACCAAGTGTTTCGACCCCCATCTGGCTCAAAGGGGGCACCTCCAATTCCCAAGATCATGGCTTCCCAATCGAGTGTGTCGTCAGCCCGACGAATCAAGGTGTTAAAGGCGATCGGCTCAAAGTCAACTTGCATGCCCAGTTTGGCTAAATCACGCTTAATCTGCGCTCCCAGAGCGGCTCGTGTTGGATTCTCAGCATTGGTAATCAGGGTAAATCGTACCCGATTGCCCTCGGCGTCGGTGAGTTGCCCCGCAGAGTCAGTTTCAAAGCCTGCCTCCGTCAGCAGTTGCTTGGCTTTTTCTACATCATAGTCGTAGACTGGCAAGCCCTCCTCTGGCGAGAGATAAAACGGGCTTTGCAGATACATTTGAGAGTTTTGAGGAACGCCCAAGCCCTGATAGATGTTGTTGATCATCGTTTGACGGTCAATGGCATGGGCGATCGCTTGGCGAAACTTTAACGTGTTGAACCAGCGCGATTTAATCGGATCAACCAGGGGTTTACCATTGCGGGTCGCCCGATTGAGATTAAAGGTGATAAAGGAAGTGCTCAACGCCGGTCCGCCGTTGTAGATTGTGAAATTGCCTCGCTCTTCTTCTCGCTTTAAGAGAGCAAAATAATCTGGCGTAATGCTTTCTACATCTAAGCCACCTGAGCGAAACTGAGTCAGTGATGCTTCATTTTCTTGAATAATCTGAATCACGACTTGCTCAATATAAGGCTGAGGGTTACCCGCTGCATCGCGTCGCCAGTAATAGGGGTTGCGATCCAAAACAATGCGTTGACTCGGCAGATAGCTAACGATGCGATAGGGGCCGTTGCCCACTACCTGATCGGGAGGAGTGTCAGTTCCTAAAGCCGCCAGAAAGCGGGGATTTCCCTCAGAGTCAGTTTGGGTGATCGACTCTTGCAGTTTATGTTTTGGCAAAATCTCAGTGCCACCCGCAAAGCGTAAGAGTGGCGCAAAGGGTTCAGGCGATCGCACTTCTAGGCGGCGATCGTCGAGTTGGCGGACTTGAGGAAACACTCCTGCTTCGCCAACCCGCATAATGTCTTGCACACTACTGGGAAGTTTGTCGTTGAAGATAATGTCGTTGAAGGTAAATAGCACATCCTCCATCGTCAGAGGTTCCCCATCCGACCACTTCAGCCCTTCCTTTAAGGTAAAGATGATGCTGAGATCATCCTCTGAAATCTCCCAAGATTCAGCAATTCCCGGCTCTAGATCGCCTGTTACCCCATTGGTCGTTAGCAACCCTTCGTAGATATAACCCAACACCTCGTTGGCACCCGCATTGGTAACTGGATTAAAGGTCGAGGGATCACTCAGCGTACTGACCACCATGCGGGGAGTTTGAGCCGCATTCGTTCTAAATTGGTCGAGGCTGCACCCACTTAGAGCGATCGCAAGCACAACCAGGGAGCCGAGAAGAAAGCGTCGGAGCAACACCATAGGAAAAGAAAAGAGGCAAGAAAGAAGAAGGGCTTAAGGATTAAGGATAAACGATCCAAAGGGCACAGGGCAGAAGGAAGAGGCAGGGAAACCGGAACTTGAAACAGGTGCGAAGCCAACCTATGCTACTTCTCCTACACCTGATATCGAGGGAGTCTGAGGGACGGATTCTGTCCCTTAGTTGGGGGTTTGGGGGATGATTCCCCCAAGTCTTGGTTCTTAGCAGGAGGTGGAAGAAAGCGTTCCATGAGCTACGCTCACTGTTATCAACTTTCCACCTAGAGGGCAGAGGGGGAGATGATGAGCAGTTATCTTGCATACTTGTGATTGAGAAAATTTTAGTCAATGTTAAGGTCTACAACTCATGAGCGTTGATCACATGCTTCTCAGGGTTTCTCCTAATTTTTTGGATATCCCTTCTAATCAGTGGCTAGAAAAATTGACCGCTGAAACAGTCATGACATTGGGTAGCCAACTAGACGTAATTGAACAGCTTTGTTCAGTTTTAGGATTTGAGCATGATGAGCATGAAGATCAGCTACGGCTCCAGTGTTGGAGGGAGTTTCAATCTCAAGATTCAATTTCTTCTGATCGCCAACCACCACTCATGGCAACAATTTGCTATAGATATCACCAACATGACGATAACGGCAGAGTGATTATGTACAACCTTTTAAGTGATCCAGTAGATTGTATTTCGATAAACCGAGCCTATCCTGAAGATTTTCTACCTGTTGTTGATGTGTTTAGCGATCTTGCACCGTTCCTGATTTTTGACCCAACCGATGGTAGCTTCACTAATCCTGAAAAGCTTTTTTACTCCTTAGATGACTGGCTACAGAAAAACTATGAAGAGGATGTGTGGTCATTCCAATACAAATGACTTGAGTAGTTGAGCTACCTCAAATCTCGATTAAGACAGCACCAAAGTAACCTGCTAGTTGTGATAATCAGATGGAATTTGAATGGAGTCCAGATAAAGCAGCACTAAACCTTGAGAAGCATGGTGTTTCTTTTCAGGAAGCTTCAACAGTGTTTGACGATCCTCTGTCCGTCACATTTCCCGATCCTGACCACTCTATCGGCGAAAACCGCTACGTTATCATTGGGGTATCTCGATTTAGGCAACTTTTAGTTGTCGCCCATACTGATCGAGAGCAAAAGGTTCGGGTCATTAGTGCCCGAAAAGCAACTCGACAGGAGAAGAGGTTTTATGAAGAAGGAAGTTGAGAGTGAAATGGAAGATGAACTGCGTTCTGAGTATGATTTTGCTCAAATGCGGGGAGGAGTTAGAGGAAAGTATGTCGAGCGATATCGTAGCGGGACAAATTTAGTGTTGTTAGATCCCGATATTGCTCAAGCCTTTCCTAATGATGCAGCAGTGAATGAAGCACTACGTCTTCTGATTCAGATTGCTCAGCGTCAGCAGATCAACACTGTCACACAGCAGACAGAATAAAAGTTTCCAATCATCCACCCTATTTCACTCTTCTTCTAGCTCAAGCTCGTGGATATTCCATAGGGGGCCATTAAGAGCAGAGAATTTGATGGGTTGCAGGCGATCGCGCACAGCCGCCAGAGAGAGGGGGTTAACGAGGTAAATAAAGGGCAAGTTCTCTTGGGTGATGCGCTGACTCTCAGCATAAATCTCTCGACGCCGAGCTTCATCTAATGTTTTAGCCCCCTCAATATAGAGTTGGGCAATGCGCTGTTCCCAATCTGAGATGATGCGTCCCTCAATTGGAGGCTGTCCGGCTTGAGCGGCCTGATTAAAGCGGTGCGATCGCCCATTGGGGAGCCAAACATTTGCTCCTGAATTCGGCTCAATCCCTCCGGTCAGTCCTAGCAAATAACATTCCCAATCCAGGGCATTGCTCAGCCGATTGAGCAGTGTGTTAAAGGCGAGTGGCTCAAAATCAACCTGAATACCAATTTTGGCTAAATCTTGCTTGATCTGTGCCCCCATCGCCTCACGAGCTTTATTTCCGGCATTTGTAATCAGCGTAAATCGGACTAGATTGTCATCAGTATCTAGCAGTTGCCCAGTCGCGTTATAGCGAAACCCACCCTTTTGCAAGAGTTGGCGCGATCGCTCTAAGTCATAGTCATAGACAGGCAAGCCTTGCTCAGGCGAAAAATAATAGGGACTTTGCACCGAAATGGGTGAGTCTTGCAGTTGCGCTAATCCCTGAAAGGTGTTGTTGACCATGCGCTGACGATCGATGGCATGGGCGATCGCCTGACGAAATTCGAGGGTGTTGAACCAACGCGATTTGATTGGATCAACCAGAGGCTTGCCGTTGCGGCGACCACGATTGAGGTTAAAGGCGATGAAATTGGTGCCTGCGGCTGGCCCTCCATTATAAATTTTGAATTTTCCCCGCTCTTCTTCTCGCTTTAGCAAGGCAAAAGAATCAGGCGCAATGCCCAATACGTCTAATCCACCTGAGCGAAACTGAATCAAAGAGGCATCGGTAGACTCAACAATCTGCCACACCACTTGCTCAATATAGGGTTGAGGAGTGCCCTGGCGATCGCGTCGCCAGTAATAGGGATTGCGCTGAAACACCACTCGTTGGCTCGGCTGATAACTGGCGATTGTATAAGGCCCATTGCCAATGATCGCTCTGGGGTCAGTGCTCGTAGACCAGGTCGAGATAAACAGCGGATCTCCCTGACTATCTTTAGTTTGCACCGACTCCCGCAGAGCATGCGCTGGCAAAATAGCCAGCCCCAGGTTACGCAATAGCGGCGCAAAGGGTTCTGGCACTGAGAACTCGACCTGGCGATCGCCCACTTGTCTTACCTGCGGCAGAGCACCCCCTTCTCCAATTCGCAGCACATCTCGAATCGAACTAGGAATCGCCTCATTAAAGTAGAGGTCGTTATAGGTAAAGACAACATCTTCAACCGTCAACGGTTCACCATCTGACCACCGCAACTTGGGTTTTAGGGTGATAACAATCTTTTTGTTGTCAGGTGAGATTTGCCACGATTCTGCTAGAGCAGGTTGCACCTCACCCGTCACCCCATCTTCAACGATCAAGCCCTCATAGAGATAGCCAAACACATTGGGAGACTCAGAACTGAGCACATAGTTAAACGTCTTAGGCTCACTGACCACACTTAAGAGCAACCGGGGCACCAGTGCTGCATCCGTTCTCACCATTAGAGGATTGCAGCCAGTCAGGGCAATCCCCAACCCGACGACAAAAATCCCTATCAGCACTAGCCACTTCACCCAAGATCGTCTCATACCTGTTCTCTGCGATGGTGAACCTCAATCACAGTGTGAACATTGCCCCGAGGTGAAAAATCGCCTTTAACGGTTACTTCTAAGGGGTCACACGCCGCCACAAAATCATCCAAAATCTGATTAACTGACTCTTCATGGGAGATGTAGCGATCGCGATAGCTGTTGATATAAAGCTTAATGGCTTTCAGTTCCACGACTTTTTCATTAGGCACATATTGAATGGCGATCGTGGCAAAGTCTGGATAACCTGAAAACGGACACTTGCAAGTAAACTCTGGCAACGAAATATGAATGGTATAGCGTCGCCCAATGCGGGGGTTAGGAAATGTAATTAATTGCCCTTCCGCAATATGACGCTCACCATACTTTAATTCAGCAGGCAATAATTCAGCAGGCAATTCAGAAGATTGAGTAGCCGCTTCAAGCGATGGCTCAACTGCCAAATTTTCGGATGTAAATGATTGACTCATAGCAACAAAGAGGATGGAGTAAATGGACAGAGTGAATGACCAAACACTTCACTCCAGTTCAGTCTAACTAGACTTCTACGATGGAAATATTTTGAGTTTTGTGGCGATTTCTTTGACAAAAATAGATTGCGATTTCATAATCTCAACTATTGTTGAGCATAGTATTAATTGATATACGATGCGGTCTATTCTTTGCCGTTTTATCCTCGCAACACATGAAATCTAACTCTGACTCTGCGACCCGCAAGCCCAATTCTGGAACAGGGCATCCCGCTGGACAATCAGCTGGCAATGGTTATGCGCCTTCTGTGCCCATCACGGTTTACCGAGAACTGGCAGCCGAGCTACAAGCAACCAAAGCCATGATGGAGTCGATGACGGCTCAAAACCAGCACCTGGTTCGTCAAAATCAGCTGCTGAGACAAGAAATTGAGCGAGTGGTGCACTCGGCTCTAACCCTCCAACAAATTGCTGGAGGTTCTCAATCCCCAGTGGCAGCGCGAAACGGAGTTCCCAACGGAGTCATCGTCGCCCCATCCACAGCAACCCATCCAGAGGCGATCGCCGATCTAGTGCGTCAGGCGGCTCGTCCTCCCCAACCCCGAGTTGAGCGATCGGCTCCGACCCCAGACATGGCAACTCCTGCGGCTCCTCCAGCACAACCGACGCCCAGCGAGCCCAATGATGCGTTGACGAACGACTTGTTTTCTGAGATTGCCGAAGAACCGCATCGCCATGAAAAACGTCCGCCCGCTAAAGACATGGGTGGATTCTGGCTCACCGCCACGATCGCCGTGATTGTTGTGACAGCCTTTGGTGCCGGATTTTTAGTAGTTCGTCCCTTGCTGCCAGGACGATAAGAAAAAAAGAAGAGAGAAAAAGAAGAGAAAAATCCGTTTTTCATTCTTCATTTTTTCTATTTTCTTTCTTTCAAGTAGCTTGCCCACTGCTTGACGGCGTCAGGAGAGCCATACCAGCGTTTGCCGGGTTGGGGCGAGTGCAGCACGTCATCTAGGACGATATTTTCAGCCCCCTCCAGATGCGCGGCGACAATAGGGGTGATTCCGTCTCCCCAGCAGTCACCTACACCACAGGTGAGTTGATAGCTACTGCGGGCAAACCAGTTTGACCAGCGTCTATCTCCATAGATCGCCTTACCAGCGACACAGACATAGCGCACCGTGGGATAAAACGCTCCCGGATAGTTGATCTTAACGAAATCAAGATTACGCTTTGTCCAGCGTTCGCCACTGATATGAGGGGTGCCCAGCGTCACCAATGTGTTGACTTGAGGATGCGCTTTCCATAGACAGGTCTTACCGCGATCGCCTGGATGCACATCATAGGGCACCTCACCCAGATAGATGCGAGCAATCCATCCGCCCGCCGAATGCCCCACTAAATGAACGCGATCGCTAGCAAACTCTTGCATCGCCCGCTTCACCGTTGCATCGAGTTGCTCTAAAATCGGCAACATCGATCGCCCTCCCACCGTTGGCAGCCAATCGCCCCGTTTTAACGGCACCGTGACCGCCGATAACCCCAGCGATCGCAACCCCTCCTCCATCTCACGGTAAGGCAGAGAACCCGCTAAATAGCCCGGTAGAATGACAACTGGCAAAGACATAAAGCTAAAGGATGAAGGATAAAGGATTAAATCAAAAGGATAAAGGATAAGAAGAGGCATTCCTTCTGCCCTTGACTATCCATCATTAACGATCGACCACAAACTTTTCATCCTTTAGCCTTTAGCCTCTAGCCTTTCCTCCACCAGCCACTCAATGATGAGCTGATTCACCAGTTGTGGGCATTCATCATGGGGGCAGTGTCCGGCATTCGGAATAATCTTAAATTGCACTCGGTCTGGCTCGGTTTTTGCTAAGTTGCTGTAGACCGTAGCCCCAGCGATCGGAGTCCAGGGGTCAGCATCGCCCCACAACACCAGCAGAGGTTGCTGTACTCGCGGCAATAGCTCAGCCGGAGAAGGGCCAGGAGGTGCCGTCAAAATGGAGGCAAAGACCTTTTGGGCACCAGGATCACACGAGGGTTCATAGAGCATTTCCACCAACTCATCCGTGATGGCCGTGCGATCGCGATAGACCTGTTGCAGGGTGCGGCGAATCCGATGCTTTTGCCGCACCTGATTGAAAATAAACGGCCCCAACAAATCAGAACCAACCAGTTTGGTAAAGGTACCCATGATCACACGCAACGGCAGATTCAACTCCTCTGGACGGTGATTTAACCCACCCGCCGCATTCAGCAAGATACCCCCTGCTGACAGCTCTGGATAATCCGCTAACATCATCAGGCTCAACAGTGCCCCAATGGAATTGCCCACAAAGATAGCGGGTTCCTCGACGTGGTCCTCACAAAAATCTCTGAGTAGCTCCTGCCATAGGTCAACACTGTAATCGAGAGGTGGCTTATCAGAACCGCCAAACCCCAACAAATCAATGGCAAAGACCTGATAGCCTGCTGCCGCCAATGCGGGAATGTTTTGTCGCCAATGCCCGATCGCCGCCCCAAACCCATGAATCAGGATGAGTGGCTGTCCACTCCCTTTGACGGCATAGCGAATGGTGTATCCTCGCCATGTCCAGTTCTTGATGTCAAACAGGGGAGCGGTGTGAAGCGGTTCCCCTTCTGGGGTCAATGCCAGTTGTTCAGGAGTTACGTTCGTAGTCACAGTTATTCTTAAAAATTCTTAAACTAAATTCATCATAAACCGTTATCGCAGGT
>JANRJA010000235.1:0-18494 GCA_033764315.1 Oculatellaceae cyanobacterium bins.114
GGCCGGCCCCGCGGCCACTGGCCCGGCCCGCGCCGCCCCCGGCGGCGGCGGCGCCGGCGCTGGCCTACGGCGCCCAATCTTGGCGCGATCGGGGGCACTGACTCTCAATGGTGTCCGCTTTCAAAACAACCGAGCCGAGGGGGGCAATGGGGGTTCGGGTGCGCCGATCGCAGGGGGTGCAGGGCAAGGCAAAGGGGGGGCTATCTTTGCGAGTAATGGAACCCTTGTCAGCAGTGTGGGTGTCTTACCTGTCTTTAGCGGCAACACAGCAACCGATTCAGAGAACACGGCCACTGACAACAACAATATTTTTGGGGCGATCGCCCTGGTAGTTCCTCAAGTCAGCATCACCGGGACAGGGAGTTTGACCGAAACGGGCACCACAGGAACCTTTACAATTTCACGGGGCAGCAATACTCTGGGCGATCTGATCGTGAATTTGGGAGTCTTCGGAGATGCGGCCTTTGGGTCTACACGCGATTACACCGTTACTGGAGCCAGCAGTTTTAATACCTCCACTGGAACCGTTACCATTCCCGATGGAGCCAGCAATGTCACGATTACGGTAACGGCAAACGATGATATTCAGGCCGAAGCAGCAGAGGCGATCGCCCTAATGGTGCAAGCCGGAACGGGATATACCGTTTCTCCAGCGGCGATGGCGACATTAACGATCGCTGCCAATGACACAGTTGTAACTACAACAGGCGATCGTGGAGAAGGTTCATTGCGGCAAGCGGTGATCAATGCCAATACCTTTGCTGGAGCCGACACGATTAGCTTCGACACAACGGGCACATTTGCTACTCCACAAACGATTCAACTCACCTCTGGACAGCTTGAGTTGACAGGTGACGTCACCATCACCGGGACAGGCGCAAACCAACTCATCCTTGACGGGGGCGATCGCTCTCGACTGGTTGCGGTCAACCGTGGGGTCGGTGCAGATATCTCCGGCATCACAATCACTAATGGTTTTGCCAATGGTGATCAAGGCGGTGGCATTTTTAATGCAGGTAGTTTGAGCCTCACAAACAGTGTTGTCAGCAATAGTGCGGCCGATCGCACCGGGGGTGGCATTTTTAACAGCGGCACGCTGACACTGGTGGGGAGCACTCTCAGCGGCAACCAGGCCGATCAAGGGGGAGGGGGCATCGGCAATTTTGGAGACGTGACGGTCATCACTAGCACCCTCAGTGGCAACCGTTCTGATGGCGATGGGGGCGGGTTAGGCAACTTGGGGCCAGCCGCCAGAGCCACGCTGATTAATAGCACCGTCACGGGCAACCAGGCTAATGGCAGTGGCGGGGGCGGTTTTAACGCCATGACATTGTCAAACACGTTAGTCGCTGGAAATCGGAGTGCCATTGCCCCAGATATAGCTGGCACTGTTATTAGTAACGGGTTTAACTTGATTGGCAATGGCTCTGGGGCGACTGGCTTTACAGGCACCGATCAGGTCGGCACTAATGCCACTCCTATCAATCCTCTGCTCAGTTCGTTGGGCAATTATGGTGGCTCGACTCCCACCCATGCGCTGCTTCCCGGTAGCACGGCAATCAATACAGGGTCACCTCTTGCAGCCCCTGCTACTGACCAACGGGGCAGCGGCATAATTGGCACGGCAGATATTGGCGCGTTTGAATCTCAGGGATTTACCATCACCCCCAGTGGCGCATCTCAGGAAACATTGATCAATCAACCCTTTCCAGAGCCGTTGGGGGTGACTGTCAGCAGCGCAACAGGGGAACCCATCCAAGGGGGTCGGGTCACGTTTATCCCACCCACTACGGGAGCTAGTGCCATTCTCAATAGCTCTACTGTAGTCCTCAATGCCTCTGGTCAAGGGACGGTTTCTGCTACGGCTAACTCGGTCGAAGGGTCTTATCCAGTGTTGGCGACAACCACGGGGGCTGAGCCAGCGCAATTTCTCTTAAGCAATACTGCTCTCAGAGTCACCCTTGCACCACCCACCCTGCCCAGTGCGATCGCCGGAGTTCCTTATTTACAAACGCTAACAGCGACAGGGGGCAGCGGCACCTACACCTTTGCGGTTGATACGGGAAGTTTGCCAACGGGCTTAACCCTTTCACCAGAGGGGGTGATTAGCGGCATTCCCACCACGGCTGGATCGTTTAATGCAACTATCACCGCCACTGACAGTTTGGGATTTAAAGGATTGCAAGCTTATTTGCTGCAAACACTAGCCGGTGCTCCAGCGGCGATCGCCCCCTTACCCGGCACAACCCCCCAAGCGACGCTAGTTAGCACCGCCTTTACCAATCCTTTGCAGGTGCGTCTCACGGATGCCTTTGCCAACCCCATCAGCGGCAGTAGTGTGGTTTTTGTGGCTCCTGACGTAGGAGCCAGCGGCAGTTTTGCTAATAGTCTGACTTTTACCGCCAGCACTGATAATAACGGCATCGCTACCGCTGACCCTTTGGTAGCCAATGTGATTCCAGGGAGTTACACTGTCACTGCGATCGCTGGAGATCTGTCTACGGGGTTTAACCTGACCAATACGGCGGCTAATACGATTTCCACAATTATTCCCACGGCTCAAACCGCGATCGAAGGATTACCCCTCGTCTTCTCAACTTCAACTGGCAACCCCATTTCCTTTGGGGGGTCTAGCACGGATGTCCTCCAAGTCAGTCTGGCGGTCAGCAATGGGGTTTTGAGTCTAGGCAACGCAGTCGGATTGACCTTTAGCGTAGGGGATGGCACGGCTGATCCGGTTTTGACCTTTAGTGGTGCGATCGCCAGCATTAACGCGGCTCTAGAGGGGTTGAGCTTCATTGCGGTCGATTATTGCGGGGCGGCCAACTTAAATGTCACGGCTAGCGCAGGTACGATTCAAGGCGGAGGCACAGTGCCTATCACGATCGGAGGCATTACCTTAACGGGTAGCGGTGCGTTAAATGGCACTCAGTGCGAAGACACCCTGACAGGCAGCACCACCAACGATGTCTTTACCCCCAAACGAGAAGACGACCTGATGACCGGCGGGGGCGGTCAGGATAGTTATTTAATTCAACTGGGGGGCGGCACTGACACCATCACTGACTTCCAGGGAGTTGGAGCCGGATCTACCCCAACATCCAGAGTGATTGCCGACGCCGATACGCTGAAATTTACCGGGGCAGGACTCACCGCTGAGAACTTGCTCATGACCCAGATTGGGGCAGATGTGGCGATCGCCTTTGACGGCATTGCGACGGTGCAAGTGATTCTTAAAAATATCTCCCTCGCCACCCTTGATAATCTCAGCCGCTCAACAACTGCCTCTCATGACATGAGCAACCTGTGGTTTGATGGGCAAACTGCCCCTCAAGACAATCTCGATGTGTTTAATGCTGACTCAACTCAAGGGGTGTTGTTTAATCGCAACACAGTCACGTTTTTGAATGACCTCAACAACACAGTGGCAGGATATGACAACTCCAACGACGTGATCAACGGTCAAGCCGGAGACGATCGCTTGGATGGCAAAGGCGGTAACGACCTGTTGCGGGGCAACCAGGGCAATGACACATTGTTTGGTCGAGATGGAGACGATCGCTTGAGCGGGGGAGAGGGTGACGACACGCTGACAGGGGGCAGTGGCAAAAACACCCTGAGCGGTGCAGCAGGTAGCGATCGCTTTGTCTTGACGCGATCGGGTGGAACAGACACCATCACCGACTTTATCGATGGGGTCGATCGCCTGGGACTGCCCTCAAGCACCTCTTTCCAAAATTTAGTTTTCACTCAAGGAACAGGAGCTAACAGCAACGACACCCTGATCCGGCGCAGCAGCTCTACTGAAATCATTGCCATTTTGATTGGCGTTCAAAGCAGCCTGATTACCTTGGCTGACTTTGCTTAAACTGGATCTCATGACATCCAAAATTCAGACCTTACCCACCGAGGTTGTGCACCTCATGGCGGCAGGAGAAGTAATTGATTCTCTTGCGGCTGTCGTGCGCGAATTAGCCGAGAATGCGATCGATGCAGGGGCAACTCGACTGCACATCTCGCTGTGGCAACACCAATGGCGGGTCAGAGTTTCTGACAATGGCAACGGCATGGGCTTAGACGATCTGCAACAGGCAGCCACTCCCCACAGCACCAGCAAGATTTACAGCAGCCATGATCTATGGCAGATCAATAGCCTCGGCTTTCGCGGAGAAGCACTCCACAGTCTGGCACAACTGGCCCAGCTCGAAATCTGTAGCCGTTCTTTAACTGCCCCTGAGGGATGGCGAGTCAGCTACGACACCCAAGGCACTCCCAATCGTGTCGAGGTAGCCGCGATCGCCCCTGGCACCGTCGTCACGGTCTCTGATCTCTTTGGCAATTGGCTTCCCCGCCGCGCTAGTTTGCCCAACTCGGCTCAACAAATGCGGGCAGTACAAGCCACTGTCCATCAGCTTGCCCTCTGTCATCCTCACATCACATGGCAAGTTGAACAGGACGATCGCCCCTGGTTTGCCATCTGGTCGAGTCCCTCTGCTCTGCAAATTCTGCCGCAAATCCTCCGCGATCTCCAACCTGCCGACCTCCAATTCCTTCAAATCTCCTTCTCTGAGAGTACAGACGCGATTCATCGCGTCTCTGGGGCATCTATTGATCACAACTCGATTCCCCCCTCCCTCTATCTTCTAATCGGGTTACCCGATCGCTGTCATCGCCACCGTCCCGATTGGGTGAGAGTCGCCGTCAACGGACGCATGGTCAAACTACCAGAGTTAGAACAAACGATTTTAGGAGTCTTTCGGCGCGCTCTCCCACGCGATCGCCATCCCGTTTGTTTCTTGCATTTGCAGATTGCCCCTGAGCAGATTGATTGGAACCGCCACCCCGCCAAAACCGAAATTTATTTACAGCACCTTGAAACTTGGCAAGAACGGGTGAGAGAGGCGATCGCCCAAGCCATGCAACTCAACACGAGTTTGCCCGAAGCAGCCCACTCTCACCGGGTAGGGCAATTGCTCAAAGCTGCCGAGGCTCAAGGAGCCTACTATCACAGTCGCTCTGTTCAATCCGTTGAAGCCGAAGAGTCAACCGAGGACAACCCTTCAGCAACCACTCCATTCCACAGTCCAGGTGCTCTTAGAGCGATCGCCCAGGTTCACAACATGTATATCCTCGCAGAGCATCCCAATGGGGTCTGGTTGGTGGAACAGCACATCGCCCATGAACGGGTGCTCTATGAACAATTGTGCGATCGCTGGACTCTGGTTCCATTAGAGCCACCCATTATTCTCAATCAACTCTCATCGGCTCAAATCGAGCAACTCCAACGTCTAGGGCTAACCGTAGATTGCTTTGGCGAGCAACTATGGGCAATTCGCACGGCTCCAGAACCCTTAGCCCAACGCAGCGATTGTTCAGATGCCTTGTTAGAACTCAGTTTGGGAGGCAACCTCGAAGCGGCACTCGTTGCTACAGCTTGTCGCACTGCCATTCGCAATGGCACCCCACTCACCCTGACAGAGATACAAACCCTGCTAGATCAATGGCAACAAACCCAAATGCCTCGCACCTGCCCCCACGGTCGCCCCATTTACCTGAAACTTGAGGAATCAAGCCTTTCCCGATTCTTTCGTCGGCATTGGGTAATTGGCAAAAGCCACGGCATTTAGCGTCTTAAAGACTGACCTGTCACCCTCTATCATTTGCAGTTCAACGAATTAAACACTTGATCCGCAGTCGCTTTCGCGTTATCACCAATCGTGGTGAGATAAACAACGATCAGGTCTTGATTGTGTTGCACGACAGTTTGATAAACCAAGGCAGATTCACGGGTGTTAACGGTGCTTTGCTCACCCTCCAACACCGTCACCGAAACATCTTGTCCACACAACTGCTTTGCTTCGATGCGAGTAGACAAAATATTAAGATTTTGACCACTTTGATCTTGGAAACTTTCTTGAAAAGACTTTTGAAAAGAGTCTTGAAACTCATTGGGATTGCCAGGAACCTTGCCCAACATCAGCATAATATCTCCCGAACCATCCGCACTGCCAACACCCGCAAAGGTCATCCCACTGACTTCCACAGACATCAGCCCCTCAGCCCCCCCTGGAATTTGATAATCCATAATGGTCTGGGCTTTCTGTTCTGCCTGTTGAGGGTCTGCCGACAGATTCAACCATCGTTGCACAACGATGGCTAAGCCAATGCTGCCTATGAGCAGTAGGAGAAAGAAGCCACCACATCCGATGCCAATCCACTTAAAAATGTTGACAGATTTCCGAGGTTGAGGAATTTCAGAAGTCTCCATATCTTCTTCCTAAAGAGGGATGTAGAAGGCTGCTCAAGCCTAACTCATCTCAGTCACTTTTTGAGAGAAAAAGATATGGTTTAAAACAGTTGCCTCATCCCATCATCAATAGATCTTGAGATCTTGGACACATCATTTTTGGGGTCAAGGAATGGCGTTGCAGGCATTTCAAGTTGCACCCCTCCTCACATAAAGAAAGCCTAATTTTGATGTTGCAACAGGGCACTCCGAAAGCGATCAACCACTTGGTCTAACCCCACTGCACGAGAGGCTTTTAAGAGAATGCGATCGCCCGGTTTGACAAACTTCGATAAGTGCTCTACCACTTCATCATGGCTCGACAGTTGTTCTGTAGAGATTGACCCTGCTCCCTCTGCCATTGCCTTACTCTCCTCTTGATCTGCCAAAATCACCAAATGGTCTAGGGTTAACTGACCTACCGCTTCCCCTACCTGTCGGTGAAATTCGGGCGATCGCTCTCCCAACTCTTTCATCGTGCCCAACACAGCAATATGTCGAGTTCCAGGAACCTGCGATAACAGATGCAAAGCCGCCAGCATCGACTCTAACCCAGCATTGTAAGTCTCATCTAAAATCACTACGTCATTGGGCAAGTCATATCGCCGTGCCCGCCCTTTTGGTAAGTCCACAGCGATTCCCGCCATTAAAGGAGACCAATCCAGTCCCAAAACCTTTGCCACCGTTAACGCAGCCAGATAGTTCAAGGCATTGTGACGACCGGGCAATGGCAGCGCAAAGGTCATTCCATCCACCTCAAGCGTTTGGGGATCAAGCAATTGCCCCCAAACATCCCCTCCCTCAAGTCCAAACGTTACTATTTTTCCTTGCCAAACTTGCGTCGCTGTCGCTATCAATCGCTCGTTGTCATGGTTTAGAACCGCGATGCCTGTCGTCGGCATTTCAGCTAACAACTCACATTTTGCCTCTGCGATCGCCTGTTCTGACCCCAATCGACCAATATGAGCCGTTCCTACGTTGGTAATCACAGCAATATCAGGGCGGGCAATCTGACTCAATAATGCAATCTCACCTTGACCCCGCATCCCCATCTCAATCACAGCATAATCATGCTCTTCTCCCAATTCCAGCAAGGTTTTGGGGACTCCAATTTCATTGTTAAAGTTGCCGTATGTCTTGAAAACGGTTCCTTGAGTTGCTAAAACCGCAGCTATTAACTCTTTTGTTGTGGTTTTGCCAACCGATCCAGTAACCGCAATTAAAGGAATTGTGAATTGATTGCGCCACCAATGGGCGATCGCCTGATAAGCAGCCAGCGTATCTTTTACAACCAGTAAGGGCAGTGAGCTTGTACTGGAGCTAACGTGATCTACAATTGCGGCGATCGCTCCTTGTGCGATCGCTTGTTCCACAAACGTATGCCCATCAAAGGTCTCGCCCCGCAACGCCAGAAATATCTCTCCTGGCTGAAGGAATCGACTATCTGTTGTCAGACAGGTGGCGAGGCTAGTTGCCTCACTGGGTAAGTTGAGTGGAGCAGCTTCTAAAATTTCAACGAGCTGGGCCAGAGTAACACGACAAGTCATGCAAATCTAATCGTTAATTGATTTAGCTGTAATCATACCTCTGGTGTTTATCGGTTTATGCTTCTAAATGTTAGGGAGTTGAAGCACCCAGACGGACTAACCCCAATGACTTACGCTTTCTATTTAGATCACATAAGCTATTCGTATTAATACTGACTTAGAAAAAGGAATTCAGTGAATTACGATCAGTACAGTCCTACTCAGCTTCATTAAAGCTTTACAAGGATCGTGACTTGCATCACAGTATCGATCAATCTAATTTAAGTACTATCGGATACGGTATTAGTGTAGAGGCATTAGCGTCAGCTATTGACCGACACATTTGACCCCGAAAGACATCAATTTTAATTAAAGTCTAGTGTTTTACACAGTGATCTCTTAGCCAAGCAAGCGTTAGCTTTGGATCGGCAGAATTAGCTTTGAAACAGTCAGAGGAGTGCCTATCTGTGGTGACCAGCTGGACAAGTCGAGGCAATAGACAAATTAGTGTTGATGAACAGAGGCTTTATGATCACTTCCTCTATTGGGTTGACGTTGAGTCGCCAAATGAGTTGGTCGATCGTTTCCATGCCTTGTTCATTGACGGTGCTCGATACCCCGATGCAGATGTTGTTGCGGCACTTGATAAGGTCGTCTCCTCTAAGCTTGCAGTCGAAGAATTTCGCTATGTTCTCAATCGCTGCTGTCATATTCTCATTAACCGCTGGCAATCGCGATCGCAGTCCCAAATGGCGATCCCCGATTTGGTTAAGCTGTTTGAAATAACTCCTAACTCATCTGTCAGTGTCCATCGTTCACGAACTGTGCGGCGGCTGCGAGAGTTGGTCAAGCTCTTCACCGAAACAGAGCAATACCTGACCCTCTATCGCTTAGCGCAAGTTTTAAACGAAGCAGCCGAGGCTAATGTAGGCGATCGCCCCCTGGGCACTCTGATTCGACGGTATCCCTATCTTTATGAGCACTGTCTCATCAGCGATGACAGCTCTCAAGAACACCAGCAAACCATTCGCCAAATTCAAGCTAATATTCAACATCAGTTTGAGATCGATCTATCACAATACATTACCTATCAGGTTCGGCGTGCTCAAATAGCCGCTAGACCGTCTTCTCCAACGGCGTCTCGAATTATTCAGCCGATTGCCAACCCCACCTTGTTAGGCGATCAAGAGTTAGGCAGAGCTATCAAACACTACGTCGGCAGAGTTCACAATGGCAAGAGTCACAAAGATGTAGCCCATAACTTCTTAACGCATAGTGGTCAAGCGGTCTCTTACAAAACCTTCAAAGACGATCTCTACCAATACATCACAGCAGCCGTTGATCCCGAATACGGCAAACGCCAATTCAACAACCAGCTATACAACCAACTACAAAATATCTTTCCAGATAGCAATACCAAAAACCTGAGTGATTTCTTAATGGTGCGGACGTGCAGCCAACTCCTCAATTTCTTATTGGTTGACACACCCGATCGCCCCAACCATTTTGTCTTCATCGATTTGATTACCAATCTCGGCCCAATCTTGACAACTAGCATTTTGCTCAAGATTGTTTTGATCTGCCGCAAGGTAAAACCCTGCTTAGAACGGCGGTTGTCAATTCTATTTGGGCATTACGAAGCCTACAATCGCGATGCAGTGCAGTGGTTAATCAGTCTCCTAGAAAATGTCAATGTGGCTCTTAGTGCCCATTTTGGAACGATTGACCTATCTTTTGTCCGCTAGACTTTTGTGATTTACCACGGAATTTGAGGCAAGGCTTGAGGCGATCGCGATGTAGGTCGATCAGCCTCATAAAAGGATTAGTGAGCCTTTAGAAATAGTTCAATAATTCAGAGGCAATGGGTCTGGATATAGTGGTTTGTTGTTGATTAATATAAGGAAAAGTGGTCGTTATTTTAGTGACTGCCGCATTAGCAAAGGAGAAGAACGCATGACCCAAGTGGTCTTAGGTGAAAATGAAGGAATTGAGTCAGCTTTACGACGTTTTAAGCGTCAAGTTTCCAAGGCAGGGATTTTGGCAGATGTAAAAAGTCATCGCCATTTTGAGACTCCCTTAGAAAAGCGTAAGCGCAAGGCAGTCATGGCACGCCGTAAGCGTCGCTTCCGCTAAAAAAATTTGCAGTACGAGGGAGCTGGTTGATGAGCCATCGACCTCCCTCGTGACCTGATTTGACTCCACTTAACTCAATCGTCCTCATTTGACCAAGGATAAAGAATTATCGAGGGATGAGAGATGACGGGATCATCAAAATTTTTAGTCCTCTCCTCCTCGCGTCATCCTGATCTTTCCAGCACAACCCTTGACTGGTCAGTTATGGAGTCAAGTTCTTTGAATCTAGCGAATGACTGAACCGTGAGAAGAGACATATCGCTTCATGTCTCTCTTGTTGCTCTAGCTGATTTTCTAGCTAAATCTGCCATTAACGGTTAGATGTCTCTAACACCACTCCCAGATTCTCTGCTTTTTGGGCAGGCTCATGTCAACTCGATAGAATGGAACAAGTCGGGCCGATTTGTAACCCGTTCTGTTGAATGACTTGCCCAACACTCCACTATATTTCCCTGCCGCGTGACCTATTCAGAGCAACCTAATTTAAACAGAGAACTGGAGGAAACAGTCCACAGCTTCCACGAAATTCAGTCAGAGCTGCATTATCAAGAGGCCCAAGACGCTTTGAAGCAACTTGTGGCAAAGCTGAACCTGACTCCAAGAGAACGAGCCGGTTTGGAACCAGAAATTTATAGTTTGCAATCCATGCTAGAGCGGTTAGAGCAGCAAATTGTTCAAATTGCTGTGTTTGGTATGGTAGGACGGGGTAAATCGTCCCTTCTCAATGCTTTATTGGGTCAAGCCGTGTTTGAGACAGGGCCAACTCATGGGGTGACTCAAACCATTCAACGGGCAGACTGGAGCCTCAAGCGAGAAGCGATTCTTGGCAGTCAGCGAGATCTTTTGCGGGTGTCTCTGAACGGGTTGGGGCGATCGCACATTGAGCTAATTGACACCCCCGGCATTGACGAAGTAGACGGAGAAGCTCGCGAACAACTGGCGCGGCAATTGGCAAAACAGGCTGACCTAATTTTGTTTGTGATTGCAGGTGACATGACTAAGGTTGAGTTTGACGCTTTGTCAGAACTTAGACGATTTAGTAAGCCACTCTTGTTGGTGTTTAACAAAATCGATCAATATCCCAATGCCGATCGTCAGGCGATTTATCACAAAATTCGAGATGAGCGTGTGCGCGAGTTGCTCTCTCCCGATGAAATTGTCATGGCAGCCGCCTCTCCATTGGTGGCACGGGCGGTGCGGCGAGCCAATGGCACGATGGTTGCTCAGTTAAGCCAAGGAGAACCGCAGGTTGATGACTTAAAGCTCAAGATTTTAAATATTCTCCATAAAGAGGGGAAATCGTTAGTGGCGTTGAATACGATGCTCTATGCGGATGATGTCAACGAGCAAGTGGTGCAACGCAAGCGGGAAATTCGAGAACGAGCGGCTAATCAGATGATCTGGAACGGGGTCATGACAAAAGCAGTGGCGATCGCCTTGAACCCGATCACTGTGCTTGATCTGGTCAGTGGAGTAGTCATTGATATTGCGTTAATTCTCACCTTATCTAGACTGTATGGCATTGCCATGACACAACAAGGAGCACTGGCACTGCTACAAAAAATTGCAATCAGTATGGGAGGCATCACTGCTACTGAGCTGATTACCAATTTTGGACTCAGTTCTCTCAAGACAGTATTAGGGTTGTCAACCCCTGCTACAGGCGGCATCACCCTGGCTCCTTATATGACAGTGGCACTGACCCAAGCCGGAGTTGCAGGGGTGTCATCCTATGCGATCGGTCAAATCACCAAAGAATATTTGATGAATGGAGCTTCCTGGGGACCGGACGGTCCTAAAGCCGTGATTCATCGAATTTTGACGTCTCTAGATGAGTCGTCAATCTTAAACCGGATTAAAGATGAATTGAGAGCCAAGCTTGATGTAGGAAGCCGCTTAAGAGAAGATGGCTCAAAATAACTCTAACTTTTCAAGGGATTGCTGAGCGACTGTATAAATTTCATTAACGTCATTCGGTTTAAGCGGCCCAGCGAATAAATTCGCGGCTACCAGAACAAAGTCCGCCTTCGCGGACTGGCCAAATCAAAGGCTTACTGAACCAACATAGGTCGGTTTTGTCCCTATAGCAGCGGTTTCAACCGCCAAAATCTTTATTCCGAACTCAGGTTCATTAGGGCATTTTGTGCAATGTCCTTGCTATCAGGATTAACATCCATAAGTCACATCTGGATTCAACACCGCCCATTTTTGAGGAGCAACGATAGGCTTGTGAGGGGTTGCATCATTCATCATTGTGCATCTTGATTAAGGCAGAAATTATCTTAAGCTGTTATCGTAGGTTCTAATCCTTGTCATGTCCTTGTCATGCCCCTCATCACTCCAGCCAGCATGGTAATTCAAGACTCAAAACTCAGCAATTGTAGCAAATTCGCCACTGTTGACGCTCAGATTGCAGTTTTAAATGTCAAGGCTAGTCAGCTGAGCCGTCTCAATGTGTGGTCTTTGATAGGGCGTTGGCGTTGGTTGACTCCGTGGACGGGTGCCCTGTTGGTCACGACCTGCGTCATCAGCCTGACTGAACGAGCTGCGATCGCCCAAAATGCTTCTGAGCCTGTGATTGATGTCGGTATAGTGCAACGGTTTGGTGCAGAAGCGGATGATGAGTTGACGTTGCAACCTTTAAGTGGCGATCGCCTGACATTGCAATTTAAAACAGGGGAACAGACCCAAACCGTGACCACAACGGGTTCTGTCAAACTCGATATAACGATGCAACCGTTGCCCCAACCGCAAGCGATTGAGCGAGTGGTGTTGAGCACGCATCGCAGTTTTGAAAGTGCTGAAGACAGTGCTAATCAGTGGCGAGCCCAAGGCATTGAAGTTGAGATTGCTCAACCTCGGCAATGGCAGGTGTGGGCAAAACGCGAGACTTATCATAGCCCTCTTTTACGGCGGTTACTATTGCAAAACCTGTTGGCTCAGGGGTCTCAAAATGCATCTCAAAATGCCTTTATTGACAGCCAGGTGCAGCAACGAGTTCCCAAGGCAACGTTTGTCGTCAATGGCTATCGATATCAGCGAGACAATCTACAGATTGCCACTGCTAATGGTCGAGTGTATGTCGAAGAAGGAGACAGTAATGGCGATCGCCGTTTGTATGGTGGGAGTCTGTACCTGCAACCCAACGCTTACGGCACCTATACCCTGGTGAACCGTGTTCCCATCGAAACTTATTTACGTGGAGTCGTGCCCCATGAGATTGGGTTAGCTGCACCCTCGACGACCATTGAGGCACAGGCGATTTTAGCGCGGACTTATGCTCTAAGAAACCTGCGTCGTTTTGCCATTGACAATTATCAATTGTGTGCAGACACCCAATGTCAGGTCTATCAAGGTTTGACAGGAGCCGCCACCGAGAGCGATCGGGCGATCGCGGCTACTCGCGGCATGGTGCTAACCTACCAAAATGAATTAATTGATGCTTTGTATTCCTCAACCACGGGTGGGGTTACGGCTCCCTTTAGCGACGTTTGGAATGGTCCCAATCGTCCCTACCTCCGTGCAGTAGTTGACTCTGTCCAAAGTATTTGGGATTTAGGTCAACTCCCCCTCTCTAACGAGCAAAATTTTCGGGTCTTCATGAACCGTAAAACTGGGTTTAATGAAGAAGGTTGGGACATGTTTCGTTGGCGAGTCGAGAGCAATCTCAGTGAAATAGAAACCGATCTACGGGAATATCTCCGCAATCGGCAAAACCCTCTGGCTAACTTTAGGCAAGTCGAAAATATAGCAGTGCTGGAACGATCAGAAGCTGGACGGGTGATTAAACTTTCAATTCAGACCGACCGGGGATTGATCGAACTGCAAAAAGACGAGATTTTGCGTGCGCTCTATGCACCCAACAGCACGCTGTTCTATCTTGAGCCAATTTACGAAACGGTAACGCTTCCTGAAGCAAATCCTCCTGAGGCAATGCAAAACATGCCCCCACATGGAGCGATCGCGGCCTCCCCTAAACCAGACGAGGTTACAACACCTAAAACCAACATTTCCCCTGCCCCAGTAGCTCAAGCCAGCCCATCGCAACGGTTGAAAGGCTATGTTTTTGTCGGAGGCGGCTTAGGCCATGGTGTGGGCATGAGCCAGACCGGAGCTTACAATTTAGGTGATTTAAGATGGTCAGCCGAGCGCATCTTGAGCTTCTATTATCCAGGTGCTCAAGTACAACCTCTCAAGAGCGATACAGTGTATTGGCGTGAACCAGAGGCAGCAGAAACTGGGGAGTGAGCCAAGAGAGGGCTGAGTGAGGTCTACACCACACATCGCCAGCAAGGCTGAGTGAAACAGTGAGAAGCAACAAGGCAGGAACACAATCGCGCCCTGCCTACACCTTTCATATAGAGCACACCCAGAAGGGGAATGCTAAACAAGCTTAAACTTAGTAAAGTTCCTCTTCCTGGTGAGTGATGATGGTGCAATCTGAAGTGGGGTATGCCACACAGGTCAGAACATATCCAGCTTCAATTTGATCATCATCAAGGAAGGACTGATCAGATTGATCAACCGTACCGTCCTTAATCTTGCCAGCACAAGTTGAGCAAGCACCAGCACGACAAGAGTAGGGTAGGTCAATTCCCTGCTCTTCAGCAGCATCAAGAATGTACTCGTCGTCTGGAACTTCGATAGTAGTATTCAGCCCTTCGGCCTCGTTGATCAACGTGACCTTAAAAGTTGCCATGTAGCAAATCCTCTCAATATTTGAAACGGCAGTCTGAGCGTTATGAAACAGTAACCATCACAACAGCATTGAAGTGAAAGCCAACCGTTTTAATCTGCTCTTCTCTGATACTACGGGAAAACCTAAAAGGATGTGACGTTTAATCGAGGAATCGTTGAATGGGATTCGTAATGTGATGTTCAAACTTAATCCTGAATTACTTATAAGTGAGGGTTCAGGGTTGATGATTGTTGATGATTAATCAATGTCGGATTGAGAAAAGCAGGGACGGAAGTGGTTGATAATTAAGCATTCCGAACAGATCTATTAATGAATCGCAGGCATCAAAATCAGCGTTATTTATATTTCAAATAAAGAAGAATAAATACTTTGGAACACCCCTGCTTTCCTCGGCATTTTGAGGATGACTTATGACAGAGTTTGGGGTAGAACTGAACAGGCTTCACAGCAGTTACGCACTTGTCTCTTTAAAAAATTATGCCCAACCATGCGACTGGATATAATCTCACATTTCCCTTACGGGTGGGATTGGTAGGTACAGGATATGCCGCCAAAACCCGAATAGAGACATTAAGAGCAGATACGCGATCGCACTTAGTGGCGGCGGCAGGGCATAGCCGAACTCGAACCGCTGAATTCAGCAAAACTCATGACCTTCGAGCATTTGACTCTTGGGAAGAGTTAGTCGAGCACGCTGACATTGATTTGGTATTTATCTCGACGATCAACCGGGATCACGGTGCGATCGCACGAGCCGCCCTAACCGCAGGGAAACACGTCGTGATTGAATATCCACTGGCATTAGAGGTGGCTGAGGCAGAGGAATTGTTGGTGTTGGCTAAAGACCACAATCGTTTTTTGCACGTTGAACACATTGAATTGTTGAGTGGCATTCATCAGGCGATCGTCGATCATCTGCTGAGCATTGGCACTCCTTTTTACGTCCAGTCGAGTAACCTCAACCCCCAACGCCCTGCTCCTCAAAAATGGACCTATCAACCCGAATTGTTTGGTTTTCCGCTATTGGGGGCAGTCTCCCGGATTCACCGCTTAACTAACTTGTTTGGGCAAGTTATGACCGTGAGCTGTCAGTCTCGCTATTGGCAACCCAATGATAGCTTCGATACCTACACCACATGTCTGTGCACCGCTCACCTGCGCTTTGCCAACGGACTGATCGCAGAAATCATCTATGGTAAAGGCGAGGCACTATGGCAGAGCGATCGCAGTTTCACAATCCACGGGGAAAAAGGGGCAATTTTAATTGATGGGGAAGAGGGCACACTGGTCTTGGGTGATGAGACACAACCCTTAGACATTGGGAGTCGCCGAGGTTTATTTGCCAGAGACACAGTGATGGTGCTGGATCATTTAGAAAAAGGCACTCCACTCTACGTCTCACCCTCCGACAGTTTGTATGCTCTGCGAGTGGCAGATGCAGCCCGACAATCCGCGGAGACCGGAGAGACGATCAAGATTGGTAGCTTTTAAAGACACATCCTCAACGCAAACTGGCCGAGAGAGTTACTTCTAGATCGAGTTCATCCGATGTCTCGTCAGACGGTGCATTACTTCGACGCGAATACCACCATTCCTTGAGTAACACAGGCAGCTTCACCCAATACAGCGTCATCACCAGTGGTTCACCGGGGTGGTGTTGCTCTAGGATTTGTACAGAATAGGAAGGAGAATTTTGAGATGACAAATCGACGACGAATCGCCTACCAATTCGTCGCCAACTCGGTTCTTTGCCATGCCATTCTAATCGACAACAGGGCCAGGGCAGCTCTTCTCGGTCAAATAAGCGACAACAGGGACCAATCACTCGATAGGTGAAATGTCCACCGGGGCTTAAGAAAGTATCTCCAAACTGGAGTGGATGCTGAGGTAACTTCAAGCTAAGACTGTATCAAGATAACTTTACGAATTGACGATGTAAAACAAGTCTTCCGTTTGAATAATCGCCAACCACAGTTGATTAACACTCTACCAGCTTGACTTAACAACACCAGGCAATAATCCTTGGTGAGCCATCTCACGAATAACGTGGCGTGAAAGCCCAAAGTCACGATAGTAACCTCTAGGGCGACCCGTTAACCAGCAGCGATTGCGATGACGAGTGCGAGCACTGTTGCGGGGTAGCTGTTGAATTTGCCGATGAATTTCAAGCTTTTCTTGCTGAGAAGTTGCGCTTTGAAATTGCTCTTTTAACTCTGCTCGCTTTGCAGAATACTTCTCCATTAATCGTTCGCGCTTCTTCTCGCGCTCAATCATGCTCTTCTTTGCCATGAACTTGCAATAACTCCGGAAAAAATCAAGACAGCATTCCCTATAGTAACCAACTTTTGAGCCAATTGCCAAAGCCGCGTCGCAAACTAAAACAAAATCGTAGACTAAAACGCTAGCGCAGACTAAGGTAAGGTCACTATGGGAGTTGGGGGAGGGGTCACTTTTGCCACATTTACAGAAGGACACAAATCTGCCAACAGACATCGCTCACAGGCCGGGTTGCGTGCCATACAGACAGCACGACCGTGATAAATCAAGCGAATTGACCAATTTTCCCAATCGGGCTGAGGCAACAACTCAATCAAATCGCGCTCAATTCTGACGGGATCATCATGCTCGGTTAGCCCCAAACGGTTACTCAATCGTTTGACATGGGTATCGACCGTGACTCCAGCGTTAATGCCATAAGCATGGGCCAGCACTACGTTAGCGGTTTTACGAGCAACTCCTGGCAATTTCAGCAACTCTTCCATCAGTTTGGGCACCTGTCCGCCATATTCAGTCACAATCATGCGACAGGCACCCTGGATATTTTTGGCTTTGTTGCGGTAAAAGCCCGTCGATCGCACCAAAGCTTCGATTTCAGAAAGGTCAGCACTCGCGAGGGCAGCCGCATCGGGAAACCGACGGAACAGCTCTGGTGTCACCATATTGACTCGCTCATCGGTGCATTGAGCCGAGAGGATGGTAGCCACCAGTAGTTGCACCGGAGTGTCGTAATTAAGCGAACAGGTGGCATCGGGGTAAAGCCGCTTGAGCCGCACCAAAACCTCAAGTGCCCGATGTTTTTTAGCAGCTAACTTACGGGAAATGCTCACAGTCTTAGAAATGAGGGTTAGCGATGAAAGATTTCGAGTTGAGCCGTATCCCGAACAATCAGGAAAATGCCCAGACCTAGTAGTAAGACCAACCCTGTTTGCATGACGTTTTCTTGAAGGCGATCGGGCAAGGGTTTACCGCGCAACGCTTCAATCAACAAGAAAATCAGTTGCCCACCATCTAGGGCCGGCAGCGGCAGAATGTTGATGATGGCAAGGTTGATACTGATAATGGCGGTATAAGGAAATAGACTGAAGGGGTCTGAGGTCACTAGCCCAGCACCCTGTTCAACAATTTTGACAGGACCCGCCACCTGACTTGCTACTTGGGAGAAGTTGGTGACTAGCATGACAAAGCCTTGCACTGTTCGCATAAACATGTTTTGAAACATGTCAGCGGCTAGACTGAAGACTTCAAAAATGCCGTTAGGACGACGAAATTGAAGCTTGCCATTGGGTTGTAGTTGAACCCCAATCCGAGGAGTGCCACTGCTATCTGGGATAGGCGTCACCGTCAGGTCAAGTTGGCGATCGCCCCGTTGCACCGTTAAATCGATCGGCTCATTGGGACTACTCTTAATAGTCGTCATTAATGTAGTTACAGCGGTTTCAGAAGCACTGAGAGGTTCTCCATCGACCGCTAAAATGATGTCTCCTACCCGAATTCCAGCTTGAGCCGCAGGCGACTCTTGAGAGAGAACTTCAGGGACTAACACTCCTGGTTGATAGTTGATCCCATTAGG
>JANRJA010000244.1:0-26526 GCA_033764315.1 Oculatellaceae cyanobacterium bins.114
TTCCTTCTTGAAGCGTGATTCTAATGAGTCTCGCAACTCCTGGAGGGTTTCAAATTCACTAATTTCCTGGGCAAAATCATCATCCAGTTCGGGCAACTCTTTCTCCTTCAAATCTTTCAAGGTGATAGAGAAGACTGCTGGTTTACCGGCTAAATCCGCCTGAGGATATCCTTCCGGAAAGTTAACCGAAACCTCTTTGGTTTCCCCAGAGGTCATGCCAATAATGCCATCAATAAACCCTTCAATGAATTTGCCTTCAACCAATTCAATCTCAAAATCAGTAGCACTACCGCCCTGAATTTCATCTGAACCTTCTTCTGTGGGTTGAGACAAACGCCCTGTAAAATCGACAACAGCGACGTCACCGCGCTGAGCTACCCGATTTTCGACAGGAACAAGGGTTGCCATCCGATTACGGTAAGACTCTAAAACTTCATCAACCTTTTGAGGATCATAAGCAACCTCTTCGGCCTGAAGCTGAAACCCTTGATATTGGTCAAGCGTTGCTGTTGGACTGACATCTACCGCCGCTGAGAAGGTAAAAGCAGATCCGGGATCATACTGACTAATCAAATCTTCAAAGGGCGATCGCAATTCAAAGTTACCGATCGCCTCAATTTTCTCCTGCTCGATCGCCTTTTTCAGGCTGCTATCAATCAATTCCTCAATCACCGTGGCTTTGATACGAGTCAAACCCAACCGTTGAATGAGAACCTGACGTGGCACTTTGCCCTTGCGAAAGCCAGGAATATTCATCGAGCGCATGAAATCTTGCAGGGTCTTTTCATACGCCTGCTTAGACGCTTCAGGGGTGATTTCAATTTCCAGACCAATCTGGCTAGCGGGCAGCTTTTCCTGGGTTACTTTCATCGGTTCTCTCGTGGCACAATCATGCGGTTACTCAGATTTTTTTCGGTATCACCGCAATTAGTTATAGTAACTGATCTCGATAGACCCGATGTAATTCTAAACAGTTTTGAGATCAGGCAATCTTAACAATAGGCACCCTGGACTTTGTGCCGCAAACTGGCTAGACCTGTTGTAAAAGAACCGTTTACACCTTTAAGCAGCTATTCATGTGCAAGGTCTAAGTGATAATGTCTTAAATCAGGGTGTTGCTGGCGATTTAAAATGCTTGGTTATGGGTCAGACCTTGACATTAGCCCTCTGACATGAGCCAAGTACAAGCGATCGCAAGGTTGGCTATGATCAAAAAATCTCTTGCTAGGTGCCCGTTATTGGGGTCTAGCTTTGTAAATTTCTGCTCAGGTCAAATTCGATTTTTATTTTAGAGATAGGGCAGCGGCTATACTACAGAGTGAATTAGAAGAGTGGATTAGAGTGAATTCACCCGTCTTGTAGATTGAAGCTCTATAAAAATTGTTATTTGATTTTGAAATCTTTGTAATTATTTGCCGTTTCTTGAAAGATCACGCTGGAGGAAATCAATTTTGCCAAATTTGTATCGAGTTGCCATTTTAGGAGCGACTGGGGCTGTTGGAACTGAACTCTTAACGCTGTTAGCCGAGCGTCAATTTCCGCTGGCAGAGCTTAAACTTCTGGCTTCTCCCCGTTCAGCTGGGCAAACCTTGCTGTTTCAGGGCGAGTCATTAGTCGTAGAAGCGGTTAATGATCACTCTTTTGATGGCATTGATATTGTCTTGGCATCAGCGGGTGGCTCGACTTCAAAACAGTGGGCATCCAAAGCAGTAGCAGCAGGGGCGGTTGTCATTGATAACTCCAGTGCCTTTCGCATGGATCCAACGGTGCCGCTGGTGGTGCCAGAGGTCAATCCTCAAGCAGCAGCCGATCATCGGGGAATTATCGCCAATCCAAACTGCTCCACGATTTTAATGGTGGTTGCCATTTACCCCCTGCATAAGGTGCAACCAATTCGGCGAGTGGTGGTTTCAACCTATCAGGCGGCAAGCGGTGCTGGAGCACGAGCCATCGAAGAAGTTAAGGCTCAGGCGATCGCCATCTTAAATGGACAGACTCCTCCCACAGATATCTTTCCCTATCCGCTAGCATTCAACCTCTTCCCTCACAACACTCCCTTAGATGAACAGGGATATTGCCAGGAAGAAATGAAAATGGTGAATGAGACGCGTAAAATCTTTGATGACCCCAACATCCGAATTACGGCGACCTGTGTACGGGTTCCAGTATTGCGGGCACACTCAGAAGCCGTTAACCTAGAGTTTGAGACTTCATTTGATGTAGAGCAGGCTCGGCAAATTTTGAGTCAGGCTCCCGGCATCAAATTAGTTGAAGATTGGCAAGCTAATTACTTCCCTATGCCCATTGACGCCACTGGTCAAGATAATGTTTTGGTAGGGCGAATTCGCCAAGATATTTCCCATCCTTGTGGAGTTGAGTTGTGGTTAAGTGGTGATCAGATCCGCAAAGGAGCGGCACTCAATGCAGTGCAGATTGCCGAGTTATTAATTACCCAAAACCTGCTGCAATCATCTGACAAAATTGAGATGGTCGCTAAGGTTTAAGGAATTGGGTGTAGGAGATAGGTGTGACTAACTTTGGACGAGTTTTAACTGCCATGATCACGCCGTTTAATGCTGACGGCAAGGTCGATTATGCTGTTGCTGAGGCGTTAGCGGTGCATTTAGCCAATCATGGCACAGACACACTCGTCATCTGTGGTACCACAGGTGAGTCACCAACTCTCACATGGGATGAGGAATATCAGTTATTTCAGGTCATTCAACACGCTGTAGTCGGTAAGGCCAAAATTATTGCTGGAACAGGGTCAAATTCTACGGCTGAGGCAATTGCAGCAACTCAAAAAGCAGATAAACTAGGACTAGATGGATCACTCCAGGTCGTTCCCTATTACAACAAACCACCGCAGGAGGGGTTGTACCACCACTTTCGAGCGATCGCAGAGGCTAGTCCCGACCTACCCATGTTGCTCTACAACATTCCAGGACGCACGGGGCAAAACCTGCTTCCTGAAACGATCGCCCGTTTGGCAGAAGTTCCTAACATCATTGCTGTCAAAGAAGCAAGTGGCAGCCTCGATCAGGTGAGTCAGGTTCGTCGTCTAACTCCATCTACTTTTGACATTTACTCTGGTGATGACTCGATGACCCTTCCAATTTTGGCAGTTGGGGGGAAGGGAGTTGTAAGTGTCGCAAGTCATCTTGTGGGTGACGAATTGCAACAATTGATCCAAGCGTTTGAACAGGGTCAAACTCAAAGAGCTACCAACATTCATCTCCAACTTATTCCTTTGTTTAAAGCTCTGTTCCTCACAACCAACCCGATTCCCCTTAAGGCGGCTTTGAGATTACAAGGGTGGCAGGTTGGCTCTACTCGTCCTCCTTTATGTGATGTGACGCCAGATGTCATCCAAACTCTCCAATCTGTTATGGCTGAGCTTAATTTATTACCTCCTCGTTAATTGACCCATTTAAGGTCTATGAGTGGGGTCACATAAGTTTCCTTACAACTGAATAGCTGAACCTCATAAATACTACAGAACCTCTTCAATCGCTTTGGATTTATCCATCGAGTGGTTTGTGTTCTGCTTAGCGTCTACTGTACCTCCTATCTTGTTGGCACGCTTGATAGCTGTCTTGCTCGATAAATTTCACTCCAAACATTGCATTTTAAGGACATACATGAGTCAAAACGGATCGTCACCTACTCTCAAAATCATTCCTCTTGGGGGATTGCACGAAATTGGGAAAAACACCTGTGTTTTTGAATACAACGATGAAATCGTTTTATTAGATGCAGGTCTCGCTTTTCCAACAGATGGGATGCATGGTGTAAATGTTGTTTTACCAGACACCACTTACCTCCGAGACAATAAACAAAAAATCAAGGGCATGATCGTTACCCACGGTCATGAAGACCACATTGGGGGCATTCCCTTTCACCTGAAGCAATTTGATATTCCAGTGATGTATGGTCCTCGGTTAGCGATGGCACTGTTACAAGGCAAATTAGAAGAAGCCGGGGTTGCCGATCGCACTGAGTTGAGAACCGTTCGCCCGCGCGACATGGTGCGAATTGGAAAATATTTTCTAGTAGAATATATTCGCAATACCCACTCAATTGCCGACAGTTTCACAGTGGCAATTCACACGCCAGTGGGTGTCGTCATTCATACCGGCGATTTCAAAATTGACCATACCCCTGTAGATGGCGAGTTCTTTGATTTTCAACGACTGGCAGAACATGGTGAGAAAGGCGTTTTATGCCTGATCAGCGATTCAACCAACTCTGAGGTGCCGGGGTCTACTCCATCTGAACGGTCGGTTTTTCCAAATCTTGATCGCGCTTTTGCTCAAGCAAATGGTCGCTTGTTTGTCACGACCTTTGCCTCGTCAGTCCATCGCATCAATATGATTTTGGAATTGGCGAAAAAGCATCAACGTGTGGTTGCCGTCTTGGGCCGCTCGATGCTAAATGTCATTGCCCAGGCGCGATCGCTGGGTTACATCAAGTGTGAAGACAGTCTGTTTGTCCCCCTCAACATGATCAATAAGATTCCAGATCAGGGAGTCTTAATTTTGACCACTGGCTCTCAAGGAGAACCAATGGCAGCCATGACTCGTATTGCCAACCAAGAGCACAAGCAGATCAAGGTTCGCAAGGGTGACACAATCATCTTCTCGGCAAACCCAATTCCAGGTAATACGATTGCCGTCGTCAACACAATTGACAAATTGATGATTCAAGGGGCAAATGTCATCTACGGCAAAGATAAAGGCATCCACGTATCGGGGCATGGAGCACAAGAAGATCAGAAACTCATGATTGCTCTAACCCGTCCAAAGTTCTTCCTGCCCGTTCACGGAGAACACCGGATGTTAGTAAAACATTCTGAAACTGCTCAAAGTATGGGCATTCCCGCTGAGAACATGGTCATTATCAATAACGGAGATGTTGTGGAATTGTCGCAAGATAACATTCGCATTGCCGGTAAAGTGCCCTCTGGAATTGAACTGGTTGATGCCTCTCGCGGTGGCGTAGTACGACAAAATGTCTTGAAAGAACGCCAACAATTGGCTGAAGATGGCATTATCACAGTCGCAGCAGCGATCGGCTGGAAGGGCGAACTGCTAGCAAAACCCGAAATTCACATGCGGGGAGTGGTCACGTCAGTTGAGAAAGCCCGCTTTGAAAAAGCTGTAGTGCAAATTCTGGAAACGGTGTTGGGCGATCGCTGGAAGGAATTTACCCAAAACTTTGGCGATGGCGAAATCGAGGTTGAGTGGACTAAACTTCAGTCTCATCTAGAATCTGAACTGCGCCGCCTGATTCGCCGGGAACTGCAAAACAACCCTATGTTGGTGTTTTTGCTGCAAACCCCCTCTGAGTCAGCCACCCAAACTGCCAGACGGCAACGCCCAGTTGAGCGAGTCGCTTCTTAAAAGCTAAGTATCAACAGAGTCTCGTGGTTAAGAGTTCTGAGGGATGAACTAAGAATCGGTGAATGCTTTGCCCTCAGACTCTCCCAAACGATTTACCCCTCCTTATCGAGAAAGCTGAGAACGCTAAGTAGGAAGGCAGAGTTATTTGTAAGAGACATTTCGCCTCCCATTCGACTCGCTCAGGGCAAGCCCCTTCAGTGACCGGAATCTTTGCCAGAAGAGGGTTGAGCGTAGCCGAAACTTGGCATTTCGTCTATTTCAATTTCACTCAACTCCAGATTAGCTTTAGCAAGCTTAAAATTCTCGTTGGATTGAAGTTAGTTTAATAATTTTTTGACTAGGGTGAGTACCAGTAAAGCGGTTATTCACCCTCATTTGTGGATTGCCAGAGAAAGGCGATCGCCTTTTTCCTCAAGGGATGATTAGTACAAACATATCCGTAATAACCCTGAAATCGTTAGAATCAGGAGGGGAAATTTTAGTGGGATTACTCACTAAAAGATTCCGGATTTAGGGCAAGATTGAGCTGTTAAGTAGAAGGGGACAGTTGATCACACTGCCACACACTCCCACCTCACCAGAAATTGTCGGACTAGGATAAACGGGGTAAACAAGGACGATTACTTCACCGAGCAACCACTCCACATCGTTCCTCAATCTCAGACCCATTTACAAATTCTCTTTAGTCGTTGCGATCCCCGTCCGATAAGTTCCGATTTAAGACTGTAGACATCAATAGCTAAGTCCCTAACCCTCACTACTCTTGAGGAAACCAGATGAAAGCACCGGACTGCAACCATCAAACCATCATCACCCAAGACATTGCGCTCGTCAGTTGGATCTGGCTAGATCGGCAAAACGTTGTTATCCCTTCAGAGCCTTCCAGCCAACCAACTCATTCTCAGCCCACAGCTGATAAACCTTCGTTCGACCTGTTACGCCCTCTACGCCAATGGCTAGACAACATTAAAGTCTGCGATGCCCATGTGGCTCGACGGTTGTGCCGACTGATCCCCGCTCAATGTCCTTTTGAGCGCACGATTCAACTGTTTGGTCGTACGCTTCTCCACATTCCTCCGATGTGCAAGCTCAACCCTTTATACGACGAAGTGGTGGCCTTGCGATTTCGCGCCTTGTGCTATTTAGCCGATGAGTGCGGCGAAGACATTAGTTCCTATTGTTAGAGCAAAACTGGAGGGAGCTAAACATGGCTAGCTCCCTCATGGCATCTCGGCAGAATAAGAGATTTAATGGGTGCTCCTAAGTACTGCTTTTCACAGATAGGGTTCGGCAATAAAACCAAGGGGGTGTGGGGGCTGCGCCCCCAGCCAGGGGTGAAACCCTTGCACCCCAAATTCCCACCCCTATTTACGGCGAGTTGTACTAAGCAACCGTCGAAGACTCTGATTCGGTATCACTTGCATCTTCAATCTGTGTGGCAGGCAACTCTAGACAGTAGCCCGCTCCATAGACTGTTTTGATGTAACGAGGATGGCGGGGATCAGGTTCTAGTTTGGTTCTCAAGTGTCTGACATGCACCCTAATCGTTTCAATATCATCATCGGGATCATAGCCCCAGACTTCTTTAAGGATCTCGCTGGGCGAGACAGTCTGACCATGACGCTGCAACAAACAGTGGAGCAACTCAAATTCGAGATGAGTCAATTTCACAGTTTGATCAAACCAGATTGCTTCTAACCGCTCAGGGACAAGCGTTAGAGGACCATAGTTGAGAATCTCGCTGTGTTTGGCAGCTTGGGGAATGCGATCAGTACGTCGCAAAAGTGCCCGAACCCGCGCCAACATTTCTTCAATTTCAAATGGCTTTGTTAAGTAATCGTCAGCACCAGCGTTAAAACCATCTACTTTGTCTTGGGTTTGACCAAGGGCTGTCAACATCAATACTGGAATATCGGCTGTGCGCTCATCCCGACGTAAACGCTGGCAAACTGTAAAACCATCCACCTTAGGCAGCATAAGGTCTAGCATAATAAGGTCGGGCAATAGCTGTAGAGCTAACGCCTGACCCTTAATGCCGTCAGTTGCCTGACTGACATCATACCCGGCCATCTCTAAATTCACAGCGACTAGCTCTGAAATGGCGGGGTCATCGTCAATGACGAGTATCCGAGGCATCATTCAATAAGATTTAACGACAAAATGTGTAGCAATAATTGAGGACTTGTTTAGGAATAAGAAGATTCCTGTAAGGATTCTAAAGCTTTTCTGAACAAAGTGCACCTGATGAATGCGAATTAGCAGTGCCTAGAGCAAAAGTTTGCAATAGGTAGACCTAAAATTCATCAAAAATGAAGTCATTTACGAGAATTTGGAATGCTCTTAGCCATTGTCATGCTTGGGCTGATCAGTACTGTGCTGTATGGGTTGAAGCTACAACGGGTGGCTCGACATGCGCCTCGGCTACTGCCTCAGCTTGACAGGCTCCCCCAGGAAGCTCAATTTTCGCCAACCGTAGCAGTTGTGGTACCTGCCTATAACGAAGCTAACCATGTTGAAGAGTGTCTGCGATCGATTTTAGGCAGCACGATGTTGCCTGTAGACCGATTGGAGGTGTGGTTGGTGGATGATGGCTCAACTGATGAAACTTGGGCGATCGCACAGGCACTACACCAGCAACTTGGTGATCCTCGGCTTAAGCTACTGGCAGGTCAACCCCGACCTCAAGATGAAGTCTGGGTTGGCAAAAATTGGGCTTGTACCCAGGCGGCAATGTTGATCAAAGCTGACTACCTGTTGTTTTTAGATGCTGATATGCGCCTCAAACCAGGGGCGATCGAAACGGCAGTCACCGCCGCAGCCCAAGAAAAAGTCGATTTGCTCAGTTGTGCTCCGGCGATTGTCTGTGGTTGCTGGTCAGAGTGGCTTATCCAACCGCTGATGATTGGAGTGTTGTTGGCAGGGTTTCCATTTGACGCGGTGAACGATCCTCATGACAAAACAGCATTTGCGACAGGTCAATTTATGCTGTTTCGGCGTGCGGCCTATGAGGCCGTAGGAGGACATCGAGCCGTAGCCCCTCAAGTTGTCGAGGATGTAGAACTGGCTCAACAGATTAAATCGAGTGGCTTTAACTTGCGATATGTCTTGGGAGCCGAGTTAGCAGCGGTGCAGATGTATGACTCCTGGGCCGCCATTTGGGAAGGTTGGACGAAGAACCTCTATCTGGGTTGTCAGCGAAACCTTAAAACGATCGCCCATCTTTGTTTAGCGGTGCTGATCACCTGTACCTTGCCCTGGATAGCCTTGGGATTCTTGTTGAGCCAAGCGGTGTTTACTCCAATCTCTTGGGTTGATGGAGTGGCGATCGCACTTGCCGTGATCACAGTCGCCTTACATTACGACTTACGCCGCACAGAAGAAAAAATTGTGCATATTCCTCCTCGCTACTGGTGGCTCACTGCTTTGGGAGGAGTATTCATTGTGGCGATCGCTATTGGTTCTGCCATCAAAACTGAGACAGGGTGGGGGTGGACCTGGCGAGGACGTTTGCTCTATTCTCCCGTAAAGAAATAATGCTTCAAGGAGTAATCGTTGATGTTTGTTAGTGTCAACAGGCTGCTATTGTGAAGAAATTGATACCTGCAACCGCACCTCAAATTGAAGCCAAAACGCTCCAAGTTTTTATTATTAGCCTTACTCAATTCCCTGGCTGATTTTGATGGAGAGCTATCGGAAGATGCGAACAGACTCTTGGATGAATTGAGCCGACGGTCTGACGTCCTTCCTCCACTGTATGCCGATGTTTTTGTTTTACCTGGTTCTGCCACTTGTGCTGATTTGGTAAAGCGGATTAAGTCACTGTCTCAAAAGCAGATTGCGATCGCCAGTTACGCCTTTCAAATCTTTCGCTTTTATGAGCAAATCTTGAGGGCGAGTTCGATTGAGACATCCCCACAACAAAAGGCAGCCTATGAGTCTCAATTAGAGAAAGTGCGCCTCTCAGTGGCTCGCACCAAAGTAGCTCTGGCAGAATCCTTTGGGTAAGGGTGGAAAAACTACTACAATGACCTGTGAGAAATGATCAGGAAAATTGATCGCCATGTCTTCCCTTGACCGTCAGCAATCTGATCGCCTTGTTCAACACATCACCGGGATTGAACAACTGTTAACTGGAGTAGATGAAGCAGGAGCTGATGAAATTTTGGATGAGCTATATATGCTCATTACGAAATTGTTTGAGCAGTTTCCCCAGCTTGACCGGGAAGAAGAGGAATGAAGCAAGCCAGTACTTGACGAAGTGAATAATGGACACAACTGGACTCGAACCAGTGACCCCTACGATGTCAACGTAGTGCTCTAACCAACTGAGCTATGCGTCCGTGCGGTAATCGATAATAACACAGGCCGGGGACGTAGCGCAAAATCCATTGTAGCAATCAATCTGTCACAGACAACGGGTTTTACAAACAATTCGCCGTAGCAAAGTAGGGGCACCCATCAGGAGCGATCGCCCCTGAGAGTCTTTGCCGCCTTGCTACTAGAGATAGGTGTAGTCTTAGTTTCTCACCAACCACTTCTGCCCGTTTAACCGCTGCACTGTATAGAGCAGTAACAGGTCAAGCGATACTTTGCGTTCATCAATCATAAAGGACTCCAGCGTACTGGGTTTTGACCCACCTTCAGAGTAGGCAAACACTTTCTGTCCCTGAATGTCTTCTTTTAAGAAGCCAATCAAAAATTGTCGTTGCCCCGCTTTAAAGTCACCGAGCACCTGCCAGCATTCTCCAGCTTCCTCCAGTCCTTTAACCGGGAGCGATCGCTTTTCAAAGACTAGATCCAGGTCAGTAACGCCCAGCGTTTCCATCGTTTGCCTTAATTTGGGCAGATAATCTTGGGCAATAAAGTCTGCAAAAGGTTTATCTTCTAGCGCAGGGGCTTTTTCTTTTTTAGGCTTCTCTGCCTTAGCAGCAGGTGCTCCCTCGGCAGCAGGTTTTTCACGCTTTGGGGTAGCCGCAGGTTTTTCTGCCGCCGCTTCAGCCGGAGGGGTGTCTTGTGATTCAGTGGGGGTAGGTTCTTCTGGCATTGCTCAAATGACTCTTATAAAGAGGTGGCGATCGCTCATCTGATCGAGATGAAACTTAATCACGTAACAGTGCTTTACGTCTATAGTACAAGGTTTGTTCAAGTCAGAGATAGATCCCCACAGAATCAAACCTATAGAAATTTTAATCGTTAGGATTCGGTCAATCGTGGAGTTGTGATAACCAGGCTTGAGTAGCTTGGGGCGATCGCAACCGCACAAACCTTAAATAGGCAAAGGCTGGATCCTGGCTCAAAGCTACATAAGTTCGACGATTTTTGCGAAAGGTTCGCAAGGCCCACAACAAAATGGAATCGCGGCTAAAAAATGAGAGACGCCAGTTTTCTCGATTGCCATTCCACAAAATTTCCTGTCGCCAACTCCGTCTCAGCGTTCGCCCCAGCAGTTGCCACATCAACACTCTCAAGGGATAGTCTAGCCACACGACAGTGTCAGCCCGACTCCAAACTAAGTCTCGCACTTTGCCATAATTACCATCGACCACCCAAGCCTTACCCCTGAGCGCAGTCGCAATCCGTGCTCGAAAAACCTGATCTGAGGCTTCCGTCCAATTGGGTTCCCAGTGCAATGCATCTAACTCAACATGGGGGAGTCGTAGACGTTCGGCAATCTGTTGAGCCGCTGTGGTTTTGCCAACCCCACTGGTACCCACCACCACAATGCGTTGAGGGCCGTTTGCTTGGGTGTCATCCATCCCAGTGACATGATCCATACAAAAAGTAGGAGGCAGAAGGTAGGGGGCAGGGAGCAAAAAGGGGCAAGCCACTCATGACGATTGATCAACGACCATCGGCACTCGCAAGCATTCGCAGATGACGATTAACGATCAATCAAATTAGTTTTCACGCCACACAATCCGTAGTCGTTATGAGTATGATTTAAGAAGAGGGATATATCTCTCTATATCTCTTCTCTTGGTTCACATGTAGGGGCGATCGCTCCACTCGCCCAGCCTTAAAACCCTACACAGGAAAGAAACGACCATGAACTTTAGGCGATTTGAACATCTTAATCTGTCGTGTCGCAATCTCGATACCACGCAACAGTTCTATCAAACCCTGTTTCCAGATTGGGTTGTGCGTGCCCAAGGAGAATGGCAAGGAGAACGGTGGCTTCATCTGGGAAGTCCTCAGTTTTATCTAGCTTTAAATGACGCCTCCAACAGTCAACGAACTCAACACCCTTACGAAGGCATTGGAATTAATCACGTTGGCTTCGTCATTGAGGATGGTGAAAAAATGTTGACCTTGTTGAATGCTAATGGCATTGAGCACTACACCCTGAACTCACCTGAAACCAAATTTCGGATTTATGTTAACGACCCAGATGGCAATGAGATTGAATTAGTGGAATATCAAGAGACTTATGCTCTGAGATAAGACACGTTGAGAGCAGAATTTTTAGGAGCGATCGCCAAAAAAGTCGAAGCTCTAGTGAACTCCGACTTTATCTCCAAACGTTAGTGCTAGAAACAGTTAGCCCCCAGCTACAGCGGGCACAATGCTAACTTCATCTCCAGCATTAAGGGGGGTATTAGCTCCCTCTAAAAAGCGAATGTCTTCACTATTGACATAGAAGTTGACAAAGCGACGCAGTTGACCCTGTTCATCACACAGACGGGCTTTGATGCCAGGAAAACTCTGCTCTAGCGAATCGAGCAACTCAATGATCGTTCCACCATCACACTCAATGGTGGATTGATCGCGGGTAAATTTTTGCAGCGGAGTCGGGATCAGAACTTTAACGGCCATAACTGAAAGGATGCAAGCGAAAGGATGAACGATAAAAATACAACCAAGGTAGAGACAAAGGACACAGACTAGAGCTTTATCCTTTTATCTCTCATCCTTAAACTAAGACTTGTTGCCACTCAAGACGCTCAAGAGTTCTAGATCTCTCAAGGGCACGCTCAAAGCTATCCAGTTTAGGTTCGATGGTGAGGGGTTCACCGATGTAACCCTGAATCGCTTCTTGAGTCTTCAAACCGTTGCCTGTGATATAAGCAACCGTAGTTTCATCAGGATCGATCTTGCCTGCCTCAGCCAATTTCTTGAGGACAGCGATCGTTGTACCACCCGCAGTTTCAGTAAAGATACCTTCAGTTTCAGCGAGTAATTTCATTCCCTCAATGATTTCAGCATCGGTGACAGATTCAATGTTGCCATTCGTTTTACGGGCAATATCCACAGCATAAATGCCATCTGCTGGATTTCCAATCGCGATCGACTTAGCGATCGTGCTGGGCTTGACTGGAGTGATGAAATCGCGCCCTTCTCGATAGGCTTGAGCGATCGGAGAACAGCCCTCCGCTTGAGCACCGCTAAACCGAACGGTCTTTTCATCCACTAAACCGACTTTGACAAACTCTTGGAAGCCCTTGTAGATCTTAGTAAACAATGAGCCAGAGGCCAGGGGGGCGACGATGTGATCAGGCAGTTGCCAACCAAGTTGCTCTGCCACTTCATAGCCCAACGTCTTAGACCCTTCTGAGTAATAGGGACGCAGGTTGATATTGACGAACCCCCACCCGTGGGTGTTAGCGACTTCAGAGCAGAGGCGATTGACCTGGTCATAGTTGCCTTGAACTGCCATCACCGTAGGACCGTAAATCAGCGTTCCTAAAATTTTTCCTGCTTCTAAATCGGCAGGGATGAAGACACAACAATCTAACCCTGCATGAGCCGCGATCGCCGCTGTCGAGTTTGCCAAGTTGCCAGTGCTGGCGCAAGAAACGGTAGTAAAACCTAACTCACGTGCACGAGTCAGAGCCACTGACACCACCCGATCTTTGAAGCTCAGGGTGGGCATGTTCACCGCATCATTCTTGATGTAGAGCTTTTTCAAACCAAGCCGACGAGCTAACCGATTAGCTTGCACCAGGGGCGTCATGCCAGTCCCCACATCAATGGGGTTATCGCTCAATACAGGCAGAAATGGACGGTAACGCCAAATTGAATTAGGCCCCGCTTGAATACTTTTGCGAGTGACCTGACGAGTTAAAGCGGCATAGTCGTAAGCAACTTCGAGGGGACCAAAGCAAAGCTCGCACACATGCACGGCTTTAAGTTCATACTCTGCGCCACACTCTTTGCATTTGAGTGCTCTAAAGGTTGCAGCCGTTGATTGACTTGTGGTTGAAAGGTCTAGAGCTTGGGTCATGGGTCGGTTCTACTCAATAGCACTTGATGGACGAGTGAGAAAGCTTTGAATTGAAGGGTCTATGCGAAATTTAGAAACTTTTTTTACTTTGTTGGGGCTAATCGTAACATGGCTCACAAAACCCCGTCAAACATACCCGACAAAATTTATCGGGTATAGATATCACGATTTGGTTAAGGGGTTGAACCCGGATTTATCAAGGTTTTTGAACTCAAAATAAAAACGTTGAGCGATCGCTCGCTCAACGTTAAAAGAATTAAGAATTGTAAAGAATATAACAAGTTAACTTGACTTGTCTTGGGCATTGTCAAACCCACTAATATTAGACAAGAAGATCATTCTTCTTTGCCAGGTAGGTTGACTAGCATAAGGTCTCATCCGATTTTTGCTACGCTGATCTGATTACAGACCCTCTGTTGCAGGTCTGAAGACTGTAATGAAATTAAGAAGTCTTATGAAAATGAGTTGAAGTCGCCTAAAACCAGTCGAAGAAAAGGGGTATTTCTGATATATCTTATAAAAAGTTAATATTTACCATTAATTCTCTAATGAATTTATTAGTTGTAGGTGCCACCGGAACTTTAGGAAGGCAAGTTGTGCGTCGGGCTTTAGATGAAGGCTATGAAGTGCGCTGTCTAGTGCGTAGCTTTAGAAGAGCCGCTTTTCTAAAGGAATGGGGTGCTGAACTAGTGCAGGGTGACCTGTGCAAACCTGACACCCTCCCTGCTGCATTGGCAGGCATAACGGCTGTGATTGATGCGGCTACTGCTAGAGCTACTGACTCTCTAAATATTAAAGCTGTCGATTGGGATGGTCAGGTTGCTCTCATTCAAGCTGCAAAAGCGGCTGGGGTAGAGCGGTTTGTCTTCTTCTCCATTTTGGATGCAGATAAATATCCCGATGTGCCTCTGATGGAAATCAAGCATTGTGTTGAAGACTTTTTGGCAGAATCGGGGTTGAATTACACCATTTTGCAAACATCAGGTTTTCTACAGGGCTTGATTGGCCAATACGCTATTCCTATTTTAGAAAAGCAAGCTGTTTGGGTCATGGGAAATACCTCAGCGATCGCCTATATGGACACTCAAGATCTGGCGAAGTTTGCCGTCAGGTCACTTAAAGTGTCAGAAACAGTAAACCGCACCTTTCCGGTGGTCGGCACCCGCGCGTGGGAAGCGTATGAAATCATTCGTCTTTGTGAACGGCTTTCAGGACAGGAAGCGAAAGTGACTCGAATGCCGTTGGGGTTATTACGGGGCGTTCGGAGGATTGCTCGCTTTTTTCAATGGACCTGGAATATTGCCGATCGTCTCGCTTTCACTGAAGTCATTGCGGCTGGCAAACCCCTGAATGCGCCGATGGACGAAACTTATGCAGTCTTTGGTATTGACCCTAGTGAGACCACTACGTTAGAGGGCTACCTACAAGATTACTTTGGTCGCATTATGAAGAAGCTAAAGGAAATTGAGTACGAAAAAGAAAAAGCCAAAGAGCGAGAGCAAGCGCGACGACTCAAGCGGACTCCCTTTAAAAAATAGAGGTAAACCATAAAAGTTCGAAGGTTTGTGAGGCATTGCCTGTTCACCCCTTCGGCGGCCACTTAGGGGTTGTGTGTCTTCTATTGTCTAATTACTACCGTCTAATCACTACCGTCTAATCACCACTCACTGATGGCATTTCTAGAGTTAGTGCTAATTCGCCATGCCCAATCGGTCTGGAACCAACAGGGGCGAATGCAGGGCTGGGGTGAGGATGTGCTCACTGAGGTTGGGCAGGCACAAGCGCAGCAGTTAGCAAACCGATTGCGGGCAGATTTTCCAGTTCCTACCCAGGTCTACAGCAGTCCATTGCGGCGATCGCACCAAACCACTGAGATTTTGCTGCGCCCATTTAACGCGATCTCAGTCAAGTATGTCGATGACTTGAAAGAGTTTCAAAACGGGATTTTTGAGGGATTAACCTGGGCAGAAGCAACGGCTCTATATCCTCAATTGTGCGCTGCTTTAGAGACATCATTAGATTGGTTGCCCATTCCCCAAGCAGAATCATTACAAGACGGACGCGATCGCGCTCAGCGGTTCATGCAACAATTACTGACTCGTCATCAAAACGGCGATCGTATTTGGATCGTCACCCACAGTTGGCTGTTGCAACAATTAGTTGCAGCGATATTGGGGTGCGATCGCGCTTGGGGCATTTCCGTTCATAACACGGCTTTATTTGAGTTTTGGTTAGACCAATCTCGCTGGCACCAAACTAACCAAAACCATTCCCAAAATCAGTGGAACACAACCCTTTGGCAGATTCGTCACTTTAACGATTGCCAACATTTGAACGGATCAAAGATCTCTAAAGGATTAGATCAATGTTAATTTTTGATCTTCTCTTTTTTTAACCTTCATCTTTGTATCTTTTAGAGTTGCCTATTTCATCTATTCACTATTGTCATTTATCTATAAAATGCTTGAAAGTAGATAATATACTGCAATCTTGACCTTGAGTTATTGTTAGAGGCAGAGACGACAACTTTAAATTCTTAACCACAACATTGCTCAGGATTTTCTACCGCCTATGGTTGGCTCGACTATGGTTGACCCGATTGACGATATCGCCAGACAAGCCCGGCAGGGAAGTGTTTCAGCGATTATTCAAGTCTTGAATGAGAAACTGGTTGACTCTGGAGTTAGAACCAGAGCTATTTTGGCTGACGGTGTGTTGCAACTCTTGTGCGAAGCCGCTACCCCAGAACAGCTCGAACAATCGCCCCTAGTTGATCGGATTCGGCAGATTCTAGAATCAATTCAACCCCGGAACATTCGTCGAATCAACATTAATAGTCGCATTGTGCGCGAACAGCAATTGTTGTGGTTAGAAGAAGTTAGCCGTGACCCTCAACACCAGTTGCTGTGGGCACAAGAAATTACTTTGGCTCGCATGAACCCCCTCAAACGTCTGTTTGAGGACTGGTTTGCTGATAAGCCTGAATATGCAAAAACGATGCCTAAATCTAACCGAGATGAGAAGGCACAACAACATTTTTGGCGGGGGTTGGTCGGTGGAATTAGTTTTAGCATGTTGCTGCTATTAATTGGCTGGGTCGTTGCAGATTGGATGGGCTTAAAGTTAGGCTCACAGATGCAAGCTGTCACAACTCCCACAAATCAGCCAAGCTCCGCTCCGATCGCCCCCTCTCAGCCCGATCCCTTTGTGCAAGCGGTTCGCATTGCAGAACAGGCTGTTGTAGATGGGCAAGCTGCTCAAACTCCCGCTGATTGGTTAGATTTAGCGGCTCGTTGGCAACGAGCTTCCGATCTGATGGCCCAAATTCCTGCGGGTGACACTCGCTATAAAACAGCTCAAGATCGCACCCAGGTTTATCGAAAAAACAGTGAAGTTGCCATGATCAAAGCAGAGCGACAACGCCAACCTGCTCTCGGAAACACACCTTCTCCCAATCCTCCACCCTCTCCGAATACCTCTCCTAATAATTGAGGAACAAGACTGATATGAATCTCCGAATTGGCAATGGGTACGATATTCACCGTTTGGTGAGCGATCGCCCCCTGATTTTAGGTGGCGTCAACATTCCTCACGAGTTAGGTCTGTTAGGACATAGCGACGCAGATGTGCTGACTCACGCTATTATGGACGCCATGTTGGGGGCACTCAGCCTGGGAGATATTGGGCATTACTTTCCACCGAGTGACCCGCAATGGAAAGGAGCCGATAGCCTGGTCTTGTTAGCACAGGTGAATCAACTCGTAGGCTCTAAAGGATGGCAAATCAGCAATCTCGACTCTGTCATTGTGGCAGAACGACCGAAACTAAAGCCTCACATTCAAGCCATGCGCGATCGCCTTGCCACCATTTTGCAACTGACCCCTGACCAGATTGGCATTAAAGCCACCACTAACGAGCAACTGGGTCCTGTTGGACGAGAAGAAGGCATTGCTGCTTATGCGATCGCCCTTTTAACCAGAAGGAACGAGGAGTGAGGAAATAGGCAGAGATGACTCCAACCCTCGTGACCCAGCGTGGGTCGGCTTCTCATGTCCTTTCAGACGTTTTTTCTTGAGTCCGATATAGTAGAGGTTGGATGTAAACAACCTTTAAGCTCACTATGGCTGTTAATCTGGCTCACGATCCTGCTTCTATGCGGTTAGCTGCCCAGGATGCACCGTTACTCAGGAAAGTTTTTGCAGCACTTACCGCTGATAGTTGCCCGACTTTGTTTAACTTCCACATGCATACTGTTTGTTCCGATGGAAGATTGCGGCCTGAGCAGTTAATCGAACAGGCCGTCAGCTTGGGGCTTCAAGGATTAGCCATCACTGACCACCACAGCATCAATGGCTATCGCCAAGCACAACAATGGCTGATGCAACACCGACTAGCCGTTTCAGAAAGCGATCGCCCTTTACCCCATCTGTGGACGGGTATGGAGATTAATGCTCTACTTCTAGATGATGAGGTGCACATCCTGGCATATGCCTTTGACCCAGATGGTGAGGCGTTGCAACGCTATATGAAACGAGAAACAACTGAGGGTGAGCATTACAAAGCCGAGACTGTAATCACTGCAATTCATGCGGCAGGTGGTTTAGCTGTATTGGCACACCCGGCTCGCTATAAGCGATCGCACCATGAGCTTATTCCCGCAGCGGCAGAGGTTGGCATTGACGGAATTGAGACATACTACGCCTACAACAACCCAACGCCTTGGACACCTAGCCCTCGACAAACTCAAGAAGTCTATGAATTGGGTCATACGTGGGGCTTATTGCAAACCTGTGGTACCGATACCCACGGTTTAAGCCTTTTACAGCGTTTATAGCTCTTCTGTAATAGCCTGTACCTGTAATAGCTGTCTGCCATAGCTCACAGCGACTAAACGCTGGGGAGAGATTAGCCCACGGGGATTAATCGTTGGAGTGCAGGTAGCCACCCTGCGGCTAACACCCCTCCTAACAAACCAAACAGATGCCCCTCCCAGGAGATGCCTTTTTGAGAGGGAAAAATTTCGAGTAGCGATCGCCAGTAAAAAAAACCTACAAATAGTGAAACCACACTCGTCATGGCGTCGTTTTTGAAATACGCGTACACCATTAAAAAACCTAGATAGCCAAAAATCACACCACTGGCACCCAGATGATTTGTGTTAGGTCTGCCAAATAGCCAGACTCCAAGCCCACTAGCGATCGCAACAATCACAGTGACGATATAGAATGCTGCAATTCCCTGAAGCAACACCAACCAACCCAGAATAATAAAGGGCAAAGTGTTGCCAAATAGGTGATTGCCATCCGCATGTAAAAACGGTGAGAAGCCAATACTCAGTAACCCACTTGGATCACGGGGGCGAATCCCTAGCTGAGTCAGAGTTCCCCCAACCATGACGTTAAAGATCGAAATTCCCCAGGTGACGACAATAAAGTCAGACAAAATGCTGGCCCGGTCTCGCCAGTCATTTGGCAACCCTCCTGCAAACAGCAGGGTCATACAAATGGCGTAAATAAAGATTTGCTCTTGCTTCACCGACTGAGTATGACGATACAGAAGCGTAATTTCTCTGAGCGTCTTTTAAGCGTCTTATGAGGACACGTTAAGGAGCGGCCGGAGCAGCCGGCTCAGAGGCAGGTTCAACAGGAACAACCATTGGAGGTGGAGCCGCTTCTGGAGCGGGTTCAGGAGCAGGCTCAGGTGGAGCCGCCTCTGGAGCGACCTCAACCGTGGGTGCTACAGGTTCTCCTTCACTCCCACCACCCTCTCCTTTGGGAGAGGAATCAACAGGTTCTGAATGATCCTGTTGTTCCCGCTCTGTGTTGTTTTCAGCCTCAGACGAGGATGCGTTTTCTGCATTTTCATTTTCAGATGCCGCATTTTGGCTGGTCACCCGACGAGGTTTTACAGGACGTAACGTAATAGTTGCTCTACGTCCTTGCAGACGAGGCAGGTCAGGAAAGTCCTCTTCTGGGATTTCGCCCACAATTTCACTCATAAAGTCATTCCAGGTTCGAGCAGCTGTGCTGCTAGCACCCCAGGTTGGGCGATTATTGTCGTTGCCTAGCCAAACCCCAGTCACCACCTGAGGAATATAGCCAATAAACCAAAGATCCCGTCTTTCTTCAGAGGTGCCTGTTTTGCCAGCTACTTGACGACCCCGCAGTTGGGCTCGCGCTCCAGTGCCCCCTTCCACAACCCCTCTCAACATCCAGGTCATGATAGCCGCAGTATCTTGATCGACCGCTTGCTTTGTCTCAAAATCTGCTTCATACAACACTTCACCATAGCGGTTAGTGATGCGAACAATGCCATGAGGCTCGATGTGCCGTCCTTCATAGGCCAGGGTGCCATAGGCACTGGTTAACTCAAGCAAATTAACTTCCGATGCACCTAATGCCAGTGAGTATGTTGGCATCAGTTCTGATTGAATGCCCATGCGTTTAGCCATGTCAATCACAGGGTCAAATCCCACGTCAATCAAGGTTTTAACCGCAACAATGTTGACAGAAGAAATTAACGCATCTCGAATCGAGATGTTCCCTCGATAGCCTCTGCCATAGTTGCTAGGTTCATAGCCATCGACCACAAACTTGGCATCGACATATGTTTTAGACGGAGAAAAGCCACCGGCGATCGCCGCAGTATACACAAAGACTTTAAAGGTAGAACCGGGTTGTCGCAGAGCCTGAGTAGCTCGGTTGAACTGACTCTTATTAAAGTCATTGCCTCCAACTAAAGCTTTGATCTCACCGGTGCGAGGGTCGATCGCCACTAGTGCGGCCTGGGTAAAGTTTTGTCTAGGGCCATAGTTTTCGATCGCATGAATCACCGTTTCCTGAGCTTGCTGTTGCCACTTTGGATTCAACGTGGTTTCGACCGTTAATCCGCCTAGCTCCAAGTCTTCTTGAGAGACATAGTTTGGCAACTGTTGCTGAACATAGGATGTGAAATAAGGAGTGTTGCTGTAGAGGTTGCGAGGTGTGCTCGGCTTCAGAGCCAAGGGGGTAGAAACGGCTTTCTCCATTTCTGCTTGAGTAATGAACCCCGTTTCCACCATGCGGGCTAAGACAATATTGCGCCGTTCTCTAGCAACCTCTAAATTGACCAATGGTGAGTAAGCACTAGGAGCAGGCGGCATCCCAGCAATCATTGCCATTTCTGACAAGGTCAGATCACCAACTGGCTTGCTGAAATAGACCCAAGCAGCATCTGCGACACCATAGGCACCAGACCCTAAATAAACCAGGTTTAAGTAGCGTTCTAAAATCTGCTCTTTGGTCAGCTCTGCTTCAATTTTTTGAGCCAGCAGGGCCTCTCTTAATTTGCGATCAATGCTGCGGTCTTGATCAAGAAACACAATCCGAGCGACCTGTTGAGTGATGGTGCTACCTCCCTCAACTACTTCCCCAGCTGAGATATTGGCAACTACAGCCCGGACGATCGCTTTATAGTCAACCCCATCATGTTCATAAAAATGTTGATCCTCAGATGCAATAAACGCTTCGATCAACAGAGGAGGCATCTGATCAAAAGACAGTTTCTCCCGCGTAGCAGGCCCTAATTGTTGCAAGACTGAGCCATCAGCGGCCTTGATGGTCAAGGTTCCATCTCGCACAAAGGTCAACACGTTAGCCGTATCAGGCAATTCGCCCTTGATTCGGGTGATGGCATCGTAAGCCGAAACCGCACCCCCTCCAACACTGGCACTGATGCCTAAAATTACCCAGACCCACCAGCGTTGATAGATGGGCTTTCGACGTCGAGGAGATTTTTGAGTATCGGGTTGCTGTGGCTCTGGAGAGGAAATTTTCTTTTGGCGAGAGACAGATGGGGAGGCAGGATCTCGTCCCAGTTGTCTGGGCACCTGAGGCGGCGCAGATTCGACGAACCCATTGCCATCTTGAAGATGGGTGTTATCAGGGACTCCGTTGGATGCCCCATGAGGAGACTTGCGAGAGTCAGGATTGCTCCCCGTGGAGATCGCCTTGAGCCTTGAGATAAAATCTGTCACGTTAGTTCCTCACACACACCAACTGGGGTCAACATAAACCCAATTCTATGCCCTACTTAATTCGTGTATTTATAACGGGATCACAGCGTCTACACCCACTATAGATAAACCAATGCCAGTTCACACTATAAACTACGTCAGGGCTCGTTAACTTTCAACACAAAGCGATATTCGATATTTTACAGTGTCACACCCTACCCTTAAGCTCCAGCGTGTCCAAGGGCTAATGCTGCTACTAGCATTCCCAGCACTAAGAAAGGCTGAGCACTGGCTTGATACTTCACATCATTTTCCAGAGGATTCCGTAAAAAGTACATATCTTGAAATGTAATTTGCGGAATGATCAACAAGATCAAGATAGTTGCGTACAAATTTTGGCGAATGCCGATGAGATAGACCGCAATTCCTGACTGAAAAATGTCAATCATGAGTACACAGATCCAGGCGGCAGTTGTAATGCCGAACATCACGGGCAGCGATTTAAGACCCAACTGGCGATCGCCCTCAACACTCTTGAAGTCATTTACAACTGCAATCCCCAATCCTGACAGGCTATAAAACAACGTCAGCAGCATGATGGTGGGGTTCAGTTCGCCAAACAAGGCATGCCCCGTCCACCAAGGCAACGCGATATAGCTAGCCCCCAACGCATAACAGCCCAGCCAGCCGTTTTGTTTTAGTTTTAAGGGCGGAGCCGAGTAAATGTAGGAGAGGAAGGAACCTCCGATTGCCAGCACTGTAATGGTCGGAAATTCATGTCCTGCCCAGACATCTAAGGCGTAAGCGATCGCCAGTCCCGTCAAGAGTAAGACCCAAATCTGCACAATCACTTGAGGAATCGAAATGGCTCCTGAGGGGATAGGGCGATAGGGTTCGTTGATGGCATCAATTTCGCGATCGTAATAGTCATTGAGAATCTGGGTATACCCTGTGAGCAACGGCCCAGCCAACAGCATACAGGCGGCCGAGATCAACACGTTTTCTAGAGTCCAGGTGTAATTTCCTGAGGAAGCCGCCCCACAAATCACACCCCACATCAGCGGAATCCAGGTAATAGGCTTCATCAATTGCAGGCGGATTTTCCAAATTGAGGTTTCGCCTGCCTGTGCTCCTTTCATGCCTAAAAGCTGTCGCGTCTTGGCATTGCGATCGCCACCCTTGGGGGGAGACTGCTCTGCATCGCTGGTCACACTGGTTGGAGAACCATCTGCGGAGATGTCTGATTCAGGGAGGGATGAAGGAGAGGGAAACTCAGACATGAAGAATATTGCCTCTGCTACAAGTGGGTGTGCAAATTAGGTGGGTCAACCGTCTAGATTACCGCTAATTGTGAAGCATTGTGAAATAATTTCAAGTTTTTAAGCTAGTCTCAACCCTCTAAAACGAAATGATGAGATAGCCATCTTGAAATTTAGCCCCCGTCACCTGACGACCACTCAACTCAGGCGGCAAAAAGATATTCCGTCGTTGATCTCCAGCCTCAATCGTTACCTCTGGCCCATATTGAGTCAGCTTGACCTGTTTTTTATCAAACCCTGGCAAAAACAACATGACTTTTCGTTCAGCCACATTGGTAGCGATCGCCCGAGGCATTTGAGTCGCTTGAGTCAAGTCAGGTAAAGCTTCCATGACCGTTTGCCAATCCCCATCTAACCGGGTAGGAATCGGGGCAACAGGAAGTGGGTCAAACTCAGATTGGAGGACATCAGCCTCACTAGACTGATTCAGCAACAGCCCCCCAACGGTCAACCCCACTTGTTGAGCACTACCCCAGAGATACTTAGCAGTTGCTACAGCAGCGCGATCGCCCGTACTGACCAAATAGGCAGCAACTCGATTAGGATCTGCCACCGCTGTCGTGCCTTGAGTCAAAATATTATTGACTTGCTGTGCCGCAGGTTGGTTGAATACATCCCCAGACCAATTCACATTTAAAACAGCACTGGCAACCGGTTGAATAAAGGGAGATATAGTTTTACCCAAATCTGAGTCAGCAAATACCTGACGAAACCGACGAATATACCAGCTTAAAACTTCAGGCATGCCTAACATTCGCAAAGTTGCCTGATCCCCGGCACCGTCATACACAATCACGTCATAGCGATCGCTGGCGTCATATTCTCGAATTGCATTTAAGATCAGCGCACTATCCATTCCAGGCAAGATTCCTAGCTCTTGACCATACACCGCTTTTAGAAATGGGGTGCGAAGATATTGGGCTTCCTGTTGTTTCAGCTCTTCCCAACTCCGCTCTAGCAGGGCTGTCGTCTGTAATTGCACCGCGTGTAGCCCGGTCGCAACCTCTTGAGGCTCAGAACTCAGGGATGTTTCCCACAACAGACTTAACGCAGGACTGGCATCTTGTCCTACAAATAAAACTCGTTTTCCCTGAGATGCAAACCGTTTAGCCGCCGCGATCGCGATTGTAGTGCGTCCCGTTCCCCCTTTGCCCAAAAAAGTCAAGATAAAACTCATTCTGATTGACCTACCCCAGAGGCTGAAAATTGCAACTATTGATATGGTATCGATCGCTTTCCAGATTTGTATCTAGACCGAGGCTGAACTGCATCCAGTCAATTAAGGGATCAGCACAACACCACTCAGCGCAGTCCAAGATCGATCTAGCGCATCTATGTAGAAAAATCTGTGTATAGCCATAGCCACATTCGATGAGGCGGAGGCAAGTCAGCAAGCGTTCCCAGCATCAGGATTTGAGCCATTGCCTTCGCCGTAAGCTTTCTGACCAAAGCTATAGAAAAGCGATCGCAATTTCTCAGCCCAAAACCACCCATAACCGAGTCATGCAGCACGACTAGATCGCTCACAGGTGTGCCAAAAATAATTCAAAAAGAAAGGAGTACCCGTCCTAAATTTGAGTACTTGAGCAGTATTCGAGTACTGAAGCAGTGAGTTCTTTGAATTTTGTATGAATGACTCCAGCCAAAATCCTCAGGAGGAAGGCTCTAATTCATCCTCAAAAAACCAAGTAGCACCCTTATCTTCAAATTGCACAATCATGCCAACACTGCTGCCATCAACCATTTTGAACCCCTGGATGACACCGATCTGACCAAGTCTGCTGATAACTGACTGAGGTGAACGATCGCGCAACCGCCGCACACGGACTTTTTGACCGATTTCCATCGTTATTCTTTGCAATCAACTCATAAAACCAAAACTCAGTGTATCAGTGTCTTGGCGTCGTTTGAGTTATTCTGAGAACTTGCAGATAAATTCAGTCGCAAAACAATCACGGCATGCTGGCAAAACGAATTTTGCCCTGTTTGGATGTCAAGGCAGGGCGGGTAGTTAAAGGGATCAATTTTGTAGATTTGCGAGATGCGGGTGACCCGGTCGAGCTGGCACAAGCCTATAACCAGGCAGGAGCCGATGAGTTGGTGTTTTTAGATATCACCGCTACCCACGAAGATCGCGACATTATTTTTGACGTGGTTTATCGCACCGCCGAGCAAGTCTTCATTCCGCTAACGGTAGGAGGGGGCATCCAATCCTTAGAAACTATTAAAAAATTGTTAAGAGCCGGAGCCGATAAAGTCAGTATCAACTCAGCAGCTGTCCGTGACCCAGATTTGCTCAATCGAGCCAGCGATCGCTTTGGTAAACAATGCATTGTCGTGGCGATCGATGCCCGTCGTCGCGTTGCGCCTGACAACCCTGGTTGGGATGTGTATGTGCGTGGAGGACGCGAAAATACGGGGCTTGACGCGATCGCTTGGGCAGTTGAAGTCGAGCAACGCGGTGCCGGAGAACTGTTGGTGACAAGCATGGATGCCGACGGCACTCAAGCTGGATATGATCTAGAACTAACACGGGCGATCGCTGAACGGGTTCAAGTGCCAGTCGTTGCCTCTGGTGGTGCAGGTAATTGTGAGCACATCCGGACTATTTTGACTGAAGGTAAAGCCGAAGCCGCTCTCCTGGCCTCTTTGCTCCATTACGGGCAACTGACAGTGGCTGAGATCAAGCATCACCTAGCAGAGCACCAAATTCCAGTCAGAATGACTTAACGTCCCCTCAGTCCTGCCTGATAGCTACTGTGTACACCGATCTCAGTGGAGATGCCAATTTTCTGCCCGCTCTCCCTCAATCACCCTTTAAAGAAAGGGACTTTGAGTCCGATCCCCTCCTTTTTAAGGAGGGCTAGGGAGGATCAACCCTAGCATTGGCTAGGTTAGAAGACTTATGTAAACACCATAGCTGCCTTCTAGAAGAAAGTTTAGGCAGATCGAAACCTGCATTTATAAATCAGCTTTCAATTTATCTTGAGTAGATAGAATAAATGGCGACACTTCTCTGAGAAACTGTTACAATTGTAAATATTTACAATTGGTTACAGACCATTTAAAAATGATCTTTATTTTGCTCGTGGTTGTCGTTCTTGTTGCTTGGGCATTGCACCTGATGCAAGAAGCTATTCAAAGCCGTGAATTTTCCCTCATGCTGGCTGGCTTTTTGGTGTCCGTTGCTGCGGCTGCGATGATGGCAGTTTATTTCCTAATGAGCCATTACGTTGGGTATATGACCCACACAGCTCAACAGTTTTCCGTCTATAGCCAGGTTGTTGACTCTTCTGAGTGGCTCTCGTCAGACGAGTGGTGGTCAGAAGACTGGACTGACTCCAAAAGCAGTCCTCCGATTCAGTCCTCCTCGATCTAGTCTCACTCTAAAAGGTGTCTGTAATTGATGATAGGGTTATAATTGCACCACAAGTTTCCGTAGTTTTATGGATCACTTTAGCGTCAAAGCTTTAGTGTCAACCTGTTAAATAGTTCCGTTTTATATCAAACGCATCAGGTATCTACCACGTTTTAGCTCTGTTGTGACAAGGTTTGTCGTGACAAGGTCTTTCACAACAGAGTGGGTTGTCA
>JANRJA010000031.1:0-9006 GCA_033764315.1 Oculatellaceae cyanobacterium bins.114
AGGATTAATCGCGTCTCCACCAGGATTAATCGCGTCTCCACCAGGATTAATCGCGTCTCCACCAGGATTAATCGCGTCTTCTATAGCCGCAAATTGGGGAACAGGTAAGCCAATGTCTTGCAGATAGTGTCGCTGATGATATTTGTCGAGCAGGGGAGCTAACGCTTCGAGTTGCGGGTAGAAGCGAACCCCTTGCAGTTGAGAGAGGGCCTCTAGATCGACAAACTCGTTTTCAAAGGTAATGACATCGCAGTAGGTGGCGAGTTCAGCGGTTGCTTGAGCATCGTCGATCGGGGCAAGGATCGTTTTGTGAGCCGTGTGAGGGAGTGATTCTGGGGAAGCGATCGCCACCGCTGGATCATCGGCATGAGGTGTTTGAATTATCAACTCAATTCCCAATTTTTGAGCCGCTCCCCCCATCATCCACGCTAACTGCCCCCCACCAATCACCCCAACCCGTTTCATCATTTCCGCTGCTTCCTTGTCGCTTTTGTCTTCTGTTGTGGTTAGGTTTCACCTGGTTCAACCCAACTGACGCAATAGATTGCTGTTTATCGTCATGAAACCTGACTGACGCAATAAATTGCGTCTCTACCTGTTTATCGTCATGAAACCCAATTTTTATCCCCATGAAACCTGATTGACGCAATAAATTGCGTCTCTACCTGTTTATCCTTTTTTCTAGTCTTTACATCCCAATGACTCACGGGTGGCTACTCCGGTTTGGGAGTTGACCCCGTTGGCATATCGACAGAGTTGTTTGACTTGAGCACCGTCTAAAATTGCATCGGTAAAGTCGGCTCCGGTGATATTGGTGTTGTCAAAGGTCGATCGCAGCAGAATGGCTTCTACTAAAATTGCATCACTCAAATTGGCGTTTTGAAACTTCACCTGATCGGCCATTGAGTTTGACAGATTAGCCCCCTGCAAGTTGGTCTGAGTCATGACTGAGGCACTAAACACTGCCCCTTGCAGATCGGCATTGCTAAAGTTTGCTGATTCTAGATTGGCATTTGAGAATTCGGGCGATCGCAACCGTTGTCCTGAAAAGTCGCGCCCCCTCAACTCGGCATTACTAAACGATACTGGAGGCGAATATTTGCCCTGCATAGACGAAACCGCTGCCTGAGCCGGAGCTATCCACAACCAAAGAACTAAAAAAGATGCAAGAAGCGATCGCCAGATCATAGACTCACCGATGTAGAGGGCAACGCTTTCTATATTAAAGGCAGGAGGCAGAGGGCAGGAGGTGAGGGGCGTGATGGAGTGGATGGGTGGAGTGAAGGCAAACCTGTCTTGACGCAAAATTCTGAACGTATCTTTTTTATCCTTTATCCTTCATCCTTTCCCCCCTCTTCTTTCTTCTTTTTTCTTTTTTCCCTCTTACCCTCTCACCACCCCACAATCACCTTCCACAACAAAGAGGCGATCGCCACACTAGCGAGGTGTTGAGGCAACAAACTGAGAAAAGGTTGACGGGCAATTTTTTGTGTCAGCAGAACGCTGAGCCAGACTGAAAGGATTAGGGTAACGCCTTGCAAGAAGGCAATAATGACAGGATCGGCAACTAAGATAGGCATCCCTGCGCCGCTAAAGCCAAAAGTGGCAAAGGTGACGGGAATAACTCGTCCGGCTTCGCTTAAGCCCAACCGAGTAAAGTGCGCCAAGTTTGCACCCAACACCAAGGGCAGATAACCATAGGCCAACTCCACAAAAGCACGGGGTTTGAGTTGACGATTGACGAGTTGAAGCACTCCTTGAGCAATCAGGGCGATCGCCCCTGGCACTAGCAATGCCAATATGGATACGCCAGCATGAATGCCAAAGTGGTTGAGATGCAAATTCCAGCCAAACTGGTGCTCGATCTCTGGCAGGCGATGCAAAAAGGCGGCTCCAAACATCAAGAACAACAGACAGACCTCTGCATAGGTGGGGGTATGGGTTGTCCATAGTTCGATACCGGGGGGACGCAGATTTAACTCCACCGATCGGTGCGGACACGCCTTCAGACAAGTCATACAGAGGACGCAATCGCGGTTATCTTGTAACTGAGCCGGATGGGAATAAACGGGACATCCGCCCGTTTCCATGCCTTCGCCCTTTTGCGGCCCACCTTTGTAGCACTGATAGGTGGTGCAGGTAGCAGAGCAAATCCCTTGCTGTGCCCGCAGTTCAATCATCGCCAACTTGGCAAACATGCCATTCATTCCCCCAATGGGGCAGAGATAGCGACACCAAAACCGCCGCTCAAACAGCAACGAAAAGATGATGGCTCCAGCCGTAATCAGCAGCAGCAAACAGGCAGACAGATAGGCGACATTCTCTAGATTCCAGAGTTCTTCCCACAACAAAATCAGGGTGAACAGACCAAACAAAAACCACCCACCCCAACGGTCTGCCTCGACGCGTGACCAGGGTAAGAGCTTGCGCGGAAACCATTTGAGTGACAGTTTTTGCACCAGTTCCCCATAGATCATAAATGGGCAAAAGGCGCACCAGATCCGACCAACAAAGGGAAAGCCAATGAGAATCAGAGGCCACCACCACGCCCAAAACAGATTGAGGGCAATGTTGCGATCGCGGCTTTGAGGCCCAAGAAACAACAGTGCCACCACCACAGCAAAGGCAGTGAGAGTAAAGCCGTAATTGATCCGATCGGGATACCACGGGCTGCGTAGAAACTGGCGTAACTGGGGATAGCCATTCAACAAATTCAGGCGAAAGCGTCTGCCTTTGGTGCTGACTGACCAAAACACCTCTTCGGTCAGCACTTCTGCCCCGGTGGATTGAATGATGGCGCGTTCTACCAGACTCTCTAACTCCGACAAGTTGCCCGGAAAGTCATAGCCCTGCAACCGTCGCAATGCTTCGGGGGCGATCGCGGGTTGAGCTAAACCTCGCGACCGACAATACAAGCTGATGTAATATTTCACCTGCGTCTCAATGTCAGCCTTACGGACACGCAGGGGTGGCACCTTAATCGAGTGGGGAATCAAACCTTTGCGCTCGATCGCAGGGAGATTGCGCTCAGAGGTCATGATAATGCGGGCGGCGGCATGACGAGGAGGGGCTTCTGGCTCTCCTTCGCGTGTCACTGGGAGATACTCCCCTGTCTCTAACAAGCGCACGATTTTAGGTTCTAGAGCTTTGGGCAAATCTTGAATATTGTTGAGCATTAACGTCCCTTCCCCCAACCATTCCAACAATCCGGGTTTGCCGCCTGCTCGTCCAAACAGTTCCGCGCCAGTGGGTTGCAAGGTGTCGCAATTGAGTTTGATCAACGGTTGTTTGCGATCTCTTTGAGATACCCGCAAGGGGTCGCGCGCCCCAAAGTGAATCAACGCTGCTGCATTATCTTTGCCCAGACCCGGTTCACCAAAAATCAACACAGGCAGGCGATCGCTCGTCGCTTTTCTAATATCATTGCGGAGTCGCACTGCATAGCGACTCGACCCAACAATGCCTCGTCGCACCCGTGGTACCAAATAGGGACGCAGCGCAGTCTGGCGTTCTTGCTCAAATGCCAATTGAGCTGCCAGTTGATCGACCTCTGCCGCTAACTGCCGCGATACCGTTCGGCTAATCTCTGGATGGTGCTCTGCCAGTGTCGCAAACGTTGCCGCTGAAATCTGCCAAATTTCACAATCCACCAGCGTAATCACCGTCTGCTCGGCGGGTTGATCAAGCAACAACTCTTTGAGGTGCAACACCGAACCTGGCAACAAACTAATGGCTCTTGCTAACCCCGTAGGACTGGTGTGATAGCTTTCTAATCGTCCTGCTTTGAGGATATATAACGCCGTCGGGGTCGTGTCTTCTAGCACAATCCGCCGATTGGCTTCTACTATCTCCACTTGAATCTCAGCGGCGATCGCCTCTAAAGCTGCATCTGGCAGTGACCCCAGTGAGGTGTTTTCTCGTAGCCACTGCACTGGGGTAGAGTCTGTCATAGATGTCTCCTGTCGCTCTCGCCACTATTCCATTCACCCACTCATTCACCCATCCACTCATCCACCCATTCACCCCCTACTTTCCTTCTCTCAACCTACGCTGAACTGAGCTTGAAACGGGTTAAATTTATTGAAGCATGACAGATCATTCACCTTGTGAACCAATTTCATCCAGTTAAGCTACGTATTCCTCGCTAAAGGATTAAACACTTAAGCCCTTGGTCTTGTGGTTAGATTTCGGAAATTGGTATGCAGCGTTTCGAGTGTCTTTGCAGACGGCAATCTACCCTAACGACCTCTACCTAAAAGCTGAATGAATCATAAATGGCTGTCAATCGTTGAAAAGATTGTGTATGGTCTAATCCTGATGCTAGTTCAGGTGGCGATCGCAGGCTTCGTTTTTTACTTGGCTTTCGGTTTTTTGTTAGGGGTTGCTGAAGCCGTGTTAGGCTTCATGGGCATCATTGCCCCATCGCTGTGGCTCAAAGGCATAGTGCTTGGAGGCATGTTTTTGGTGCTGACCGTGGCGATCGCCGGGATGGTGCTTGGGTCGGGGATTCGTCTGGATGGAGACTTAGCTAAAACCGTGAACACCTTCTTGTATTGGGTCGCAGAAGGAAACTTGAGCGAAGCCTATCACCTCACTTCAGAATCTTTTCAGGCTCGGATGCCCAAGTTGACATTCTTTAAATTTGTGCAAACCGAGTTACCCCACCCCTATAAAAAAGCGGTGTGGGCGGCTCGTGTAGTGGAGGCCAATCACGGCACCCTCAAAGGGACTGTTTATACTCAAAGTGGTGACTCCTTTCCCATTGAAGTTGAGTTGGTTCAAGAACAAGGCTTTTGGAGAATTGACAAGCTGTATACCCCCGATGGCGTTGGACAAACCGCGATCGCCTCGCTTGACTCTACAACTCCCCTCATACCGTTGCCAGATGCTTTAACGCAAGCGGCTGCTATAGAGGTGCCCCCGGCTTTGCAAGAACGGTTGTTGCACATGATGTCAGGCGATCGCATAGCCGCTCAACGATTGCTAACTCACACTCGCTCAAAGCATCCGGGACATACGGAGGTGTGGTATTGGGAAAAGGTCGTTGAAGACCTGGAGCGCGATCGGAGTTAGAAGGGGAATGGGGAATGGTGCGTTTCGCGATCGCTAATACCCATTCAACCCATAACCGTTACAGATCAGCGGTAGGGGCGTTTCGCGAAACGCCCTTACGGAGATATTGAGGTGTAGCCCAAATTTCTAGAAAGGGTATAACAGCACCCTACAAGCTTGTGACGATGTTCCTACTCCCTAGAGAGCAGGAAGGTAAGGTGGTCAAGATCTAGGGAATGTTAGAGATGTTACTCACTCTATCTCAAGGATTTTGGTATGACTATTACCCCCATCAGTGCATCTCTGACTGCAACCGATCGCCTCAATGTGATGGATGCGATCGCCACGATTAAAGACACGCTACCATTTCTAATTGATCTGACGATCGAGGAACGCAAAACCCTGCCCAAAATGGGTGATAAGAGCCGAGCCTTTGTGACCAAGGCTTTGGAGATTGCCACACAGAATCCTGACTTTTTGCCGCGATCGTTTGACCTGGAGGAGATGCGGCGAGATGTGCAACTGTTTGAGTCGTTGTATCCGATTGTGGTGGCAATGGCTCAACTTCAAGAATTATTGGATGACACCTGTTTGGCAGTGGGCAGTGAAGCGTATGCATCGGCGTTGCAGGTCTATAGCTATGCCAAAGCCAGTGGACAGGGGGCAGGATTGAATGGAATGGTGGAGCAATTAGGGCAACGGTTTGCTCGTAAAGCAAAGCGCGAGAAGACTCAAACTCCAGTGGTATAGCCTCAACCGCGACAAGTGGACTCTCCAGTGAGAACGTTCCTGTTTAAAGCGGGGACGTTTTTGTTTTAGGAGAGAGCATTCCTGTTTCAAGTGAGACTATTGCTGTTTTAAGTCAAAACAGTCTCGTTTGAAGTAGGAATATTTCTGTTTGAAGTGAGACCATTCCTGTTTCAAGTCAAAACAGTCCTGTTTGAAGTGAGACCATTCCTATTTCAAGTGAGACCATTTCTGTTTCAAGTCGAAACAGTCCTGTTTGAAGTAGCAATCGTGATTTTCTGTAGGGTGGGCGATGCCCACCATGTCTCAACAGCTTGTTCAACAGAGATGGGTAGGCAGTGCCCACCCTACGATTTGTGGTTTGAAATAGAAATGCTCCTATTTCAAGTGAGACCAATTTAAAGAGTCTTTACAACAGATCATCACCCCGAACCGATCCCCCTCAGTCCCCCTTTTTAAGGGGGATGCCGGAGGCAGGGGGATCTGATACGTCGCATTCATAACTCAAATTGGCATGAGATTTTTTGAGAATGGAATGAATAAGCACACCCTGTAGGGACACATGGTATCTGCCCTACCCCAATCAAGCCCGTTCAGCCTTACATTTCTCTGCTTTGGGCAGTTGGCGATCGCTCCTAGCTATGGGATTCTAAGATTCACGCTTACAAGCTCAGAGGTTTTTGCGGGTGTGATGAGCCTCTGTCTGGTCATGCTCATTTATGAATGCAGACAGATGATCTCTATCGCTTCTTCAATCCGAGGCTATCATCTCTAAAAAGACCTCTTCTCTATTCTTGGCTCTAACCCACAAGAGCTGTCCAAGATTGGGTGAGGTTCTCTCATGATAAAAGCTGCTCTATGCCATCTTCAGATTCAAAAAGTCTGTTTCATGCCAAAACGTTGATTAATGCGCTGCGAAATTTTCAGTTTCCGGCAGACATAGATAATAAGCATCAGGTGATTTTGAGATGGATTCAAACCCTTGATAGCGGAACATTAAGCAGCATTAAAGAGGTCTCACTGCATGGAGCGTTTCTGAATGATATTTTTCAAACTGTGTTGGGCTACCGTTCAGTTACTCAGGGCAACGGAGCTAACTGGGAGATTCACGCTGAACCATCGATCGTCGGACGTGGAGCCGCAGATGCAGCGTTAGGCTTTTTTGCCCCCAGCGATCGCCAAATTATTGCACCGATTGAGCTAAAAGGGGCAATGACCGATCTCGATCGCGGCAAATCGAGAAATCAACTCTCGCCTGTGGATCAGGGATGGAGCTATGCCGACTATATTCCAGGGTGTCAGTGGGTGATTGTCTCCAACTATCGAGAGACACGGCTGTATCACCGCAATGAAACCAAGGCTTATTACGAACGGTTTCTCTTGGCTGACTTAAGCGATCGCGAGGTGTTTAAGCGGTTTTATTATTTGCTGTGTCGGCAAAACTTCTTGCCCTTTAAAGGTGGGGCAAGTGCTACTTCGGTCATCGATCGACTGCTCAAAGAGTCAAAAGAGGCTCAAGAAGATATCACCGACCAGCTGTATCGCGACTATAGCGAGATTCGCCAGTTGTTGGTCAACGATTTTATTCGCACTCAACAAATCGCCCCCCAGCAAGAGCTGTTGATGATTGAGAAGGCTCAAAAACTATTAGACCGGATACTGTTTATCGCCTTTTGTGAAGACCGGGGGTTATTGCCCAAAGACACCTTAAAAGATGCCTATGAGGCAAAAAATCCCTACAATCCTCAACCGATCTGGAAAAATTACACCGCCTTGTTTAGCTGGATCGATCAGGGCAACGGCGATCGCCAACCACCGATTCCAGGGTATAACGGGGGGCTGTTTCAACGGGATCTGATTTTAGATGAGCAAATTACCGTCCCCGATTTGCGTTGTGAAAAACTGAAAAATCTCACCCGCTATGACTTTGACACTGAAGTATCAGTCGATATTTTGGGTCACATCTTTGAGCAATCGATTACTGATCTAGAAAAGCTCAAAGCTGAAAAGACCGGACAAGAGTATGGCAAGCAAGACGAGAAAAAAGGCAAGCGCAAAACTCAGGGAATTTACTACACTCCCGCTTGGGTGACGCAATATATCGTTGAGGCAGCCTTGGGGGGCTACTTAAAGCAGCAAGAGCAACGGATTCATCAGCAGCTTGCCGATTATGTTGAGCGATCGCCCCAGTTGAGCCACACTGATCCGGCTAATGGGTTATCGGTCGAGTTTTGGCAGACCTATCAACAGGCACTCAACACCATTCGCGTCATTGATCCGGCGTGTGGCTCAGGGGCGTTTTTAATTGCCGCGTTTGATTATCTGATGCAAGAGCATGAACGGGTCAATCGCCATTTAGAGGAGTTGGGCGTGGAGGCACAAGACCTCGCCAATATCGATCGCACCCTGTTGACGCAAAATTTGTTTGGGGTTGATCTGTCGTCTGAGTCGGTAGAGATCACTAAACTCTCACTGTGGCTCAAAACCGCCGTACCCGGAAAGACTCTGACCGATCTCGACCACAATATTAAAGTGGGCAACTCGATTGTGGCAGATGCCAGTGTGACCGAGCGGGCGTTTGATTAATCGTGGTAAACCTCCGGCTCTGCCGGAGGACTCTCAAAGTTTGACAGTACCGGGAATTTAGGAAAGAGTCTCTGCAACGTGAACCCAAATGTGGGTCACTTAAGGAGACTCTAATGAAAGATATCGGTAGTTTAAGTCACACCAAGTGGGAGTGCAAATATCATGTGGTATTCATTCCCAAGTATCGACGCAAGACGCTTTACTACGAACTGCGGCAACATTTAGGCAGGATTTTCCACGATTTAGCGAGGCAAAAAGAATGCCGGATTGAAGAAGGGCACTTGATGGTAGACCATGTACACATGCTCATTTCTATTCCTCCCAAGTACTCGGTTTCTCAAATTGTGGGGTTTATCAAGGGCAAAAGTGCGATTGCAATTGCCCGGACGTATTTGGGCAGACGGCAGAATTTTACAGGGCAGAACTTCTGGGCACGAGGATATTTTGTTTCAACGGTGGGGCGAGATGAGGCAGTGGTGCGACAGTACATTCGAGACCAAGAGAAGGAGGATCAGCGATTGGAACAATTGAAGTTATGGCAGGAGGAATGAAGGTGAGAAAGCCGCTTTGAGCGGCTCCCATATGCTAAAGCCTCCGGCTCTGCCGGAGGATACCTTTACT
>JANRJA010000248.1:0-8402 GCA_033764315.1 Oculatellaceae cyanobacterium bins.114
GGTGCGCATCTCACAACCTGCAAAATTCACAAAAGATTTAGGACTGCTAGATAGAAAGGTTCAGACCAGAAGTAACGCTACAGTAGACCCTATCTGGCTCAAGCAATACTCGAATTTCGATATAAGTTCACGGAATGATCTTTTGCTTTGTTCGCTACCACTCCCAAAATAGGCAAATTCGCTAACTTCAATCGAGCGATCGCCTGTTTGAGGGCATCTGCACTGTGTCGTTTACCCAAACCTGCGACCAAAACCACTCCATCGGTATAAGATGCCAGCAAGCTCACATCCGCTAAGCCCATCAAGGGTGGCATGTCATACACCACCAGGTCAAAGGTTTTGTGGAGACGTGCCATCATAGAGTGCATTTGCTCAGAAGATAACAAGCGAGTAGGGTCAGGGGGAACGACTCCAGCCGTAATGACAAATAAACCGGGTTCCCAAGCAAGCCGTTGAATCGCTTGATTAAGGGAGGCTTTGCCCATCAAAAAGTGGCTTAGACCAATTTGATTTTGCAAACCCAGTAACGTGTGAATTTGGGTGCCTCCTCGTCGTAAATGAGCATCAACTAGTAGGACTCGTTGCCCCATAGCCGCCGCCGCCTGGACTAAGTGAACTGCAACCGTAGTTCGACCTTCTGTAGGTAAAGCAGAACTAATCACTAGCGATCGCGGCAATGGCTCACTCTGTTTAAGATTAGCGCAGAGAGCCCGAAATGCCTCGATAAAGTTATAGGCGTCTTGTGCGTTGAGCCAATAATTACCAAGATTGTCATCCGTAGCTGGAGGTGTTACCGAAATTGAATCAGATAGCAAATCTAGAGATTCTAAGGACTCAGTAGAGGGATTGAGTAGATTTTTGACGCGGCTTTTGAGTTGCACCAGATCTTCTGTGATGGAACTCGCTTCGTTCACCTGCTGCCGTAAATCGACAATGTTTAGCTTGGGAACCGCATCAACCAAATCTACATGGTAGGGAATCATACCCAAAATCGGCAATTTAACTCCCTTTTGCAATTCTGGTGTGGAATAGTAAGTATTCTCTTGCTTTTCGAGCAAGTAAGCTGCAATTAACCCTAAAACCAACCCCATCATTGCTCCAGTCATCAACGCTTTGTACAGGCTAGTTGAGGCTTTGCGCTGTGGATCACGAGGCTCGGCAATCAGTTGCCAGGGTATTTCCTTTTGAGCAGCTTGCACTTCCAACCGATCCTGAGTTTCTAAAAAGCGAGTCAAGCTTTCAGTGGCAACACTCAGTTCACGTTGCAATTCAGTGAATTCACGAGACACCGCAGGCATCTGTCGAAATAGTTGGTTGAGTTGGATTTCTGTGGCAGCGATCGCGCGATCGCGTGCAGTCAAAATTTGAATCTGATTGCCCAAAGCAGCCAACTGATTTCCTAAAACTCGCTGTGCTTCTGCTTGTAAGAGGGGTTGTAAATTGTCTTGCTGTCGATACAAGAGTTGAATTTTGGGGTCACGAGGACCAAATCGAGCAGACTCAATTGCAATTTGCTGTTCTAAGACTTGAAATTGTTGTAGTAAAGCCTGATAGGTTGAAGATTGAGTTAACGTTTCATTCACACCAATCTGTTGCTGGACAATTTGATATTGAGTTTGTAAGGCTGCCAGTTCTGCTTGCAAAGTTTGACGTTGCTGACGTGTTGCTCCCAGTTGGCTTGACAGCTGTTCTGAGTACATCGCCGGATCAATAAAGTTATATTCTTGTTGTAGATCTTGTAATTGTTGTTGAAGTGTATTAACTCGTTGACGAATCTGAGGGAGCTGTTCTTCGACAAAATTTAAACCCTGTCTCAACTGTCCTTGTTGAGCCTCTAAACTATATTTAAGATACGCTTGAGAGATCTCCTCTAAGATGAACTTTACCTTGTCAGGATCTGTATCATAATAAGTCACTTGAATGATTTTAGTTTCTCCTAACTGTGACACCGCTAGATGAGAGATGACTGAAGCATACGTTGTATCAGCATATTCTTTTCTAACTTCGTCAATGATGGGATTTAATGTTTTAGGACTCAGTAAAACCTCAATTTGAGTAGAGTAGTCCATTTCACTGGTGCTTGTAGACGTATTTTGGCTATCCGTTAACTGGGCAAGTTCCTGTTCTTTTTGCACAGGTTCAACTAGTAAATCAAAACTACTTTGATATTGAGGGACTTGTTGTGTTGTGCGAAACCCCATATAGGTACTGATGGCGATCGCCAATACCCCAATTACCATAGCTTTGCGCCGCACCATACCGACAATGCGCGACAAACTCCAGGCATCTTCGCCAACGGCATCTGGCTCTTCGGTAGACACTGAAACAGTTGGTCGTGTGGGTAATTTGCCGTTTGAGACCGATAAATCAGAGGTGGAGGGCTGGGTAGACATAGGAAATATCAATCCTGATGGAGCAATGGCTTAACGCCCAGACGGAGAAAAGAAGGGGCTAAACAGGTTAAACAGCGAGAATGCGCCCCCAATTGGGCTGAGAACAGTTCCCAGGGTGTCTGTTATACGAGCCAGTGTTGATCGGCCTACAATCACTACATCGCGATCGCGCAGAATCGGGTTTGTGTCTTCATTTACGCTGTTAGAAAAGTCAATCTCAATGCGGTGTCTGGAAACAGTGCCGTTGGGGTTGAGGCGTAACAGCTCCACCGACCCACGGCGGGCTCGACTGGTAAACCCACCGGCCATCAATAAGGCGTGGTTTAGGTCAGTATTGGGGGGAACTTGCAGCATCCCTGCTTGATGCACTTCACCGACTAAATTGACCTGTACAGTACTGGCTGCAAAGCTGGCATCACCCATCATTTCAAGCGTTGGCGTGTCAATGGTAGTCGCTACGGGCAGAGCAATCATATCGCCATCTCGCAGGGTTACATTCTGATGAATATCTCCTTCGCTGAGCAGTTTCCAGAGATTCACCTGGACTATGCGCGTGTCTCCAGTGCGTTGCGATCGCCGAATCTCAATTTGCTGCAAATTTGCCTGCTGAGTGATACCCCCTGCTTTTTCGATTGCCTCTGCTAACGTCGGCAATTCGCCATTGCTTGGAATGAGGGAATACACACCAGGACGATTCACTTCTCCAGTAATCGTAATGTCTACAATATTAGCTTCTGCCAAAATAACATTCACCACAGGTTGCACTAAAATTTCACCCCTGGCATACTGCTGAGCGATCGCCTCTGATGCCTCACGGGTCGTCATTCCTCGTACATCCACATTGCCCAACACCGGCAAATCAACCGTGCCATCCACTAATACTTGATAAGTGCCGCTATATTCAGGGATATTAGCAATAACGACATTAATGCGATCGCCTGAGGATAGAGTATAGGCATCATCGACAGCAGCCACTGGTGCAACTGCATCAGGCACCGTTGCCACCGCCGGAGCGATCGCCCCAACGAGCGTGAGTGACATAAAAGCAATGATACAAAACCATAGACGGTTCACAGAAAACATAATTTAAGCTATATAACAATGGTGTCAGTGATAAAAGGGTGTCGTAACCCAGCACGTTTAAAGTGTTGATTTTTGCAGCATGGCTTAGCGTATTGCAATCCATCCTGTCAAAGACTTTTCACGGTTGAGAGTAATCCAATCAATTAGCCCAAACGTGCTGTTTTCTGGTTAATCTGACAAACGACTACGCTCTTTATAGTGAGCCTTAAATATGAATGGCCGTAGGTGTTAACCAACTCTACAGATACACCCTCTTTGTATATTCACCCCGTGCGCAACTTTCCCTAGATCCCCGGTTGCTGTGACGCAAATCAGACCCCTTTGAGGATGCTGAACGAGCAACCGAGGATCTAAACCTCTAAGTTGCACATCGCGTATATTCACTATTCCCCAGAGCCCTCAACAAATCCGCATTACCTTGTAAGTGAGACACAAGTTATACAGACTTGGCGCGATCGCCCAAAGTCAAACAACTACATATACGCGATCGCAAGCTCAACTCCTAGACAGTAGAGCTATCAGACTATTGTGATTGCCACATGAGTAGTTTCCCGACCGAATTAGTGATTGCCGCAGGTCGCTCCAGAAAACAGTACTGGCGAGATTTGTGGCGTTATCGCGAGCTGTTTTACTTTTTAGCATGGCGCGATATTTTAGTGCGCTATAAGCAAACTACTATCGGCATTGCCTGGGCACTGATCCGACCATTTCTAACGATGGTGGTATTTACCGTTGTCTTTGGGCAAATCGCCAAACTGCCATCTAACGGAGTTCCCTACCCCATTCTGGTCTTCTCAGCGATGTTACCCTGGCAGTTCTTTGCCAACTCTCTTTCAGAATGTAGTAACAGTTTAATTAGCAATGCTAATTTGATTTCTAAAGTTTATTTTCCTCGTCTAGTCGTTCCCACCAGTTCAGTGATTGTAAGCTTTGTAGATTTCATGATCTCTGCCATTATCTTGATTGGCTTAATGGGCTGGTATCATTTCATTCCCAGTTGGCGTATTGTCACCCTGCCATTCTTTATCTTGATCGCATTTATGGCAGCAATGGGGGCAGGGTTATGGCTAGCCGCACTAAATGTGAAATATCGCGATTTTCGCTACATTGTGCCTTTTATTATCCAGTTTGGATTGTATATCTCCCCAGTTGGGTTTAGCAGTAGTGTTGTTCCAGAACAGTGGCGATGGTTGTATTCATTGAACCCGATGGTGGGCGTCATTGATGGATTTCGGTGGGCAATTTTAGGTGGACAACAACAGTTATATCTGCCAGGTTTTGTGCTCTCAGTCGGTTTTGTCGTGTGCTTATTTGTGTTGGGCATTCGCTACTTTCGGGCTTACGAACGAACGTTTGCCGATGTGATCTAAGGCAAGTCTTTAAATTAATTTTGAACCATGTCACAACCTATTGTTCAGGTCGATAACCTGAGTAAACGATATTATTTAGGACAATCCTCAGAGCGATATCACTCCTTTCGAGATGCGATCGCTCGACAGGCAAAGTCACTCCTTAATCCATTTCGTCGCAAATCAAAGACGGCTCGCCGTGATGAGTTTTGGGCACTCAAAGAGGTGTCCTTTGCTATTCAACCGGGCGATCGCGTTGGTATTGTAGGGCGGAATGGGGCAGGCAAATCAACCCTGCTGAAAATCCTCAGCCAGATCACGGAACCAACGTCCGGTGAGGTGCGCATTCGGGGACGAGTCGCCAGCTTATTAGAGGTTGGGACAGGCTTTCACCCAGAACTAACCGGACGAGAAAATATTTTCTTAAACGGCGCAATTTTGGGTATGAGTCAGGCCGAGATTCGCCGCAAATTTGACGAAATTGTTGCCTTTGCAGAAGTGGAATCATTTCTCGACACCCCTGTTAAACGCTACTCATCAGGCATGTATGTGCGGTTAGCCTTCGCAGTCGCCGCCCATTTAGAACCCGAAATCTTGATTGTGGATGAAGTGCTAGCTGTTGGCGATGCCCAGTTTCAGAGTAAGTGCCTCGGTAAAATGCAAGATGTCGCTCACAGCGGACGCACTGTGTTATTTGTGAGTCACAACATGGCGGCAGTGCGGCAATTATGCACGTCTGCGCTGTTAATGCAGCGAGGAGAACTGGTGATGACAGGTAGTGCCGAACAGATCGTGAATCGCTATCTCAGCACCGCTCAAGACGAGTCTGCCCAACTAGGACAGGTGAGTCAGTATGGCATTGAGCTAGTGGATATGACCCTGCAAGATGCCGAAGGATGTATTACGCGATCGCCCATTTTTGACCGTGACTACACCCTTAAACTTCAGTTTCATGCCCACAGCCCGCTTTCAGATTGTGGGGTGGTGGTACGGGTTCACGATGCCGTAGGAACTCTGGTTTCTAGCATTTGTAGTACCGAGGAAGGGATTGCGCCATTTCCGCTCAAGGGCGATCGCCAGATGATGTTTGATTTACCCCGAATGCCCCTGTTTCCAGGGCAATATCGGGTCAGCGTGTTTGTCTACCGCTCGAATGATCCCATTGCTTATTTAGAAGCAGAAGATGTGCTGGATTTTGAAGTCCATCCCGCTATCATTCAAAACGCAATGTGGGCATATCGTTCTGATCACGGCATTGTCAGACTCTCTCACGCAGGAAGGCTAGTTTGTCCATGAAAATTGCATTCATTAGCTACGAATATCCGCCCGATACAGCCTTTGGTGGCATCGGCACCTATGTCTATCAAGTGGCTCAAATGCTGCACCAGTGTGGACACCACGTTGAAGTGTTTACCGGAAGCAATTTGCGTTCCATCAGTGAACTCTATGGTGATGTATCGGTGCACCGTGTACAAACGACCCGTCAAGATTTCGCTCATGCGATCGCCCCCATCTTTGCAGAGCGTCACCGTCACATTGATTTTGATGTCTTAGAAGCTCCAGAAATTGGGGCAGAAGCACAGGAAGCCATTCGTTTAGTTCCTGACATGCCACTGGTCGTTAAGCTCCATACCCCCAGTTTTTTGATTCGCCAAATCAATCACGTCAAACCTACCCTATCGAGGCAAGCTCGTTGGCTGTTGGGGGCACTGCGTCGGGGTCAAATCCCCAAACCTTATCCAACCTACTCTTATCAACCAGAGACAGATCTAGAGCGATTTTATACACTTCAGGCAGACGAAATTACGACCCCATCTCAAGCTTTGGGCGATCGCCTGTTACACGCCTGGAACCTGCCGAGCGATCGCCTCTATCACTTGCCTAATCCCTATGTCCCTGCTCCAGAGCTATTGCAAATTCCGGTAGACACGCAGACTCAAACCGTGACATTTGTGGGTCGCCTAGAAAAGCGCAAGGGCGTATTAGATTTAGCTCAGGCAATTCCTCAAATCTTGAAGCGGCATCCCCACACCCAATTTCGGTTTGTGGGTGCCTCCTGGGATTCTCCCCAACCGGGGCTGGATATGCAGCGATATATTGAGCGCATGCTGCGCCCTTACTTGAGTGCTCTTGAGTTTACAGGGGCCGTGCCACTCGACCAGATTCATCAAGCATTGGCACAGACTGATATTTGTGTATTACCCAGCATTTGGGAAAATTTCCCCAATGTTTGCCTAGAAGCAATGGCAGCAGGACGGGGTGTAATCGGCAGTATGGCCGGTGGCATGGCAGAAATGTTAGATGGGGTTAACACCGGACGATTGGTTCCTCCGCGACACCCGCAAGGCATTGTTGAAACAGTTTCTGAATTGCTAGAGCATCCCGATCGCCGCATAGAACTAGGACAAAAAGCACGCGATCGCGTTCTCAGTCAATATAGTCTTGAGCGATTAGCTCCTTTACAAGAAGCCAGCTATCAACGCGCGATCGCCCGCCGCAAGGCAATCGGTTCACGCCATAAAATCGATCGGAGCGTACAGGTTGAACGCCTATCCCAATTGTTAGATGCTTAGTACTGCTTTTCACAGATAGGGTTCGGAAATAAAACCAAGGGGGTGCAGGGGTTTTATTTCCGATCGATACTCCCAGTCCGCGCAGGTGAACTTCCTTCCAACAGTCGCGAATTCACTCGCTGGGTTCAGTTCCCAATCCATAAATGCGCCTACAGCGGGATATTTTTCATTTGCAAATCCCTCAAGACATTTCAAAGCCTGGAATCAACAAGGGGCTTAAGCCTCTTGTCCTAATCTGGATGACTTAACAGACTGTATTTCTACAACTAATCAACCGTATTTTTGTGGAGATTTACGCAATCACACCTCCAGGAATAAATGCTTTATCAGTAAAGCTGCTGAACTTTAATTCGACTTCCGGACATCAGGATTTTTCACAGAGAAATTGATTAACAACCTGAGACTGCTAAGTTACGCAAACAAGCAGGTGTAAAAATTGAACCCCACTAATTTTTACACGAGATGAATGCAGCATCAGGTCAGAGAAATGACTTTCTTAACCCCCAAGAAAAGCAACAGCACCGTGAAAACCTGATGAAACTGGAATAAAACAATGGCAAAGCGATCGCTAAAAGCATCTCCGTTGGGTATTGCAAAAGCCAAACAGGCCTTTCAACGCCGAGAATGGACACAGGAATATCTGGCCAGTGCAGTTGACCTACAAACCCGTCAACCCATCTGGAAGTTTTTTTCGGGACGACCGATTGAACGTCACTTATTTATCGATATTTGTTTTCAGTTAAATTTAGATTGGGAAGATATTGCAGATTTCCCTAAAATTGATGATTTAGAGTTAGAGGCTATTTCTAATCAGCCATCTCAAGATCAGCTATCTCAAGATCACGCTAGTGAAGAGAATTTAGACTGGATTCAGCAGGTGCGATCGCATGTTAATAACTCCATTCAACATCAATGTAGTCACACTCAAAATGTTTTAGATCTAACTAGTTCTCTGACTCTCTCACAAATTTATACAGACATTTATCTATTACCTCATCTGTCGA
>JANRJA010000251.1:0-37768 GCA_033764315.1 Oculatellaceae cyanobacterium bins.114
CGAATAAATTCGCGGCTATCAGAGCGAAGTTCGCCTTCGCGAACTACAGAAAATCAAGGGTTGAGTGAACCGACGCAGGTCGGTTTTGCTCCTGTAGTTGCGGTTTCAACCGCCAAAATCCTTATCCCGAATTCACGTTAATTTACCCTCATTCCAACCCTTCCCTCAGAAACCAGTTAGTCCTTCACCCTCAGCACGACCGCTTCCCCTGCCACTCTCCCAATAGACCCCACTCTATGCACTATTAGGTGCGAGTTCAATGCCCAGCATCACCAGATATTGTGAAAAAAGAGTAACATTAATATTGGTTTGACTATGACTCACGATTTAACCCACTCTCAGCGGTGACTTAACGGTGTTTGTTCTTAGCGGCTACGAATATTTCTTAGGCTTTTTACTGATTTGTGCCTTCATTCCTGTGGCAGCACTGGGCACAGCCTATGTGCTCTCTCCTCACCGTAAGGGAGTTGAGCGACGCCTGACGTATGAATCGGGAATGGAACCGATTGGTGGTGCTTGGATCCAGTTCAATATTCGCTACTATATGTTTGCGCTGGTTTTCGTCATCTTTGATGTTGAAACCGTATTTCTTTATCCTTGGGCTGTTGCTTTTAACCGATTGGGGTTACTAGCGTTTATTGAAGCCCTCGTCTTTATCGCAATTCTAGTCGTTGGTCTTGTTTACGCTTGGCGGAAAGGAGCCTTGGAATGGTCATGAACCTCACTACCCAAGATGGGATTACTAGTCCAATTGGGCGACCTGAGGTCACTCAAGATTTGTCAGAAAACGTCATCTTGACGACTGTTGATGACTTGCACAACTGGGCACGTCTCTCTAGTCTTTGGCCTCTGTTATATGGCACTGCCTGTTGCTTTATCGAGTTTGCAGCTTTGATTGGGTCGCGGTTTGACTTCGACCGCTTTGGTCTGATCCCTCGTTCTAGCCCTCGCCAGGCTGACTTGATCATTACCGCAGGCACGATCACCATGAAAATGGCTCCGGCTTTGGTGCGGTTATATGAGCAGATGCCTGACCCAAAATATGTGATCGCGATGGGGGCTTGCACCATCACAGGGGGCATGTTTAGCTCAGACTCGCCTACGGCTGTGCGTGGGGTAGATAAGTTGATTCCGGTAGATGTCTATATTCCCGGTTGTCCTCCTCGTCCAGAAGCGATCATTGACGCCATCATCAAGTTGCGGAAAAAGATTTCTAACGAAGCGATTCAAGAGCGGGGAAGCTTTGATCAAACGCACCGCTACTATACGCGATCGCACAAGTTGAAGCCCACCTCCGACATCTTGACAGGTAAGTATCTGCGTGCTGAGACTCGTCAGGCTCCTCCTAAAGAGCTCATGGAGGCAATGGGTCTACCTGTTTCTCCCGCACTAGAAGAAACGCGGAATAAGGAGGCTGTCGATCGTGGCTGAAGAAACCCCAAATCAAGAGTCTTCTCTTGCGACTAGTGAGTCTAGTAGTGCTGTAGAAGCGGGAAAGACTTCGCGCTGGCTGACTGAGAATGGCTTTGAACACGAATTTTTAGAACTTGATCACAGTGGGGTCGAGGTTCTAAAAATCGATCGCGATTTCTTAGTTCCCTTTGCAACGGCTCTCTATGCTTATGGCTTCAACTATTTGCAATGTCAAGCAGCATATGACGTTGGCCCAGGTGATCAGCTCGTTAGCACTTATCATTTGATCAAACTCAGCGATAACGCCGATCGCCCAGATGAAGTTCGGGTCAAGGTTTTCTTACCTCGCGAAGATCCTCGAGTTCCGTCTGTCTACTGGATTTGGAAGGCAGCTGACTGGCAAGAGCGTGAGAGCTACGACATGTATGGGATTGTCTATGAAGGACACCCCAACCTCAAACGTATTTTGATGCCTGAAGATTGGGTGGGTTATCCTCTCCGTAAGGATTATATCTCCCCTGATTTCTACGAACTGCAAGACGCTTACTAAGTACTGTTTACAGATAGGGTTCGGAAATAAAACCAAGGGGGGTTTGAGGGCTTTGTCCCCAGCCGGGGGTTTTACCCCTGCACCCCTCATTCCGTATCCCTTTCAGGGTGACGGGTACTAAGTAAACGTTAGTGGCTTCAGCAAAAAATCCCGGTTCCTTAAAAGAACCGGGATTTTGCATTACACCAGTGGTTTGACATAGGACAAGCGGGTGTGTAACTGCCGAAATCCGACAGATTCATACAACTGCAAAGCCTGATTTGGGTTTTGAGTATCAACCCCCAATTTGGCGGTGTCTATTCCAGACTCCCAGAGACGGTGCATTCCCGCCAACAACATGGCACGTCCTAAACCCAAACGACGAAAGCCGCGCCGTGTCCCCAATATGTCAATCCACCCTTCATGGCATTGGTGATGACTGTTATATTCGCGATTGATATAGCATGAGCAAAACGCGGCAAAGGTGCCATCGGGGGCGATCGCCACTAGATCAAGCTCTGAGCAATAGTTAGGATTATTCTCTAACCAATAAGAGTGCTCTTCAACGGTTAATGGGTGGTGGTTCCAGTGGTCAATAAAGGATTGGTTATACGCCTCGACCCAAGCGGTTACATCCCCTAGACCCTGGCAATGGCGGATTGTAAACCCTTCTAACACCTGCGGCTCTGGAATCGGTGGAATCAGCGATTTAATCATGGTGAGAAATTGGCGATCGACCGTAAACCCAGCTTTTTCTAACAGCCGTATGGTATCGAGTTGATCGCTTCGACAACCAACTCGCAGATGAACTGGTATTCCTTTGAGTCGTCCTATCTCTCGCAAGCGTTGTTCACCCCACGCCATCATATCTGTCTCAATATGACTCCCACGTACCTCAGGGTGAACTCGAAACCACAACCAACCATCTACATCGGTAGTTGCTTGAGGCACCCAAATCTGGGTAAACCCAATTAATCTGTCTGTCTCGTCATACCACAACCGCAAGTCACGGCTTTGGTCTAACAAAGGATCGTTAAACTCAACCCGTAATTCAGTTGGAGTGTAGTACTGATCTAGCTGATCGACGGCTGCGCAGTGATTCAGCAAATCTGCGATCGCCTGTAGATCAGTGTCTCCGGCATAGGGGCGTACCGATAAGGTCAACATAATGCATTACCATCCAAACCGTTGGATTGTTCTTGCTACTACCACACCCATCCAGACCATTACAGAAATCACTCTCTAACCCCAGCAGACTTCAGCCTGAGTTAAGCTGTTTGCAGCATGAACCAAACACGTCTCAGCATAAGTTAGGGCGATCGCCACAATCCCAGACGGAAGGAGGATAGCCTTTCACCTCAATATACTACATAAATACTACAAAAATGTAACACCTTTAAAAACATGGCTCATCTCGATAGCAACCCTAAATCAGGATTGAGATGCGTGAGTTGCTGATCGATTTGTGCTCTATTTTGAATAAGTGGGCATCTTTACCTTATATGGCTATAACTTTTAGGCAGCGTTGCCCCTCTGCTAATCATTTCCCCACCCCCGGTATTTGAGTTGTTGTCATGCCATCAGACGTGTTACCAATTGACGCAACTGATTGGGAGCAGGTGATTGAGTTTCACCCATTAACCCTTGCTCCTACAACCCTCGTGGTTGATGCTCTTGCTGACTTCAATCACTCCGACTCGATCGTTGCAACATGTGCTTTTGTCATTTCCGATACCCAACACCTGCTGGGGGTTTTGACTGAGCATACTATCTTGCGTTTAGTGGCTTTAGGCATTGACTTACACCAGGTGACAGTTTCCGAGGCTATGTCTCAACCTGCCGTAACTCTGTGTCGTGCAGATCTCAAAGATTTTTCTACGTTGTCAGCCTGCTTCAACCTTCAAAGCACTGATATCGTTGCCATTGTAGACCAGCACAGGCGATTAGTAGGCGCAATTTATCCTCATCGCTGGCAATCCTATTTATGTTCTCATTTCAGTCAATTGCAACATCAAATTGTGCAATTACAAACTGAAAATGACTATTTAAGGCGATCGCACCCTCTCGATTTAAGCTCAAATTCATCCTCGATAGGCTTAGCGTCAAGTCAGCCTAAAACTGATCGAACTGTATTAGAAACGATTCCTGATTTGATGATCCGAATGACAAGAAGGGGATTGTATCTTGATTTTTTGCCAGCCAAAAATTTCAAAACGATTATGCCCTTCTCGAGCATGACGGGCAAAACGATTTTTGAAATATTGCCCCTGCCTCTAGCCGCGCAACGCATGCACTATGTAGAACAGGCTCTGCAAACGGGTGAAACTCAAGTTTATGAATTTGAAATCACAGTGGATGGAACTCTGGTTTATCAAGAGGCACGCATCACTCCCAGTGGGGCTAACGAAGTTATCGTCATGGTGCGAGATATTAGCGATCGCAAACAACGCGAAGCTCTTATCGAACAGATCAAAGTTGACCTATGTCAGGCTAAAACCAACCTAGAGGTACAGGTCAAAGAGCACACTAATGCGCTTGAAGCTGCCAATCAACGACTGCAATACGAAATCGCAGAACGCAAACGAATTGAGCGAGTCTTACGTGAAAATCAAATTTACCTCCGAATTATCAACAAAATTGCTACGTGTCTGACCTCTAATTCATCGATTGACCAAATTATTCAGACAACCATTGAACAACTTAGAAAGTATTTCAAAACCCTACGTGTAGCCTATTTTGTTCTAGACGAAGACAACGTCATCTCCGTTGTCCATCAGTCTCAACCCGTCAGCCTACCCACCATCACTTCAGAAACCGATATTTCAACAGCCACTGAATGGGTCACTGCTCTCCGGCAATTTGAGCCTGTCATTATTGAAAATGTTAACCAGTCTTTTATCTCGACTTCTCAAAAGAGGGCTTTGTTAGCCGAGAAAACTCAAGCATTACTAGATATCCCACTCAAGCACTCTGATACCGAGATTGGTATCTTAAGTTTTGAGTCGCCTGAGCCTCGTCGTTGGAGTGAATATGAGATTGCCACGCTCTTGGAGATTGCTAACTATCTCTCATTAGTCTTGCAGGAGGCAAACACTCAAAAACTCTATGAGTGGATCGAAGCTGCTTTATTGCAATCTCGGCAAACTAATGCACTATTAGCAACAGCGTTAGAGAAAGCAGGAGATGCGATCGAGATTACCAATGCCGAGTTGATGATTGAATATGTCAACCCTGCTTGGGAAAAGATGACAGGCTATAGCCGTACAGAGGCCATTGGCAAAAATCCAGGTACGTTGTTACAGGGTCATGAGCACAATGCTGCGCTGACTCGCCACATCGAAACTACTCTTGCCGCAGGACAGGTGTGGCGCGGTGAAAGCACTGCCCACCGTCCAGATGGCACCTTGTTTTACCAAGACATCACTATTTCTCCAGTCCTAAACAGCATCGGCAAAATCGAGCATTATGTAGCTGTTAGACGTGACGTCACTGAGCGACGACAAGCAGAAGAGCAGTTGCAAAGCACTAATGCTGAAATGGCAGCCTTGTTTGCGGCTATGACAGATCTAATCTTGGTATTTGATGCTCAGGGGTGTTGTCTCAAAACCCCAGTGCAACATAAAGGGTTACATGGATCAGGCAGCGATCGCCTTGGCAAAACGTTGCATGATACCTTTTCTCCCGATCTCGCAGATTATTTTCTGAGCTGTATTCAGCAATGCCTGAGTTCTCAAGAAACAATTAATGTTGAATACAGTTTGACCTTAGAAGATAACCAGACTCGCTGGTTTGATGCCAGCATTTCACCTATCAATGAAACCAGGGTGATTTGGGTTTCTAGAGATACGACCGAGCGTAAACAATCAGAGGAACAGCTAAAAGCATCTCTTCACGAGAAGGATTTGCTACTCAAGGAAGTCCATCATCGCGTAAAAAATAACATGCAGGTGATCTCTAGTATTTTTTCACTCCAGGCACAACATGTTACAGACCCCAATATTTTGTCCATCTTGGCAGATAGCCAAAATCGCATTCGTTCGATGGCATTAATCCATGAAAAGCTTTATCAAGCCAACTCACTTGCCAAGATTAATTTTGCTGACTATGTTCGTAGTTTGATTCAAAATTTATTTTCTACTTATCGAAATAAAGCCAATAAAATTCAACTTAATCTAAACATTTCAGATATCCCTTTGAATATTGATACGGCTATTCCCTGTGGACTGATTATTAATGAGCTTGTTTCAAATTCTTTGAAACATGCATTTAGATCACAGCAAGCAGGAGAAATTATGATTTCCCTTGTCAGCCCAATTGAAGAGCAACTGCATTTAATCGTTAGAGATAATGGTATTGGTTTGCCTGCCGACTTGAATATTCACAAAACCGATTCATTAGGATTGCGATTAATTCGAGCGTTGAGCCGTCAATTAAATGGGCAATGGGAAATCTATAATGAGCATGGAACTGTCTTCAAAATCATCTTTCCTAAACTGACAGAACATTACTTGTCCTGATCATTCTAGTTCTGCTCAATTTCATACTCAATCAAGATTCAGTGTTGCCAATCCTATCTCTTTAGGAGCAATCAGAGTCAAGGTTAATTAATTTTTATTTCTCAGACTCTCTGCATATGTTAGCCACTAAAATTCTAATCGTTGAAGATGAGGCAATTGTAGCCGAAGATATCGCGAGTTGTCTGGAAAAGATGGGTTATCTCATTGTTGATATTGTGGCGTCAGGCAAGGCAGCGATCGCAGCAGCTATGAAACACTGTCCTGATTTAGTATTAATGGACATTGTGTTGCAAGGAGAGATGGATGGGATTGAAACCAGCCAATCTATTTGCTCAAAACTCAACATTCCCGTTGTCTATCTCACCGCTAATGCGGATGATGGCACTTTAAATAAGGCAAAAGAAACTGGACCTTTTGGCTATATTATTAAGCCGTTTAAAGATCGAGAATTGCGGGCGGCGATCGAAATTGCCCTATCTCGATATCAAACAGAAATAGAAACTCAAAAAGCATTAGCCGCTGCGGAAGCATTAAGACAAAAAGCAGAAGAGATTAGTGAGTTAAAAAGTCGCTATCTATCTATGGCATCCCATGAGTTTCGGACTCCGCTTTCCATTATTCGGATGGCGGCAGAAATGTTGCAAAACTACAGTAATCAGATGCCAGAAGGTAAGAAACAGCAAAATCTTCAACGCATTCAATCAGCGACAGATAGCATGAGTTTTCTGTTAGAAGATGTTTTGATGCTAGGACAGGTGGAATCGGGCAGCGTAGAGATTTTATTAGTGCCCATTGAGTTGGTCAGTTTTTGTCAAGAGATGATCGAAATGTTGCAACTCAATGCAGGTGAAAAGCATTGTTTGCAATTTCATTGTTCTAAACACAGAATTGAGGCGATGTTAGATGAGAAATTGTTGTGGTATTTGTTAAACAATTTATTAGTGAATGCCATTAAGTATTCTCCTGAAGGGGGCAGTGTCATGCTAACCCTTTGCCACCAGGACGATACCCTTTACTTTAAAGTGCAGGATTGGGGGATTGGCATTCCCCTGGAACACCAAGACCAAATATTTGAGCCTTTTAAGCGAGCTAAAAATGTGGGCAAAATTCCAGGCACTGGTTTAGGCTTGGCGATCGCCAAACGGTCAGTTGATTTGCATGGGGGCAAAATCAGTGTCACTAGTACTCTAGGAGAAGGGACAACGTTTACAGTTCAACTTCCCTTCCACCCCATTTCGCTACAACCCTCTCATGAATCCGTGGCTTGATCTTTACTTAATTTGCCTAAACGCTTCACTTCTACAAGCACCGCTCAATCGTAGCGGCTACTGATTGAGCCAGCGCATCAAAATGATATCCCCCTTCTAAGCCAAATAAAACCCGACGGGTGACGCTCAAGCAATAGTCTGCCAACACTCCATAATCTTGTGGTTGTAGACAAATCCCTGCTAACGGATCCTCTCGATTGGCATCATATCCTGCACTAACGATCAGCAGGTCAGGCTGAAATCGCCTCAACGTTGGTACTACTTGGGTTTCAAAGAGAGGTTGATAATCGGTTAGGGTGCTGCCCGATGGCATCGGAAAATTGATGACATTATTATGAACCCCCTGCTCTTGGATAGACCCGGTTCCTGGATATTGGGGGAACTCATGCAACGAGCAAAACAAAATATTGCGATGGGTCTCAACGATCGCTTGAGTACCATTGCCGTGGTGCACATCCCAATCTAAGATGGCGACCCGCTCTACCCCAGACTGTTGTAAAGCATAGAGAGCCGCGATCGCCGCATTAGAAAAAATGCAAAACCCCATGCCCAACTCTGGTAAAGCGTGATGTCCTGGTGGACGAGCAATGACAAAGGTAGGAGCGTTTGTTTCTAGAACGCGATCGATGCCATCAAGCCACGCACTGACGGCTAACAAGGCCACATCATAGCTACGAGGCGAGACTGGCGTATCGGGGTCAATGTGCCCACCACCACGATGGGCTAACGCTTTGACAGCCGAGACATAACGAGGCGGATGCACCGCATACAATGCATCGGTCAGACGGGTTCCTTGGGCATCCACCGCAGTGGGCGATCGCCAATCTAATTGATTTGCCCAAGATGCTGACTTTAAAGCGGTTGTAATCGCCTGTAACCGCCCTGCATTTTCAGGGTGATAGTAGCCAGTGTCGTGCTGCAAAAATTCGTCGCTGTAGACGATAGAAACCATAGAGTGTGTCATGGGGAGCTTTTTTCCCATCCTAAACCCAACCTCGCGCTTTCTCTTCATCCGCTGTTAACCAAATTGGGCTAGTTCTGTGGCAATCTGGACAGTAGAACAAAAAAATTAGTTATCGCTGTATATCTTCACTCACAGCATATGCAAACTCTGCCCACTCCTGTTGCCTCTACTCCATCCCTTCAGTTCTCAACTGACATGGCGATTCCTCGACGGAAAACACGCCCTGTGCCCGTTGGTGACCTCTTTATTGGTGGAGACTACCCCGTCGCTGTGCAATCCATGATTAACGAAGACACGTTAGACATTGATGGCTCAGTGGCGGCGATCCGACGGTTGCATGAGATCGGCTGTGAAATTGTCCGGGTGACAGTGCCCAGCATGGCTCACGCCAAAGCGATGGAAGAAATTCGGCAGAAGTTATATAGTTCCTACAAGCCTGTGCCGCTAGTGGCAGATGTGCACCACAACGGCATGAAAATTGCGTTAGAAGTCGCTAACTATGTCGATAACGTGCGGATTAATCCGGGTCTGTACGTGTTTGAAAAGCCTAAGAGCGATCGCACCGAGTATACCGAAAGCGAATTTAACGAGATTGGTGAAAAAATACGCGAGACTTTAGAGCCGCTGGTTGTTTCCCTGCGGGAACAGGGCAAATCCATGCGCATTGGGGTCAACCACGGCTCTTTGGCAGAACGCATGCTGTTTACCTACGGCGACACCCCAGAAGGTATGGTGGAGTCAGCGTTAGAGTTCATTCGCATCTGTGAATCGCTTAACTTTTACAATATTGAGATTTCCCTTAAAGCCTCCAGGGTTCCAGTGATGATTGCGGCTAATCGCCTGATGGTGCGCCGCATGGATGAGTTTGGCATGGACTACCCTCTACATCTCGGCGTTACTGAAGCTGGAGACGGTGAGTATGGGCGGATTAAGTCAACCGCTGGAATTGGCACTCTCTTAGCCGAAGGCATCGGAGATACCATTCGAGTATCGCTCACAGAAGCCCCTGAAAAAGAAATTCCGGTTTGCTATAGCATTTTGCAAGCTCTGGGCTTACGGCGCACGATGGTTGAATATGTCGCCTGTCCCTCTTGTGGTCGCACCTTATTTAATCTCGAAGAAGTGCTTCACAAAGTCCGAGAGGCAACTAACCATCTCACCGGGCTAAACATTGCCGTCATGGGTTGCATTGTCAATGGCCCTGGTGAAATGGCAGATGCCGATTATGGATATGTCGGCAAACAAGCGGGCTATATCTCACTTTATAGAGGTCGAGAAGAAATTAAAAAAGTCCCCGAAGATCAAGGAGTGAGTGAGTTGATTAACTTGATCAAAGCGGATGGTCGTTGGGTTGAGCCTTGATCAGGCTCAATGGCAGTTCGCCCAATCGAGTATAATCAGCTTTTTCTGGTAAATTTCTCCGATCAAATTCTTAATGGTCTAATCTACCCAATGATCACGTTCTAGAGAAGTCTATGCTAGATTGGGCGTACTAACTTTAACCCTTGTCTCTCCTCCCTTCATGCAAATTATGGCTATTTCAAAGCGTGGCTTCGTCTTGGGCGCAACTGCGGTAGCTGTTACCGCTGTCACCGTTACTGGAGCAGGAATGCATTTGTCGCAAGGGCAAGCATTTTTTCAGGAGAGCCCCAAGGAGTTGATTGATGAAGTCTGGCAACTGGTCAACCGCAACTATGTTGACGCCACCTTTAACCAGACAGATTGGCAAGCCGTTAGGCGCGAATATTTAGGGCGGTCTTATAACAATCAAGAAGAGGCTTACACTGCTATTCGGGAAATGTTAGAGCGGTTGGAAGATCCATACACCCGCTTTATGAATCCAGAAGAGTTTCGCAGCATGCAGGTTGAGACCTCAGGAGAGTTGACCGGGGTTGGAATCCAGCTTTCTCAAGATGAGGAAACCAAGGAACTGGTTGTGGTTTCTCCCATCGAAGATTCACCGGCGTTTGCAGCGGGTATCACCGCTAGAGATGTGATTACAAAGATTGATGGTCAGACAACAGAAGGCATGGATGTCAACCAAGCGGTATCCCTGATTCGGGGGCCGGCAGGAACAGCCGTGACTTTAACCATCAAACGAGGCGACCAAGAATTGGAGTTTCGCTTGGAGAGAGCACGCATTGAACTTCACCCGGTTCGCTATTCGCTGCAAGATAGCTCTGTGGGCAAGATTGGTTACATTCGCTTGACCCAATTCAGCGCGAATGCAGGAGATGAGATGAAATCTGCGATTGAAGATTTAGAATCTCAAGGAGCAACGGGTTACGTCTTAGACCTGCGGGCTAACCCCGGTGGCTTGCTCTACTCCAGCATTGACATTGCTCGCATGTGGATCGATGAAGGCACGATTGTCTCAACGGTCGATCGTCAGGGCGTCTCTGATCGTCAAACGGCTAATGGAACTGCCCTTACTGATAAACCGTTGGTTGTATTGGTGGATGTCGGCTCTGCTAGTGCCAGCGAAATCTTGTCAGGAGCGTTGCAAGATAACCACCGGGCTATGTTAGTAGGAACTCAAACCTTTGGTAAAGGGTTGGTGCAATCGGTGCGAGGTTTGGGGGATGGCTCTGGACTGGCAGTCACTGTTGCAAAATATTTAACCCCTAGTGGACGAGATATTAACCATGCTGGGATTGCTCCTGATGTGGTTGTAGAGCTAACAGATGAGCAGCGACAGGAACTTTTCCGCGATCGCGAAGCAATTGCCACCTCGGCTGATTTGCAATATTCTCGAGCCTTAGAAGTGCTAGGTCAGGGTATTGCAGCGCGGCAACAACAGCAGGCACAAACGACGCCTTAGACCACTGTCTTCAACCGATATCCTAACCTCGATAGCTTAAGCAATCGTCAGCGGAAACTCCTGTTCAACCCGCCAATGTTTCCCTGTGTGAATTAATAGGGTCAAGCGATCGCCCACAAATTCAAATTCTACTGGGTGCGATCGCAACTCTTCCCATGCTTGATTAAACGTCTGCCGAGTCAGGTTGCGAGAAGCCACAGTGAGATGCGGTGAAAAGGGACGCTGTTTTGATTGAGGGTTTGCGATCGCCAACTGCGTTTCAAGCGTTGCCATTAAGTTGGTTTGTAGTGCCAATAACTGGGGAGTTTTAAGAACATTGATGTAGAGCACCCGTGGTGGAAAGGCACCAAAGCCTGATAATTGAACGGGCACAGCATTGTGCTGTATGGCAAAGCTACTCAAACAGGTTTCTAAATCAGGTTGACGTGCCACACTCCACTCAAACGGAGGTTGTAGCGTCACATGAGGAGGAGCTTTTGAGACACCTGTGTGGTAGCGATCGCCCAACGATTGAATGACTTCATTAGCATAGTCTTGGATCGTTTGAGGAGGTAAAAGGGCTATAAAAAATCGAGATTGAGACATTCTACAAAACTCAACAGTCTTCTACACAGGGGATAATTCGCGCTATCCTTGAAATCCGATAGCAGAATACGATTGCAATGCCTTGGTTTGTCAAAATCGAAAAGGGACTTGTTGATAAATCGATCTTTGATCAGTTCGTACCCGCTCACAGAGCCTTTGTCAAAGACCTGATTGCCCAAGGACATCAGGCAAAGACAGGATATTGGGCTGAACGGGGTGGGGGGATGTTGTTATTTCAAGCGGCGTCGTTAGATGAAGCAAAGGCGATCGTGGCACAAGATCCTTTGATTCAAAATGGTTGTGTTTCCTATGAACTGCATGAGTGGCGGGTTGTAGTGGAGTAAAAAAATCGTATCAGTTGTTCCCCATCATCCAATGTAGGAATAGAACCTGGAGTGCCCCCCAAATTTTGATAAAAGTCCACCTAAGTATCTTGGTTTAGCATGAGCGACAGCAGCGACGGTTATAAAATTGTCAGTGATAATCGACAAGCCCGGTTTCTCTACGAAATTCTAGAGACCTATGAGGCTGGAGTTGAGCTATTGGGCACAGAGGTCAAATCGATTCGTCAGGGCAAGGTCAATCTGCGCGATGGCTACGGTCTCATTCGCAATCATCAAGTGTGGTTGCACAACGTTCATGTCTCTCCTCATGACACCACCAATCGGGTCTACAACCATGACCCCACTCGGACACGCCGATTGCTCTTGCATAAAGACGAGATTCGTAAGTTGATTGGTCAGGTAGAGCAGAAAGGGTTAACGTTAGTACCTTTGAAGCTCTATTTGAAGCGGGGTTGGGTTAAGGTGACGTTGGCGTTGGTGCGGGGTAAAAAGTTACACGACAAGCGTGAAGACTTAAAACGCAAACAAGAGAAACGTGAGATTGAACGCGCTATTAAATCGCGATGAATCTGATGAATCTGTCGATTATAGCCGTAGCCACATTCGATAAGGCGGAGGCGAGTCAGAAAGCTTTCCCAGCATTAGGGTTTGAGCCATTGCCTTTGCTGTAAGCTTTCTGACCAAAGCTATAAGATCTGATGTTTTAAGAGCAAAAAAGGTTGCTATGGCAATCGTCAAGACAGTTGATTTAGTACCGTTTTTAATGAGCTTGCGTCAAATGCACCATTCTTGAACAAAAGGCTTAAGCCCCTTGTCCCAAAGCAGAAAGTGCACCTCACTTAGCCCAAATTTTCTGTATCTCTACCTGTATCGTTGCAATGACCTATTTTCACGCATGTGCGATTTAGAGGTTTAGCTCCCCGGTTTCTTGTGAAGCATCCTCCGTGGGGTTGATAATCATCATCAGAAACCAGGGATGTGGAGGAAATCGCACCTGGAGTTATTTTAGAAGTCGGAATTACACCGATGTTGAAGCAGGAACAGGCTTTTCTAAGATCAACTTCGATCGCTTAACCAACTCTGGCACATCAATCGGATAGTCGCCTGTAAAGCACGCTGAGCAAAAACTTTGTGGATCTTCACCCGTTGTCTTTAACATGCCATCCCAACTGAGATATGCCAGCGAATTAACCCCAATTTGGGACTCAATTTCCTGGACAGTTTTAGTTGCCGCAATTAACTGATCTTGGCTATCCGTGTCAATGCCATAAAAACAGGGATGAGTCACCGGGGGAGATGAAATGCGCATGTGTACCTCAGTTGCCCCCGCTTCACGCAAGGCCTTGACAATTTTACGGCTCGTTGTGCCCCGCACTAATGAGTCATCGACGATGAGAATTCGTTTGCCATTGAGCACATCTTTAAGCGGGTTGAGTTTCATGCGAATGCCTGATTCCCGCATACTTTGAGTGGGTTGAATGAAGGTCCGCCCGACATAGCGGTTTTTGATCAATCCCTCAGCGTAAGGAATTCCAGATTGTTGAGAAAACCCGATCGCCGCTGGAATGCCTGAATCTGGAACGCCCAAGACCAGATCTACATCTGCTGGAGCTTCGATCGCCAATTGCCGCCCAATTCGCATGCGATAGCTATACAAACTCTCTTCATTCATGACGCTATCGGGACGCGCAAAATAGATCATCTCAAAAATACACAGTTTGCGTTTGACTTGAGGTGCCCAGTGGAACGAGGCCATGCCTTCTTCCGTGATCCACACTAATTCACCTGGCTCCACATCCCGTAGATAGTTTGCTCCAATAATATCCAGTCCACAGGTTTCTGAAGCAACTACATAGCGGATTGAGCCGGTACTGTCTTCGTCTTCAAGGGTGCCAATCACCAGAGGTCGAATGCCGTTAGGGTCACGCGCTGCTATTAACCCATCGGGTGTGCCGATCGCCAGACTAAATGCCCCCTGGCAACGACGGAACGCCCGGGCTGCTCCTTCTAACCAATCATTGCCTGCATTCACTTCTTGCGCGATCGCCAGAGCAATCATCTCAGAATCAGTGGTGGTTAAAAAAGGTGCATTAGAGCGGATCAACTCTTCTCGTAGGACGGTGGTGTTCACCAGATTGCCGTTATGGGCTAATGCCAAAACCCCCAAACGGGTATCCACAATTGCGGGTTGGGCGTTGACCACCCGACTAGACCCGGTTGTTGAATAGCGGGTATGCCCCACCGCCAAGCTGCCCACTAGCTCATTGAGAACGTGTTCGTTAAATACCTGAGAGACCAACCCCATGTCTTTGTGAATATGAACACTGCCGTTATCAAAGGTTGCAATCCCTGCGGACTCTTGCCCGCGATGTTGTAAGGCAAACAGACCAAAGTAGGTCAGCTTGGCTACATCTTCTCCGGGAGCATAAATGCCAAACACTCCGCAAGCTTCTTCTGGCTTATCAGAAGGATTTAGTGTGGGTTGAGATTCGTCAAGGTCGGCAGAATGAGCACTGGGAGATCGAGGATCTGCGGAATTTGGCATCATGGGAGAATTTAGCTCCTGTGTGGTATGAACGATGGACGGTGAGTAAGACCGGAAGCCGTAAACGGAATAAGGAATTCAAATGGGTGTTATAAGGGTCTCTTAATCTCGCTTAACCCTTCTTTAATACATTACTTAACAGTATGGCAGGCTTGAGGAGTAACAGAACCTCAATTTGTAACATTCAGAATTGGGGCTATTCATCAGACCCAACCCTAGAGGAGACAGTGCACAGTTGAGTAAGTAGGTCTACATTCATTTGGGGGATTTTTTGTCCAAAAGAATGGTTGAATGGGTTCAAACCAACTGAGATTTGCAACACGCCATCCTTTATCTCGTTCACTCAACACAGCTTGATAGGCTAGTGAGAACAGCCTCTTTAAAAACGCTTTAGTGAAAGCATTAATCCACTTTCATACGCCGCTCAATAGCATTAACCCAGCGATCGCTCATTGCCTCCATGCTAACGTCAATCACTGAGAGCCGGTCTGCGGTCGAGATTTTTAGAGCAGTATCAAATTCGCTCACCTGACCGAGGTGTTGCCAGTGATTTCCGAGGTGTTCTTGCAAATAGGATTCCCAGGTTTGACGCTGTTGAACAGTGACTGACACTAAGATACGAGCACCTCCCTCGGCAAACAGTAGGTGATCCCAGCGCACCGTTGCTAAATGGTTATCCACGGTTAATTTAATATCGGCTCCCCGTTGACCGCTGATACAACATTCTGCCAGGGCGATCGCCAATCCCCCTTCAGCACAGTCATGCGCCGATCGCACCCAACCCTGTCGAATGCCCTCTCGACAGACCGATTGCACCTGCCGCTCTACGTCAAAATCAATCACTGGAGGCATTCCTGCAATGGTGTTGTGAATTGCAGCCAGGTATTCAGATGCACCCAAAGTAACCCCCTCAGAGAGCGTTTCTAGATCTGCCCCCAAGAGATAAATCAAATCTCCGGGCGATCGCCATCCCTGCCCACAGATCTGTGTTAGATCAGAAATCAAGCCCACCATGCCCACAACTGGAGTGGGATAGATCGGTTGAGGATTGCCTGAGGCATCCACTGTCTCGTTATACAGAGAGACATTACCCCCTGTAACGGGAGTATTAAACTCTCGACAGGCGTCAGCAATTCCCCGACAGGCTTCTGCTAGCTGCCAATATCCGATCGGTTTTTCGGGACTACCAAAATTGAGATTATCGGTCACGGCTAGCGGGTCAGCCCCTACACAACTGAGGTTACGCGCCGCTTCTGCGACGGCTGCCTTTGCCCCTTCATAGGGATGCAGATAGACATACCGTCCGTTGCAATCGACGGTTGCCGCTACACCTGATGACACTGAAGGGGGTGTTACTTCCGTGCTGTGAAGCAGTTCCTTGGGTGGGGCGATCGCCTCTTGAGGGCGCAGACGAATGATGGCGGCATCGGCTCCACCCGGCAACATCACGGTGTTGTTTTGCACTTGATGATCGTATTGGCGATAGACCCAACGTTTTGAGGCGATCGTTGGGGTATCCAACAAAGTCAGCAAAATGTCGTTCCAGCTTTGCAACTGTCCTTGGATCTCAATGCCTTCTACAGTGCAATTGGGTAAATCAGTCACTTGCCAAGCCCAAGCTTGACGAGCATAGGCAGGCGGTTCGGCTAACAACTCACGGTGGTAGATGGGGGTGTTGTCTGCCAGTGCTGTTGCCGGAATCTCAGCCGCCACTTTGCCTTGAAAGAAAATCCGCACAATTGGTTCTGCAATCACGGTTCCAGCGACAACGGCGTGCAGGCCCCAGCGTTCAAAAATATCAATCAGCTCTTGCTCTCGCCCCTGATGAGCCACAAACAACATGCGCTCTTGTGACTCCGATAATAGGTACTCATAGGGCACCATTCCGGTTTCGCGGACGGGAATTAAATCCAGGTCTAGCTCAATGCCGACTCCGCCTTTGGCTGCCATCTCTGAAGTGGAACAGGTAATGCCTGCGGCTCCCATGTCTTGAGCGGCTACGACAGCCCCCGTTTTAAACGCTTCCAAACAAGCTTCGATCAAAGATTTTTCCAAAAACGGATCACCCACTTGCACAGCTGGGCGATCGCGCTCTGATTCATCGGTCAATTCAGCACTGGCAAAACTAGCTCCTCCCATACCATCGCGTCCGGTGGTTGACCCAACGTACAACACTGGATTACCAATGCCTGAAGCCCCTGATTTGACGATCTCTGAGGTTTCCATTAAGCCTAACGCCATTGCATTCACCAGAGGATTGCCCGCATAGGCTGGGTCAAAGTAAACCTCACCGCCCACCGTGGGCACACCCACTGAGTTGCCATAATGGGAAATGCCTGAAACCACGCCACTAAACAACCGTCGTGTGCGGGCATCGTCTAAACTGCCAAACCGGAGGGAATCAAGCACCGCGATCGGGCGTGCCCCCATTGTAAAGATGTCCCGTAAAATGCCACCGACCCCAGTCGCGGCTCCTTGAAACGGCTCCACCGCAGAGGGATGGTTGTGAGACTCGATCTTAAAGGCTAGGCGTAGGCCATTGCCAACATCCACTACACCTGCGTTTTCACCAGGCCCCACCAAAATGCGATCGCCCGTTGTGGGAAACTGTTTTAACAACGGACGAGAATTTTTATAGCAACAGTGTTCTGACCACATCACCCCAAACATACCTAACTCGGCTTTGTTGGGATGACGATCTAACCGTCTGACGATTTCTTCGTATTCATCAGGCTTTAACCCCTCAGCAGCAATTTCATCAGGGGAAAACGGAGCAGAGGAAACGGCAGACATAACAGCCTCGATCAATACGACAAGATTTATTCTAGTGGACAAAACCTCACCCCTATTTCTACTTGGGATATTTGAAGGGAGTCGATATGATGGGAACGGCAATTGATGCTGACTCTAAAAATCTAGAGAGATTGCTAAAAATGCGCGTTATCGCGGCTTAGCTATCTGGTTCATGCGCCCATTTCACTGTTCTCAATCTTGATTTTTGCTATGCGTAACCCTGTGCGATCGCCCTTTATCCGCGTTTCACTCATCTCACTGGCTACTGTCGGGTTGTTTGCCCCTGCCCCCGCTTCGGCTCAAATCTCGACCCGCGTTAGAACAATTCACTATCAAACCTGCGCCAGCAGTTTAACAGGGGCAGGAATTTCTGAGGCCGATGCGGCTGAAGCCTGTGCAGCCGCACTCTATCCTCAAGATTTGGCTTCCTGTGTGACTCGCATTGACAACGGTACTGAAATCGCAGCGACCGATGCGCTGTCTGGCTGTCGGCAGGTGCGTCGCCCAATCGAGTTAGCCACTTGTGTGAATGACATTGACGACACCGCTACGGGTGCTGAGTCGTTGGTAGTGCTCGACAACTGCCGTCGCAGCCTATTGCCCATTCGCTTCTCAGCTTGTGTGGTCGGCTTGAGCCGTGAAGTTGACTTTGCCCCAACAGAAGCTCTGGAAACTTGTATTGCGGCTGGCGATCGCCCTAGCAATTTGCGTCCTAACTTCATTCCAGTTGGACAAGAACCTGTCACTCCCCTAATTGATCCTACGGTTCCTCCAGAGTCAACTCCAGTTTTGCCCCCGTCTCCCTAGCTTGCACCCTGACTCGCTTTAAGCCTCAAACTGGGGGAGGAACTTCAGCCTTTTGTTTGGGTTCCTCCCTTTCCAGCGACTTGTTAGCTGGCTTATCTCACCGATAACCTTTAAGTACGAAGAGGGTTTAAGGTTGAAAACGAAGGCTTTGAAGGGGGCGCACTTGGGCAATGGCCTCAAAGTCACGATCATTGTGAATCAAAAGCAAATTGTTTTCTAGTGCTGCTTGAGCAATACAGCAATCGATTGGGCTGCGAACAGTAAGTCCTTGGCGGCGTAGGTCAAAGTAGATACGAGCTGCTGCTTGCCAAGACTGATTTGTAAGCTCGGCGTAATCTTGTGTTTCGAGGTATAGCCGTAGCCACATTCGATGGGGCGGAGGCGAGTCAGAAAGCTTTCCCAGCATCAGGATTTGAGCCATTGCCTTTGCCTTAAGCTTTCTGACCAAAGCTATAAGTGGAAAGGAGATCCCATTCTTGCTCATTCAAGCTGCCTTGAAGCAGTTCAAGCTGAGTAAATCGAGTGATTAGAACTTCTCGATTGGCAATCAGAGTTGCGAGTTGCTGGCGAACTTGACCACTGCGATCGCGAAATACGCTAACCCAAACAGATGTGTCAATCAGCAGCATGACGAGTTTCGCGCAGGGCTTTATGGTCAAAATCTGGGGAAAGCTGAATTTGCCCCGCTAAGTCGAGCAAGTTTTTCTTACGACGCGATCGCACAAATTCTTGCAAAGCAAACTTGATCAACTCTTCCTGAGTTGCTAGGTCAGTGAGTGCAAAGGCTTCGTTAAGGAGAGATTCATCAAGATTGAGGACTATTTGCATAGTGACACACTCAGGTTCTAAGGAAAAATCATCAAATTTCTGAATTGTGAAGCTTTTAAGTGTCTGTATCAGGATTTAAGTGACAATAACTTCGACTGCTCGACTGGGTTGAAACTCGCGTATAGACATAGGCATTACTCTGGAATTTCGTCACTTCCTATTAGCACTGGTTTTCCATCGTAGCGAACAGGTTTAAGAGGAATGGTTACTTTAACCCTGTGTGCGACTTTCCCCAGATCCCCGGTTGCTGTGACGCAAATCAAACTACTTTGAGGATGCTGAACGAGCAACCGGGGATCTAAACTTCTGACTCGACTAACTCCCTGCGTAATGCTGCTATCGTCTCCTGTAAGCCAATTCGGCCTGCGTTTTCTCCCGTCACTTATCCTTAGTGGTCGCCTACAAAATTTTTCTGTACTGAGATCTTCGCACATAAAATTTTGCTTTGGGCGTGTTGCACCTTGCGGAGCTAGCTAACTCCTGTGTATGCAGATCTGGAGAGAGTTCAAAATTTGACTTGATCCCCCTCAATTCACCTTATAAGCAACCGTGTATACCCATTTTTCAATGAGATACTCGGTTGCTTGGATAAGTTTGAAAACCAGGTATTGGGGGAATCTCTCCCAAAAACCTAGCAGAAGGTGTTTGGGTTAATTCACAGGTGCGGCTTCGCATCTATCCTAAGTTTGAGTGCTTCTAGTTTTCCCAAAATTAAGGTTTCCTTGGACTAAACTAGCCCTGACGCTGTCGCTCTAACAACGGATCACAGTTGCGTCCACGGCCTCGCACTCGATTGCGAGTACGACATTCTTCCCAGGCAATCTGGTTGACCAAATTTTGAGGCAGTTGAGCTTGTTGGGCTAGAGCCTGTGCAAAAACGCGCAAACTTTGAGCTTCTTGCCCCTGGCGCACTAAAATTTGAGCTTTTAAGTAGAGCAAGTCTGGATTGTTGGGGGTTTCACTCAGGGCACGTTCGACCGCAGCACGGGCTAACTCAGGTTGGCGGAGATCGCGATAGCCGAGGGCAATGCCGCGTTGGGCTAAATAGGTGGGAGCCGCATAGTTTTGTAACCGGGCGATCGCGTCGTCAGGGTCTGAGAAGGGCAAGTTCACCGCCAACATCAAATCCATGTAGCCCCGGATCAGATTTAACTCTGGGTCATTAGGATCGATTGCCTCTGCTTGGTCTAGCTCGTCAAACACCTGTTGCAGCTTGCCTAAAATTGCTGGAGTGCCTGCCAGCGTTCCCTGTGTTGTGAGGATGTGTGCTCCTTCTAAAAAGTGACCCACCGCTAGATAGAGATGTCCTCTTAAGGGATCTGTCTGAACGAGTTGGGCGGCACTTGCGCTAGTTTGAGTCGCACTGCTGCCCAGGGTATCCCAATCTTGATCAATATAAGCTAGAGAGGCTCGCAGGGCATGAGCCAGAGGTTCGTTGGCAGTCGGTCGTTCTAGCAGGTTGGCTGCTTCAACATAATCACCCTGCTCAAACATGGCTCGAAATGCGGTTTCGGTTCGGCTATCAATCGGGCGTGGGTTGCTATTGCGAAAGGGATCGCCCGCCCAAGCCGGAGTGGTGAATAAGCTCAGAGCGATCGCCAGACTGCCTGTTGCAGCGGCAATCAAGCGTTTTGTAGGGAAGGAGTGACGACGAGAATGCTGCGTAGGGCACACGGATGCCATAGGATTTCCTTATCAGTAATTACGAATTATAAGGGTGATAACTTTGGAGTGAGCGGTCAGCTATTGCAGGTGACTAGTGCTTCAAGAGCAACGGCAGCAAGAAGGTATGCTTAATTACACTGACAATCTGGCTTGCGCGAATCAAGATACCACTAACTTTCTTACACGTCTACTCAATAGGGTTCAGCCTAACTTGGGGTGAACTATGTGCCATGACGCGATCGCCCAGACTAGGTTCCTTTCAGATTCCACGCAGAGCTGAGTAAACTAAAGATCCGTACTTCTCGATGCCGAATGCTCTATATCAAGAATCTGGTTTATCATCCAGCCGCCACCCCAACTGCGATTTTAAAGTCCATCAACTTAGAATTGGCTCCGCAACAGATGGGGTTAATTATTGGCCCTAGTGGATCTGGCAAAAGCACTTTGTTAGAAATTTTGGCAGGGCTTGCCCAACCGACATCGGGCACGATTCACTGGCGCAATCAAGACCTCACCCCCGAACATTTACAGCAACTGGGTGGGCTGGTGTTTCAGTTTCCAGAGCGACATTTTTGCGGCAACACCCTTTTAGATGAACTGCGGTTGGGGCACCCCGAATTAGGCAAAGAGCGGATTGAGCAGGCACTCGAAGCAGTAGGCTTAGCCCACCTGCCTCTCAGCACTTCTCCCCGATCGCTCAGTGGCGGACAGCAGCGACGACTGGCTCTAGCGGTGCAACTGATTCGTCAACCCTTTTTGCTGTTATTAGACGAACCCACGGCTGGGCTAGATTGGTCAATGCGACAGCAACTCGTCAGCCTGTTAGCCAAACTCAAGACGGAGTGGAGCTTGTTGATCGTGTCTCATGATGCTGGTGAGTTAGCGGCGATCGCTGATTGTGCTTGGACGCTAAATCATGGAGAATTGCAACCTGCCAGTGTAAAATCACTGGCTCCTAAAGCTCAACCCGTTGCTGTCGATGAAGCGTGAACCTGAGGGAACCGATATTACCAATGAACCACAAGCACTGCCACAGGCAAACGAGATCTGGCAAACGACAGTGCACTGGCAACCCACCGAAACCCAACAAACTCAATTTCAAACGCTCTATGAGCTAATTCTGTCGGGCAATCGTCAACTCAACCTGACCCGCATTACAGAACCCAACGAATTTTGGGAGAAGCATGTGTGGGATTCACTTCGAGGCATCGCGTCGTGGCAGACTGCCCCAGAGACATTAACCTCTGGTCAAACCTTTCCCTCGCTTCCGATTTCTGCCTCCGCTCAAGTGATTGATATTGGCACAGGGGGAGGGTTCCCTGGTATTCCTGTGGCGATCGCTCAACCTGACTGGCACATCACTCTGCTCGACTCGACCCGCAAAAAAATGGCATTTCTCGACACGGTCATCACTGCACTAGGGTTGCCGAATGTTGCAACTATGAGCGATCGCGCCGAATCTCTAGGACAGCATTCTCAACATCGTGCCCACTACGACTTGGCACTGGTGCGAGCTGTGGCAGAAGCAGCCGTCTGTGCCGAATATGCGCTGCCTCTGCTAAAACTGGGTGGATTTGCCGTCCTCTATCGCGGCCAATGGGCTGACTCAGACACCCAAGCCTTAAAGTCTGCCGTTGCTCAATTGGGAGGGGCGATCGCCCAGGTTGTCACCTTTACCACACCCCTCAGTCAGGGCATCCGACACTGCATTTATCTGCAAAAAATGGCTCGTACCCCCGGTCGATTTCCTAGAGCGATCGGCATTCCGGTAAAACAGCCGTTGGTATAAGGTAGCCAGCAACGCTTGAGATGACCCAGAAACCGTCCAATTGAGTGACGATTAACCTTGAGGTATGACCTTGGCGATCGCGGATTCACTCAGACCTGTAATCCTGGCAACCTGTTCTACGGTCATGCCCTCTGCGAATAGGTTATGAGCCGTTTGTAATAGCTGTGCCTCTGCTCTGTCAGCTCGTTGGCGTTCCTGTTCTTCCGGGGTTGGCAGCACTTCTCCCTCCAACGTTGCCCAGCGCAGCCAAATCGCATTGATCCCTTTGTAAGTGCCCTGCCAACGCTGCAAGCTTAGCCCTAACGCCTCACTCACAAATTGTTGGCGATCGCCCAGCCCTAAAGCTTTGTATCCCCCTTTATCCCAGGAAAATCCTGCCCAATCCTCTGGATTAAAGGGGTCATACCAGAAGTATTCGGGCACGCGCATCTGATTCTGATAAATTAGCTTTTTCTCAGTTTTGTCGTTAGTAGCTGTACTGTCGGATAGCAACTCAATCACAACATCGGGGGCTTTCCCTTCTTCCCAGACCACCCAACTTTTACGCTCTCCTTGAGGAACCCCCAACACCACAAAAACATCTGGCCCCTTAAAGTCTTGATTCCGTAGTTGAGCAGAACTGTAATAGACAAACATATTGCCGCCAACAAACCCATCGTTTCGCTCAGCCAACCAGGGAGTTAGCGCATCCATTAGCAAGTCCATTTGGGCTTTGTGCCGCGCACTTTCCATAGGCACACCATCATCATAGGGAAGGTCTTCCTGAGTGGGAGGAAGTTCGACGTAAGGGGCAGATAGGGTGTCTGACATAGCTTTTTCACCAATGGAGTCGCCCGCAGCGAATATCTTTTATAGTACTGGATTGGGCTGAGAGAGTCAGGGAATAGAGGAGTAAGCCATTGCAGGGCAGAAACGCGATTAATCGCGTTTCTGCCCTGCAATCCCTCACCCTATCGACCATTATCTGGAATCATCTTCTCCAAGGCTGTCTGCACCTCTCGCGTTAACTCACTCACGGCTTGCTTTGCAGACTGGCGATCGCGCTCGTACAACGCCCAGCGATCGCTTACTGAAATGGGTTGACCTACCGTTAAATGAACTCGCCGCCAGCCCAACCGGGGACGAGCGGGAACATGATCTCCCTTGATTCGGGCAACCAAGTCAAACATTAGCATTGCCATTTCAGCCAGTCGCTCAACCGAGGGTTGCTCGTCCACATAGGTTTTTGTGACGGCAACAAAGCTTTCGACCAATCGCATATGGCGCGATCGCATCTCTGCTGTTTCGGCGATCCAATCTGCCAACCCCCGTTCAAATGGTGATAAGTGGTTGAGATTCGATAAATCTTCTCGATAAATATCTCGCCAACTGGCTTCTTCTAAGCGGCGGCACCGCTCAACCACACTGCCTTGAGGTGACACATTAAAGTACTGTTCTGCGGTTTGTAGTGCCCGATCTAAAACGATCTGAAGCCGTTCATCAAAACTGTTCTCTAGAGGCGTGTTTGGCTGCAAAGGAGTGGGGCGATCGCTGTGAGTAAACCGTTGATAAAACTGCTCCATTTGAGTCAGCAAATGCTCACCCAACTGGCAAATCCGTTGATAGCATCTCTGCGCGATGTCTGCCGTGGCAGTTGAACGAGTCGGTTGCACAAGTAATCCTGTATCTGACTCCAATTGGCTTAGCAACCGATCTAAATTGGCCCAGGGTGGCTCTACATAGTGATAATGAATACCAATTGGCACCACGATCACAGGCTCAGTACGCTTTTCTTTAATCAGATCTTGAACACACCAAAAGCTGAGCTGTGCTAATCCCGGTTCTAACGGGCTGACAATCTCACTATGTCCGTTGGTTTGCCCCTCTGGAGCCATCGCAAACGGTAGCTTGCCATGCGTCAATAGTTTTCGAGTTGCCCGCACTGCCGCTCGATCAAGTTGTTTCCCACGATGGACTGGAACGCCACCCAGCCGCGCAAACAACCAACCCAACCAGTCGCCTGCCCACAACGTCATACCGCGATCGTACATATAGTGGGCATGCAGAGGATATTGCAGCGTGATTCCTGCTTGACGAGCCGCTTGAGGAATCGCACGAGAGCACAAAAACATCAAACTCAATGGATCATCCACCTCAACGTGGCGAAACGCCATGATCAGCCGAATCTTACCTGCTTGAAATTGTTGATAGAGATCAGCCAATCCCTCTGCGTTGGTGACATCTACTCTGGCAATCCCTGCTGGAAGCCACGATCGCAACCGCACCTGCATCACCACTGGCAAGACCCAATGAGCAAACCTCAACAAGAGTGGATTAAAGCGTTCTGGAATAAATTCCAAAGGAGGTTGGGCACGCTGACGGGAATGGGACAAGCTACTTCTCCAAAGACAAAAAATGCTGAGCCTGAGACGGAGGGCAAAGCTAGTGATTCTGTTGGTGTTGCTGATCGCAGTATGAATTTTGTCAGAGCGTTTTGCAAAAAGCCCCTGCTGTAACAAGCAGCGTGAGTTCAGGATCGGAATTTTGACGGTTATAACCGTAGACTTCGTCTTGATAGCCGCCAATGTGTTGGCTAGGGGCTTAACTCAAATGGACGTTCACCACCGTCCATGCATCGTACCCGTATTCAGCAACGTTATTTTGTTGATCCTAGCGTTTAGGATGACCTAACTGATATAGCAACTGTTGCAGGAAATGATGGTTAGAGCATAGGCGCAATGGCAGGTGAGAGATGCCGTTCTAGCCAGTTCTCCAAATCTGCTAGAACCACTTGATGATCTAAATCATCAAATAATTCATGATAAGCGTCGGGGTACTCGTGCTGCTCTTTGTCGAGACATCCCGCCTGTTCAAAAAAACGTCGTCCCCCGTCGGGCAGGGCAACGCGATCGCTCCCTCCTTGCAAGATCAATAGCGGCAACTGCCAATCAGTTGCATGAGCGTGAACCCATGCCACTGTTGTCAAAAACTCTGTGCCAAAGCGAGCCGTTACTTGAGAATGGCGCAGCGGATCAGTGCGATATCTCTCGACGATCGCCGGATCGCGTGCTCCCAGGTCAGACCTTAACCCGGTGCTGAGACTAAATCGAGGGTAAATGTTTGAAAGCAACTGCCCCAACCCAATCTTGATGGGTGAAACGCCCGTCGAACCAATAATGGGAGCCGATATAATCACCCCTTGTAGAGTTTTTGCTTGTTGAGGACAACGCAAGCCATAGTCCAACACGACGACAGCACCGACGCTGTGCCCTAACAAAAACACAGGACGCTCTGGTTGCTTTGTCTTGACCCACTGCACAAACAATCCCAAATCTTCTCGAAATTCTGACCAAGCGTTGATATACCCCCGTTGACCGAGCGATCGCCCATTGCCTCGTGCATCATACCCAAACACTGCATAGCCTTTGGGTACTAACGCTTGCACAACGTTGCCAAAGAGTCCACTATGACCCCCCATGCCGTGAGCGATCGCCAGCACCGCCCGCACGGGTGTCTCTGGATGCCAATATTGGTAATACAAACGAAGGTCATCGCTGCTCTGAAAGGTGCCTTCCTGGTAATACATTGGGAAATCTACGACACGTTGAAATTACTGATAGCAGTGTAAAAGAAATTGCAGGGAGATCTTCGGTTTTTGTGCAAAGCCGAAGATCTGTTAAGTACAAGACGCTATAACAGAGTCAGCAGAAAACCTGGGTGAGAGACTATGGCATGAGACAAAGCTTACAAAGAGCGTTGGGAGGATGATTCTTGCAGTTGAGTCAGTTGATGGGGAGAATCAGGAACTCTGGGTGGGTAGCAAAGGCTCAATCATAGATAGTAGCTGAGGAATATCATCCTGAATTACATCCCAAATTTCATCCACTTCGACGCGATCGTACTGATGAGTAAGGATGTCTCGCATTCCAGCAATTTCTCGCCACGGGACTTGTGGATGCTGATTGCGGAAGTCAGCAGATAATCGCTTGACGGCTTCTCCAATAACGACGATTTGATAGAGAATGGCAGACTGCTTCTCCAGATTTACTGCCAGTTCTGGCTTCTCTAAGCCTTGGGCGAATTCCAGGATAAGCTGGGCAGATCTGGCAATATCCAATAGTGAAGCGTTATCTCGCAACATAAATGACCTGAGCCGTTCCCAAAATCTCGTTGCGTCGAATCCAGTTATGGCTCGTTTCGACAGCGTGCTTGCTGACCAAATCTACTTCGCGCCCCAACATATCCTCCAACTCGTACTTCATCTTTACTAAGGTCAATAACCCGCGTTTCGCATCTGAAGCAAAAGTAATTAGAACATCAATATCGCTGTCAGGGCGAAAATCGTCTCGGAGGACAGAACCAAACAGAGCAAGCTCACTCACCTTCCAACGTTGGCAGAATGCAACGAGCTTGTCTTCAGGAAGTTGAATGTTGAGCGTGAGCATGATTTAGCCTCCCAAATTAGCAGGTGGTTCAGCTATTCTGCCTTTATTTTATGCCTTGGCTCGATTTACTAGAGCAAGACGCTATAACAGAGTCAGCAGAAATAGGGGTGAGAGCTTATGGTGCGAGACGAAGCCTATCAGGAAGCAGAACGACGGATTGAAGCAGCCCGCCGGGAGGGAGCTACAGAACTCGACCTCAGAAACCTAAAATTGACAGAGTTGCCTGAATCAATTAGTCAACTTAACAATCTGAAAAAACTTGATCTTGGTGGAGACTCTTGGAAAGATTCTAAAAACCAGCTGACGGAAGTGCCAGAGGCGATCGCATCCCTCACCCAGTTGCAAGAGCTTGATCTCTCCGGTAACAAATTGACAGAGTTATCAGAGGCGATCGCATCCCTCACCCAGTTGCAGTCGCTTGACCTCTCCAACAACCAATTGACGGAGTTGCCTGAGGTGATTACCTCTCTGACTCAGTTGCAATCACTTGATCTTGGAAAAAATCAGTTAGAAATCCTACCGAATTCCTTGACAAATCTGACGAAACTTACCGCCCTTCACCTCTGGAGAAATCCTCTTTCACTAGTCCCTAATATAATTTTTCACCTGAAAAGCTTGGTATCACTTCAACTAAATAGTATTGGACTGCATGAACTTTCATCAGAAATTGCACTGCTAGAGAATTTGGAATTTCTTCATCTATTCAACAATGAACTAAGGAGGATACCACCAGAAATTGGTCAACTCAAGAAGTTGAAAGTGCTTGAAATTGGTGTTGAAATTGTAGGTGGCAATTTACTGAACAGTTTGCCGGAAGAAATTGGACTACTAAGCGAACTCGAATCACTAAGACTTGACAGAAATGAGCTGACTACACTTCCAAATTCACTTTCATATCTACATAAGCTGAAGACACTGAATCTTGCTAAGAATCCCCTTAATCCTGATGTTGCCGCTGCTTATAAACAAGGTATTGAAGCCGTCATGCAATACTTGCGGGCAAGATCAGCAGGAGAAGTGATGCTAAATGAAGCAAAGCTAATTTTGGTGGGCGAGGGTGAGGTAGGAAAAAGTTGTTTATTAGGGGCATTACGGAGAGATGAATGGGTTGATGGTCGTCCCACGACGCATGGAATTGAGATTAAACCTGTCATTGTTACTGCTCCTGACAGCGGAACGAAGATTACGCTGAATGGTTGGGATTTTGGGGGGCAGAGGGTTTACCGTCCAACCCATCAACTATTCTTTAGTTCATCAGCGGTTTATCTAGTAGTGTGGAAGCCACGGGAGGGGCCACAGCAGGGGTTTGTCAAAGAATGGATCACGCTGATCAAGCATCGAGAGCCCGATGCAAAAGTGCTGGTGGTGGCAACCCACGGTGGTCCCGGACAGCGACAACCGGATATCGATCGACAGGAATTGATTGATCTGTTTGGCAACGATACCGTTGTTGATTTCTTTCACGTTGATAGTCTGCTGAGTACTGGGATTACCGAGTTGAGAGATGCGATTGCCAACACTGCCGCCAACTTACCCGGAATGGGTCGTCTTGTGCCTACTAAATGGCAACGCATTCGGGAGTTGTTGGAGGAGTCTGGCAAAACCTATTTGCCTTACAACGAGATCATTGCCCTTTGTGAAGAACAAGGACTTGAAGGCTTCGCTGCCGAACTGTTTGTTCGTGTCTCTCACACCCTGGGATATTTGATCCACTACCATTACGACCCCATCCTGCAAGATATTGTCATCCTCAAACCCGACTGGTTAGCCAAAGCCATCAGTTTTGTCCTGGATGATGAAACCACTCGTTGCCGTAACGGGTTGGTCGAGTTTGCCCACCTTAGCCAGTTGTGGAGCCATCCCCCCTTTGCAGGTGAAGAGGGTTATCCCAAAGCTCTCCATCCGGTATTTCTGCGGTTGATGGAACGCTTCGATTTGTCTTACAAAGTTGTTCTTGATCCAGCGTCTAGAGAAGAAAGCACCACCAGCCTGATTGCTCAACTGGTGCCCGACAATCGCCCAGAGCAATTGCCCAATTGGGGCGAACAACCCGACGAGGGTGACAGACAACAGGTGCAAATCTGCCGGATTGTGGACGATCGCGGTCAGAGTGCCAATGCTGAAGGATTGTTCTATCAACTCATTGTGCGGCTCCACAAATACTCGCTAGGACGCAACAACTACGAAAACAGCATTCACTGGCAACGAGGGTTAATGCTCGACAACGACTACAACGGTCGCGCCTTGCTCGAACACATCGGCAATGATGTCAAAATCACCGTCCGAGCCGCCTATCCAGAAAGGTTTCTCGCTTATCTCACCGAAGAGGTGAAATGGCTGGTGGAGAGCTTTTGGGAAGGGTTGAACTGCAACATCATGGTGCCTTGTATTGCTCCCTGTGGCATGGAGACCCCCGGACATGGACTCTTTGAGGTACAAAAACTAATCGAAAGCAAAAAGAAAAATCGACCTGAATTTCCCTGCCCGATATCAGGTTGTGATGAGTGGCAAAACATTGACCAATTGCTAAATAATGCTCCTGCGGCACAGCCTACCGTCCAGGAAGTCTTAAGCGAGAAACTGACCGACGTACAGGAAACATTACAGGTCATTCGTAAAGAAATACGAGTTAAAGATCAGCGGGATCAACTACGATATCAAGACCTGAGCAAAAAGCAGCTTGCTACTATGAGCTTAGTTGATCAGCAATTTGCTGATCTGATGCAGATGCTGACTGATGAAGCCAAAGATGGCCCACGTCTGTTTAGTTTCAAACCTGTTGATCCAAAATTCTTCGATCGCCCTAAATGGATCAGCGAAAAGTTTCAACTCACCCTCTGGTGTGAACACTCGCGTAAACCTCTCCCGGCCCTCAATCCTCCGGGTAGCAAGCAGGGTGTTTACGTATTAGAACTCAATCGTGAGTGGTTCACAAAAGCGGTTCCCTACTTCAAACTGCTGACTGGAACCTTGAGCCTAGTTTTACCTGTTGCCGCTTCAACAACTCAATTCATGCTGGACGATGCGACCTACAAAGGCATTCAAGAGGAATTAGATCTGGGTCAAAAAAGCCTTGAATTTGGCATTAAAGGCAGTAATATGGCGATCGATTGGCAAACCAAACGGGACTCGCAGGAGTTTGAACAGGGTGAAGCCATTCGTGCTCAGGGTTCTATGCTACGAGAACTTCATGCCATGTTGAAGGAAAAAGACCCCAGCTTTGGTGGGTTGGTACAAGTGCAAAACAAACGCCGTGAGTTCCTCTGGGTTCATCCGCAGTTTGTCAATGAATACTAAAAATTAGGAGGGAAATTTCCTGAGTATTCATTCAGATGACCCCGCTATTGCCGCTCTCTACGAAGAAATTGGCAATCTCGTTATTCGTTTCCCACTATTACAATGCGAAGAATGCGCCAACACTCTTAAACAATGGCTTAAACAACGTGGAATCCCTGGAAAACTCTGGCGGCTAACAACTCGCTATGATGGAGAAGACTTCATTCTTAGCGATCGCCTTGAACAGAAGGGTTGCTTTGAAACAATAACTGAAAACGGCGTCCATTACGGGGTTGAGGTATATGGAAAGATATTTGACAACCTTTCCAAACAGGGACTGTTTCCAGACGATTGGGTTAAGGATTTTACATCTCTATCTAATGAATTTGATGTCGAAGTGATTGAAGAACTCTAGAAGTTTGATGAGTGGAGCTAGTTAAGTATGGGCACATTATTTGACTTACTTGAAAAAATTAAAGCTAAGCCAGGGCTTTATATAGGAACTGCCTCTATCACACATTTACGAATGTTCATCGTTGGGTATCAATTTGCTCGCTCAGAAATGAGAATTGCCAATACCGATGCTGAAAGTGATTTTTATAAAAACTTTCAACCGTGGTTACAAAATCGCCTATCGATTCGCACTGTAAATGCTTGGGATAAAATTATTTTGCTGACGTGCATCGATGAAAAAGCTGCATTTGATTACTTCTTCCAGCTTTTAGAAGATTTTCTCCAGCGTGATAAGAGTCAGGATATTGACCCCATCTTGGTGGAATCATCCTCTAAAAACGTTGAACAAGCTGCATAGAAGGAACGTTAGAATTAAATGAATCTATTCACATATCGCCCCCCGATCGCACCCTTTTTTTTCAAGGAGTCGGGCTATGCGTCAATCAAAAGTTCAATCAATTATTCAACGCCGTTTGTTAGGAATCGCGATCGCCACTTCGCTAACTCCCACCATCCTTGTGTCACCCAGTTTTGCCTTGTCGATTTCGCCTCAAGCCTTGTCTCAAATCAACGCTGCACTCAACTATCCCAATGCCTCACAGCGATTTTTTGAAGAGGGACAGGAGCGGTTTGAGGACGAAGTTCAGCAACTCCAGGAACCTGCTACCAATGCAACTGAGCCACTGCAAGTGGACGAAGACTTACCAGACACACTAAACCAGCAACGCTTGCAACTTGAACAACCTGATGAGCGATCGCACGACAGAAGAGAGTCAGGAAGTCTATGAATCTTGAATTATGAGTTTTGAATTTTGAGTTGAGGTATCAATTTAGAATTCAAAACTCATACCTCCAAACTCATACCTCCAAACTCATAACTTAACTCCAAACTCATAACTCCCTCTCCTACACTGCCACCTGCAACATCGGAGCACGCTTGGCTAGATCAAACTTGTAGCCATTTGGCAGAATGTGTAGCTTTGCCCCACAAATGGCCAGGTTCTCATCCCGCAGCAACTCATCCACGTTGGTATGGGTGATATTGGCTACATCAATCACCGTCACCGCACCCCTGCCAATCACCTCGACCTCTGCTCCATTAATGGCGATCGCGGTGTCTTCATCAATGCCAAACCCCAAAATAGCGGGCTGTTGCGCTAAAGCTGAGATCAAACGCCCCAATCGTCCACGTTGAGCAAAATGCTGATCAATCACGACTCCTGGCAAAAACCCCATCCCTGGCCCCATTGTCACCACTTCCATCCGGGGATTCGTTTCTGACTCCCCTTCGACAATCATCACATCTGGCATCATGGCCGCACCTGCACTGGTTCCAGCAATCACAATTCCCTGCTGAAACCGCTCGTGCAATTTGGCATCCAGTTCAGTGTCTTTGAGATATTCGGTGATGCGGGCTTGATTGCCACCTGTAAAAAACACGCCTGTTGCCTGATCAATCTTGGCTAACGCATCAGTATTGCTGGCATCTTCGCGTCGTTCGGTGTCAACTACTTTGACATTCTCTACGCCCAATCGCTCAAATGCTCGAATGTAATCAGAGCCGACTTCCCCTGGCAACTCAGTCGCTACAGTCATCACGACAACTTGGGCTTGCAATCCACCTGCCCGTCGCACAAACTCTCGCAGAACCTTGCATTCCCCTTCTTTTTCCTCTGCTCCACCGATAATTACTAACTGACCATGAGACTCATCTAAAGCTGCCATATCAATTTCTGTACTTTTTTAATTCTATTTCCACTCAATCACGGCAGCAGTTAAGGCTTAACGTCCCTTAGATAGATTTAAATCAGAGCGATAGACAGAGGGCAGAGCGACGATGAGATGACATCTCACTCTTACCCTCTTGATTCCTTGTTTTTACAAAACGGCTTGCTCATCTAATTGATTGAGCAAAATTAGTGTTCTTAATAGATTTTGGGCGTATTCCAGATTCAAATGTCTGGGTTTGCCTTTATAAACAATTTGGTATTCTCCTTCGTATTCACCATCTCCATAACCAGAAATAAGTTTTTGATGAAACGCTTCTTCAGCCAGGTGTTGCACAGATTCTCTTAGAGCAGCTTGAGTCGTATTCATGAGGCTGTCTCCTACATATGTTTTGTTTCTTATTAGATCTGTTATAGAAACATAATGGCTTAACTTCAACCTTCGAAGGTTGTAATACTTTGCGAGAGAAAACCTGCTTTATGAGCAGTTTGGAACCCTTTAAAGCGTTGTCTCTAGATAGAGGAAGCAAGTTAGCGATCGCGCTAAACTCAGGCTTGAACTGAACACAAATTTAAGGTCATGGTGCTAGAACAAAGCTCCAATACATACAGCGTGAATGCCCGCAAAACGGATGCATTTGACGTTTTCAATTGCAATACGTACATCGGTTCAAATCCATATTTAGATGCAGCTGCATTCGTGTTTGATGTTGCACTAACTGGATACCGTGAACCGCTGCCAATTGAAGAATATGTGGCTGTTATTGGCGATCGCTATCCTCAGTTGCGTGATCACGTCTTTGATTCTTATGCTCATTTGTTTGCTCAAACAGCCCTCGAAGTCAGCAAATTAGAGATGGACTTGCACTTTCACCGCTATAGCTTGCATGCTTTAGAAGGTCGCATCCGCATTGCCGTACAAGCGTTGCACGGGCGCACTAGTCGGGCTGTGGTCTATTGTGTGTGGGATTGGTTTGAGGCAATTACAAAGGATCAATCCTTTAACCTAGATGATCAGATCGAAGTCATGCAGGGCATGTTTCGGCAATCGGTCTATGGCGGCCCAACAGTGTATGCATTGCTGAGAACTGCTTATGAAAAGGGCATTCCCACCTTTTATTTGTGGGATGAAGGATTAATGCAATATGGCTATGGCAAAAAACAAGTCCGGGGAGTTGCCACAACATTTGACGGTGATAGTCATCTAGATTCTGATTTCACCACCCGCAAGGATGACTGCAAAGCCTTTCTTAGTACATTAGGGTTTCCGGTTCCCAGAGGAGAGATTGTCATCTCCGTAGATGAGGCCACTTCCGCGGCGCGACGAGTTGGCTATCCGGTTGCAATTAAGCCTGTGGTAGGGCACAAAGGACATGGAGTAACCACTGATATTCAAGATGCCGATAGCATTGAGATTGCGTTTGAACGGGCAGTCGAGGCGATCGCAGAGAGTGACCCCATTCGCGTCATTGTCGAGCAAAGCGTTACTGGGTCGGACTACCGCTTGCTCTGTGTTAACGGTCGCTTTGTCGCCGCAACTGAGCGTCGTCCAGCGTTTGTGGTCGGAGATGGAGACTCGACCATTGAGGAGTTGATTAACCAAGAAAACCGTCAGCTTGCTCGGACTGACACCCCCACATCTCCTTTGGGTAAGATCCGCATTGATGAGGCAATGGAGAACTACCTGGATGAGCAAGGATTATCATTGGATAGCATCATAGAGAGCGATCGCACGGTTTATCTCCGCAAGGTTGCCAACCTCTCCGCCGGGGGATTGAGCATTGATGCCACTGCAACGGTTCACCCTGACAACATCATCCTGGCACAAGATATTGCTCAACACTTTCGCCTGACCTGTCTGGGCATTGACGTGATTGCCCGTGATTTAACTCGCTCTTGGAAAGACGGCAACTTCGGTATTTTAGAAATCAATGCGGCTCCGGGCATCTATATGCACTTAAAGCCTGCTCAAGGAGACAGCATTGATGTGCCTTCTGCCATTCTCGGCACGTTTTTTGAATCGGGAGCAGCGGCACGCATTCCCATCATTACCTTTAACCGGGTTTCAGTTTCAGAACTGCAAGAAACCATCGACCATATCTTGTTTCAACACCCCACTTGGACAATTGGGGCAGTGTGTCGAGATGGCGTGTTTGTTAACCGCGCCGAAAAAGTGTTACATCCTGACTACAATATCAATGTGCAAAATCTCGTCCGCAACCCCAAACTGGATGTCCTAATTGTGGAATATGCAGACAGCCTCTTAGAACGAGACGGCATGTTTTACTACGGCAGCGATATTGTCGTACTTAACAATCCTACAGAGACTGAGTTGACCCTTACCCGCGATGTCTTTGAACATTCCACCATTGTTGTCAAAGAAGGAGACACGGTCTCTATTCGTCGTCAGGGCTTAATGGAGCAATATCGCTTGGGTGGCTCAGAACCCTTTCAACGGGTTTATCTCAAAGAGCTTGCCACAATTCTATAACTGATACCGATTGAAACAGTCTTGACGACAGATCATCGCCCCGAACTCTCAGTCACCCTTATTAAGAGGGATATTCGGAGGCGGGAGGAGCTGATGTGTCGCATTCGTAACTCAAGTTGGGATGCAATAAGGCAGAGTGGATGGGTGAATAAGTGGGCGTTGCTCTAACCCTTCTACTGCTCCACCCACCTACCGTCTACCCATTTCCCTGTCTACTCATCACGCTTCCCCTAACCACACCAACCACGCTGACCAGTTTTGCACTAACAGAGCTAGTTCTGCATAGCCACCCGCTAGGGGATGAGCACCGTCATTTTGAGCAGCTTCTTGCAGCCAAATTTTAGAGGCTTGCAATGGAGTAAAAACATCTAAAAACGGTATCTTAAGTTGAGTACAAACCTCAGCCAGCTTTTCAGTTAGGTACGCCGATCGCCAGTTTTGTTCTCGATCAGCGATCGGCACAGGACTCAGCATCAACACTGGAAACATCTGCCGTGCTTTGTTCAGAATGGCATAGGCATTCTGGGCAGACTCGTCTAGTTCGATGCGAGGTTTGCCTGCTTCGATCGTGGTGTCATTGACCCCAAACGAGAACACAATTCTGCCTTGATCGGGGTCAGGCAAACGGCAGGACACTTCTGATTGCCACCGTTGTTGAATATCAGCGGTGGTTTCTCGGCGCACACCCAGGTTGTAATGGGTGATGTCATGTCCTCGATCGCGGGCTGCCGCACAGACGCGCCCTGTCCAACCCAGATAGGTTGGATCACCCGTGCCATTTACAAACGAGTCGCCGACAAAACAGATACGCAGTTCCATAAGATGGATGGGGTTATTGCTGGGAAATTCGTTTGCCTTCTGGCCCACTTAAAAGTTGATGAGCATCAACTAGCAACGCTGGAATTTTGTCAGCGTGAGGGCTACGAGCAAGGCATTGATACAGGTCGAGTTGGGTAAGGGGATTAACTTTGTTACCAGGAAACCAGTGACTGGCATTCCCTAGCATGTTGTAGCGCACTCTAGCATAGTCGATCATGTCATAGGCGATCGCCAAATTACGCAACCACAAGATGGCTCGAATGTTTACTTGCCCTGGTATTTCTTCGAGTTTGGGTAAGCCCACCTGCCACGTCTTCACCCAGTTTTCGCCCAGACAGTTGATTGCTTCTTGCTCTAGCCGTTGCAAGATTGGAGGTAAAACTTCATCAGCCCGATCTAGATAATCTAGCACTCGCAGATGTTCATCAAAGTCAGTCGGGCGGGCTGCCCCAATGCTCAGAGTATGCACCTGTGAATGGCTCAGGCAAAACAAGTTATTAAACACAATTGGACTCAGGGGTTGGCACAATTCCACTAGTTTTTGAGGTGGTTTATAGAGCATTCCTCCTTTGTCAGAGGGGCTAATGATAAACACCCCCATATCGTGAGCATGAGCCGCTGCGATCGCCTGCCAATTAACCTGATTAATGTAATACCAGTGCAAGTTGACATAATCAAACTGATTTGTGGCGATCGCTTGAATAATCACATCCGTTGGGGCATGGGTCGAAAACCCAATAAACCTCACCTTTCCCTGGTCTTGAAACCGCTGAGCTACCTCTAAACAGCCACCCGGACGCAAGCTGTACTCTAGCAACTCTGGAGTATTAATCCCATGCAGCCCTAATAAATCTACATAGTCAAGCTTGAGATTGGCTAACGACTGCTCTAGCGTCTGCTGAAACTCAGTTGCATCTGCCACCGGAGAAACCTTGGTTTGCACAATTAACTGCTCTCGCGGCAATTTTGGCAAAATTTTCCCTAATTGCACCTCAGAGGTGCCATAGCCGCGGGCTGTCTCGATATGACAGATGCCTAATTCAACGGCTCGACGAATCGTTGCTTCTAAGTTGTCTTGGCTACTTTGAGGAATTTCCTCAGTTGAGATATCCTGCCATTTGTACTGATACCGCATTCCTCCACAGGAGAAAATGGGCATTGACAATCCTGTTCGTCCAAATCGTCGATACTGCATAAAAAATTACAAAGCAGCGATAGAAATCAGTTCTTTTACGAATGCCCTAGAGGGGACAAAACTCGCAATAATAAGGTTAGTTAACTTTTCCGCGAGTCAGCAAGCCTTGTAACGTACACCTCCCCCCATTAGCGGCAGAATTGATGCAGTTACAAACATTATCTAAAGCTAGGAGAAGTACGGATGTGCTGGCTTTGGCATTTTGGTTACATCTTCGATAGGTGAATTCGAGACAATAGACAGGTTGGGCAATTATAACGCTGTGAAAGCTAAGCCAATCCTGTTGCCATCCTCCTCAGATTGGCATTTTTCTCACTTCCTGATAAACCATTCAGGATAATTGTCCGTCTTTTTAATTGATTCTTCAAACTGAGATTGCATATGGACTTTACTGACCTAGATGATATAGAGACTTCTGTTAAAGATTTGTTATCACTTGCAAAAGTTGAATTAGAAGAGAAACGGTTACAACAACAACGAGATGAACAGATTCAGCAGAAAGTAACGGAGATTCA
>JANRJA010000018.1:0-81495 GCA_033764315.1 Oculatellaceae cyanobacterium bins.114
TGGAGACCAATGAACCCGGCGGCGACGCGCGAATCTTTGATGGACGCGCAAGGCGTGCCGTTGAGCGTGGTTTTCAGCGAATCACCGATGGCTTCCAGGCGGACTTTGTTCCAATCGCCGTGAATTCATTCACCGGGTTCAGTTCCCCCAACTACTAGATGCGCCCGTGCGTTTCCCTTTAAAGCAGGAATGCAAGCCAGATATCGACACTGAAATGATTTATTTACTCTATGTGCAACTATTCCCGATCCCCGGTTTCTAGGGATGTCACGAGGCACCTTTCAGTTAGCTCCAACAAGAAACCGGGGATCTAAACCCCTAAATTGCACATCGCGTTTTATTTGGTTTTTGTCCCCCACAACCAACTCATTAAGTTAGCTTCCTGCCGCATGGTTGCTAAATCGCGGCGATTTTGTTCTGCCACTGCGTAATACCATTGGCAATAGTCCTCAAGGGCTTGCCGATAATGAACCTCCTGATAAAACTCGTAGGAGGTTTGGTGGATTTCTAGCACCTCAATGGTGGGTTGAGGTAATAGCACGATTTCTCTCAAAAAAAATTCTGACACGGCGATCGCCTCTCCTTGTTATCGCTTAGCCACTAGCAAATACACCATCATTTCGCCTTTGCCTTTGACATAAATGGCTCCCCTTTCTTCAAACTCATAGTGGTCTTTGAGCCGTTCATAAATGGCTGTGGTGACTTGAATGCGTCCTGGAAGCCCTTGAGACTCCATGCGACTGGCGATATTGACGGTGTCGCCCCAGAGATCATAGATAAACTTTTTGACTCCAATGACACCAGCAACCACAGGGCCAGTGTTGATGCCAACGCGAATGTTAAACGGTTTGGTTTGAGTGGTGTTAAACTCTGCGATCGCTCTCAACATATCTAATGCCATCTTAGCGATCGCCTCAACGTGATCGTCACGCTCAATCGGTAGGCCACCCACCACCATATAAGAATCACCAATGGTTTTGATATTTTCTAACCCGTGATATTCAGCCAGATAGTCAAATTTAGAGAAGATATGGTTGAGCAGTGTCACCATTTCTTGAGGGGGAATATTGCTTGACAACTCTGTAAAACCGACAATATCGGCAAACAACACACTTGCCTCAGCAAAGCTCTCGGCGATCGTTCGGTGCTCTTGTTTTAATTGCTTTGCCACGGCTGCTGGCAAAATATTGAGCAACAACCGTTCTGATTTCTTTTGTTCCTCCTCTAATTCATGACGAGCATGAAACTCGGCTTGTTGCAACTGTTCATATAAAAAGATGGACAAATTGCAAATGCAGCAAAACCAAAAAATATAGAGCCACAGAGACGAGTCCCACACTCCAGGCTTCTCTTCTGGCAACTTTAAGAGGGTGTTGACGGTGCAGTAATAAATCAACACCCCCAATTGAGACACCATGTGCAGTTGCCAGCGCACCGGCATCAAGGTAGCTTGAGCCAAAAAGACCAACGTCCAGGCAAATACTCCTGGAAAGGCAAAGCCTCGCCAGGTTGACCACACTTGCTCAATCAAGGTAATCGACCAAGAGCAAACCAAAAATATCAACTCTGGATAACGTTGCCCAAATGGCAGTCGCAGAGCGGCAAGACAAACCAATAAACCAACCTCAGTAGCACCTGCCATTACCAGCCAGCTTGGGTCACGAGGACTGATGCCCAAACTGATCAAAATGAGTTCCAGAATAATAAACGTTAAATAGGCGATGAGTGCCAGGTGAATCGTCAACCGCAATCGCCGCCGCAAAAATTTCTTACGCCACGCTTTATACCGTGACGAGATTGAAGATTGCTCCTCGTGAGAAGGCATCTCTAAAATCTTTGATGCATATGCCGCCAAGCTTTTGATGAACACGAATCGCCACACAATGAAGGGCAAATTGCAATACAACCAATCGGTGCTTATCAGACCATTGCAACAAACAATCTCTGTTATCTATCACTCTAAGGGCTAGAGCTTCCGTTATGAATAGATTTTGTTTGATGAGTGCAGAGTGATTGCGTTAGAAGTTTGGTTCAATGGCTGAAAAAATTAGATTAAATGGCTGAAAATTTGATCTTTTTAGCCCTCTCCCGCAAACTTTTTGATAAGGTCTTAGCAAAATGCTTAGCTCAATTCTTAGCCCATCATGTGGCAACACCCTGAGTATTTAACCCACTGCCACTGGATGCAACGTGCGATCGCCCTAGCAGAGTCAGCAGGTCAGGCGGGTGAAGTGCCCGTTGGAGCCGTTGTAATTGGGGCAACAGGTGAACTGATCGCAGAAGGCGAAAATCGCCGAGAACGCGATCGTGATCCCACAGCCCATGCTGAGATCGTGGCACTCCGAGCCGCTGGGCGATCGCTCCAAAGCTGGCACTTAAACGATTGCACGCTCTATGTCACGTTAGAACCCTGCCCCATGTGTGCGGGTGCGATTATCCAGGCTCGTTTGGGCACTCTGGTCTACGGGGTAGACGATCCTAAAAGTGGCGCAGTCCGAACGGTGCTTAACCTGCCCGACCATGCCTGCTCAAACCATCGCTTACCTGTCTGGGGAGGAATTTTAGAAACGACCTGTCGGCAACAACTGCAAGCCTGGTTTGCTCAACGCCGTTAGTGAGTACGCTTGACGACTTTCATAAATTCAATGTAAGTTTTCCTGCGGTTGGAAGTTTCTCCCTTTGGTCATGTCCAGGACAGCCATATAACTGTCCCAGGGACTGAAGGTTTCAATCTTGAAACGCTCTATGGTGTATCTAAGCAAGGCTGAAAAGCTTTGGAGGGTTCGTAGCTGGCTTTTTCGTTAATAACTATGGTTTCGTTTAACTATCTCAAACATTCCGCTGAAACCCTGGTGCCTACATCCCGGCAGGTTGACCCCATCGATTCCCGTTTTTCTCCTTGGTTAACTCCATTAGCCTATCCGCTGATTGGTGGCTTGTTGTTGCCGGCCTACTTTAGCCAGATTCATGTGATTGGGCAAGACAACTTACCCACCGAGGGGCCTGTTATTTTAGCCCCAACTCATCGCTCTCGGTGGGATGCTCTAATTTTGGGATGGGTAGCAGGACGGGGTGTCACCGGACGAGATTTAAGATTTATGGTGTCAGCCAATGAGGTTAAGGGAATTCAAGGCTGGTTTATTCGCCGTTTAGGTGGCTTTCCAGTGAACCCCAAGCACCCAGCGATCGCCAGCTTGCGGCATGGTGTAGAGATTTTACAAAATCGCCAAATGATGGTGATCTTTCCAGAAGGTGGAATCTTCCGCGATACCGACGTTCACCCACTCAAACCAGGATTAGCCCGGTTAGCCTTGCAAGCGGAGACGACCCAACCCGGCTTAGGAGTGAAAATCGTACCCATTAGCCTGCGGTATAGCGAACCCTATGTCGGGTGGCGCAGTCAGATGTCCATTCAGATTGGTGCTCCCATTCAAGCGGCTCACTACAGCAAAGGGATTGCCAAGCAAAACGCGCAACAGCTCACTAGTGACCTCGAAATGGCATTAAAGCAATTAGCTGGCTCTAATCATCTACCAGAGAGCTAAAAAGCAAGAGATCGAGGCAGAAGGAAGACTTCGACCCATAGCTATCACGCATGACCCTTGCCCCTTGACCTCCGTCATCGGTGCTCTATCACTCAGATATGGACAAAGTGGATTAGCATTAGAAATGCTGCTTCCGGTTTGAGTATATGTCTCAGGAGTTGTTGCGATCGCTCGTTTGGATGGATTATCGCTTGGCACTGGTGTTTACGGTGATTGTGCCACTTGTACTATCGGTGTGGGTGTTTGTGCGGCAATTGAACTCAATGCAGCGACTTCTCATCATTTATTGGCGGGTTGCGAGTTTATTAGCAATCACGGTCTATTTGTTGATTGCAAGCCTGCCGATTGGGTTTATTACGAGTTTAATGGCACGCATTCTCATTCCCATTAGTCTCTGGTTTTGGGTTGACTTGAATGAGGAGATTGATGAGCAGTCTCCCGGTTTGTTGAAGTTGATGTTGACCTCTTGGCGGTGGGCAGTGAGTGCCTATTGCGTGTTGGGGGCGATCGCCACCCTGCCATTTTTACAATGTGCGCTTTCAGCGGAAGCCCTGAACCAACCTTTTTGTCAAGTCTGGCAAGACCCACCATTTCTCTTCAAAGAATACTTTCACCACAATCTCACCCCACCCTTCCTGGGCTTCTTAGGGATTGTCGCGCTGATCATCTACCTGCTCTACCTGGGTCATTTTGTCTTTATTCGTTTGTCAAAGCAAGGTCGTACAGCAATGGAACAATAGATGGATGGTGCAACCACTTTGCACAAATCGCCAAACTCTATTGATGCCAATCCTATGAGTCGATCGCTAGGTCACAGGCTAGAGCAATACACATTAAAACGCCCACAAGAGGTGTTATTGGTGACAACCGAGATTGAGGGAGAACCCGACCAGATTTTAATTTTTAGAGGGTTCTCCAGTTCGTTGATGCATCCAACAGCTTACGATCCAGACATTCCGGTGTTGTCAGACGAGGCTCAGATAGTCACTGTCGATCGTCTGCAAGCCCCCTATCACCCAGAAAACCTAAAGTATATCCAGCAAGGGCTGACGGTAGAGGCAATCCAACTGTTGCTAGAGGAAGCTGGGGTTTGAAGGAAGCGAACATGAACTAGAAGCTAATTCTTCACGATTGATGAGTTTAATCATGAATTATTTATGAACACTAGCGGTTGAGCATTGACCACCGACTGTATAAATTGTGATAGTTATTTCAGTTCCTAATACGCAGAATCCCCTAAAGCTGATATTAACTTTTGTAAGAAAAGCGTTGTAATGGATCGCTTTTCCCTGATCCGCCGAGTTTCATCTGCCTGTTGGGATATATAGACTTACGGAGCGAAAATGCTATGCTCCACTGTGTGTGATGTGTGGAGTGAATTTTAAGAATGGTTTTATCTTCTGTATCCCTAGATGATGTACTACTTCCCAAACCATCGCTCGCAGCAGATGCGAGAATGAGTTCGATTTTGGTAGAAGTGACGCAAGCGATCGCTCTCCCTTCCAGCAAGTTGTTTGGTACGGATGGCATTCGTGGACGGGTAGGAGATTTGCTGACGGCACCCCTGACCAGACGTGTCGGGTTTTGGGCGGGGCAAGTGTTGCAACAAACAACGGCGTCTCTTGGGCCAGTCATTGTAGGGCAAGATTCTCGAAACTCTAGCGATATGCTGGCAGCGGCGTTGTCAGATGGGTTGACAGCAGCAGGGGTAGAGGTTTGGAATCTAGGGTTATGTCCAACGCCAGCGGTTGCTTATCTCACCAGCACGACTGGGGCGATCGGTGGTGTCATGATTTCTGCGAGTCACAACCCCCCCGAAGATAATGGCATCAAGTTTTTTGGATCAACAGGCACTAAGCTATCGAGTCAACTACAAGCTCAAATTGAAGCCGCTATTCGGGGCGAAGGGGCCGGGGCAGACTCAGCCGTCATACCTGTTCATCAGGGACACTATTGCGATCGCCCTGAGTTGGTTTCAGCCTACGTTACATCCCTGCATGCGTCTTTGCCTCAGATCAACTTGCATGGGTTGCGGATTGTTTTAGATTTAGCGTGGGGTGCCGCTGCCCGTTTAGCTCCTCAGGTGTTTGAGGCGTTAGGGGCTGAGGTGATTTGCTTACATAACCGCCCTGATGGCGATCGCATTAATGTTAATTGTGGCTCAACCCATTTGGAACCGCTAAAAGCGGCGGTGCAAGAACACAAAGCCGATATCGGATTTGCTTTTGATGGCGATGCCGATCGCGTCCTAGCTGTCGATGCAGAAGGTCGCATTGTCGATGGAGATTACATTCTCTTCTTTTGGGGACAAGCCCTGCAACGGGCCAACCAACTCCCTCACAACACTATCGTTTCTACGGTGATGTCAAACCTGGGTTTTGAGCGAGCTTGGGAGCGTCAAGGTGGCACCTTAATTCGCACCGCAGTTGGCGATCAATATGTTCATGCTGAGATGGTGAAACGGGGTTGCGTACTGGGTGGTGAGCAGTCGGGGCACATTCTTTGTCGCCACTACAGCGTTTCTGGAGATGGCATTTTAACGGCATTACATCTAGCCGCACTGGTGCAGCAATCGGGTACTACTCTGACAGAGATGATGCAACACAGTTTTCAGACCTATCCTCAGTTGTTGCGAAATGTGCGCGTTGAGGATCGCGATCGCCGTCTCAATTGGCAAACCTGTGAGCCTGTGCAACACGCGATCGCCGCAGCCGAAACAGCAATGGGAGATCAGGGACGCATTTTAGTGCGAGCCTCTGGCACAGAACCCGTTATTCGAGTCATGGTTGAAGCGGCTTCTGCTGAATTGACCCAATATTGGTGTGACACCCTGGTTGCAGTCGTACAGCAGCACTTGGGGAAAGGGTATTGAGAAAAGGCTAAAGGCTAAAGAATGAGGGATAAAAGGGGACTTTTGGCTTTCAGCCTTTATCCTTCAGCCTTTACCCTTCTTCTCCTCCCATTCTCTTCTTACAATACAGAAGTAGCGCGATCAGAGGTGCAATGGCTCGTACCCCTACATTGAAGTTTGATCGGGGCACATTGATTCTGCATCCACCGCCCAAAGGCAAAGGCTGGATGGATTATGCTACCTGGGATGACCGAGTGGAGCGGTTTCGGATTCCAGCCATCCAATATCGTGCCTTGGTAGAAACCCTGCAAGCAGAAGGGATTACCTTCACTGATGAAGCCAAGGGGTTTGAGGCGATCGCCCTTAAAGCGGCGTTAGAGCGAGAACCCTATCCTCATCAAACAGAAGCACTAACCGCCTGGACTCAAGCCGGACGACGCGGAGTAGTGGTTTTGCCCACAGCAGCAGGCAAAACTTACCTGGCTCAGATGGCGATGCAAGCGACTCCTCGCAATACGCTGATTACGGTGCCCACTCTGGACTTAATGCATCAGTGGTATGCTCACCTGTTGGCGGCTTTTCCAGATGCAGAGGTGGGTTTATTGGGTGGGGGTTCTAAAGATCGGACAGCTATTTTGGTGGCGACCTATGACAGTGCAGCGATTCACGCTGAGACCTTGGGTAACCGCTATGCCTTGTTGATTTGCGACGAGTGCCACCACTTGCCCAGTGACTTTAACCGCGTCATTGCGGAGTATGCGATCGCCCCTTATCGATTGGGATTGACCGCAACCCCTGACCGCACGGATGGCAAGCATGCAGACCTCGATATTTTGTTGGGGGCGGTCGTGTATCACCGCACGGCTGAAGACTTAGCAGGGACGGCTTTAGCCCATCACGATATTGTGCAAATTAAGGTAACGCTGTCTCAAGAAGAGCGCGATCGCTATGATCACCTGATTCAAACCCGCAATCGATTTTTAGAGAAATCGAATCTCTGGCTAGGCAGTATTGAAGGATGGCAACGCTTTGTGCAGGCGAGTGCCCAGTCGCAAGCCGGACGACGCGCCATGTTAGCTCACCGCGAAGCACGAGCGATCGCCCTCGGCACGGTTGGAAAATTGCGAGTCCTAGCTGATGTGCTAGCCCAACACTACCCTGAACAAACCCTCATCTTTACCAACGACAACGCCACGGTCTATCGCATCTCGCAAGACTTTTTGATTCCTGCGATCACCCATCAAACGCCTGTCAAAGAACGCCACGATATCTTGCAAAAATTTCGGGAGGGCACCTATAAAACTCTGGTTGCATCCCATGTGTTAAACGAGGGGGTCGATGTTCCAGCGGCTAGCGTTGCGGTTTTGCTCTCAGGGACTGGCTCAACCCGCGAATACATTCAACGGTTGGGACGAGTTCTTCGTAAGGGGCAAGCCCACAAAAGGGCTATTCTCTATGAGGTGATTGCCGAAGAAACAACCGAAGAAAACGTCTCTCGTCGCCGCCGCACACCCCCTCAAAGTCATCGTCACCCTCATCAACTCGAACTCGTGCCCTCTTCACCGTATGAGGTCGTCACTCGGCGATCGCCCCTGGCTGCTGAAGAGTCTGGCACCTGGCACAAAGAAGCAGAAGAGGACTGAGAGCTGAGTCAACGAGCAGACGGAATCAGGCGATGAGGACTCCCTCAATATCCCACTGCTGTATGGACGTTTACAGCTACGCCCACTCCCCGATTAGCCCTGATTAGTCCGATGAGCTGAGCTACAGTCCTCCTTTTTAATTCCTCACATCCCTTACCCCTGCCGTCTTATACCCTTGTTGGCTTAAGCAGGGTCGATAAGGAATTCAGTACACTACTAGACGGGGAAGATTCATTGAGGACAGTGGAGTGCGTCTGTTTAAGACGGTTGCGGGTCTGCGCTGCTATCTCACTCTGACAAAGTCGGGGTGGCAATTGCAGGGTGGAGAAAAATCAGAGGGGGCAGTGCAAAGCAGCTCCCTTGATAGAATCTTTGCCCCTCCTCCGATGCCGGTCACTGTGGGATTAGTGCCGACAATGGGAGCGTTGCATGATGGTCATTTGAGCTTGATTCGACAAGCCCGATGTGAAACCGATGTTGTTGTCGTCAGCATTTTTGTCAACCCTCTGCAATTTGGCCCGAACGAAGATTTTCAAAAATATCCCCGGACGCTAGAGCACGATCAAGTCTTATGTGAACAGGTTGGTGTAGATGTTATTTTTGCCCCCAGTGCTGAAGAGCTATATGGCAACTCTGATCCCGGTCAAACTAATTCTGTAGACAATGCGACATTGACTCAAGTAATTCCCCCAGTTGATATGATGTCGAGATTGTGTGGTCGTTTTCGTCCAGGGCACTTTCAGGGTGTGGCAACTGTGGTGACTAAATTGTTTAACCTGGTGCAGCCCGATCGCGCTTATTTTGGGCAAAAAGACGCTCAACAATTAGCAATTTTGCAACGAGTGGTGAAAGATTTGAATTTGTCTGTAGAAATTATTCCCTGCCCTATTGTGCGAGAGCAAGATGGATTGGCACTGAGTTCTCGAAATCGCTATTTGAGTCAAGCACAGCGATCGCAAGCAACCGTGCTCAACCGTGCCCTAACGCAAGCAGAGCAGCTCTTTCGCCAGGGCAATACCCGCAGTGAAGATTTAATCGCCGTGGTCAATGCGGCGTTGGCAACAGAACCTGAGATTCAATTAGAATACGTCGAGTTAGTACATCCTATGACGATGGTGCCTCTTAACACGGTTGAAGAAACGGGCTTATTGGCGATCGCCGCCTATGTGGGAACCACCCGCTTGATCGACAATATTGTTTTGCGAAATCGCCAGCCGATTATCGCCATTGATGGCCCTGCTGGAGCCGGAAAATCTACGGTGGTGAGGCAAGTGGCTCAAAAGTTGGGGTTACTTTATCTTGATACTGGTGCTATGTATCGAGCCGTAACCTGGCTAGTCTTGCAATCGGGTATCGCCATTGACGACGAACCCGCGATCGCCGAGTTAGTCAGTCAGTGCGATATTGTCTTAGAAAACCCAGAGAATGAAGTCTCTTCTGAATCTGTTCATCTGCACACAGCCCTGTTTAAGCCCAAAGTGTGGATTAATGGGCAAGATGTGACTCAGGCCATTCGGACTCCTGAGGTGACGGCTCATGTCTCTGCGATCGCCGCTCAAGCAGCTGTGCGCAAAGAGTTGGTTAAACGCCAACAAGAGTATGGTCGCAAGGGTGGAGTTGTGATGGATGGGCGTGACATTGGCACCCATGTCTTTCCGAATGCAGAACTCAAGATTTTTTTGACGGCCTCTGTGCAAGAGCGAGCACGGCGACGACAGCTAGACCTCAAAAACCAGGGTCAACTGGATATCAGCTTAGAAGACCTGGAGCGCAGTATCTTTGAGCGCGATCGCAAAGATAGCACCCGATCTATCTCGCCCCTGCAAAAAGCGGCAGATGCAATTGAGCTCATCACCGATGGGCTGACAATCACCGAAGTGACTCACGAGATCATCCGTCTTTATCAGCAAAAACTCTTGAAGACTGAGGAGTGATCCTGAATCCATCGCGTCAAGCCGCCTATTTTGAGCATACGGGCAACGCATTCAGCAAACATTTAGCAAAGATGCAGCAAAGTTGATGCAACTCCATGACAGTTGTACCGAATGCGTTGCCCTGCTTCTTCCCTCAGATCAACACGTGCTCTAAGCTAAACCGTAACGCTTCTAAGTTCACAACTAAATCTTCGGTCAAGGGATTGAGGTACATTAACTGGCGCAATGGGGTACAAGCAAATCCTTCGCTCTGCAAAAAATAATGCCTTAATCTCAAAGATTGACTCATAGTCCAATAGTAAGGACGGATGTAGTTAGGGGAAACCAACTCCAGCACCTGCGTTTGGGGTTGACAAAAGGCAATGTTGGTTAGCCCGCTGCCGTGGGGAGCGACGATCGCCTTGGCTGTGGCAAACAGCCTAATTTGCTCTACCAGAGATTGTGATTCAAGGTTGACCACCTTAAACCCATGCGATCGCAACTCCTCTATGACGGCTCCTTCGTTGAGCACCCGACGATAACGGGCATTGGCGCGGCTAATGTAAATGCGTTGGGGAGGCGTGGGGGCAGAACCGTTGAGCAGAGACGACTGCAAAAATGTACGTCTCAAAAATTGCAGTGCCCAGGGTTGTGCCCAACCTAACGCTCCTGGAAAAGAGGGAACTAATAATTGATCAGCTTGGAGGTGAGGATGGCGATCGCTCTCTAAAATTTTCTCAGCGGGAATGCCGAGTTGTGTCAGAGTTTCCCGTTGAAATGGGTGTTGTTGACTATTCACAAGGAACCAATCAATGTCGTTAAAGTTGATGCCTTGCGATCGCAACACTTCAACCCGTGGCAAAATATCCACCATCCAATGAAAGTAGACATGCCCCGATAAACCTGACAAAACGGCTACTGTGCCTCGAATCGGCTCAATGGGAGGTAAGGCAGCCAGTTGAAGCTGGGATAGGGAGACATCGGGTTGCGAGCAAGATGGCAGGTAAGCTGGATAGGCGCGAGACCCAGCGGGAATTAACTCTCTCTCGGTATTAAACACGGCGATCGCTCGACAGACCTTCCACGCGTTTTGTTGAGGCGTGATCCAAACCCGCCCTCTCAATACCCGTTTAACGTCGATAGGGTCGGCTTTTAAATGCAAGCTCTTGTTTGCGACATGCCCAACTACCTGATAGACGCCCTTACCGACTTGAATCGGATTGAACGCCTGAGTGATGGATTGCAAACAGGGCTGACAGTTTAACCCAGCACAGTCTGACGGCTGTTCTGCCAATGGCTCAGTCAACAGGTTGCTCTGAGTGGGCAGAGACGGCTCAGGGGCATCTCGCAACTCCAAAGCCGCGCGATAACAGGCGATCGCTTTTTCAACTTGCTGTTGCTGCTCAAACAACTTTCCTAAGTGCAAGTAAATAGGGAAATGGTTGGGGCGCAACCGCTGTGCAGTGAGGTAATACATTTCTGCTTGCTGATATTGCTGAGTGCCGCCATAAGCCGTCAAAACATTCCCTAAGTGCAGGTAGGTTTGGGCTAACAACTCTACTGGTTGAGACTGATTGAGTTGAGATAACTCTGACCGTTGCAGGGCTTTGAGAAAACGAGCACAGGCAATCTTGGCTTGAGTTAACTCATCATCATCGGTCAGGGTGTCTGCCCATTGACAAAACGAGTTTACAAAAATGGGTTGATGGGCGATCGCTTGACGCAACCAGTCCATTGCCTGATCAACTCGGTTTAATGCCAACAGGGATGTGGCTCCATCGCCCCAGGCTGCTATCTGAGTCGGGTCAAGTGCGATTGCCTGTTGAAAGCAATCCACCGCTTTGTCGTGTTGCCCCTGGTGTTGCCACACCTGACCCAGGTTGTAATAGGCAATCGTTAAGTCAGGTTGATGGTGAATTGCTGTCTGATAAGCGGCGATCGCCCCTGAGAGATCTCCAGTAGCGACGAGAACCCGCCCCAAATTGTTAGAGAGAGCTGCCCAGCCCGGAAACTGCGCGATCGCCTGTTGATAGACCTCGATCGCGGCTTCAAACTGGTGATGGTGCAACAACACAGAACCCAAATTGTTATAGGCGTGTTGATGCTGAGGATTGAGGGCGATCGCCTGTCGATAGCTCTCTGCTGCCTCTAATTTGCCCTGTCGCTGTAAAACGCAACCCAGGTTGTAATGTAGTTGAGCGAGTAAAGATGGCAATTGAACTTAGAAAATTTCAAAATCAGCGGCTGTAACATTGAGACCTTGAGGCAACTGAACCAGGGCAATATTGGCACCCCGAATCGGGTTGTAATAGAGTAGCCCCGTGCTGCGCTCATAAATAATTTTCGCCGTATCAGCTGCCCCCAGTGTGTTCACGGCTTTAAAGTCTCTTGCTCTCAACCGACCTGCTCGCAATCCAGAGCGAGGTAATAGGCCTCGGTCGAGTTGAATGGTGTCTTGGCGCGTGTTGTAGTCTGTAATTTCATCGCGCAAGCGAGGTCTACCTCCAGTTGACCTGCGTTCAAAGCGAAAGGTGTCTCGTCCACCGCTGCCTTCTAACTCATCTTTGCCAGCACCCCCGCTAATCACATCATTGCCAGCACCGCCAACGATGGTGTCACTGCCAGCACCGCCCAGCAGAGTATCATTCCCCGCACCGCCGTCCATCACATCATTGCCCAAATCGCCCTGTGCAGTGTCATTCCCGGCATCACCAGACACCGTATCTGCTCCGTCACCGCCTATCAAGACATCGTCTCCGTCACCGCCTACCAAGACATCGTCTCCAATGCCACCCGAAAATGAGTCATTCCCAGCACCGCCAAAGGCAATATCGTTTCCAGCTTCGCCAGAGAATGTCAAGTTTGGGGTTCCACCCGATGAAACAGGGCTGATTGTATCGTTAGCCGAACTACCAAAGACAGTAATAGGGCCACCCTCTGTCAATCTTTCAAGCCGAATCGACTGTTCACTACTGAGAACTAACCCCAGTTGAGGGGTTGCGATTCCTGGCGCAACAATAACTTCTGACACTAGCACTCCTCCTACAGGTGTACAACAGCTCTTTTTCCTTTGGTGTAAGGATCACAGCACCGAGAGCAAATATCTTCAACCGCTCATGAGTCACTGAAATCAGTTGTATGAATGCCAAGTCGTGTGGCACAGTTGCCATTTAGACCTAGCCTTTTTTAAGGCGGGGGGCTATTTTCTCGACTCAGAGTAACGAGTATGGCGATCGCTCTACGTCTGCCAAAAGGAGTAGATCAGAAGGACGAGTGATAACGGGATAGGTGCCTGGGATCAAGCAATATTGAGCATCAGGGCATTAATCAGCACAACCCTGATGTGAGATTACGGAGTAAATGCAAATTAGCCCCCTACTTGTCAAAGCAGAGTGAGTAGACCATAATGAATGGTACAAATGAACCTAGTACATAAATACTATTTTTATCCGTTCAGGATCTTGAGTTGAGGATTTTGTTATGCACTTCCCAGTTCAATTTTCGGTTGAGACAATTGATGGCAACCGCTTAGGCAAATTAGCAGTGCCCTACTCTCAAATTGCAGATTGGCTCAATTTTTTAATCGCGCCTCAATATCAAACCGAAATAGTCTCCGCCGAACAGCAGAGAGAAGGAGTCGAGATTTATTTTGAGGCAAGCGAAGGGCTGTATTTGTATCTAGACATGCGGGTCAACTGCGATCGCCCCGTTGCCCTGGCCCGCTAAATTAGCCTCTATCGTAATGTGGGCGATCGCCTTACCGTAAGGCCGCCAGTGTGCTAGGACCTGCTTTGCCATCGGCAGTTAACCCTTTGGCTCGCTGAAACTCAGCCACAGCTTGTTCTGTAAACTCCCCGTAATACCCTGTCATTGGCCCATTGAAATAACCAGCGTTGCGCAAGCGATTTTGTAAGTCTGCCACGGCTGCGCCACTGTCGCCTTTTTCAAGAATGGCTCCATTATTGGTGCCTGCACCGCCTGTGCGTCTCTGCAACGCCTCTAGAGTAGCGGCATCTGCTTTACCCGTAGCAGATAACCCATTCTCACTCTGAAACTTCGTGAGAGCTTGCTCAGTCAGTTGACCAAAAAATCCAGTGACTTGCCCATTCAAATAATTAGCTTGCTTCAGAGCCGTTTGCAGAGCAGCCACTTCAGGGCCACCGTCTCCCCGCTCTAAGACATCACCCGATGCACTGGCAGTAGGAGGATTGGGGGCAGAGGAGGCAGTAGTTATAGGAGTCGGAGTTGGGTTTGTATTGGATTGAGCCGTGTTGGATTGAGCCGTATTCGATTGAATTGTGTTGGGCTGAGCCGTATTGGGCTGAACTGTTGGACGAGCACTGGCCTGCGTCGTGGGTCGTGGGCTAGGAGTAGCCGCATTGGGTTGAGTTCCAGTTGAGCGTTGATTGCCTTGTGATTGAGGATTTTGGGCTTGACGGTTGGCAGAACCATTGGGTGATTGCAACAATGCCCCCAACGTTCTGGGACCCGCTTTGCCATCTACGGCTAACCCTTTGGTTTGTTGAAACTGAGTCACCGCTTCTTCGGTTAATGACCCATAAAAGCCCGTCATTGGCCCCTCAAAATATCCAGCGTTGCGCAGTCGATTTTGCAAATCGGCCACGGCTGTACCGCGATCGCCTCGCTCTAAAACACCATTACTCACCGAGGTCGCAGGTCCACCCTGAGAAGAGGTCGTGCGAGCCGCTGGCGTTGCCAATTGACGTAGTGCCGCTAGAGTCTGAGTGCCCACTTCACCATCGACAACTAACCCCTTTTGGCCTTGAAAACGGATAACCGACGCCTCAGTCAGGCTACCAAAATACCCTGTCACTGGGCCATTAAAGTATCCAGCGGTGCGTAAGCGAGTTTGCAGATCGGTCACAGCCGTGCCTTGATCCCCTCGACGCAGCGTACCTCCTCCTGTTGTGGCACTTGCCGCTGGCGTGGCTGTCGTTCGGCTTTGCAAAACAGAGAGGGTTTCAGAACCAGCTACGCCATCCACCACCAACCCATTTTCAGACTGAAAGCGAGTGACAGCGGTTTCAGTGAGTTCACCATAAAAACCAGTCACCGGGCCGTCATAATATCCCGCACGCATCAAGTCAGTTTGCAAGGCTGTAACATTGGTGCCGCTATCCTCACGTTGCAAAGCCGACGCCATTCCTGCTGTGCCTAAAACAGCGAGACTACAGGCGATCGCCAACACACCAGTTGCCGTTTGAGTCGAAACCTGGTGCCAATTTAGCCCTTCAACAGTGGCAAATTCTTCTATCTCATCTGGAGCAGTTTCAGATTCTTCGTAAGCAGTAGCGGCATAGAGATAAGCAACGGTTTCCATCTTTCTCCTCCAACGAACAATCAAGACAATAATTTAAATTAGAAACCCACTCATGCAGGTTGATGTTTTGTTTAGTGATTTAAGGAAGTTGTATAGGGTGCGATCGCACATTTACAGATAACTTACCAATATCTTACGAATCACTTACTAATAAGAAATAGCCTATCCCATTTTTAACGAAATGGAAGCTGACAACTCCATTAAACCTGATAAATCTATCTAAACACTGAGGGGTACTACACTGCAATGAATTCAATCCTTTTATAGAAGGAGCAACCCCCTCAAGCCAGTCAATCTTCTATCGCGATCCTATTTGAATTATGAACAAGCAAGAAGTCTCAGAGCCGGGTTTGACCAAGCCATAATTTCACAGGTGATTCAAGATTGCGTACCGCAATTTCTAACCCGATCGTGGGAGAGAATGAACATGCGATCGCCACTATGCCACTCTGTCCGTTTTTGCACCTCAAGGTTTTCTGCAACCCGCGAGTCTTGCTCTTAGAGCGTTCAGATGAGGCTCAGGTGCTTTAGCCTTATTACTGGGGGTTCTCCCTTTTCTCAAAGGAGCAAGAGGGATCAAGCCGTAGCAATCGTTTCAAGGTGTAAGCTTGACTTCATCCATATGCTCTCAAGCTGAGCTGGCTCTGAAGAAGAAAGATAAAACCTTCAGGATGTCAAGTTTTAGAGTGAGTAGATATTGCCTAAGAGGGCAAGCAACGTATCTGAAAGCATTCTCTCTAAACCTTTGTCCGTCTTGACCCAACTATAACTTTTCTCTGTCATCATCCCGATGGATGAGCTTTTTGAAGTTGCCTATACTTTTTTTCATTTCTTTATACAGTTATGCTAGATTACCTGTGGTTTAAATCAAGTCAGTTTTGGGGTTAACCCATCATTGAACTGGTATTTGAAATATCACGGGTCTGCCGACCTCAATTCAAGTCGTGAATTAACCATCTTGCTTTAGGGTCAATTCCATTCCCGTTGTTGAGGGAATTGTCTCAGGGTGCTGAATCAAAGTATCGCTCAGTTGTTTCAAATACCCACCAGATGATGAATTCCTGGTCAGCCACTCCTAATACCGCTAATTCTGCTGAACAGCACTTGTACGACTATCTCCTCAAGTGCGTTGAGACAGAAGCTCCTGATGAGGTCATTACAACATTTCGGAAGCTATTTATCGATGCGACAGGGTGCAGCGATCGCCCCATTTGGGAAGCTGTAGAAACGGTGGTTGGGTCTGCTGCCGCAGAACGAGAATTCAAATTTATTCTGAACCGCAGTTGCCACATTCTGATTAACCGCTGGCTGATGCAACCCAGGCTGCATGCCTATGTCCCTGAGTTGGTGGCTCTGTTTGAGACTGATCCCAGTGGTGTAGCCTATTCCAGGACAACAAAACGGCTCCGTGCCTTAGTGCAAGATTTTGTTGAGACTGAGCAATATCTGGCGTTAAAACGGTTAACGAAAATCACAGCTCAAGCTGAAACTACTGAATATCCTACAGAGGCCCCATTAGGAAGTTTAATTCAGCGGTATCCTTGCCTGTATGAGCACAGCTTGTTGACAGAGGACAGCACCAACGAACAGCGTCGCCGGGTTCGACGTTTGCGAATTCAAACCCAACATCAGTTTGAGATTGACCTGTCTCACTATGTCACCTATCGACAGCGATGCCACCTGCGGAGCCAATCAGAAGACCAGGCTGAGGCAGGCACTGACCCGCAACGTGAGTTAGTAGTGGTTAAAAACCCAACCCTGTTGAGCGATCGCCAGTTAAATGCGGCACTGATGCAATTCACCGGCAAGATCGATGGCACCAATACTCACCGAGATCTGGCAAAGCAGTTTTTGACCTATGGCAAACAAGCTCCGTCTTATCATCAATTTAAACAAGAACTCTATAGTTATCTAATCACCTCGGTCGATCCTCGCTATGGCAAATATCATTTCAATACCCAGTTATGTCAGCACTTGCTAGAGACGCTACCCCATTGCGATAACCATCAAGTCAGCGATTTTCTCTTGGTTGAGACCTGTAAACGTCTGCTGAACTTTTTGGTGGTTGAAAGTGCTCAAGAACCCAATCATTCTCGCTTTGTTGACTTAGCGGGCAATATCGGAATTGCCCTCACGATTGGCTTGCTGCTCAAGATCGTGCTCCTTTGTCGGGCTGTCAAACCCTGGCTCGAAAAACGCTTTGCCATTCTCTTTCAGCTACATGAGAGCAATTCCACTAGCAAGGTGTTGTGGCTTTTAGAGGCACTAGAACACCTCAACATTGCCCTGAGTACCAACTTTGGAAGCATGAGACTCAATCTGCAAAATAGCGGGATTAGTTAGGGATCGGCAACACAGTGAGGGGCTAGTCAGGCATCGTTGATCCATCATGACCATTCTGATCAGAGAATGGGTTTAATACGGAGTTCCTCTGAACTCGATCTGCAATGCATTCAAAGTCCTTAAAGTTTACATTTCCAATCAAGGCTGACGGGGTAGAAGGGGCGATCGCACAGTTGTCGAGTCGCTTTTTGAAGCCGACTCGCACGTCCTGCAAAGTCGTGCAAGAGCCAACCGATTTTGCATTGCTGGAGTTGTGTAAACCACTCATTGAGGATTGGAAAAGCGGGAAAGTTGCCTTTGCTAATGGTGAGATCACCCTGACCTTTACATCCGGCAAACTGGCTCGTGAAGCAGATTTGCTAGTCTATAGCCCAGAACAGGGCGATCGCTTTTTATATACAGGCAAGGGGTTTGCAGCGGCTCCGCAACAGTTGCCCATCTCTGGAGTGATAGAGCATGAGGCGATCGCTCAGGTGGCTCAACCGCTCCAAACGTTAGTTGAAACCCTAAACCAACTAACGGCCCATCAACGAGCTGTCGAAAATCGGTTACAAACCTTGATATTGCAAGCTCCAACGACAGCCAGCTCTCAAGCCTATCCAAGCGATCTTCAAGCTGTGATGCAACAGGCGTTAGCCGCTCAAGCCAGTGCGTTTAACCAACAACTGCAAAGTGCTTTAGAGGCTCAAGCCGCTACGTTTGCCCAGATTCTCTCTAGCCAACTGACATCAACAGCACTGCACTTTAACAAACGGTTAGATGTCCTGCAAACTCAACTAGAACAACTAGCAGCCCAACTCAAAGAATTGGGAGAACTGAGTGAGCCGATCCAGGTTCCTCAAACCGATGCAGACTGGTTAACGTTAATCAAACGAGCTTGGGGCATGGTTGGTGACTATGAGCAATATAGCCTCAGCCACCGACTCGCCAATGCCGAAACACCCCTCTTTGCAGTTCCTGACTGGGTCGCATTGTGTGAATTTGACTGGGCACACAAGTTATCTCCCACACTGGCATTTCTCTATGATCTCATTCATGGCGATAACGGCATTGGCTATAGCGGAGCCGATATTTTGCAACAGTTTGGCCGTCATGTAGATGCTCAAACGGGGGAGCCTTATTACATCTATCATCAAGGGGGCTTCACGGCTTATGAAGCGTTGTGGCAAACTGCGAGTAATGGAGAGCATTCCTGGCTACCCGAATTGCAACGCCTGAGTGTCCGCATTGCTAACCGCCATCCCGATATTTTTGAATTGTTTGGTTGGGAGCCAGAGGCGATCGCCTCGCTTGAAAGTGTCATAAAACGAGCAACCTATCAACGCCAATCAGGGCGGCAAACGGCATCTGATTCTCAAAGCCACGCTCAACAAAAAACTAATGCGATGAGCGACTATCTTGCCATCTTAAACATTGGGCCATTTACACCCATCACCCTGGAATTGATCAAACGAGCCTATAAACAAGCTATAAAAACCGCTCATCCCGATACTGGGGGCAGCAAAGAACAGGCTCAACGGGTAAATGAAGCTTATGAGGCCGTGTTGAAACACTATTTCCCGCAAGCGACCTAGTGGAGATCGGGGAGTAGAGAGGGGTAATTTGGGTGAAAGACGACCCTGCCCATGAATTCGGCACATCGCGGTAACGACCCTATTTTCAAGATGAGAATTGCTGCATGGCGTCACTCGCGGTTGACCCCGATCAAGGCAATTGACTAATGACAACTGACCCTTGAGGATGGATGAGTGACTATTGATCTAAAGCGTATGCAGGGCGAATTCGGATTTGTGCTTAAAGTATTGCTGATCTCGTTGATAGGAGCGATCGCCATTAAATATATCGCCCCCTATCTAGCCATTTCAGCATCGACAGGAGGCGTGTTAGTCAGTGTATTTCTACCCAGCACTGTGATTGGGATCGTTTTAGGATGGCGATCGCTGCAAGAGAAATCCCATTAGAAGCGACTTTTCCATCTCCGTCAACCCATAGCAGTCGATTGAGCCACAGACTTACAACATTTTCTCTAAAAACTGCTTAGCCCGCTCTGATGTAGGGTTGTTGAAAAACTCGTGCGGGGGTGAATCTTCAACCAACTTGCCTTGATCAAGAAACAAGATACGATTAGCGACTTCACGAGCAAACCCCATTTCGTGAGTCACAATCGCCATTGTAATGCCCGTTGTTGCCAGGTCTTTCATCACCTCTAACACCTCTTTCACCATTTCAGGGTCAAGGGCTGAGGTCGGTTCATCAAACAACATCACATCGGGTTCCATCGCCAACGCGCGGGCGATCGCCACCCGTTGCTTTTGCCCCCCTGATAACCGGGATGGAAAAACATGTGCCTTTTCAGCCAACCCCACTCGGTTTAACAACTCAAACGCGGTTTCATTGGCCTCATCTTTAGAAAGTTTTTTAACCTTAATTGGGGCGTAGGTAATGTTTTCTAGAACGGTTTTGTGAGGAAACAAATGGAAGTGTTGAAACACCATGCCAATATTTTGACGGACGGCTGAAATATTGGTTTTGGGATGGGTAATGTCTTGATCGGCAATATAGACCCTGCCCCGCGTCGGAACCTCTAGCAAGTTAATGCATCGCAACATTGTGGACTTGCCTGACCCAGATGGGCCAATAATAGCAACCACTTCTCCCTTTTTAATCTCAGTTGAAATGTCTTTTAAGACATCCAGCTTACCGAAAGATTTACAAAGAAACTCAACTCTAATCACTGAGGCGCATCCTCCTTTCCAACTTCTGGGCTGCAAAACTCAGCCCCATTACCATGATGTAGTAAATCGCTCCAGCAAAAATTAGCGGCTCGAAGTAAATAAACTTTTCAGCGGCGACAATCGTGCTACGCCGCAGGATATCGAGAACCCCAATGACCGAAACAAGCGCAGAGTCTTTGAGCAAGGCAATGCTCTCGTTGACAAGCGCAGGCAAGATATTTTTAAACGCTTGCGGCAAAATAATATCTCGCATCATTTCTGGGTAGGGCACACCCAATGACATAGAGGCTTCTCGTTGACCTTTATCAACGGCTAGAATGCCACCCCGAATTGTTTCTGAGCTATAAGCAGCCGAGTTTAGCGCAAAGGTCACAACTCCTGCTTCGAGAGCTGAGATGGTATATCCCAGCAATTGAGGCGTTGCGTAATACACCAGTGAAAGCTGCAAAATTAAGGGTGTTCCCCTAAAAATTGACGTGTAAACATTTGCAAACACATTCAACACAGGCACACCTGTAATTTTTAGCAAAGAGAGCACTGTCCCCCAGGTAAACCCAAAAAAAGCAGAGAGTAGTGTGAATTTTAATGTGACCCAAATTCCCTGCAAGATAAAGGGAACAGAGGGCAAGATTTTGGTGAAATCTAAATTGAGACCAGTTTGGGGCGGACTGGTCGCCACCTGAGATAAAGCAGTAATAAGATCGAACGACGGAAGCTCCATGAGTAAGATTCTAAATAATGACTCAATGAAATAAAGGATAAGTTGTTGGGACAACGCTAATGCAGATTAGCGTAGGTTGATCGCCCACAAATGTAGCGAATGTAGCTTCATGAAAGGAGACTTTTTGCATGACTGAGTGGGCGTCTTGGCGGCACAACCATTGACACCCTTAAAACCACCTCACTCAAGCGATCGCGTGGAATGAATGAAATAGATCCCCGAAATCAGAAGATTCCAGGGATCGGAGATTGCTATCAACCAGAATTGAGGTTAGCTAGCTGGAACGGGTGGCGCGTCGCCAAACCACTTTGTGACTAATTTCTCAATTTCGCCACTATCCAGCATTTGAGTCAAGACAGGGTCAAATTTTGCCACTAGCTCAGACCCTTTTGGAAAGGCGATCGCCGAGCCAGACTCTCCGGTATTGGGAATCGTGTTGAACTCCAAATCAGGGTTTGCTTCAATGTAACCCTTGGCAACTGTGTCTTCTACGATAGCCGCATCAATGCGTCCCGCTTTAATTTCTTGAATGATTTCGTTGATTCGGTTGAGGGGCACTACGTTGGCTCCCTGAATCTCTTTTGCGGCTCCCTCTTGAATCGAGCCTAGCTGTACACCAACTCGCTTGCCCGCAAGACTTTCGGCTGAGGTCAGGTTACTTCCTGCTTTTGCCACGATTGTATTTTGGGCATCGTAATAGATTTGAGAGAAATCAACGTTTTGCTTCCGTTCTGCGGTGGGGGTCATGCCTGCCATAACAAAGCTAGCCCGCCCAGACTGCAATGCTGGAATAAGGCCATTAAAGTCAATATTGTTGATTTCTAAGCCATAGCCCAACTGACTGGTGATATAGGTTGCGATGTCTACATCAAAACCCACAATTTTTTCTTCACCACCTGAGGTGTCAATAAACTCATAGGGTGGATAGTCTGCGGAGGTCGCCATAATGAGCGTTTCTGTGGGAGAAGCCGCAGGAGAAGCCCCAGGAGACTGGCTCGCCGTATCAGTCGGTTGTGAACCACATCCAGCCACAATCACTACTGTTAGAAGGGCACTCAGCAGAGCGGTAAATAAATACTTTAGTCGTTTCATTGTTGTGAATAGATGAGGGAACAGTCTTGTAGTTTGAACTGGTTAAGTTAACCGAGTTAAGCAGAGTGTGAACGGGGGCGGAGAAAATAGGATAACAATTCTTTAAGTGGCTGTGGTGCTTGTATATCAGCCCTATTGAGATTGATATTGGCAGCGACAACCAAAAACAATGTACCGTACTTGTCAGAAGATAAAGCTCTTAGTTTCCTGAGAAAAGAAAGAAGGCTTCCACTGAATTTGTAATACTCATCACACGAATAAAGCTATGTTCAAAGGTAGAGCGGTTATTGAGCCTCCTGCGAGAGAATGATTTTTAAACACGCAAAGGTTTGCATTCCTTGACATGAAAGGTCAGTTGCAACGGAACGTGCCGGAGAATTTAGCGGGATATGGGTTTATGGCACCCACGCTAATCGTGTTGGGAACGTTTGTGGTGTTACCGATTCTCTATGCCGTTTTCCTGTCGTTTCAAAAGGTTCAACTTTTAGGGGAGATTGAGTATCAATTCATTGGTCTTAGCAACTTTGCTCGGTTAGTCGAAGACGATCGCGTCTGGATCGCTTTGCAAAACACGGTGGAATATGTGGCGATCGTGGTACCCACTCAAACCCTGTTGGCGTTGGGGTTAGCGGTGACCCTTAACTCTGGAATTCGTGGGAAAGGTTGGTGGCGAGTGATTTACTTTATGCCGACGGTCACATCATCGGCGGTGTTGACGTTAATTTTTATGTGGCTCTATAACACCAATGGTTTGCTCAACGATGCCCTGGCGTTTGTAGGATTGCCCACCTATAACTGGTTAGGAGATCCAGCGATCGCCCTCAAAGGCATCATGGTGATGAATATCTGGTCTACTGCGCCTTATTTCATGGTGATTTACTTAGCAGCCCTGCAAGACATTCCGCGATCGGTCTATGAAGCCGCCGAAATTGATGGAGCCAATGAGTGGCAACAGTTTTGGCACATCACCCTGCCCTTGCTCAAACCCGTGACGTTTTTTGTCATGACGATGGGCGTCATTGGCACCTTTCAACTGTTTGATCAGTCCTACATTTTTTCTAATGGCACCGGAGGCCCGAATAACTCAACGCTGACGGTGGTGTTGCTGATTTATCAAGCGGTGTTTCGCAATTTGCAGTTGGGCTATGGAGCCGCGATCGCCTTTTTGTTGGCAGTGGTGATCATCATCGCCACGGTGTTACAACGTCGGTTCTTTCAGGAGGAAGAGCGTGGTTAAGACTCTTGACACTCAAAACCAACAACCAGTGAGACGCTTGCGTCTGTTCAGTTCTCCCAATCCCACTGATAAAACCAGGTCAGGTATATGGTTGAGAGTATTGGTATATGCCGGACTGATTACCTATGCCGTACTCACGCTAATCCCGTTTCTTTGGGCATTGTCTGCCTCTTTTAAGCCCCTATCAGAGATCGCCAGTGGTGAACCCAATTTCTTGCCGCAACAATTTACCCTTGATAACTATCGCAACATCTTTCGAGAGCCCTTGTTTTTGCGCTGGCTATTTAACAGTGTGGCGATCGCCGTCAGTGTCACTCTTTTGAATCTTCTGTTTAACTCAATGGCGGGCTATGCTCTGGCTCGACTGCGGTTTCAAGGCAGACAGTTCTGGTTTTTTCTAATTCTGGTGGTGTTAGCCATTCCTGCTCAGATTACGCTGATCCCTACGTTCTTAATTCTCAAAACTCTGGGCTGGCTCAACTCCTATCAAGGCATGATTGTGCCAGGAATGGTCAATGCCACCTTTATCTTTATGATGCGGCAATTTTTTATGAATTTTCCGCGTGAACTGGAGGAAGCGGCTCAACTCGATGGACTGACTCGGTTTGGCACCTTTTGGCGCATTGTCTTACCTCTGGCAAAACCTGCCCTCGCGGCTCAAGCAATTTTTGTCTTTATGGGCAGTTGGAATAACTTTTTAATGCCAGTGGTGATTTTGTTTGACCCAGAGATGTTTACCCTGCCGTTGGGTCTAAACACCTTCAAAGGCACCTACATTAGTTACTGGAACTACATCATGGCGGCCTCAATGGTCTTCACGTTGCCCGCATTGGCAATCTACGCCTTCTTTAACCGCTACTTTATTGAGGGAGTGACCTTTACGGGAGGCAAGGGGTAAGGAGAAGAAAGAAGAAAGAAAAGAGAAGAAAGAAGGCTGAAGGCTAAAGGATGAGAGGGGATACCGCAGAATGCTGATTGAGACATAAAACGCTTTTCTCCCTTCTTTTTTCTGTTTTCCCTCTTCTTTTTATGCTTCGTCCTTCATCCTTTTCAGTAAACCCAACCCGGCGATCGCCAATAAGGTCGGGGTTAGCCAATCGCCCCACCGGACAAAGAGAGTTTGGGTTTGACGACGATAGATCGTGGCGATGTGGGTTTCATAGGTTCTAAAGTCAGAGATCCAGATGGTGTTACCGTGGGGATCAACGACTCCAGAAAATCCCGTATTCGTAGCACGCACTGCCCAGCGATCGCTCTCAATCGACCGCATGATGTCTTGAGCGTGATGTTGTGCCATCATCGCGGCTCCATAGGGGTCGTTGTTTGAAGCCGTGAGAATGAACTGTCCTCCTGTGGCGGCCTGATCTCGAAAGATGTAGGCAAAGGCAGAGTCAAAGCAAATTCCAGCGATCGCCCTGCCAAAGGGAGTGTCAACGTGTTGATGGCGCGAACCCGGAATCATCGATAGCTCAACCGGGGATAAGCGTCTAATCACCTTTCCTAATATCGGCTCAAATGGCAAATATTCACCCAGGGGAACGGGTTTAATTTTGTCGTAGCGGCTCACAATTTCACCGTTGCCTGCAATGGTAAAGAGGCTCTGTGTGACTTTGCCATTCTCTAATCCAGGAGTGCCAATCCAGGTAGGGATGCCCGCTTGCAAAATCGCTTGATAGAGGGGGTCACGCGATCGATTCATGCCTACCCAAAAATAGGGCAAGGCTCCCTCTGGCATCAGCACGGCATCAACACCTTGAGCCGCTAAGGTGCGATAGCCATCGGTGTAAGCTTTGACTGCCCGACGCACACCTTCCTCAAATAGTTTAATGCGAGTGGGGATGTTGCCCTGGATGATGCCAATGTTGAGCTGAGAGTTGGGCAGTTCAACCAGAGGTCGAGTATAGAGCCATGCCCCAATGCCATGCAGGGTGAGCAAGAGCGTCAAAGTAATCGTTAGTAGCCCTTGAGCGATCCGGTTTCTGGAGGAACTGGAGTAATACAACCACGCTTCTGCTAACAAGCCATTGACAGCCACGATCGCCCCCGTCACAGCATTAGGCCCTGAGAGTTGCCCCAGATGTAAAATCGGCAGATTATGAGGACTTTGAGTAAACGACAACGAAGCCCACCAGAGGGCAGATTGGCTCCACAGTCCTTCGGTCAGGCACCACAACGCTGTGCCCAATAGCACCGACAGCAACGGTAAACCCAGTGACAGGGTCGATTCAGAGCCAAGCCGATGAGGGAGAAGGATCTTTCCTCGGTTGAGCAAAAATCGGAAGCTCCAGCCCCAAAAACTCACTAGTGCTCCGCCCCACAGGGTGATAGCTCCCCAGGCAAATAGAGCGATCGCCACACTGGCTAACCAGGGCACTCCCATCCACGTCAAGGGATGCAAATCGCGAATCCAGGCGATCGCCAGACCGTAGTAGCCAAATGCCCAAAACAAGGGATACAACCATTGGCTGAATTGGCTACCCGGATCACTCACATGCAGTCGAATCAACACCCACAAAGGAACCAACGCCACCCAGGCTAACCACCAGGCATTGACCGGAGCCACCGTTAACCCCATGAGCACTCCGCCACTGAAGGCGATCGCCAGTTTTGAGGGAAAGTTCAACCGTTTTGCAATCATATACTACACCCTTAATCCAAGCTACACCCTTAATGCAAGTCAGCATCCCAAACCGCCATATAAATGCGATCGTGATCACTATGCCGTTCAATAATGCCTTCTAGTCCATCTATCTCAAAGGTGTAGCTATTTGATTGGCGTTGCTGCACCTGCTTTAATTGGTGCTCCATTTCTTCAGTCAACTGCCCACCGACCATGCCGTTTAAGGTAACTCGCAACGTCAGCAGATCGATAGATTGAGCAAAGGAGGCTTCGCTTTGGCGCACCTGATTGGTATCGCGATCGTAGATATAGGCCAGCGTCACCTTGTTGGGGATCACGTCATATAATGCTGTGCGAGTATTGCGCCAATAGCCATCGCTTACACGAGTGGGTGTCCCCAACAATGCCACGATTTGATCTTCACTAGTGCCAACGGTTACTCCTGGAATGCTAGGACGGCTCGACCTGTTCCCTCGATCTAGCTCTGGTTGGGGTTCATTCTTTGGTTCTGGAGTCGCCGGGGGAGTGCTCTCTGCGATTGTGATGGGGCCTAAAGCAGGCGGAGGCGTAACTGAGCTGGCCTCTGGAGCAGGCACCTCCTCTGGCAGCTCAACAGGAGTGGGCTGACGCTCAGGGCTAGGGCTTGGTTCGGTTGAGCCATCCGTGGTTGCGACAGGTTGGGTCTGCTGCCATACAGTAGCGATTGCCGCAATAGCGATAGAGGTAATGACGACCACCCCTAAGGCTGTCACCAATGACCGAGACGGCCCCCGTCGCCTGGGTGGGGTTGAATGAGCGAGAGGATCTGGGGAAGCCAGATCTGCATCAGGAGCGGGGTAAGGAGTACGGGGAGCGATCGCCTGGGTTGCCGCTCTCGACACCGGATCAGGGATTGGGGTTGGAGGGGTTAAAAGCACTCCATTGGTTCCATGCAGTTCCTGTACTGGAGGCGGCATTGACACCGACACAGAAGCATTACCAGGCAACAACGCCAACCACTCTGCAATTGTTTGCGGGCGATAGCGCACTTCTACCGCCATGCCTCGCATGATGGCCTGGTTAATCGCCGCACTCAACTCTGGATGCAGATCTCGTGGAGTAGGCATCGGTTGGCGATCGCGCAAAATCGCCGCCACCGGGATATAGGCCGTCAATAGCGTATAAAGGGTTGCTGCCAGGGCATAGACATCTGTGGCAGGAGTACGCTTTTCATGAGAGAGATATTGCTCCACGGGAGCATAACCCGTTGAAATAATGCTGGTATGGGTTTGGGCGACACCGGGGGTAAACTCTCGCGCAATGCCAAAGTCAATTAAGACAACTTCTTGTGTGCCCTGCCGCAGAATAATGTTTTGGGGCTTCACATCGCGGTGTAACATGCCGTTTTGGTGAACCACTTCCAGGGCTGCCCCAATCTGCCGAATATAATAAATGGCGATCGCTTCAGCTAGAGGGCGATCGGGCAACACCACCTGTTCTAAGGTTTGCCCCGGAATATAATCCATCACCAAATAGGGAATGCCTTCCTCCATAAAGAAGTCATTCACCCGCACGATGTTGGGGTGGATGCACACGGCCAGTCGGCGTCCCTCATCCTGAAACTGCTGCACCAATCGCGGAAATTGGGGGTCTTGTTGATTTCCCTGGTTCAGCGTCTTAATCACAACAACCTGCCCCAAATAGTGGTGAGTTGCCTTAAACGTGATGCCAAAGCCACCCTGACCCAATTGCTGATCCAGGGTATACTTTCCACCTTGCAACGTCTTACCCACTGGCGTATCCATGATTTCCTGACAGGGCTAATGCTCTCCAAAGCTTAACATTTCAGGCTTGATCGCTTCAGGAAATCTCTCTGGTGCTTCGTTAAGTATGTTGCGAGGTTGATCAAAGGCCATAGTGTTGTTGTACTTGCTCTAAGGGAACATGCCACATCTGCTCAGGTTGCCAACTATCGACATCAAAGCTAGAGTGACTCCCCCGCTGATAGGCACTCCACAGTCTGGCTTGTACTTCTTGCCAAGTCGGGTGTTGGTGATAAATAGGCTTGAGCAACCCCACCCCTAAAAGGACGTGTGCGACTCGAAACTTTGACCCCAACAAAAAGGCTTGCACCTCTGCTTCGCCAAGAGGGTCAGTGTCATACCCCGTTAAGACGTGAATGCCATCGTGTAAGTGTTTGCGGCGAGGTCCAGTGGTGAATGGAGCCAGGTTACGGCGATCGAGCGACTCTGCCCAGGCGTGACCAAGAGTGCCTACTGGGAGCGATCGCAACTGCTCTAAATGGACAAACGGAGGAACACTAACACCCAACTTGTCAGAGATGCGATCGATCAGGTTGAGAAACTGTTGAATCTTAGCGGGTGAAGGAGGAGAGAAAAGCATAGGAAAAAGAAAGAGGAAAGAACAAGGGTCAAAAGAGGAGAGAGATAGGGGTGCGGCAGTCGGATGGAGATTGACGCTTGAGGCACACAGGAGAGTTGACCAAATGCCACACACCCTTGATCGACCGGGGCATCCTGTCAAAGGGCTCAACCCAAACAAGGTTGGGCAGGGTAGTTTGCCAGCCCTGACAAAAACCTGTATGGGTCATCTAGATCGAAGAAATCGGATTAAACGAAGGTAAACCCGCTGTTGAAATCAGAAATGCTAACCCCAGCCACTACTCCAATTAATTCAGGGGTTCCAGTACCAGTGGTATTTTTGTAATAGATTCCTGTTCCTGCAAAACCAAGCTGCTCTGGCAGCGCACCCACGCTGTAGTTCTCAGCACTTCCCTTGAGTTGAATCTTGTCTTGCCCAGGGTTAAAGTCCACGATCAAGGCATAGTCACTGAGTCCAGCGGTGATGGAGTTGCCATCGTCATAAAAGACCATTGAGCGATCGCCCAGAACAAAGGTATCTTGACCTCCACCCCCACAGAGCGTGTCTACATCGCCTACGCCGAAGTCAGTCGCGGTTGCCCCCGTTAGCGTATCGTTGCCTAGCCCAGTCCACACGACATCATTGCCATCGGTGCCCGTCACGCTATCGTTGGTGCGGGGGAAGCGGGAGGCTTGAGCAATATTTTGCAAATCATAGAAAATAGTACGGGCTTCAGTTGGGGTGACACCTGCGCTGTCTACCACAGCTAAAACATCGCCAACAATCGCTTTAAACTCAGAACGAGTGATCGTGCGATCGCTAAAGGCGGCTTTTACACTTGCTTTAAGTTCCGCCACGCTACTGTCAGAGGGGTAATTATCGACACTGGTTTGAACGTCACTCACTAACTTGCGAATGTTTTGCTTTTGGGTTTCAGACAGCCGAGCCGCACGTCGAGCCGCAATGCGAGCATTGATTGAAGTTGTCATGAGATTACTCCTTAAAGGCATAGGTGAAAACACGTATCAACCATCACTCAGTGGACATAGATTTTTAGTTAGAACGCTGGATGGGTCAGGTTCTAAACCCACACCCTGCTTTTGTCAGAGCGATCGCCCTCAATCCCTGATGCACAGGTAATTTCACGCAAGCGAAACTCACCGCTGCGGTTGCAGCGATTTGACTCGCTTCAGAAAAACCAAGACTAAGTCGTGCCGTTATTGTTGATCGACAGTGATCAACGCTGTTGCAATCGCGATCGCACTAGTTCTTGAACTTGTTGTCGTTGCTCATCTGTCAACACAGTTGCGGCCTGTTCACGAGCTGACTGAAAGATCGCCCGCAGTTGAGTTTGCTGCTCAGAGGAGAGGTTCATAGCCGCGATCGCCTCTCGAAAGCCATTGCCACTTTCCAGAGTGCTTCTAAACTGCGCTCGTTGGTCTTCGGTCAACAAGGCTTCTAACTCAGATCGAGTATTTTGCCGAATCTGGTTTAGTTGGGTTTGCTGTTCTGGCGTTAAATTTAATTCTTCTAAGACCTGCGACCATTGCTCCATGCCGTCTCTCGCTTGAGCCTGCACCACCACAGGATGAAATGCAATGGTGAGTCCAGCTGCCAATCCGACGACTGCCATTGCTCCTCCGGTCAACACTGTCATGGGTTTGATCGTTACAAACTTCATTGCGGAACCTCCTTTCTGGATAGCCGTTTGATGCTTCAATCCTAGAAGGTTCAGGAGGGCGATCGCCTCAGATCAATGTCACGACTCAAGGCATGACAAATAGCATAGGTTTTGATTTCAGTAGAAATACTGACCCGATCAGCTAAAAGCCAAGTGTAATAATGCACAAAGGGGGCTTAGTAATTTGTGATCCAAGTTCAACACACCTCATCCTTAGGAGACTTCCCCTATGACCCATCGGAGAGATTCGTGGTTCGATCGACAATGGGCGATCGCGTTCTGTCTCTACCTGCTGGTGCTATTGGTTATTACTCTTGCGGCCTATCTCGATATCTTGCCAACCCAACTTGCTGCCATTCCTTCGTATGACACATTAGGGCATTTCTTCTTAATGGGAATTGCCAGTTATTTAAGTTATTTAGCTCTCCGAGGTCGCATGATTTGCGTTTGGCGATGCGCTATGCCATTGGGTCCGGCCCTGATTGGGGCGATCGTCATTGTCGATGAAACATTGCAAGCCTTTTCGCCCTATCGCACTGTCAGTGTGACCGATGTTGCTGCCAGCTTTAGCGGCATATTGCTGTTTTATCGATTAGCGCGAGCACAACTTATTCTTAAGCATTAATAATTTCCCAAAAAGCAGCCACAAAAGACTCCAGATCTGGATCAGATTTAGGGCAGGGAGTCACAAAATCATGGACTCTGCGAGCATAGCTGACACCGCGATATTGACACATCACCAGCGGTGAAATTGCAGCCATGCGATCGGCATGGGCTTGAAAAGAGTGGATGGCTGTTCGAGAGTCCGAAAAATGAGAGGGAGTGAGTATATAACGAACTCCACGATAGATCAAGTACATTCGCTTAACCTCATAAAATGAGCGACACGAGCTGAAACTTTCTACGTTGATCCCCGTGAAATTATGCAGAGCATACTTACTAATTTTTACGGTTTTTTCGTTAGAAGTACGGATTTAGCCCTCCAAGAACTTTCAAAGTGCTTTTCTTGATTGCTCCAACATTATTGCTCCTCCAACATTTGCAATCGGTAGAGGCTGGCGTATAACCCACCCTGACTCAACAATTCCTCATGACTGCCTGACTCAATCAACTGCCCTTGCTTGAGCACTAGGATGCGATCGACACTACGAATCGTAGAGAGGCGATGAGCGATGATAATTGCTGTTCGCTTAACCAACAATCGCTCTAGAGCCTGCTGGATCATGGCTTCAGTACCCACATCAAGATTAGCGGTTGCCTCATCCAAGACGAGAATATGAGGGTCACGAATGGCGGCGCGGGCAAAGGCAAGCAGTTGCTTTTGTCCTCCAGAGAGGTTTGTGCCCCGCTGACGCAACATCGTGTCATAGCCTTGAGGTAACTGCTCAATGAAACTGGCGACATTAGTTTGCTCGGCAGCCGCCCGAATCGCTTCGATGGGGTAATGCTCTCCTAGGGTAATGTTGCTCTTGACATCTCCGGCAAACAAAAAACCATCTTGCAAAATGACGGCCATGCGTTGTCGTAGCTCAACTTGGGGCAGATCTCGAATATCCACTCCATCCAACAAGATTCGCCCTTGTGTCACCTCATAAAGACGGCATAGCAAGCGAATAATTGAGCTTTTACCGGCTCCAGTGGGTCCCACCAAGGCGACTTTTTCACCCGGACGGATGACGAAGTTGAGGTTACGCAAAACGGGTTCATCGGGTTTATAACCAAACCAGACCTGCTCAAACCGAATCTCTCCAGCAGCACGGGGAACTGCCTTTTCTACAGCCTGTTCAGTGCGCTCTGGGTCGCGGATCTCAATCGGTTCGTTGAGAATGTCGCTGACCCTTTCTAATGCCGTAAACCCGGCTTGAATCGCAGTAAATTGTTCTGCAAACTCTCGTAGTGGGTCAAACAGCCGCTGAGCAAACAGAATAAAGGATGCCAGGATGCCGAAGTTGAGGGCGTCTTGTAACACTAACACCCCCCCTAACCACAACACAGCGGCGATCGCCCCTAAAGCCACCCACTCTAACGTAGCTGAGACAGCCGAGTCATAAAAAATGGTCTTATCAACTTCACCAACATATCGCTGGTTAATTGTGCGATAAAGCTGCGAGTTAAACTGCTCTCGTCGAAACAGTTGTACGACGTTAATTCCGGTGATGTTTTCCTGCAACGTAGAGTTGAGTGCTGATAGCTCTTCTCGTGCTATGTAATTGGCGGTGCGATACTTGCGTTGAAAATAAACGATTAAGGCTGTCACAGGAATCAACAGGCTCACCAGCATGAGTGCCAGTTGCCACTGCAGCGTAAACATCGTGACAGCAATCACCACCATTGAGAACAGGTTGCCAATGATCCCGATCGCTCCGGTTGAAAACACATCTCCTAGCGCATCCACATCACTGGTGAGACGTGTGATCAAACGCCCAACCGGAGTGCGATCAAAAAATCGAGCGGCCAGTGAGGTGACATGCTGAAACAAATCATCTCGAATGTTGGCGGTGATCCGTTGCCCTACTTTTTGCACCATGTAACCCTGCCAGCCATCCACAGCCAGTCGAGTGGCGATCGTCGCTAGCAGCAGCAACACTAACAGATTTAACCCACTCGCTAACGTCTGCCCCCGCAAAAACCAGAGGACGGGTTCATTGCGAATCAGTGATATTGCCTGCCCTACTAGAATTGGTTGAATGGCTTCAGCGATCGAGGTTGGAACAAGCAGAATCAGGGCGATCGTCAGTAAGCGTTTATTTTGTAGAGCATAGGGAGCCAAAAGTCGCAACAATCGCCAATCGGTAGGTCGAGGTTGTCGGCGTTCCTCGTTTGAGGAAGATGCACTGGTCATGCTGAGGGTCAATGAGGGTCTGCTCTATTTTAGAGTGTCCTCAGTTTTAGTGAGGCAGTATACAAAATTTCTCATGCTCATGACGGTTGATGGGCTATCGATCAGCCCATAGCAGAGGTGGCATTTGGCAAAGAGTTTGGGTTAAGTTGCAACATAGAATGGCTAAGTACTGCACTCTTAATTCCCTTCTCTCTACTTTTGACTGATCACTCCTCCTACTTCCACTCGAATGCGTTCAATCACGGTTTGCAACCCATCAATGTCAAGTCGATAACCTAGAGGATGGGCAATCAGACGGGCTGTGCTATCAAACAAGCGATCGATTTCTAACAAATTGTTTTCTTTGAGGGTGCGTCCAGAGGCGACTAAATCGACGATCGCCTCTGACATTCCAGTGATCGGCCCTAACTCAACCGACCCATAGAGGGGCACAATTTCTACTGGCAGATCAAGGCTCTGAAAATATTCGCGGGCACAGTTAACAAACTTAGACGCCACTCGACTGTGAGGAGGCAACTGCAATGCCGAGCGATAAGGACTTGCTTCTTTAACCGCCACTGACAAGCGACATTGCCCAAACCCTAAATCTACTAAATGAGCTACTTTGGGCTGTTTTTCTCGCAAAATGTCATAGCCGACGATCCCCAATTGGGCCTGACCATATTCCACATAGACAGGCACATCATAATTGCGAACTAGCAACGCCTTTGCAGTATGAGTCGTATCCCAAATTTCAAGCTGGCGATTACTAGAGTCGAGAAAAGCACTGAAGTCAAGTCCAACTGCTTGCAACAGGCGAATACTCTCTTCTAATAAACCGCCCTTGGGCAGCGCAACGGTAATCATGGTATCTTTAACAACACTTTAGCCATCCTACAGCAGGAAGGAGATTGCGAGTGAGAGAGTAGCCGAGTGGGAGTGTGAAAGGGGAGGAATGCCTAAGCATTGACCAATATCTCCCATGACCGATAACCATGAACGAATGACCCATGCCTCTTGCTATCACATCATCTTGCTGCCCTAGTGATTTAGGGAATTGGAGTCGATCGCAACAATCGCTCGATGATGCCCCGTGCTCTTCGTCCTCCAGCGGGGATCAGACGATGCGAGAGCACATGGGGTGCCAGCAACTTGACATCATCAGGGATGGCATAGTCTCTCCCTTCCAAAAAGGCGAGGGCCTGAATAGCTCGGTGCAATGATACCGAACCCCGGGGGCTAACCCCTAGAATAATTTCTTCATCTTGGCGGGTTGCCCGAATCAAATCGAGGATGTATTGCTGCAAAGGAGCCTCTACTCTCACCTGAGCACAGAGACGACGTAACTCCACAATGTCTGCCAAAGACAAACTGGGCTTTAGCTCATCCAATGAAGTGCCTTGCTGCAACCGTTGTAACATCTGCAATTCTTCTGCCTCGGTTGGATATCCTAAACTCAAAGACAGGGCAAAGCGATCCATTTGGGCTTCAGGTAAGGGGAACGTGCCCTGATATTCCACTGGGTTTTGAGTCGCAATGACAAAAAATGGAGTCGGCACGAGACGAGAGATTCCATCTACTGTGACCTGGTGCTCCTCCATAACTTCTAAGAGGGCCGATTGAGTCCGAGGAGTTGCCCGATTAATTTCATCAGCCAGCAACACATTGGCAAAGACAGGTCCCGGTGAAAACACAAATTCACCCGTCCGGGGGTTCCAAATATTGGTGCCGGTGACATCGGTTGGTAGTAAGTCAGGAGTGCATTGAATCCGCTGAAACTGCCCATCAATTGAACGAGCCAACGATTTGGCTAACAACGTTTTCCCCACTCCTGGCACATCTTCTAAAAGGGCGTGACCGCCTGATAACAAAGCCACTAATACCAATCGAATTGCCTCAGCTTTGCCCACAATCGTACGACCCAGATTTTGGGTGAGCTGTTCAATGCTTTCTCTCATAGTTTTTGTAATCTTGTGTGTAACCCAGAGGCGTGACCTGACTACCCATTCCCCTACTCTAACTCAGGGTAAAGGAGTGGTGGCTAAGAGCGATCGCGCTATATCGCAATCTGCTTGGATTTGAGCTTTTAGTGCCTCCAGTGAAGCAAACTTTTGCTCAGGGCGAATAAACTTTTCTAGACTAACGGTTAAGGTCTGTCCATACAGGTCGCCCGACCAATCTAACAGGTGAACTTCGATCGTTTGCTGCACCCCATTGACAGTAGGGCGGTTGCCAATATTCATCACGCCCGCCAATGAATGTCCCTGTAGGGTCAACTCAGTTCCTGATACCCGTACTGAGTAAACTCCTTGATGCGGTAAAAACTTTTCGTCAGGGAGCTTGAGGTTAGCCGTGGGAAACCCCAAAAGACGACCGAGTTGTTGTCCCTGAACGACCTGCCCCACTAGCGTATAGGTTCGACCTAACAGATGATTGGCTTGGGGCAGGTCGCCTGCTTGCAGCGCATGGCGGATAGCAGAGCTACTGATGCGATCGCCATTAGAGGTATGGAGCGGGATGATTTGCACGGTGATGTCATAGGTCGCGGCGATCGCCTGTAAATCTTGAGTGGTGCCCGATCGCTTACAGCCAAATCGAAAATCTTGACCAACGCTGATTTGGCGTGCTTGTAGCCGTTGCACGAGGATAATGTCTACAAAATCTTGAGCCGACATCTCTGCCAGGGTCTGGTCAAATGGCAACAAGACCAACTGTTGCACCCCCATTTCCTGCAAGAGGGCTACTTTTTCATCTATTGGGGTCAACAAGGGGCGACGTTTCCCCGTAAAAAACTCTTGAGGGTGAGGACAAAACGTCAAGACGGTGGAGTGAGGCTTGTGGATCAAATCAGGAACAACAGCCTCTGAATGAGTCAGGGCAGACGCCAAAATTGGCTCAATGACACGTCGGTGCCCCCGATGAACTCCGTCAAAGTTTCCCAGGGCAACGTGTGTCGGAACGCGAACAGTGTCTAAAGAGGAAGTAATCCACACGCTTTACATTTTGACACAAAACAAGGGAAAGTCTGACAAAACCAATGGAAAGTAGCGATCAGGCTGATAACTTAGCCTCTGATGTTTCCTCAGCCGGGACGTTAGTCGGAGAGGCTAACAAGTCAATTTCCAGACCCTCCCAGGCAACAACACTATTGGGAAACTCTTCAGCCGTGTTTTCTTGAATCTGATCCATAAAGGCATCGCTGTGCAGCGGGTCATGATGGAAGATAACAAGCTTTTTAACATTAGCTGCCTTAGCCACTTTGACAGCTTCTTGCCAGGTTGAATGCCCCCAACCCACTTTGCTCGACTTTTCAGAATAGTATTCTTCGTTGGTATAGGTGGAATCGTAGATCATCAAATCGGCTTCACGAGCCAGCCAGAGCACATGTTCATCCAGACGGTCGGTAAAGTGCTCAGTGTCAGTGACATACGCCACAGCGTGCCCATTCCAGTTAACGCGATAACCCACCGCTTCACCGGGGTGATTAAGCAGTGCATTTTCAACGCGAATATCGCCAATTTCTACAGTCTCACCGATCTCAATGTCGCAGAACGTCAGGTCTGCACCCATGATTTGCAAGGGGACTGGGAAGTTGGGATGAAGCATCTGGTCATTGAGCCGTTGCTCAATCGTGGAACCATTAGGAGCGATCGCCCCATAGATTTTGAACTTATTACCTTTAACGAAAGCAGGCACAAAGAACGGAAAGCCTTGAATGTGATCCCAATGAGAGTGGGTAAAGAACAGGTGTCCTTCTAAGGGCAGTTCTCGCATGAGCGACTGTCCGAGAACACGCAATCCGGTTCCACCATCGAAGATCAGACGATAACCAGCAACTTGCATCTCAATGCAAGACGTATTGCCGCCATATCGCACCGTCTCAGGACCAGGACAAGCAATACTACCTCTGACACCCCAAAAGCGAACTTTGAACTGGTTTTGCATCTTAGACATGAATGTTCCCTACCGGACTCGATCGAGTCTTAAAAGACGAGCCTTGCTCCCAAGATTGGTTAGCCTAAATCTTACTTACGATCTGGCAAGCATTGTCTCAGGATTACAGCCTCCGTTGCAGATTGGTAGAAATCTTTACAAGGGCACCCTTTTGATATCAAACTCCCACACAAGGTGGTTATCTGCTCCATCTCAACTAAAAGTCTTTAGCTAAGATATACAGCCCATATTGCACCGACCAAGATTATGTCGAACAATATTGCTTGATTTAGCTCCAGTCTAGACTGTTACTTACTATAGAAACATCTCAACTTAGAGCAATTCCTATCAAATTTAACGTTATTTAAAAAAAATCGGTTGCCAATCCTGCAATTTTGCCAGCCCTGAAATGGAAGTCAAGTTATATTGCAACGGTGTAACAGTAATGTAATTCTGCCGAATTGCTTGTACGTCTGTCATTGTGTTGCTGATCCATTCTAAGTCAACTCTTGGGGCAGTGGTTCCAAATATAGACAAAACATCGATATCGGTTTCACTGACATCTTCGAGCACCTCACCCGCTAGCCAGTAATACGTTTTACCGCGTGGGTCAAGTCGTTTCTCAAACATATCAAAGTAACGACGAATGCCTTGTCGAGTCACCATCACCCCGGCAATTTTTTCGGGATGAACGGCTGGTATATTAACATTGAGCAACATGAGCTGGGGCAGTGGATGTTTCTCAAGCTGTTGCAGCAGGTCACGGGCAAAATCAGCCGCAGGTTGAAAGGTCTGACTCGAAAAGCTCGTGAGACTAAAGGCAATCCCAGGAATGCCCTCAATCACGCCCTCCATTGCAGCTGAGACCGTGCCAGAATAAAGCACGTCAGTTCCTAAGTTAGAGCCATGATTGATGCCTGACAAAACCAGATCAGGAGGACTGTCTAGTAAAGCTCCTAGAGCAAGTTTGACACAATCAGACGGCGTTCCAGAACAGGCCCAGGCTTTGATATTGGGGTGAAAGGTTGATTCAACTTGTTCAGCTCGAATCGGATCGTGCAAGGTTAAGCCGTGTCCGGTTGCCGATCGCTCTCGATCAGGACACACGACAGTGACCTGATGTCCTGCCTCTGCTAGGGTGTTTGCCAGCGTGCGAATGCCTAATGCAAAGATGCCATCATCGTTACTAATTAGAAGATTCATGCCATTACCAGAACGAGTTGTCAGCCAGTTCCAGTGTAGAGGGAAGAGGGAAAAGGAAAGAGGAAAGAGGGAAGAAGCGGAGGTTAGGAGCAAAAAAGAGGGCTGAAAAAAAGAGGGCTGGATTTTTAGTGTTAAGTTTTGAATGCCTTGGTTCTGGAATTCAGAAGATTTCATAGCGGGCTACGGCTACAACTCAAAATTCAACGCGCATCACTCAAAGCTCTATCACCTCTCTACTCATCGCTTCATCCCCTCATTCACTTCATCCCCTCATTCACTTCATCCTTCGCACTCTATTTAGAGATAAACTGAAATAGTCTTAGCTGTTTCTTTATCACGGGCAATTCTAGGCATGGCTACAGTGCTCAATGAGCTTGAATCTCAACTGACCCACTTGCGTCAGGAGGCGCAGGAGGCGATCGCTGATACAACCACGTTGGAGCAGCTAGAACAACTGCGAATCAAGTATTTAGGCAAAAAAGGTAGCCTCTCTCAGGTGTTAGGGGGGATGGGGAAACTAGAGGCAAGCGATCGCCCTCGCATTGGGGCACTTGCTAATGAGGTAAAAGAGGTGTTGCAGACAGCCCTCGATCAAAAGCGAGACACTCTGCAAGCAGCTCAAATCGAGGCTCAACTCACGGCTGAAAAAATAGATGTGACCATGCCAGGGGTGTATGCACCTCAGGGTCATACCCATCCGCTGACGAGCACGATCGAGCGCGTATTAGACATTTTTGTGGGATTGGGCTACACCGTGGCTGAAGGCCCTGAGATGGAGACCGACTACTACAACTTTGAGGCACTCAACTTTTTAGAAGACCATCCGGCGCGAGACATGCAAGATACGTTGTATTTGCCCGATGGCAATCTGCTGAGAACCCACACCTCCTCAGTGCAGATTCGCTATATGGAAAACAACGAGCCACCGATTCGAGTGGCGATTCCAGGGCGGTGTTATCGACGAGACACCGTGGATGCAACTCATTCAGCGGTGTTTCACCAGGTTGAGATTTTGGCGGTGGATGAGGGGTTGACTTTCACCGATTTAAGAGGAACGCTCAAAGTCTTTTTAGAAGAGATCTTTGGCGATATTGAAATTCGCCTGCGTCCCAGTTTCTTCCCGTTCACAGAGCCATCTGCTGAGGTAGATGTGCAGTGGCGCGGTCGCTGGTTAGAGGTGATGGGCTGTGGCATGGTTGATCCCAATGTGTTGAAATCGGTGGGCTATGATCCCGAAGTCTACACTGGGTTTGCCGCAGGGTTTGGGGTTGAGCGGTTTGCGATGGTGTTGCACCAGGTAGACGATATTCGTCGGCTTTACAACAGTGACCTACGCTTTTTAAGACAGTTTTAGTCCATTTTGTCCTGATGGAGGATAAACGCTCCTGTATCACTAGGCAGTGATTGAGGTGGTATTTGAGGCATCGTCTGAGTTGGTAGAGCTTGCTTCTACTCTCTCAGCCTCTGTTCCACCTGAATTTGCCAGTGACCTTCATATAGGAGACAATGTGCGCGTACCAACTCTAGCTTTGGCAACCGTGGCAGTGGTCGTAGGGCAGGAAATGGGTCAAGAGGCTCAAGCCAGCCCAATTTCTCAAGATTGGCAGCCCTCAGTGCCCATCGATCAGATAAAGGCAAGCCGATTCGATGACGTGAAGGAAACCGCGATTACTACTGCTCCAGAAGTCCTGGTTACTCCCCAATTTGCCCCAGAGCGATCGCCTGAGCCAACCCCATCGACAGCTGAGCCTGCACTGATGAATGGGGCGATCGCGGCGGCTCGTTCTGATGTGATGGTGACAGAGGCGATCGCTGAGTCTAGTGAAGTAGTGGCACCACAAAGTGGGTCTCGTGGTGGGGCGATCGCTCCTGTAGAGGCAGCGTTACCAATGGTAGCCGCATTGCCGACAGTGCCTATCCCTCAATCTATTCAAGGATCTCAACCTGTACCTGTTACTCAACCTGTACCTGTTACTCAACCTATCGCAGAACCCTTAACAGTGGCTCAGTTTAGGCAGTTTAGCTATGAGTCTCCGGGGGTAAATCGACGACGGGTACGAATCAGTCAACTCACGACCATTCAGGTCACGAACCGCACTAGACGGTCGATCGAAATTGAGTTGGTTGGGCGAACAAGACCTTTGCTATTACTGCCAGGGCAAACTCGGCGCATCCGGGTTGATCCCCGCGATTTGTCGCTGCTGTATTGGACTTTGGGGGGTCAGCAAGAGTTGACGGCTACAGTGTCACAACCTAGTTTAAGTACGGTTGTCGTGAATATTTTCCCAAGCCGCTTTCCCAATGGCAATTTGGCAATTTATTTACCAGACCCGGATAACCGTCCTGATATTCTCCGTGTTTTTTGACACTTTTGGCCTTGAGCCAGGAAATAAATTTCCTGGTATGAAAGGTTAATAGCTTCGGGATAGCTAACGACAAAGACCCATCAACCCAGTTTAATCGTTGGTTGACTCAACTATCCTCCGATTCAAGTTGTAATGGCCCTAAATATTTTGCCAAGTACGGCGAAAAGACTTCGTAAATCAACGTAATGGGGTGTCCGTGGTGCCAAAAGAGATAGTGTCTGCCCCAAAAGGGCCCAGGTTGTCCAAACGCCAACTCTAAGGCTGGAGAATGTCCACAGACGATGCCTTGAATGTCACGATATAACTCGGTGCGCGATCGCGACAAGTTTGACCAAATAGGGAGCGATCGATTCTGCAAATATTCATCAACGTGGCTTGCCTCCCACCAAGAGGTTGCATAGGCCAACCGTTTTCCTGACCGAGTTCTCAGCCAAACCTGCCGTCGCAGTCGAGGTGCCGTCAGCACCTGAATTGGCTCTGGAGCCTCATCCAATGTGTCATCAATTAATGACATATCAATCACATCAACCTCGGTGGCCTCCCCGGTCAATAGTTGTAGATGCCGAGTGGGGGAGCCATCTCCTAACAACAGCATTTGCCATGCGGGAGCAAGCTGATGATGTGGTAGTCCACGCTGCACAGTGTGTTCGCCACCTTGCCACAGCGGTTGGAGCCGATGCCAGGTGAGGGAAGGGTTGACATGATTGGAGGCTGAGAGTATTGAAGTCAAAGGATTTACAAAACTTTATTTACTTCCTTAATCATAGTATGACAGGGCTGAGTGGGGTGGAGAGGAGGTCACGCAATAGCAACTGAAGGGGTTTAGATCCAGGGGTTTAGATCCCTGAGTTCTCGTTGAAGGTACCTTTAACACGATGTCTGATGGACATCCCCAAAACCTGGAGATCTGGAATAGTCGTAGATCGTGTCTTGCGTCAGGGTGGGTCATGATATGGCTCCCTATTTAGGGCTACCTCACGAGAGAGTACTGTTACAAAAACGAGATTTCATTCCTGCTTGTTGTTAATACGCTAAAATCCACAAATAGCCGTGCTACCGCATTTTCTGTCGTATGCAAATTCTTCACGGTACGTGGATTCCTCAAAGCGATGAGGAATTTATTCAACAAGGGGCTTTTTATCTGTGGGTTGAGACAACGGAGCGCAAGCGGTTTCACAAAATCAGCCAGCGACATCCCCGACAACGGGTTAAGGCAGATTTGGCTGCGTTATTGACTCAAGAACTAGGCATCCAACCCCCTGGCGATCGCAAGTTAGAAGATTTGATTTCGCCGCGCTATTTTTTGTTGCCGACAGTTGATGCTCAACCGTTACCCTCTTTGGAGTTGTCTCGGTATTTGGAGGAAGAACTCCCGGACACCTTTGAGTTTCAATATTGGCAGGTGGATTGCTATCAAACCGTTGCCTCTGCTAAACAGGGAGGCTACGTCAACAATGTGATTAGCTTACTCAATGACCTGCATTTCATCGCATTGCACAACCTGGCAGACATTCAACTAGGGTCTGATCTGCTGTTTTGGTTTCACTTTACTCAAGCGATTAAGCGCATCATTCTCAAAGATCAATATATTCCAGCGTTAAAGTATCGCGAACTGGAACCGCCAAAGCCCTCTGGAACGAAGCGTAAATCTACCAAAGCAACGACCCAGGCACCTGCCCCGGATCCCACCACCCCTAAAACTCGCCGCAGTTCCTCACGTGGTACCACCCCTCAGATGGCTAAAACCACTCGACGAACGCGATCGGCAGGGATGGCAAAGAAGACTTCTGCGGCTACAAAAACCATTGATGTATCGGTTGCCTCAGCCGAGAACGGCAAGTTTGAGATTTATCCTAGTTGGGAGTTTATTGGTGAAGAATACGAAGCCACGATTCAACAGTATGTGGAGTACATGCCGTTGATCTGTGTGGCGGGGTTTGCTGAACCGCGCGATCGCCCCGAATTCTACGATCGCTCTACGCTGTTGCGTCACTTTTCGGAGTGTTTGCTCACCGATATCGTCACCCATACTCCCACCACTCAGACCTATGAGAAAACAATCGCTGATACGCTGCTCTACAGTTGTTTGCATCTAACCAATCGGCCTGGGACAGGGGCACCTCAATTAGAGCAATATCAACAGTGGCAGGTATGGCGCGATCGCATTCTGCGAACTCAGACCGATCAGCCCTTTTATCTTTGCTTTCAACTGAAAGACCCAGCAAAACCTGAAGATGCCTGGGAACTTCAGTTTCAAGTGGCCCCTAAACATGACCCCTCTCTGCGAGTGTCGTTGCAAGACTATTGGCGCATGCGTCCTAAACAGCAAGCACAGGTCAAGAACGAGCTTGGAGAAGGCTTTGAGCAGCATTTGCTGATGAATCTCGGCTATGCAGCCCGCATCTATCCGACGCTCTGGCAAGGATTAGAAACCGATCAGCCTGTAGGGATTGCCCTCGATCTGGATGCGGCGTTTACCTTCCTCAAAGAGTCTGCCTGGGTGTTGGAAAACGCAGGCTATAAGGTAATCGTGCCTGCCTGGTGGACACCCAAAGGGCGACAGCGGGCCAAAGTGCGGCTCAAAGCCAAGGGTAAATCGCTCACCGGGGGAGAAGACAAGAGCAAGAAATACTTCTCGTTTGAAAGCCTGGTGGAATATCAGTACGAACTGGCAATCGGGGGTGAAACCGTCAGCGAACAGGAATGGAATCAACTGGTCAATGCTAAAACCTCTCTGGTCAAGTTCCGGGGGCAGTGGATGGAACTCGACCAGGACAAGATGAAGCAAATGCTGGAGTTTTGGAAGACTCAGCAACAAGAGAACCCAGAGTTGAGCTTGCTTGACTTCCTCAAACTGACCTCTGACCAGGATGACAACTTGGATATCGAGGTCGATCGCCATGATGCTCTGTCTGATATGTTGTCAAAATTGGGTGACAAGAGCCAGCTGCAACCGATCGAAAACCCTCAACAGTTACAGGGCAATCTGCGGGAATATCAAAAGCGAGGAGTTTCCTGGTTGCACTATTTAGAGCAGCTTGGCTTGAATGGGTGTCTTGCAGATGACATGGGATTGGGTAAAACCATTCAGGTGATTGCCCGACTGTTGCAGGAACGGGAGATCGCTCAACAAAATCGGGTCAAAAATATTCCACCCACTCTTTTAATAGCCCCAACTTCAGTGGTGGGCAACTGGTATCGGGAGATCCAAAAGTTTGCCCCTGACCTCAAAGCGGTCGTACATCACGGCACTCAACGAGCAAAGGACACCAAAGACTTTAAGCAAATTTGCCGCGAAAACGATTTGGTGATTACGTCGTTTACCTTGGCTCGTAAAGATATTAAGTTGTTAGGCGAAATTCAGTGGCACCGCATTGTGCTAGATGAAGCGCAAAACATTAAGAACCCTAAAGCAGATCTAACCAAATCTATTCTCAAACTCTCGGCTCCGCACCGACTAGCGTTAACGGGAACCCCGGTCGAAAACCGTTTACTTGATCTCTGGTCCATCTTTAACTTCTTAAATCCTGGTTATTTGGGCAATCAAACCCAGTTTCGCCGCAATTTTGAACTGCCGATTCAAAAAGCCAATGATGTGCGCCAATCTGCCACGCTGAAAAAGCTGATTGAGCCATTCATTCTCCGGCGGGTCAAAACGGATCAGTCCATCATCAAAGATTTGCCTGACAAAGTTGAGCAGAAACTTTACTGCAATCTGACGAGAGAGCAAGCTTCTCTATATGAAGCGGTGGTGAAAGATGTTGAGGAAAAAATTCAAACCCTGGATGGCATTCAACGCAAAGGGTTGATTCTAGCGACACTGACTAAATTGAAACAAGTGTGTAACCATCCAATGCAGTTTTTACAAGATGGGAGTGAGTTTACACCAGAGCGATCGCACAAGTTGACTCGTCTCAGTGAAATGGTCGAAGAAGTGATGGATGAAGGTGAAAGTTTGTTGATTTTTACTCAATTTACAGAACTGGGTGAAGCCTTAGAAAAGTACTTGCGACACAGCTGTCATCACAACACCTACTACTTGCATGGAGGCACCTCTCGCAAAAAACGAGAGCAGATGATTAGTGAATTTCAAGACCCTGAAACAGAACCTTCTGTGTTTGTTTTGTCGCTTAAAGCGGGGGGTGTAGGAATTACGCTAACCAAGGCTAATCATGTGTTTCACTTTGATCGTTGGTGGAATCCGGCAGTTGAAGATCAGGCAACCGATCGCGCCTTTCGGATTGGTCAGAAAAAGAATGTGTTCGTTCACAAGTTTGTGGCAATGGGCACGTTGGAGGAGCGGATCGATGAAATGATCGAAGACAAGAAAAAACTAGCAGGGGCGATCGTAGGGGCAGATGAATCATGGCTCAGCGAGTTAGATAACGACGCCTTTAAAAAACTAATCGCTTTAAACAAGAGTGCCATCATGGAATGATCAAAACACTCATCTCATGACTTTTGTGATAATGCGTGAACCGATGGAAACCAGTTATGAACCCTGATTTACTTGATCGCCTCAAAGACCACCCTGATTTGCTCTCAGATGAGACTGATCAGCAATACACAATTACAAACGTGAGCTGGCAGGCATACGAAGCTCTGTTAGCCGATCTAGAGGATGATTTTCCAGGGTTGCGGGTTCACTATTGTGAGGGAACGCTTGAGATCACCATGCCAGGGCGCAAACACGAAGTTTTTAAGGACAACATTGGTGGGTTGCTGAGAGCCTATTTTGAGGAAACCCGGACTCGATTTTATGGATTAGGTTCAACTACGTTTAAGGTAGAAGCAAAACGTCGGGGGGCTGAACCGGATGTTTCCTTTTGTGTGGGCACTGATAAGGAATTTCCCGATATTGCCATTGAGGTGGTGCAAACCAGTGGCGGCATCGATAAGTTAGCAGTTTATCTGGGGCTAAATGTTCCAGAAGTCTGGTTTTGGCAACATGGAGCCTTTCGGGTCTATCATCTGCGGGGCGATCGCTATGAGTTGGGCGATCGCAGTGAGTTTCTCCCCGATTTGGATTTAACTTTACTGGCAACTTATGTCCAATCGCCAGAGCCCCTGGATGCCGTCTTAGAATTTCGCGCTGCCATTCGCAATTTGTCTGGAGGAAAGCCATGAGCCAGTTTAGCCGCACCTGGTGGGGACGAAAATTCATTGAGGCATTGGAAGCGTTTACCGATTCGGGGCGATTGAGTCGGGGTCGCTCCTACGCCAAAAACGACAAGGTCAAGAGCTTTGAGATTGTGGATGGCATTGTCACCGCTAAGGTACGCGGCTCCGTGAACCCCTATTACGGTGTTTATAAGGAACCGCTCTACACGACCACGATTGAGTTTCAACCGATTAGTTCTGCCAAGTGGTCAGCGGCGATCGCCCTAATTGCCTCAAAAGCCAGCCTGATTTCGCGATTACTGTTGAACGAAATTCCCGAGGATATTGAGGACTCCTTCAAAACCCTGAAAATCAACCTGTTGCCCCATAGCCGCAAAGACTTTGATACAGAGTGCTCATGCCCCGATTGGGAAAATCCCTGTAAGCACATCGCTGGGGTCTATTACCTGATTGCCGCTGAACTTGACCGCGATCCATTTTTGTTGTTTGAATTGCGCGGTTTATCTCGTCAAGACCTGCATAAAGAACTGGCAAAATCTCCTTTGGGGCTTGCCCTCTCAGCCGAACTGTTGTTAGAACAGCGATCGCCCGAATCTCGTTCCTCTTATCACACACGACCACAAACTGTTTCCGCAGAAGCGATCGCCGGATTGCGTGACTTTTGGCATGGAGCTAAGCGGCTACCCCAAACGATGGAACCGCTACCTGAAACGCTGGTTTCTGGCATTCCCGTCAAGAAACAGGGTGATTTCCCTGCTTTTTGGAGTCGTGATAATTCCTTTATTGAGGCAATGGAAACGCTCTATGAACAAGTGAGAAATAAAGGTTCGTTGTAGGTGGCTCTATCTGGATGTCTGAAATTGGGCACGTAAGGCTTGCACTGCTTCAATTTCATCTTCTTTAGCGTGCGCCAAGAACTGATACAGCCACTCTTTCGGCACTGGTGGAAAAGTAGGACTGACTTCAAGTTCGACGTAAACGCCTGCCTGAAGCTGATAAATTCGCCAGACCTGACCATTGAATCGCCAAAACTCAGGCACACCAACGGTGGCGTAAAACCGATTTTTCCGAATATCGGTATGGGTAATATCCACTTCAACCACTAAATCGGGTGGTGGATCATGAGCAAAATCGACATGGCGACCTTTAACCAAGGGTTGATTTTGAATGTAGTAGGCGTTGTCGGGTTCGGCTCCCTTTTGAAAGTTGGGATAATTCATCGTCGTTGAACCTATCGTTTTAACCCGCATTCCCAAGCACTCAATCAGTGTGACAATGAAGCGTTCAATTAAGCTGCGATAGAATTCATGATCTTCTAAGGGCGTTGTAATTTCTAACATTCCCTCGTCGTAGGTAAGGCGAGAACTACGTGCTTGAGGCAGGGCATCTAAAATTTGCAGGTATGCCTCCCAGGACACGCCTCGAATCACCACCCGCTGTTCGCCAATGGGGGCGCGTTGTAGCTCAGTTGTGGGTTCGGGTGCTGCACTAACCATCGGGAATGCCCTGAAAATGCTAGAACCTTGCCATCTATTATGAATTATCCCTCACTCGATTGGCTCTCTAACGGTGGAGCTACTTTGAGAATGCCGCGATCGCTATAGATGGGTCGCAACACCTGTCTAACTTGAGGTAAGTGTCTGACAAAAACAATAGAGCCAACGATGCAAGCTACTCCACCGATCGCCACCGTATTGGCTGCTCCGATTGAGTTCGCTAGACCTCCCGCGTAGAGGCTGCCAAAGGGAATCGTTCCCATAAAACACATGGCATAAAAACTCATCACTCTGCCACGTTTGTTGTCATCCACAATCGTTTGAATCAGGGTATTGCTGGAGGCAGCTTGCAAGATCGAACTAAATCCGGCGATCGCCATCAACCCCAGTGATAGCCAAAACACAGGGCAAAACGCAAATAGGATTAAACTACTTCCCAAGATCATCGGACTCCAGGCAATCAGCTTGCCCAACCCCAACACGGTCGTGCGCGTACTCAGGTATACGCCTGCTAAAAAAGCCCCCAATCCAGAAGCAGCCGTCAGAAATCCTAACGTAGTGGCATCTCCCTGGAACACTTCGACTGCAAACACAGGCAATAGGGTCAGATAGGGCATCCCCATAAAACTCATCAATGCCAATAACAACAGCGTCGAGCGGATCGGCAAAAACCTGCAAACGTAAGAAAATCCCTCCTTCAAGGTTTTCCAAATTGGATGAGATATACCAGCGGAAGCGTTGGGTTGAATCTGCATCGACAGCAACATCGCAGTGACCGCCACATAACTCACCGTGTCGATCAAAAAGCAACTGCCCGCCCCAATCGTAGCAATCAAAATCCCCGCGATCGCAGGGCCAATGAGACGCGCACCATTGATGAGAGAGGCATTTAGGGCGATCGCATTGGTCAAATCATCCCGGCTCTCTAACATCTCAACCACAAATGCCTGACGCACCGGAACGTCTAACCCGCGCAACAAGCCAGAGAGGGTGCTGAGGATAATTAAGAGCACCACATTGAGTTGGTCAAATCCATAAAGTAATGTCAAAGCCAAGGACAAAATAGTGCCAATAATTTGCACCCAAATCAGCAAATGATAGCGATTCCAGCGATCGGCTAAAACTCCTGAAAAGGGTGCCAGCACAAAAGTAGGGAGTTGCCCCAAAAAGCCAGCTAATCCTAGTAAAAAAGCAGAACCCGTTAGTTCATAGATTAACCAGGCGATCGCCACTTGGGTCATAAAAGTGCCGATCATCGACAGGCTTTGTCCGATGAAAAACAGGCGATAATTGCGCGATCGCAAGGCCGTTAAGACAGGCAGCTTCAGCGTCAGAATCGGTTTATTTGGCATTCAAAAAAAAAGCAAAAGGCAGAAGGCAATAGGAATAAAGAGGTAACGTGACCAAGCCCAAGACCAATGATGACTGACCCCATCACGTTTTCTGATATCCCGGATGCCATTCCAACCACTTGTATTCTAAGTATCGAGCCGCAGAGTCAGCAAACTTACCCAACAACGCATACAAAATGACGCAGAGCATCACCACATCGGTTCGCAAAAACTCCCGTGCTTCGGTAGCTAAAAAGCCAATGCCAGAATCAGCCGCCACTGTTTCAGCCACAATAATCGTCACCCAAGTCACGCCTAAGGAATGGCGAAACCCAATCAAAATAGAAGATAGCGCACCAGGGAGAATCACCTGCCAAAACAGGTTCCAAGAGCGGAGCCCATAGACTTTTGCCACCTCAATCAACTCTGGATCAATATTGCGAACACCATGAAAGGTGTTCATGTAGATGGGAAAAAATACGCCGATCGCCACCAAAAATAGCTTCGATTCTTCGTGAATCCCAAACCACAAAATTGCCAGGGGCACCATTGCCAGATTGGGAATATTCCGCAGCATTTGCATCGATGCATCTAAATATTCTTCAGCACTGGGTAACATGCCGTTGATTAATCCCAACAAGAAGCCAAATCCACCTCCTACCAGGAATCCAACAAAGGCACGTCCTGTGCTGACTGCCATGTGATGCAACAGTTCACCACTAACTAATAGAGCGATCGCCGCACTCAATACCGTGCTGGGGGCAGGCATTAACTCAACGCGGAGCAACTGTAACCGTGCCAAGATTTCCCACAGCAGCAAAATGCCAACGGGCACAATCCAGGGTTTAATGCGCCGAAACCACCGTTTTGAAAATATTTGGCCGATTTTTGGATGAGCTTGTGAAGCTTGTTTTGCTAAGGTCATTTGGCTGAATTCAATCTAAAACGGTTTGATGTGGCTGTAGCAAACGCTAAAGGGCTTTCCCATTGCTCCTGTGGATATGGTCTGCCCTTTAACTCCCGTTCCCAGCGCAGAAGCCTACTCTGTGTACACAAGTCCTCTTAGCCCTTAAATCCCCCTAACTTTGGGAGACTTTGAGCCTTTGCCAAAGGTCTTGCCCCCACCCGAAACACCCGGACTTGGAACCGATGCGAAGCGCGTTTTTGGTTGAACCGAAACACCGTCTGCTAGGGGGTTTGGGGGAGACTCCCCCAATGCCTGGTTTTCACATGCTTGCAACAACCCTGCACCTAGTTTGGAAGGAAACAGAGATCTGTGTACACGGTAGGCCCAGAAGTTTACGGGTATCAGACAAGCTATTTCTGATAAACCCACTCGTCAAAGGGAAACTCAGACTTGACAATATCTTCCGCAATCAGAAATGCCTGAGTTTTGCGCAGACGCTCGACTCCATCAGCCGGTAGTGGCTCTGCGGGATAAAGACTAATAGGTGAGGTGAACTCTGATACATCCAGTGGTTGCTTGTTAATCTCACTGACAAATTGGTAGTAAGCCTGAGGTTGAGATTTAATCTCTTGGGTCGCACGAGCGATGATTTCGTACCACTTCTCAACAAACTCAGGATGTGCTGCCAAAAAGGCTTCACTGGCTGAAGTCACGTTTGAGCCGACCAGATCCCCATGATTGGCTGCTTCATCAATCACCGTAAACCCCTGCGATTTCAACCGAAATGCTAAGGCACCTGTGGCAGCATAGGCATCAATATCTCCCCGTGTCAGTGCTGCTTCGCCTTCACTGTTAGTCAAGTTAACCAGTTTGACCTGATCCGTTAATCCGGCTTCATCTAGCAAGCCAACCAGATAACGATGGGGAATTGCCCCCACCCGAACCCCAACCGTTTTGCCTGCTAAGTCTTGAACCGATTGAATGCCACCCTCTTTGCGGGGCACCAGATACACATTAATGCCGCTCTGGTTGATGTTGATTAAGCGAGTCCGCAAGCCATTCGTTTTGCCCACGATCGCCGGAGTATCGCCATTCATTGAGAGATCCACTTCCCCTGCGGCAACCGCTTCGTTGACCCCAGGGCCGCTGTCAAACCCGTAAAATTCGACTTCCCCAATGCCAATCTCTTGCAGCTCATCGTCTAAATAACCTTGGGTTTCTGCCCAGCCAATGGGACCAATCGGCACATTGCCCCCATCCGCAGCCGTAAAGCCAATGCGCAGTGTCACGTCTTCTGTCGCTACAGGGCTGGCTGGCGTATCACCAGAACTGGCACTTGGAGTCGTTGGAGCTGGGGTTGAGCATCCCGTCACGAGTAACAATAGGGAGGCTACTGCTCCTGATAAATAAACTGGAACTGAATACGATAAACGCGCTGTCACCATTGGTTGAGATCCTCCTGAATGATTAATTGGGATGGAATAGTTTGAAGACCACTCAGCTCATGCGAGTGTTTAATTCCTGTAAATAACGGTGGGTGTAATACGAGGTGTCGATCGCCGCTCCCGATGTTCGTCCTTTGCCCCAACCGACAATCTCGCGATAGCTGCCCAACAGCCCCGATTCGACTAATTCAGCTTCATCTACGGGCACTGACTGTTCAGCATCGTGAGCCACATAGAGAGCATCCACCGGGCAATAGACCTCGCACATAAAGCAGGTCTGACAATCGCTCTGACGGGCGATCGCAGGGGGTGCATGAGGCACGGCATCAAACACATTCGTCGGACAAACGCTGACGCAGAGATTACAACCAATGCAGCGAGAGGCACTGACGAGTTCAATCACAGCGTTACCACCTCCCGAATCAAGGATGGATAGGACGAAACAGGCGTTATATCGGGCTTGACCCAGACCTGTTCTAATCCGCCACTGAGAAGCCGATGAGCTTGATTAGCATCGGTTTGAGGATAGTCCGATCGCTTGTGCATCCCCCGTGACTCTTGCCGCTGCAAGGCGGTGGCATACATCCAACGAGCTGTTGCTAACAGGGCGATCGCCTCCCGTCCTCGAATTTCGTCTGCTTCTGAGATAGAAAGCTGGCACACCTCACGCCACAAGGCATGCAAACGAGCGAGGGAATCGGTCAGGGTTGCTTCCTGGCGAAACAGGTTGCGATCGTAAGGAAAGACTTCTGCTTGCACCGATCGGATCAATTCTTCTGGCTGCAACACCTTAGACGGAGTGGTTTGGGTCGTTTGACTGACTCGATATAGATCGCGAGTAGCAGCTTTAGAACCGAGCGATCGCGCAAACAAAGCAGCCGCCTTACCCGACCAAACCCCCGACGAAAACGCCCAGGCAACATTCAAACTGCCACCCCCCGACACGCCTCCACAGATCACCTCGCGGCTGGCGGCATCTCCTGCTACATACAGACCTGGAATGGACGTAGCGCAGGTTTCGTCGATCACGCGGATGCCTCCGGTGCCCCGAACCGTGCCCTCTAGCCGCAGGGTGATGGCAAACCGTTGGGTAAAAGGATTAATGCCCGCGCGATCAAACGGCAAGAAAAAGTTAGGCTGAGCCGTTCGCATCATCGCCTGCGTCACATCGTCTGCCTCCAATTGGGCATAGACGGGTTGCGAGAGTAACGCACGAGCAATCAAGGGTCTGCCCTTGCCTGCGTTTGCCCCTTCGATCGGGGTGCCATCTTCGTAGGTAAATTTTGCCCATCGATAAAAGGCATTTTTGGTGACGGAGGCAAAAGTCGGCACAATGCCGTACACATTTGAGAACTCCATCCCCGACAGATCTGCTCCCGCCTCAGCTGCCATCAAGTAGCCATCTCCCGTCAGGACGTTGCAGCCTAATGCTTTGCTCAAAAAAGCACAGCCCCCCGATGCAATCACTACAGATCTGGCTTGCACCCGCCAGCGTTTGCCTAATTGCCGCTGGATTCCGGTTGCCCCTGCGACTACACCATCGGACGTCACTAACAATTCCAAAGCGGGACTGTGATCTAAAATATCGACGCCGACTTTGCGGATCTGCTTTCGCATCCGCCGCATATATTCTGGACCCTGGAGCGATCGCCGATAAATCTGCCCCTGATCATCCAGCGGAAAGGGATAGCCCCACTGTTCTAGCCAATGAATGCACTCGTAGGTCTGGTCTAACACGCGACTCATCCACTGGCGATCGCACAGTTCACCCCCTAACTCCAATCGTTTGGCGATCGCGGCTTCCCGTGCTGCCCTATCCGGAGGAACATACCAGACCGTATTTCCAGAGGGAGCCGCCGCCCCACTGGCACCGCAATATCCCTTATCCACTAAAACGACTTGCGCTCCATTAACCGCTGCACTCCAGGCTGCCCAGGTTGCCGCCGGACCTCCACCAATCACCAGGATATCGGCTTGAATCACAACATCGGCATGGGTAAGCGTGGACTGATTGAAAGCACGCTGACGATTAACCATCCTAAATTTCACTCACCTGATACATTTGGGGCTATAGCAAATCTTGGCAAAGACAGATTGAGCCAGAGTTGATGGACAATGCTTCACCATTACCCGTTGATCAACAGTTCCGGTCAAGCTCCCACCAGCGTGCCTGCCAAAGGCTTCGAGGCATCCGCTTGATCCGCTGTGGGGTCTGTGTTTTCTCGCTGCATCACCCGATCAAGAACCGTTTGGGCGATCGCACTGAAGGCAGGGCTGTTGGGGTGGCGCGGACGGGGCAATGTCACGGGAACATTGAGGGCGATCGTTCCCTGATCAATCAATACAATGCGATCGGCAAGCAACACCGCTTCTTGAATATCGTGTGTCACCAAAACAGCCGTAAACTGCTGCGTCTGCCACAACTGTTCCACCAACCGTTGCATTTCCAGCCGAGTCAGGGCATCCAATGCCCCTAGCGGTTCATCGAGCAACAGCAACGACGGTTCACTGGCGAGTGCCCTGGCAAGAGAGACTCGTTGCCGTTGACCCCCTGACAAAAACGCCGGATAGTCTCGCAATTTGTCACTCAACCCCACCTGATGCAGCACTCGTTCTGCTCGTTTGCGCCAATCTTGACGGTGATTTAGCAAGCCCATGCCCACATTTTCGAGAACTCGTCGCCAGGGCAGTAATCGTGGCGTTTGAAACATCACTCGTGTGGTTGGTTCCAACGCTTTTAAGGGTTTGCCATTCAGTAACACCTCTCCTTCACAAGGTTGCTCTAACCCAGCTAACAATCGCAGCAGCGTGCTTTTGCCACAACCACTGTGTCCCACGATCGCCAAGAACTCTCCTGGCATCACCTCTAACGCCACATCCTGCAAAACCCGATTGGCTCCATAGGTTTTTGCCAACCTCTGAATGTTGAGGTGGGTTCCATAACCATGCTGCATAATTCAATTCCTTCCATGCGCGACTGTCTCAACTGCGGCTTACTCAAAAGATGTAAGGTTTTGAGCAGCATCAAGGGACATCTCAAGGTAAACTACGGTATCTCGATCAAGATTTAGATGATTAATGAGGTGAGTATCACATAGCTCAAACGAAAACGCAAGTAGACGAACAAAGATCCTTTAACAAGCAGTAAAAGCCTTTTTTAAAGCCGTTTTAGGAATGGTGTAATCGAAAAACTTGCCAGCAAGTGAAGAACTATGAGACACTTCTTTTTCAGAAAATACTAAATCTTGGTCAACTTATCGTAGTTTAATTTAGGAGGTTTTTATGCCCAGGACAGAATCGACTATGCTGCCCTTGGGGACAGTGGCTCCCGCTTTTTCATTACCCAATGTCGCCACCGGAGACCCCGTTTCACTTGACACCTTTGATGGCTCAAAGGCTTTGCTGGTGGTGTTTGCCAGTCCTCACTGTCCGTTTGTGCAACATGTAAAGTACGAACTTGCCCAATTAGGACACGACTTGATTGAGCAAGGTCTGGCGATCGTTGGCATTAGCTCGAACGATGTGGCGCAATATCCTGACGACGCCCCAGATCAGATTCAGGCATTTGCTCAAGCCGTAGATTTACCATTTCCGTTTGTGTTTGATGAGAGTCAAGAGGTCGCCAAAGCTTATCAGGCGGCTTGTACTCCTGACTTTTTTCTGTTTGATGGCGATCGCCGTTTGGTCTATCGGGGGCAATTAGATAGCAGTCGTCCTGGTAATGAGATTCCGGTTACAGGTCAAGATTTGCGTGAGGCGATCGCGGCTGTTCTCACAGGTCAACCTGTTTCAGCCGAACAAAAACCCAGCATCGGCTGCAATATTAAATGGAAACCTGGTAATGAGCCTGTGTATTACGGCGCAGCTTCAGCAGTAGCCACAAAGTAGTTAGAAAGTATCGACGTTAAAAACAGGGTACATCTCTCAGTCCAATTCCTCTGTCAGACAGGCTTTGCTCAACATCTACTCAACATCTATTAGTTCTCATTATTCACTACAATCAATATCTAATAAACAATGTCTAACAAAACAATTGGTCTAGATCAGTCGCTCTATAATTACTTGCTATCTGTTTCTCTGCGAGAACCCGAAATTCTGTTTCGCCTGCGCGAAGAAACAGCACGTCACCCCAGAGCCAATATGCAAATTGCGCCAGAACAAGGGCAATTTATGGCACTCTTGTTGCAATTGATAGGGGCAACTAAAACATTAGAGCTAGGAGTCTTTACAGGATACAGTTCTCTGTCAACAGCATTGACATTGCCTGACCACGGCAAGATTGTGGCCTGTGATGTGAGTGAAGAATTTACCTCAGTCGCTCGTCGTTATTGGCAAGAAGCTGGAGTTGCTCACAAAATTGATTTGCGGTTAGCCCCTGCTTTGTCAACGCTTGATCAGCTATTGGCTGAAGGTCAAGCAAACACCTTCGACTTTGCCTTTATTGATGCTGACAAAGAAAACTATCTCCATTACTACGATCGCGTGCTGCAACTGATCAGACCAGGGGGATTAATCGCCATCGACAATGTGCTCTGGTCAGGGCGAGTGGTTCAACCGGATGCCAATAATTTAGGCACTACCGTCTTACGCGAACTGAATCAAACGTTGCATCAAGATGAGCGTGTGAGTTTGAGCTTAGTGCCGATTGCCGATGGCTTAACTCTTGCTCTCAAGCGGGCTTGACCCTCGACGGCTAAGCTCACCGTTGAAGCTAGAAAATCGACAAATCAGCAATTGAGAACTCAGGAAATCCTGAGTTCTAGGGTTTGTAAAGCTAGTTGAGAATCGGGAACCCCAGAACAAACCGTTGCATCTATACATTTCTACGCAATAATACTGGGTACATCCCTCTTAACTCAACCACTAGCCAAACCGCATGGAGAATTTGGAGGAACAAATTCGTCAGTGGGTGATCGAAGCATGCAAACACCCATCTGGTAGCCCCACTCGCCAACGATATTTGACGAAAGTGATTCGTTATACCACTCACAAGCTGTGGCGAGAATCTAGTCCCTATTATCAAGATGCGCTGCAACAAACCTGGGTTTATTTTTGCCAAAATGTTTGTGAACGGGGCACAGGAGAACGCTATGACCCCGATCGCAGTAGTGTAACAACCTGGCTTAACTCCTATCTCAAGCGGCGATTACAAGATTTCTTTATTGATACTCAAAAACAGCAAGCCCGCAAAGCCACAGGGCTAGCTCAATTGTCGCGATCGGGCAACCACGACCTGCTTGACCCACTCGACACCGTTGCGGCTGAGCCAGACGTGCCTCCCATCCTCGACGAAGTCAGAACCTGGGTTGAGACAGATGCCACTGAGGAACTCCGTCGTGTTTGTATTGAGGGGCATCCTGCGGTCAATTGCCAATTGCTCATTTTGCGTCGCCTGCCGCCTGAAACCAGTTGGAAAGACCTGGCAAGCGAGTTTGGGTTATCGGTTTCAACCTTGAGTAGTTTTTATCAGAGACAATGTTTGCCACGTTTGCGTAAATTTGGCGAGTCAGAGGGATATCTGTAAAGGAGGGCTTGACTATGACCTACAGTACCCACGACACCGAATCGTTTGCGTTACCATTACCCATCACTCAACGCGCTCAGCACTTGGCACAACAATTTGCCAACCAACAGCCGACCCCTCAAAAAGCCGAACAGGTTAGGCTCAACACGCTGGCCGTGATGGTGATTCACGATTATTTAGAAATGCTGGGCATTGCCACTGATCCGCTTCAGAGTGATAGCTGGAACCCAGTCATCCGGTTATGTGCAGACGTTGCTGATTTACAAATTGTGGGCTTAGGTCGTCTGGAATGCCGCCCACTCGCCTCGGCTGAGCCAATCTGCCCCATTCCCCCAGAGGTTTGGGAAGACCGGGTTGGCTATGCCATTGTACAAATCGGCCCGCAATCTGAAAACGCTAATTTGTTAGGGTTTGTGCCTACTGTGGCGGATGAGGGATTGCCGTTGAGTCAGTTGCGATCGCCCGAAGAGTTGCTCGACCACCTCGATCGCCTCTTACACCCTGTCACTCAAACCACCCCGACTCCAGGAGTCACGACATCGCCCGAACGAGCCTTGATTGCCTTGGGTCAGTGGTTCCAAAATCAGTTCAGCGAAAGCTGGCAAGCCATAGAATCGGTGCTCAATCCTCAAAATCTTACCTCTGCCTATGGCTTTCGGAGTGTCGCCAGTACAGCCGCAGCCCCGCAAGAGGCTTCTAAAATTGGGCGTGCCAAGCTGATTGATTTAGGAATTCAGTTTAATCGTCAACCCGTTGCTCTGGTCGTCGAATTGCAACCTGCCGCAAATCAGACTACTCAAGTGTGCTTGCAAGTACACCCCACGCAAGATCAACCTTACTTACCTGCAAATTTGCGCTTAACCGTTCTTGATGAATCAGGAGCAACCTTTTTAGAGGCTGAATCACGAGTAGCAGATAACTATATTCAACTGCAATTTAGCGGAAACTCTGGGGAACGGTTTGGAGTTCAAATTACCCTGGGTGATAGTAGTGTCTTCGAGGAGTTTATGATCTAGCCGATGGGGGAGTAGCAGAGACGTGATTAATCGCCTCTCTCCGAGTACAGACGCGATTGATTGCGCCTGTACGGAATGGGAAATTCCCCATTTCCTTAAGGAAAATGACACGGCATGATGGAGCAGCAGTCGTGGGTAAGGTCGTCGTCTTAAAATTTGGAGAAGGTCGCTTTCAAGAAGGGTTTCTGGTCACATTGCAGATCGGAGAAGAAGGCGATCGCCCCTCAGTTGAAGTGACTGGCAGATTGCCTGCCGCTCCTGACCTGCTGCAAATTTATCAACGATGGCAACAGACCTATCGTCGATTGGGGGTGCCTTCTCGCCTCGAAGCCCCTGCTGCTCAAGTGACCAATGTTGCTCTTTCGGGTGATTGTGAGGAGGCAGCACACCAGTTGCGCGATCGCTTTAGTACCTGGCTGCAAGCCGAGTCATTTCGTCCGATTCGAGAAAAATGGTTAGAACAGCTCTCCCCCAGTGACGAAATTCGCGTGATCCTCCAGAGTGCTGACCCAGGCTTGCAATCTCTGCCCTGGCATCTGTGGGATTTGTTGGAGCGTTATTCTAAAGCGGAAGTTGCCCTCAGCATTCCCGCCTATGAACGGGTCAGTCAACCTCGTCTCCCCAGAGGCGTCGTCAGGATCTTAGCCATCTTGGGGAACAGCACGGGGATTGACGTCCAAGCCGATCGCCGCTTATTAGAGCAGCTCCCGGATGCCGAAATCTCCTTCCTCGTCGAGCCGCAACGCCAAGACTTAACCGACCGTTTGTGGGAGCAACGCTGGGATATTTTGTTTTTTGCCGGACATAGCGTCACTCAAAAAAATGGTGAGGCAGGACAAATTCACATCAACCCCACTGAGAGCCTGACCATTAGTCAACTGCGCTATGCCCTCAAAAAAGCAATGGAACGGGGGTTAAAGTTAGCGATTTTTAACTCCTGCGATGGGTTAGGGTTAGCCCGCGAACTGGCAGACTTGCATATCCCGCAGTTGGTAGTGATGCGCGAATCAGTGCCTGACCGCGTGGCTCAAGCATTTCTAAAATACTTTTTAGCCGCTTTTTCTAAAGGGCGATCGCTTTATTTGGCAGTGCGTGAGGGACGCGAACGCTTGCAAGCCCTAGAAGAACAATTTCCTTGTGCCACCTGGCTGCCTGTAATTTTTCAAAACCCGGCAGAGATGCCCTTTACCTGGCACAGTTTAACCGGAAGGCAGTATTTTGATACAGCGATTCGAGATCTGTTACAGTCACCGCGATCGCCCCACACATCTCACGGGCAACCCTCTCTCAAGCGATCGCTGATCAGCAGTCTGGTGGCGGCTATCCTCTTGACTGGGATGCGATATCTAGGACTGTTGCAGGGAATGGAGCTGGCGGTTTTTGACCGGATGTTGAGCTTGCGACCAGACGAAGGCACCGATCCTCGGATTTTGTTGATCACGATTGATGACAACGACATTCAGTCTCAACAAGAACGCACAGGCTCTCTCTCAGAGCCAAGCCTACAAGCCCTGCTCGACAAACTAGCACCCCATCACCCACGAGTCATTGGGCTGGATGTCTACCGCGATTTCTCAGTAGAGCAAGCAGACCTTGCCACTCGCTTGCAACAAACGGAATCTCTCATTGCCATTTGTAAGGCGGGTGATCCAGATGGCAACGCCAAAGGCATTGCTCCACCGCCAGAGGTGCCTGCTTCACGGATTGGGTTCAGCGATTTTGTCGAAGATGACGATGGCAGTGTGCGTCGTCACCTGCTGTTTATGAGTGCTGATCCAGCTTCACGGTGCACAACCCCCTATGCCTTTAGCACCCAAATTGCCTTTCAATATTTAGTGGCAGAAGGCATCGTTCCTACCTTTACTCAAGATAAAGATTTGCGGTTTGGCGACACCGTGTTTTACAGCTTGCGATCGCGATCGGGTGGATATCAAGCGATTGACGCGAGAGGGAGCCAAATTCTGCTCAATTATCGTTCTACCGACCGAATTGCCGCCCAAGTATCGCTCACCCAGGTTTTGCATAACGAGGTTGATCTGAGTGTTGTCCGTGACAAAATTGTCCTGATTGGGGTCACAGCTTATAGTGCTGGTGATTATTGGGTCACACCCTATGGCACCAGTTCTGCTGAAAAGCTGTCAGGAGTCGAGGTGCAAGCTCACATGATTAGCCAGATGTTGAGTGCTGTCTTGGACGATCGCCCCTTATTGTGGGTTTGGAATGTCTGGGTTGACGTGATCTGGATCGGCACTTGGGCCGTGATCGGTGGCTTGCTAGCTTGGCGGATTCACTCGTTTCCCTACTTGGGGCTAGCGATCGCCATCTTCTCTAGTCTGCTCGGTGGTGTTAGTGTCGCTGTCCTGATCCACGGCGGATGGCTGCCCGTCGTGCCTGCTATTTTAGCCATGACTGGCAGTGGCATGCTTGTCTTGCTAACTCGCCCAACTGTAGCCCTAAGTGCGTCTGCCTCGACCTCTGCCCCCACTCAAAAACCTTTCTAACTGTTATGAAATATCGCGCGGCGATCGCCCTTATCCTGCTCAGTTTAATGCCCGTCACAGCCCCTGTTTTGGCATATCCGACCTTGGCTCAATCCCTTCTAAAACAAACCCCTCCTCCGCCGCCTGATCGGGGTGCTCCGGGCGATCGCCTGCGAGGTGGAGCCGTCTGGTACACTCCCCCTGCACCCCCTGACCGAGGTATGCCAGAAGGACGCACGAGAGGCGGAGCCAGTCGGGGCAATTGCCCACCCTCTGTTCAATCATTGACAGCCCTTGCCCCCTCTACCCCAGTCAATACCCCGGTCACTCGAAATTCAGTTTGGGGCTTAACCACCGTTGAGCATCCTACCTTTTGGTTCTACGTTCCCTATGCAGCCACTCCTGACTTGCCTATGGAGTTTGTTTTGCTAGACGAACAAGACACCCTGATTTATCAGACTGATTTAACCGTGACCAGCCCTGCGGGAGTGATTAACATTACCCTGCCCCCTACTGCGCCACCCCTAGAAGTCGGCAAAATGTATCGCTGGTATTTTCTGGTTTACTGTAGTCCCGAAAATCCCATCTTCACGCAAGGTGGCATTCAGCGCATGACTCCCACCCCAGAATTGGCGACTGCTTTACTGCAAGCTGACCCACGAGAGCAGGCAGCCCTCTATGCCTCTAATGGCGTCTGGTTTGATGCCCTCACCACAATGGCAAGACTACGACAGGCAGAACCCAACAATCCGGCGATCGCCACTGACTGGACAAGCCTACTGCAATCAGGGGGCTTAGAGGATGTCGCCCGACAACCTTTTGCCCCCTGTTGCACTCCTCACTAGGGCAGAGAGCAGGGACTCAACACAGCTACTAACCCGACATCTCGGCATCAGCATAGCCAGATGCAAGCAGAAGAGCAGCAATTGCCAGTTTGAAAATCGGTTTGTTAGACCTGAGACAGACTTGCGCAACCCCCGGTATGTTGAGAGAGTGGTAGACCGTGAACCCCACCTAAATCGTGAGCAGGTAAGCAGGGTGCTAGCCGCAAATCATCGGTGCTGCATAGCGCAAAGTTATCAATTGGCATCCAAGATAAAGTTGCTATGTATCTCCTTAGGAACCAGAAAATAGGCGGAAAGATTCTTGCTATTTAGCTTAAACGACAATTATGCGGAAATAATCTATATAAGTAGTAGATTTGGGCGTTAGGCATGAATCATGCTGCCTATCTACCCCAAATTGGGATCTTAGGCAGAAAATTTCAGTCTAATAACTTGTTAGGCGCAATCATTGGAGAACTCTTTTAGAAGAGCGCAATTATTAACCCAGCAATCAAAGTCGTAAAGGAAGATTCAGTGCTTTAGGGGACTCCAAGCTAAAAAATGCTAGAACAACGGGTACCAATTTAATATGACAAATCCCAGCAAAGAATCTATTGCTGTCCAAATTTCGCCTTCAACTAAGACGGTTGGATTCTGGTCTGCGGTACTTGCTACAGCGTTCAGCATCACATACATCGTGGGACAATTTGCCGAATGGTTGGGACTAATGGGGTCTCAAGGAGGTCCCGCGAGTGGTAGTACGCCTTTTGGGCTGGTGGTATTGCTAACACCGTCACTCTTCCTTGGTTCCTCGTTTCTCGTGCTTGTCGTGAGCATTCACCAACTGACGCCTCCCGACAGAAGAATCTGGAGTCATGCTGCCGTTGTATTCGCTACCATTTACGCAGTCCTGATCAGCATTGTCTACTTTGTTCAGCTCACGCTCGTTGCACCTCGTGTTGCTCACGGGCAGATCGAAGGCATTGAGGCGTTTCTATTTGTGCCCTTCGATTCATTTCTGTATTCCGTGGATATTCTTGGGTACAGCTTCATGAGTGTGGCTACCTTGTTTGCTGCACAGGTATTTACGGGTAGCGGGTTATATCGGGTTGTGCGGTTGTTTCTGATCACAAATGGGTTGTTACTTCCCTTCATCGCGCTACAAATATATTTCCATTCGTTGATATGGGTTGCAGCACTTTGGGCAGTGACGTTTCCGGGATCAACGTGGACACTTGCTATCCTCTTTCGACGTACTGCAACTACAGGAACTATTCCTAACAGTTCGGTGGATGAGACTCAGGAGTAGCAAAATAGTCGCCTTGCGCCTAACAACCGCGCTGCACCGGAACGTTTCAGTATGGTCGGTTTGTTGCGAAGGTTGTTTGCGTCCGGTGAGCGCGACCGTTATGCTGCCTCAAGTTATCTGTGGGAGCGCAAGCTGAAATCTCTCTGTGAGACACAGTGCCCAAGTAGCGATGAGTTTTTTGCTGAGACGCAATTGGGAGGTGATCGGTAAGCTACAATTCCTAATAGATTATTCTTTTCATCGCAGGTTGGGTAGTGCGAAAACAGGAAGTCCTGACATTACTGGTAAAGCACCAAAACACGCTGAAGGATTTTGGCGTAAAGTCTCTGATGCTGTTCGGCTCAGTGGCAAGAGATGAAGCGCGAACAGACAGCGATGTTGATCTGCTAGTAGAGTTTGATCGTCCGGTCGGGCTGTTTGCCTTTGTACGCTTGAAACGATACCTGGAAGAGATTTTAGAGAGTTCAGTTGATCTGGGTACGCCCGACTCCCTCAAACCTTATTTACGAGAACCCATTTTTCGGGAGGCGATTCGTGCCTTCTAGAGATTGGCAAAATCGAGTAAGGGATGTACTAGCCGCGATCGCAGAAATCCGAGAGTTCACCAACGAAATAACCTTTGAGGAATTTCAGAGCGATCGCAAAACAATCAGAGCAGTTTTGTATAACTTTGCAATCATTGGTGAAGCAGTTCGTGGCATTCCGCCTGATGTAGAAGCGTTACATCCTGAAATTCCCTGGGACGATGTACGTGGAATGCGAAATATTGTGATTCACGAGTATTTTCAGGTGAATCTATCGATCATCTGGCAAACGATTCAAGAAGACATTGTTTTATTAGAGATCTCGCTTCGTCAACTAATAAACCCTTAAGCCCGATTGATTACGCTGTTAACTTTAGTAGATGAGCTTAGATGCAACAGTCAGAGGATGCGAATACACCGAAACCATTGAGCCGAGTACAACGCTGGGAAATAGTACGAACTTTGCTACAACGTGAAAACTTGAGAATTGAGGCAAGAGAGGCATTTCGTCAGGCTTATCCCAATGCCCCAGAGGAGATGCTAACAACGGCTGTTTTTCATACTTGCGTTGATGGAATTGGAGCCGCAATAGATTGGCTAGTTGATTTAGAACTATTTTTACGTGAACCGAGTCGAGAACTTGATATGGGTACCACATATTACCTGTTGTACCATCTTTACAATTGGTATCAGTTTCATGTATTGCTTCCAGATGGAAGGACAGGCGTGTTAGAACGTCTTAAAGAAATTAGGGAGTTGATTGCAGATGGAGAGATAGAGGCAATTCTTGCAACAGTTGAGGAGTTAGAAGCGATGTTTGAAGGTGGTCGAAATAATCCTGATTTTCAGTAAGCAGCAACATAACATAGCCTCTGAGCCGGACGAGGTCAAGTAGATCTTGAAGAATTCTGTTCATTCTCATTGCTCATTACATACACAGACATGTTCATTTAACTGACTCTAAATATGGATTTACAGCATCTATTTTGGAGTCAGTTATTTTGTCTATTCGTGTTATATTTTTTGGTGCTTTAGCGTCTTTTTACTTTGAATGGGAGTTAGGTTGCTGTGCTCATTCTCTTGCTTTAAGGATTGGCAATGTCATAGAGCTAATGGCTTAGCAATAGGAGATCCCTTGCGTTTTAAGGATGCAAGATATTTGGCTTCATCGTAGGCTTCCCGGTTCTTCCAACACCGAAACAAAATGCGAATCCACTTGAACGCCAGTGACCGCATCGCCGCGGGATGGGATTTGCCCTTAGACCGTTGCATCTGGTAATAAGCTTGTGCCCAGCCACAATGATGACGGCTGTGATTGGCCCACTCCACAAAGGTCTGTCTCAAGAAGATCGGACAACTCCAACGCCAATGCACCCAGTTCTTTTTGCCGCTACTCTCTTTAACCGGCGCAATACCGAAGTAGCACATCATCTGCTGGGCATTCTCAAAACGTGTCCTATCTTCTCCAAAAGCTGCCAGTAATCGCGGAGCCAGATGCTCTCCAGCCCCAGGTAGAGCCGCAAACCACGCCGCATCCGAAAAGCTGGTAAAGCACTGGTCAATTTTGAGCGTCAGTTCCACTAAGCTTGCCAACAGGGGCTTTAACTGACCGATCAAGGTTTGCACTAACCATTGCATCGGCTCAACAATGCCTGGGTCTTCCGTTAAAGGAATACCGGACGCTGCAATCCGCTCAATCCGACGGGCGATTGCACTGCGACGAATGACACGATGCTGCTGAAAGAATTGGGTAAGTTCTTCTGAACTTGCCGCTTGAGCAGCTTTGAGAGTGGGATAGCGTTCAAGAAACTCACAAAACACCTGGGTGTCCTTGTCCTCAAACCAATCAAGCACTTGAGGGTAATAGTTTTTGAGGGCCGAGGTAAGACGATTGGTCAACCGCACCTTCTCGCCCACTAGCATTCTCCTGGACTCAACCCACGGTCGCAGTGCTCGCATCTGAGCGCTTTCTGGACGCCAAACGGGTAATTTGTCTCCATGCTTTCGCAACAGTTCGACCAAAATCCGAGCATCAATCGGGTCTGACTTGGCACGAGATGGCTGAAAGGCTTTGCGGTAATTGGAAACAGTGCGGGGATTGATGGGAAAAAGCACCAGGTTTTCGTACTGGCAAAGCGCATAAACCAGTGGGCCACGTTTTTGCTCCAAGCATACGGCGAGCAAGGCAGTGCCATAGCGTTTTCGTAGTCCCTCGACCCAAGCAGCAATGGCATCAGGTTGTGATCCAATGACCAACTCTTCGGCTTCCCCTGTGGCGCAATCGTAAAGATAAATGTCATGTTTGCGGTCAGCCCAATCAATACCGATGTAAGCAGCGTACACGTCCTAATTCATAATGTTATTCTCGAATTACAGTTGGTGATGCAACTGGGACGGCTTCTGCTCAAGGCGATAAAGATTATGGAAGGTGTTGCCGCACCGACCTCTGAGGATTCGTTGGAGAGAGAAGCACAGGGTGGGGCGAGGCGATATGTTAGTAGACATCGAATGTCATCAAGTGCATGGTCGTCTCCTACCCTGCGTCCCAGTGATGAAGCTGAGTTTATATCCTCTGCTTCAGTCCTGTCCTCCCATAAATTCAAATGCAGCGGACGGTTGACAGCCGCTGGTACTGAGTTTTAGGCTAACTGCCGCCGCTGCATTTGAGTCGTTATGCATATATTCAACCTTAAAAGAGTCAAGCTGGGAGCGATCGCCCAGGTTGATTTGGTCAGCTTAACTCCCTACCGTTATGCATATGTTCAACATTAGAAGAGTCAAAGGTTATGACAGAACAAGTTAATACTCAAATTCCTATTTCTCCCCACTTCTTTTGTGATGGTATGGGATACGTATTGACCTCATCGAGTCTGGGTGGAAGTAATCTGACTCCTGATCAAATTTCTAGCATTGTTTTGGATGGTTCTGCTGACGATATGACTCCCCTTTTGACTCAGGGGATCTGTATGCCTGTTCTCTTTGATGGCGATTGTGCTTTAGATCGCAGTACACTTTTCGTCCTTGGCGACTTAACGCCAGAGCAAGAGCGGGATTGGAGAGCGCGGTTAACCTGGAAATTACGAATTCCTTGTGGAAAATTAATCTTGTTATGCAGTTGTATAGCAGAAGATCTTGCTCATGCCATTTCTGGAAAACCCCCAACAAAACACTTTGAAATTTTTCAGGTAGTAGATATTCCTCCTGATTCGTACTTGGTTGAGATCTATGCTTATTCATCCAGCTTGACGGTCATCATGACACTGGATGACGAAGAATATGAAGAGTTTGAGAAAACTATGCCCGAAAAAGATTATGACAAGGAAGGAAACTTAACTTTAGTGAATTACATCATTCGTCTATCATCTCTCAAAAGTGAACCCAACATGCCCCAACATAGTGGTTCCTGGTTTGATACTTTTACTTTCCGCTAAACATAATTTATGCAAGTTATTGAGCACACCGAAGTAAAGTTAGTCCTTACACTTGATGAGAATCAGATATTACATAATGCAATCTTGATGGCAAGCGTATTTATATTTGCTGGAATGTTGATGTTTGGTGCAGATTTTAGATCAAATCCTAACTATGAACTCATTTCCGCACAAAATCTAAATTTTGTCATTAAAATAATGGGAGGTATTTCAATACTAATTGGTTTGTTTTCCGTCTGGGCTGGAATAAATAATCGAGACAATACCTATATCTTTGATAAAGAGAACTCTATATTTAGAGTTACAGGAAAGAATTTGTTAGGTTCCTATACAAAAGACTATTCTATCTCTGCTATTAAGGACGTAACGCTACATGTTACATCTACTCAGCCCATAGACCTTCCTGACAACAATTTTTATGGATCTTTAGTTCCTACACCTGATAAGTTCAATATTTCTCTTGAGCTAGAAGGTGAAGCATTTTCAGAAAAAGTTTTTTTACATTACCAAGACTCGAATTTTCAATTAATGAGTAGTCTTGTAAATACAATTAGAGATTTTCTTGAGATGACGGATGACAAATGACAGCAAACGAACGCATTGTAGGCTATCTACATCATCTGAGATTGGCAACGGTATGTCAGTTCGATCGTTATGTTTACCACGCTGCTATTTTTGTACAAGTGAATCTACAAAATGAAATGTGATGCTGTGTGCCAGTTGGGGAATCCATATCAATGCAAACAAGGGAAATAATAAAACCAGGTAGGATCGCTGCTCTACTGCTCTTCTTAATATTTGGAGGTTTCTGGTCACCTATACTCTTTCAATCCATTCCTCGTATATTTTATCCTGACACTTTGACTATAAGTTGCCATAAGGTGTCTGCAATTACTAATTGTGAAATAGTTCGGCAGTACGGTTCTGGGGAAAGATTGGTTAAATCATACTTAAATGTAATAGGAGTAGAGCCACCATCAAGTCAGCCTCAAGGAAAGACACTTGTTCCAGTATTTTTAGTAACCAGAAGTGGCAATGAGCTTCTGTTTCCTCTGGAAGACCCTGTAGTTAGTATGTATAAAAAAACTGAAATAAAGTATGAGATTGGGCAGTTTCTAAATAACAGTGAAACCCTATTAATAATCACCTTAAATAACCGTGCCGATGCAGCTTTTACATTTGTGTTTCTAGGGATCTTGCTTTTCCCTTGTTGCTTTTATGTAGTGAGAGACTTATGCAATTTATTAAAGGAATTCAAAGTTTTGTAGATTTATAAGAAAACCCTGAGCTTGATGTATAACAAGTTGCTGCACCGGAACGGAGCCATAATTTATCTGTCGAGTTCCAAAAGCTACTGCCGTCCGGTGAGCTTGGTCGTTAGCCCTTAAGTCCCTGGTAGTGATGTAGCTTGGATTTTGGGGGAACCGATGGGATTGGCAGTGTGGGGCGACAGCTCTAAGCGGATCGATTTGCAGGCAACGGCACTCAGCACAATGCGTTTGATGGCACAACAGAAGCTAAAGGAGAAAGCGATCGCCCGCTCACCCTTTACTCCGGGTGCAGCAAAGCCTCTGGCAATTGATGCAGAATGCGCTCAAAGATGGCTGTGTTGTTGAGTCCACGGGTCAATACCAGTCCGCCTTGAATCAGCGCGATCGCCTCTTCAGCCCTTTGACGGGCAGTCATCGGTGTGATGCCAGCCTCTACTAACACGTCCGCCACACTATCAATCCAGAGGTTGAGTGCTTGTTGCACGCGCTCCTGAAATAATTCATGGGCCTCTCCGACGCTGAGGAGTGCTAATAAACAATCCTGCTGACCCTGTTGGTAAAAGGCATCGACATTTTGGTTCATCGCCTGGAGGCGATCGCGGGGTGAGCGATCGCTGCGTAAGGGTGCTAACAAATTTTCCTTTAACGCCTGGGTCACGTACTCCAGAACAGCATCAGCCATTTCTTCCTTGCCATTCGGGAAATAGTGATAGAGACTGGCTCGCTTCAGCCCAGTTGCCTCAGAAAATCGGGTGATGCTAGCCCCTTCGTAGCCATATTCCTGAAATACCGCCATCAACTGGGGGATGACTTCTGCTCTAGCCATGAGTGCCCTCAAAAAAGGTTTTGCGTTCCTACTTGACAGCATACCAAACGTTCGGTAGTTTAAGAATATACCGAACGTTTGGTAAAGAAGGCGGGGCGATATAACCTACAAGGAGCAAATTGATGAAACCTCCATTTAAAGAGCGCTTGGCGGTGATTGCAGGAGCAGCAGACTGTATCACGGGTCAGCCTTCTTGAACCAGAACTGCCCGCCACTGAATGGCAAATTCTATGCAAAACACACGTGTACAAAACACAAGGAGTAATATCATGACGACCTACAACACTATTTCGATCGATGGCTTGAATATTTTCTATCGGGAGGCCGGTTCAAAGGACAATCCGACCATTGTTCTCCTGCATGGCTATCCAGCATCGTCTCACATGTATCGAGATTTGATTAACCAGCTATCCGATCAGTTTCACTTGATTGCACCCGATTATCCTGGGTTTGGCAACAGCGATACACCACCAATCGATCAATTTGAATACAGCTTTGATCATCTCGCTGATATTACCGAGCATTTCTTGCAAGCTCTGGAATTAAATCGCTTCAGTCTGTATGTGCAAGATTACGGCGCGCCCGTTGGGTTTCGGATTGCCAGCCGCCATCCCAAATGGATTCAATCGCTGATTGTGCAGAATGGGAATGCCTATGAGGAAGGGTTGACTCCGGCTTGGCAAGCTTTCCGTAATTTGTGGAGCGATCGCAGCGAAGCGACCGAAGCACCTGTACGCGATTTTCTCAAGCGCGATACGACGATTTTCTTTTACACAGCCGGGGTGCGCGATCGCCAAAACATCAATCCCGACAATTGGAATCTTGACCAATCCTTCCTGGATCGCCCAGAGAACGCGGCGGCTCAATTGGAACTGTTCTACAACTACCGGGCGAACCTGGAGCAGTATCCCCAGTGGCATGAGTACTTCCGCACCCACCAGCCGCCGACGCTCATTGTCTGGGGTAAGAACGACCCGTTCTTTGGTCTAGAGGGAGCCAATGCATTCCAACGAGATCTGAAAACGATTGAGGTGCATCTGCTCGATACGGGGCATTTTGTCCTGGATGAAGAAGGTGAGGCGATCGCCGCCCACATCCGTCGCTTTCTTCCGGCTCACTTGGGTTAGTCGATCAACCCTTAGCAACTGGCTGGATCGATCTAATGGCTACAACGCTGGTTGCCAAGGTTACAGTTTCGGCGATCGATTCAACTCCTCAGAGGACACAACCATGTCAGTTTATTTTGTCGTTTCGCTCAACATTACCGATGCTGATCGATTTATGCAGTATTTTCAGGCAGTCCTGCCGCTGATCAAACAACGCGGCGGGCGATTAATTGCTCAGGGAACGCCCGAAACGATCGAAGGCAACACGACAGGCTCGCAATCGGCTGTGTTTGAGTGGTCTTCCCGTCAAGCCTTTCTCGACTACTGGCACTCAAAAGAGTACGCCGAGATCAGAAAACTGCGTGAAGGTGCCGTAGAGTTTCAGGGAATCATTGTCGAAGGAGTGGTCGGATGAAACTCATCTCCGTTTGTGTTGGCTTGCCACGCGAAGTCAACTGGAAGGGCAAACCTGTCACAACTGGTATTTTTAAGCAGCCTGTACAGGGGCGAGTGATGATGCGATCGCTAAATCTAGAGGGCGATCAACAAGCGGATCTAACCGTTCACGGGGGTGTCGAGAAAGCCATTTACGCTTATCCGATGGAGCATTACACTTACTGGCGGCAGGAACTACCGGATGAAGCACTCCCCTGGGGTGCATTTGGTGAAAATCTGACCGTAGAAGGCTTATTGGAAACAACTGTGAACATTGGCGATCGCTTTCGCATCGGCAATGCCGAAGTGATGGTAACGCAGCCCCGGTTTCCTTGCTTCAAACTCAATCTCAAGTTTGGCCGCGACGATATGGTCAAACGGTTCCTGAACAGTCGTTTGAGCGGCATTTATTTCTCAGTGTCGCAAGAAGGTGAAATTGGAGCAGGTGATGCGATCGAACTCATAGAGCGCGACGAACACAATATTACAGTTGCTGACATTGTGCGAATCTACGTGCGTGAAGCGAATGATGATTTGGTCCGTCGTGCCATTCAAGTACCCGCTTTGGCAGCCGAGTTGAAGACTTACTTTCAGCAGCAAATTGAACAACGCCATTAAGCTAGACTTTTGGCATGAGGATTGAGGCTCTAATGGATCACGATGACCGCGATAGCACGATCCAATGTAGACTAGCCAATCGACGTTCTAAACGGTCTAACAACCGTGTTGCGGCGGAACAACCAATTTTCTTCGTTGGGCTGCAAAGGTTGCCTACGTCCGCTGAACACGACTGTTATGCATCTAACCCAGCACCTTTCTGCGCCACTTCAATTAATAGGTAGAAGATGTCATCCTCCGAGCCAATTAGCATTCGTCAGCTTTCCGCCAACGACCTAACACTTATGGAGGGTTTATTGGCTACCTTCGGTGAGGCTTTCAACGAAGTTGATACCTATAGCTCGTCTCGCCCAAGCAATGCCTATCTCAAACAGTTGCTAAACAGCGATTATTTCATTGCGCTTGCAGCGTTAAAAAATGGATCAGTAATTGGAGGTATCGCCGCTTACGAACTCCAGAAGTTTGAGCAGGAGCGTAGTGAAATTTATATTTACGATTTGGCTGTTGCAGCAGCGCATCGACGTGAAGGAATTGCCACCGCCTTAATCCGAGAATTAAAGAAGATCGCTGTAGCGCGAGCAGCTTATGTTATTTTCGTGCAGGCGGACATTGGGGATGACCCTGCGATTGCACTCTATACGAAGCTTGGGACACGCGAAGATGTGCTTCACTTCGATATTCCTGTTCCGGTTGGTGATGAAGATGCATAACAACCGCGATGCACCAAAACTTTGGATTATAGTAGCTAGTATCCTGAGTTATCTAAGTCCGGCGATCGCGACCGTTATGCATCTAAATCCATAGTCTAAAAATTAGATCTTTGATTCATGCGTGTTTTATATCCTGAAAATCCATTAAATAAAACACAAGCAGATGAGCCGTATCACGAAGAGTTCACTTTCGTGTGCAGTGCTGGGTGTAATCAATGTTCACTTTTTGATTTTGATGCATTGGAATTTAATGAATTCAATCCACATCCAAAAATCCAGACTGGTGAGCGAGTACTTTATCGTGGCTGGATGCTCAACTCGCAAAAATATAAAACCTTAATCACGCAAATCGAACACAAAGGTGGTGTACCAATAACTTCCCATGATGACTACCTTCGATGTCATCATCTACCAGGTTGGTATCAACAATGCTCAAATTTCACAGCAGAGACATATTTTTTTGCAGTTGACGAAGAGTTAGAAGCAAAAGTAGAAGAACTTGGATGGGATCGCTATTTTGTAAAGGACTTTGTGAAGTCCAACACAGCTAAACTAGGTTCAGTTGCAAATTCACCATTCGAAGTCCGCAGTATTATTGAGCAGATTGCTACTTATCGAGGTGAAATTGAGGGTGGCATTGCAATACGACGTTGTGAAAACTATCGCTCCAGTACAGAACGTCGATACTTTATAGTTAATGGTACACCTTACTCATCTGATGGCGCAGTTCCTGAGATGGTACAAGCAATAGCCAGCATCATTAATGCACCGTTTTACTCTGTCGATGTGGTAGAAAACTCAGAAGGGAAACTGCGGCTTGTTGAGTTGGGAGATGGGCAGGTGTCAGATAAAAAGGATTGGTCAGTATCCAAATTGGTGGAGGTTATTGCAGCAAATGCATAACAATCCGCTTGCACACCGACCGTATTAAGTTAGTTTGTTGAGAACAAAAGGTTACTGGCAACCTCTGACCGCGACCATTAGACGGGCTTCAACTCACATATGCCATCCACCCATCTACCCACCCTCTCCTGATCCCATCATTCTTACCCAACTGTGGTCTGCATTGACGGATTGACGATCATATTGCCCTGTTTTAGGTAATTCAGCACTCGCTGGCGACCCTCTAACGCCGTTTCAAAGTCGTGTTTGAGTTGCACCGCCTTATCATAGGCGGCGAGGGCTGCCTCATAGCGTTCCAAAATCTCCAACACGCGACCCCGATCGTGCCATGCCCAATAATTCTCAGGCTGAATCTGCACGACTTTAGTATAAGAACTCAGGGCGTCTTTATATTGGTGCAACTGCTCCAACACACTACCTCGCTTAAACCAGGCCAGGTGATCGTCGGGCTGGAGCTGCACGACCTGATCATAAGAAGCCGCCGCTTCCTCATAGTGTTGCAGGTTCTCCAACGCCATCCCTCGCATCAACCACGCCAGTGCATCTTCTGGATTTTCTTGAATAGCGCGATCGCACGACATGACCGCTTCGTCATAGTGTTGCAAGCTATAGAGCTGATCGACCTGTTGAAGTTGACTCAAAACCCGCTTGCGACTTTGAATCGCCAACTGAAATCCAGACTTCAGTTGCACCGCTCGATTATAGGCCGCGACCGCTTCCTCTAACCGCTCTGAGGCTTCTAACACGCGACCGCGATCGTGCCATGCCCAATAGTTATCGGGTTGAATCTCAATCACTCGGTCATAACAGGCGATCGCTTCCTCATACCGATGTACGTTTTCCAGTGCCTTGCCCCGCTTAAACCAGGCCAGATAATCATCTGACTGAATCTGAATGACGCGATCATAGGACGCGATCGCCTCATCATATTCCTGTAAGTTTTCTAACGCGATCCCCCGTTTAAACCAGATCAAATAGTCGTCTGGCATCGCCTGGATCACTTTGTCGTAACACGCCACGGCTTCTCGATAACGTTGCAGTTGAAACAACTCATCGCCTCGCTCAAACCATGCCAGGTGCCCATCTAAGCTGACAGCCCGAACCGTTGGCATGATCACGGTGCTGTGATTGGGCCCTAACACTGTAGCGATCGCTTTTAATGCCTCTAAAGCCGATTGATAGCGTTGACGGAAGTCATAACGCACCATGCCATCCAACAGATCAGCAAACTCTGGGCTGACCTCTGTATGTTCGCGCCAGTGAATCTCACCAGTCCGGGGGTCTTCTGGCAATTGCGCTGGATATAACCCCGTCAAGGCCCGAATGCCCACCATGCCAACCGCATAGATATCGCTGCTAAATCGGGGTTTGCCTGCCATCTGCTCGTTGGGCATATATCCCGATGAGCCGATCGCGATCGTGATGCTGGTTTGAGTTTGGTCATCAGTCGCCACCCCAATCTGCTTAACAGCTCCAAAGTCAATCAAGACAATCTTTTGATCGCTTTTCCGCCGAATCAAATTAGAGGGTTTGATGTCCCGGTGAATCACCTGCTGCTGGTGCACAAACTCCAGCGTGGTCAAAATATCATGCAAGATTAGCAAGACTTGCTCTTCATTAAACCGTTTTCCTCGTTTAAACAAACGGCTTAATACATCGCCTTCAACAAATTCTTGAACCAGATAAAACTCTTGATTTTCCTCAAAGTGAGCAAACAAACGAGGAATTTGATCGTGACTGCCTAGGGTGTAAAGCACTTCGGCTTCGCGATCAAACAAACGTCGGGCGGCTTGCAATGAACCTGCTTCAGTTACTTTTGGCTTGAGCTGTTTGACAACACACTGAGGCTTTCCAGGCAAATGCCAATCCTCAGCCAGATAGGTTTGCCCAAATCCGCCTCCCCCTAGATATCGAATAATCTGGTAACGTCCGCCGATTATTTTTCCCAGCATAAATTAATGTGTTCCGCAGAGATCGCCTCACAGGGGCGCATCCAATCGTTAGGCGAGGAACAGCTTGGTCACTGTTTTTGCTCACTGCTTTTACAGATAGCAAACTCCTCGGTCTGACTAACAGACTTGCCTTGTAACCATGAATAACTTCACAAACAATCCGTCTAGCTCTTCACATTAAAATGCCCTGATGGAAACTGAAATCGAACCTCAAACAACGAGAAATCAGAATAGGTGAACCGATTGACCCAATCCATGTGCTGTTTAATAGTATTCCCCACGCTTTGATAAAGCTGTTCGTAAGTCAGGTCAAGATTGAGTGAATTTTGTAGATCCCTCCCACCCTTGGGGAACTCCTGAACCTGTCCCACCTAACTGTCAGAGCCTAATCAGATCAAGGGTTTGATTAACAACACAGGCTTAATGAATTGGCTTTTTTGACGGGCCACGGCGAAATCCTGACTCAACCATCAAGCTACCGTATATACCGAGCCTGGGGTTTCTCAAACTTTATCTCAGATTGACGAAAGACAGGGCTGAGGGCTGAGTTCTCAGGACTGAGTCGATTCCTTTCACTCTCCCTCCCTCCTGCCTTTCTCCTGCCTCTTAATAAATTGCTCACGCGAAATTCCCCAACTTGTTATACTAAAAACGCTGGAACTATTGATTTTCGGGATTTTTGTTTCAAACATGCAGCCCACTGACCCTAGCAAATTTACAGAGAAAGCCTGGGAAGCGATCGTTAAATCGCAGGATGTGATTCGCCGTTTTCGGCAGCAACAGCTAGAGGTAGAACATGTGGCGATCGCCCTGCTTGAGCAAGAAGGGCTAATCAATACGATTTTGACCAAGGTTGGCTTTGACCCGATCCGACTGAAGCAGCAATTAGAATCCTTTGCCCAACGTCAGCCCAAAATTTCAGATAATGGTCAACTCTACTTGGGACGAGGTCTAGACTTGATGCTAGATGGGGCAGAAAATGCCCGCAAAGCCTTGCAAGACGAGTTTATTTCCGTTGAGCACATATTGCTGGCCCTAGCAGAAGACGATCGCATTGGCAGACGCTTATTTCGCGGTGCCAATATTGAAGCCAAACAGCTTGAAACCACCATTAAAGCGGCGCGAGGTAGTCAGCGAGTGACCAATCAAACCCCTGAAACAGGGTATAACGCGCTAGAAAAATATGGACGCGATCTGACTGAGCAAGCCAAGACGGGCAAGCTTGACCCGGTGATTGGGCGCGATGAAGAAATTCGGCGGGTGGTGCAGGTTTTATCTCGTCGCAGCAAAAATAATCCGGTGCTGATTGGGGAACCGGGTGTGGGAAAGACGGCGATCGCCGAGGGTCTGGCTCAGCGCATTGTCAATGGTGATGTGCCCGAATCGCTCAAAAACCGCTTGTTGATTACTCTCGATATGGGTTCTCTAATCGCAGGAGCCAAATATCGAGGGGAGTTTGAGGAACGGTTGCGGGCGGTGCTTAAAGAAGTCACCAGTTCTGAAGGGCAGATTGTGCTGTTTATTGATGAACTGCATTCCGTGGTGGGAGCAGGTTCTTCTCAGGGCACAATGGATGCCAGTAACTTGCTCAAACCCATGCTGGCACGCGGTGAGCTTCGTTGTATCGGTGCTACAACGATTGATGAATATCGCAAACACATTGAAAAAGACGCGGCTCTAGAACGGCGATTTCAACAAGTCTATGTCGGTCAGCCCAGTGTAGAAGACACGATCTCTATTTTGCGCGGGTTAAAGGAAAAATATGAGGTGCACCACGGGGTGAAAATTGCTGACTCGGCTTTAGTCGCAGCCGCAACCCTGTCAGATCGATACATCAGCGATCGCTTCTTACCTGACAAAGCGATTGATTTGGTGGACGAATCAGCGGCCAAGCTGAAGATGGAAATTACCTCAAAGCCAGTTGAACTGGAGACGATCGATCGTCGCTTGATCCAACTGGAGATGGAGAAGCTGTCTCTTGAAGGTGAAGGACAGTCCGCTGTGATTATTGGCTCCTATCGCACTTCGCGCGATCGCCTAGAACGCATTGAGCAAGAGATTCTAGATTTAAAAGAACAGCAAAACAAACTGAGTTCTCAGTGGGAGTCAGAAAAACAACTCCTAACCGACATCAACACCCTCAAAGAAGAAGAAGAGCAGTTGCGGCGACAAATCGAGAAAGCCGAGCGAGACTATGATCTCAACACGGCTGCCCAACTCAAATATGGTCGGTTAGAAGCGGTTCATCGTGAGCTAGAAGCCAAAGAAGCCAGTCTAATTGAGAGTCAGGCGCGGGGCACCTCTCTCCTGCGAGAGCAGGTAACGGAGGCTGATATCGCCGAGATTGTGGCAAAGTGGACGGGCATTCCCGTCAATCGCCTGATGGAGTCAGAACGGCAAAAGCTACTCAATTTGGAGAGCTTTTTGCATCAGCGCGTGATCGGGCAAGATGAACCTGTAGCCGCCGTTTCAGCCGCCATTCGACGGGCACGGGCAGGCATGAAAGATCCCGGTCGTCCGATTGGTTCGTTTATGTTCCTTGGCCCGACTGGGGTGGGTAAAACGGAACTGGCGCGTGCCCTAGCAGAATCTTTATTTGACACTGATGATGCCCTCGTGCGGCTCGACATGTCGGAGTATATGGAGAAAAACTCCGTAGCTCGTTTGGTGGGTGCGCCTCCGGGTTATATCGGCTATGAAGAAGGTGGACAATTGACGGAAGCCATCCGTCGTCATCCCTATTCTGTCTTGCTGTTAGATGAAGTTGAGAAAGCGCATCCCGATGTGTTCAATATTTTGCTGCAAGTGTTGGATGATGGGCGCATTACCGACTCTCAGGGGCGAACCGTGGATTTTCGCAACACGATCGTGGTCATGACCAGCAACATCGGTAGCGAATATATTCTGGATGTGTCCGGTGATGACTCTCGTTATGATGAGATGCAAAAACGGGTGATGGATGGATTGCGATCGCACTTCCGCCCAGAGTTTCTCAATCGCGTCGATGATATTATTCTCTTCCATGCGTTGAGTCTCAAGGAACTACAAAAAATTGTCGGTATCCAACTTCAGCGGGTGTCTCGCCTGTTGGCTGATCAAAAAATTTCGCTGGAACTGACCCTCGAAGCCCAAAACCACATCGCTGAAGTCGGCAACGATCCGGCCTATGGAGCACGTCCACTGAAACGAGCGATTCAAAAAGAAATTGAGAACCCCTTGGCAACCAAGATCCTGGAGAATACCTTTGTCGAGGGTGACACCGTTTTGATTGATGTGGTCGATCACGAATTGACCTTTACGAAGAAGGAATTACCAAAAGTTCCTCAACCCATCGCAACGGTTCCTATCGTTCCAGTGGATGTTGACCCGGCGGAGCCTTCAGCTGTTGCAGAGCTAATCGCGGTTGATCCTGTTGTTATAGCAGATAGCTAAATGCCTAGTCTTCCGCTTTTAAAGCATCTCTTAAGTCGTTGTGCCCATCCAGCATTTTAGGGGTGACTGCTGGATTTTTAATTATTTCGTGTGGGTCGCGATTGAAGCTGGTCGTAGAAACTAAATCAAGAGGATCGACAATGCGGTGTGATGCGGTTTCCTCTATAGGGCGATCGCTTGTTTTGGCTTCCTCTTTATTTGATTCCTGATTAAATACTTTTTTAATGGGTTCACTCATGTTGAACACTCTAAATTCGCCTGCTCAAGCATATTCTTATGTTCAAGATCTAGACACTATCTTGAGAAATATCTCTGTACTACATATCCTCTTCATCCTCGGCAATAGCTTCCATAACCTGTTTGACTATTTTTGGATGCAGTGTCTTTCCAGCATGAAAAGGAACCACAACTCTAATGTTCTCTTTGAAATAGATTCTATGGCTTCCCTTGCTTCTCAACAAGATGAAACCATCAGCTAACAACAATTTCTCTGCATCTTGAGCAGTAAGGCGAGGGAGCTTAGGCAACTTGAACCTCTAGAGTCATCGTTACAATCTCTCTCGCTAAAGTTTCTTGCTTCTCTTCATCCGAAAGTGTTTCTAAATATAGCTCAACCGCTTCTTGAATATTTTCCTTGACCTCTTCTAAAGAATCTCCTTGTGTTTGGCAGCCTTTCAATTTGGGTGAGTAGGCATAATAGCCATACTCATCTTTCTCAATTACAATTCCAACTTGATAAACCATATCAGTACCTCTTTATCGCTCTATTTGAATTTGTGCAAAATGTTCCATTAATAATCGATGAACAAAAATGTAACCTCCACCAACTCTTTGCAAAAATAACCTATCACAACAAAAATCTAGAAATCGAGCATAGTTCCAAGGAATAAGTTGTTCAAAATACAAAATTAAACGCAAAATAAGATGCTTTAAACATGCGTCTCCACCATAAAAAAACCAACTCAGAAAACCTAGGAATAAACCGATCAAAACGCCAATTAATCTTCCAGATAATCCATATTTTAGTAAACTTATTAATAAGAAAAACAATCCTGAAAATACAAGGCAGCACATCATTCCAGCAATAAATGAATTAATAGCTGACTTCAAAATCCCTTGATTTGGACAGTTTTTAGCATGTAGTTCTGAGGCTTCTACTATTCCCCCTGAAATTCCTGCAAATAACAAAGCAAAAATCAAAACAGATAAACCAAGTGTAATAAGCTCATCACTATTTAGAGGGACAATGTTTGCTCCTCCTAACTTGGTAATTAGACCAAGAGCTACAAGAGTTAAACCTATTACCAATTGACTTTTGACCATGCCTATCGTTTCTTTTTCTGATTCTGTTCTGATTCCATTACCTTGAAGCCAATCGAAAAAAATAAAATTAAGTCTTTCAACTATCTCAATCTCATAAGGTTTATTGTCTGGTTTTTTGCGTAAAGTATTTATTCTTACGGCGGGGAAAGATTGAGTGCCAGAAGATTTGTTTCCAATTAGCTTAGTAAGAATTTTATCTACACTTGGCAGCATAATGACCCAGCCCATAAAACTAATACTATATCCAATTATTACACCCAATAGAAAACCATTTAAGAACCCGCCAGTTATTTCTTTAATCTGAGTCAATAGTTCTGATAGAAAGCCCAAAAACAATCCTAAAATCAATCCTCCAATTAGCCCAAACGCTAATGTAAAACCTAAGTCATATCTCCATTTCTTCGCATACATTGACAACGAATCAGGCTGTATCCACTCAATAAGGAAAATGGTTTGTGACTCTTGAATCATTTGTTTTCCTAAAAAAGATAGCCAATGAATTGTCTGTTTCAGTGAGTACTTTCCTCCACCCCTTTGCTCAAACATTCGAGAAATGTATTTATTAAATAAATGTCTGCGTTGTTCTTTGAGAGTTAGTCGAGGGAGTTCTTCGATTGACAAGCCTTGATAGGCAAGTGACATAACCCATAAAAATAGAGGTGTTTTAGCCAGTTCTGCTATTACTGGGTCAGTTTGTAATGCTAGTTTTACTCCTGCTAAATTTTCACCAGCTTGATTTAAATACTCTCCAACCTGAGTACGAGTGAGAGCGCGAATAAAAATTGCTCCATTAAACTTTAAGCGAGTGGAGAGCTTTTTATAATCTTTGATGCGACTACAAACTACTAGTTCGGTTTGTCCATAGGCTTGACAAAATTGGTTAATAGCAATTACACAGTCGTCACGGTCTTTCTCATTAACTTCATCTAGCCCGTCTAACAATAAAAGCAACTTTTGGTTTTCAATCCAGACTTTGACGTACTTTCTAGCTTGATAGTGTAGGTTTAGTTCTTGAATCAACCAATCTTTTAATTTAGGTTTTTTGACTGCCCAAGAGGAGAGTTTAAGGACGACAGGGATAGGTTGAGTGATATCTTGTTCAGCCCGTTCAATCAGTGACTGAGTTAATTCCAAAAGTGTTGTGGTTTTACCAGCACCAGGAGCACCCAAAATTAAGAGTGTTTTAGCTCCAATTCCTAACTCATCAAATTTGGAAATGGCTTTTGTTCCTTGAGGTAAAGGTCGTCGTGGTTGTTCAAGAGTTGCCCAATCAAGATCTAGTAAATCTAAGCGTTCTATTAAACCCAGTTCAATTCGTGCTTGGTTATAGAGCGATTGCTCTATCTTTCTCAGCCAAAAATTTCTTACTTTACTTAAAAGGGCGAGGCGATGCAGGCGTTCATCTTCAGTTAAGGGAGTAAACTTTACCCGTTCCCGTTCGGGCGATTCTAGTCAGTTAAATGTGACTGGGGAAGTGAATGTGTTGCCTTGAAAAACGTTTTTAATTTCTTCAGCTAATTTGCCATAGTTTTGAACAGTAGCGGGATGAGATTGTTCTAGTCCTTTAGCAAAATCAGTGATTTGTTGAGCTAATTTAGAATTTGCTTGAACTGCCGTTGCTACTGCTTGAATGGCTTGAAAGATCTCAGGATCGGCCTTTCCAGCTTCCTCTAGTTCCAAAACAGCTTGACCATAATCAATGGTCTGTTCAGGTTGTTCGATTGCTCCCATTTTAACTAAAGGCTTTTTTCTAATAAGCTGTATCAACTTACTAACTTGAGTGCTGATGGCTTCACCCAAATGTTCACCTGTTTTCTCAGAGGCTTTAGTGAAGATCAGCGTAGCAATGGCAATTGCTGCAGAGGTGAGGGGTTCCATAGAGAATAGAAGGGCTAGGAATATTGTTATTCTACCTATGGCTGACAAATTTCTTTTAGGATTGGTGCATTAATTCTAGAAACTTAAAAGCATGATTTTAGAAGTTGCTTTGTTAGACGTTCGCCCCGAAATGGAGAGTGAGTTTGAACAGGTTTTTGCTCAAGCATCTCCGATCATTGCGGCAACCGAGGGCTACATTTCTCACGAGTTACAACGCTGTATTGAGATGGTTAGAGGCGATCGGCTTTGAGCAGGTCGATTGCTGGTACAAAAATTTTCGTTTTGCAGTGTTTGGAGGTCGCCGTCCTCTCAGTACATCCCGTTAAATCACTTGTCTAGAAGATGTCTTGAGGATAAGGTACTGAGATACTACGGTCAGGACACCTGGAATCAAGACAGTCGCATGATTCAACAACCCCTTCTAAAAACTGAACGGCTCTTATTGCGTCCCTTTGTCATGGAGGATGCACCAGCAGTGCAGCACTTAGCAGGCGATCGCGATATTGCAGCGATGACCCTCTCGATTCCCCATCCCTATTCACTGTCGTTTGCAGAAGACTGGATTGAGCTACATCCCGACTTGCTAGCCAAAGGAACTGGTGTCAACTACGCCATTGTCTGGGCTGAAGAGCCGCAATTGTGTGGGGCGCAATTGTGTGGGGCGATCGGGTTAGGGATCGATCCGGTGAAACGCCATGCCGAGTTAGGCTATTGGATTGGCAAACCTGATTGGGGCAGAGGAATTTGCACAGAAGCGGCTAAAGCCATTCTGAACTATGGTTTTGAGCAACTAGGGCTAGAATGCATCCATTCCACCCACTTTGCCTGCAATCCGGCATCAGGGCGAGTCATGCAAAAAATTGGTATGCGCTATGAGGCTTATCGTCCTCAATACACCCTTAAGTGGGGCAGGTTTGAAGACATTGTGCAATACGTCATTACGCGAGAGGACTGGCAAGCAAACCTGACCCAAACCGTGATTGGCGGACTGTGATTGCATGTTGATCGATGACACCCCAGGTAACAGAACAGGCTTCCCGGTTGGATTGCCTTGCTCACAAAACGTGAATTCGGGATAAGGATTTTGGCGGTTGAAACCGCAACTACACGAGCAAAACCGACCTGCGTCGGTTCACTCAACTCTTGATTCTCCGTAGTTCGCGAAGGCGAACTTCGCTCTGATAGCTGCGAATTTATTCGCTAGGCTCTTAAACCGAACTGACGTTA
>JANRJA010000027.1:0-17631 GCA_033764315.1 Oculatellaceae cyanobacterium bins.114
GGTCGAATCAACCGTGGGTGTCGGTTCCGTGTTTACAGTTCACTTACCTGCCTATCCCAGCACCCTGTCTTCTGATAACAGCTCCCCTGAAATGCCTTTGAGCCAAAATCAGGGACGGGTCATGTTAGTCGAAAATCATGAGGAAAGTGCCCACATTATTTGCGATATTCTCAATGCAGCAGGATATCAATTGGTTTGGTTGCTAGAAGGCTCGATGGCTATGACGCAAATTGAGGTTTTAAAACCGATTGCGGTCATTCTGAGCACTCGCCTACCGGATATTGACGGCTACACTATCATTCGTCAATTACGACAAAATCCAGCTACCAAAAAAATCAAGGTCATTGCCTTGGTCAATCCCAATGCTTTAAATGACCCAGAGCGTTGCCTTGAGGCGGGTGCCAACGGCTATCTGACAAAGCCGATTCGTCCTGATCAAGTCCTTTATCAACTGAGCCACTTGGTGAAGAGTGAAGCGCAAGAATGAAGCGTGAAGAATGAAAAGGTTTGGTTGATAGTGCTGAGTAGCTTTGATACGATTGAGTCCAATTGCAATACAGGAATCCCGCATGGATCTCGAAACGTTAGCCAATGCCCAAGGGTTGATGACGGTTGAGGCAGTCCAAAAATCGCTAAACCGCTCTCGTGCTTCAGTCTATCGCTATGCCAACACTGACCCTGGTTTATTAAACCCTGACTATGACCCCAAACGCTTGAATCCTGAGCTTCGCATCAACAAAGATGACCCCCTGCTGTTTCACCCCAATGAAGTGGCTCGGTTTGCCAAGGATATTTTGGGCATTAAGCAAGTGACGATTGAGGTGCAGGAGTCGGCTCAAACAGCCACATTAGAGGTTTTACATGCCATTTTAGCGGAGTTACAAAGTATTCATCGGTTACTCGAATCTCGCTCTTAAAACAACCTCATGACCCAATCTGTGCAACCGACTGAGCCAACATCAACTGAGCCAACATCAACTGAGTCAACCCTGTCCAGGTCAACTCCGCTCCAGGCCACTTTAGACGAACTATATCAACGCTACTTGCCACTACGAGAGGGCAAAGTCGCTGACTACATTCCCGAATTGGCGAAGATGAGTTCCGACTGTTTCAGCATCTGTATCGCCACAGTCGATGGGCAAGTGTATGAAGTGGGTGACTCAGAGCAGTTATTCACCATTCAGTCGATCTCAAAGGTCTTTGTGCATGGGTTGGCCCTGGAGGACTACGGACGCGAACGGTTGCTGACCAAAGTGGGGGTCGAGCCAACAGGAGATTTCTTCAACGCGATTGTGCTGGATGAGCAATCCAAACGTCCCTATAACCCAATGGTGAATGCGGGGGCGATCGCCATCACTAGTCTGATTAAGGGAGCCGATGCTACTGAAAAACTAAACCGCATGTTGGATATGTTTCGTCGCTACATTGGGCACGACATTTTTATTGATGTCGCCACCTATGTCTCTGAACGATCGACGGGCGATCGCAATCGAGCGATGGGCTATCTGATGCACCACTTTGGCATGATCGAAGACCCGGTCGATGACGCATTGGATTTGTACTTTCAGCAATGTTCATTAATGGTGAACTGTCGTGATCTGGCCGTCATGGCAGCGACGCTTGCCAATCAAGGGGTGAATCCAATAACGGGCGATCGCGCGGTGGAAGCGAAGTATGTGCGCGATATCCTCAGCGTCATGTATACCTGCGGCATGTATAACTTTGCGGGGGAATGGGCATATACTGTCGGACTCCCGGCCAAAAGTGGGGTGTGTGGCGGCATTATTGCGATCGTGCCCGACCAGATCGGTATTGCCGTCTTCTCTCCACCGCTGGACTCGCGCGGCAACAGTGTGCGAGGGGTCAAGGTCTGTGAGGAACTGTCTGACCAGTTTGGGTTGCACTTGTTTGACTCGTCGCGGGGCTGTCACAACTTCCTCAAACAATGGTCGGTGAAATAGGTATCTAGAAGTTATTCCGTTGCAAATTGCACCCCATCATATAAATCTGCCAGGGTTATTGCACATGGAATGGATGCTAACGAAATGTGGGCATCGACTCCATCGTATTCAGAAAAAAGCCATTGATTGGAGTCAGTTTTAAAGTACTGCTCAACATGCAGCGTATATTGATCAATTAATAGATATTCCTGAAACGTCGAAACCGTGCGATAGGCAGCAAACTTTTCATCCCGATCATAGTTTTTTGTGGCTTTTGAAAGCACTTCAGCTATCATCACGGGGTTCGTGATCGTATCGGTTCGTCCGGCTTGGAGTTGCAATGGACGCTGCGCAACCATGACATCAGGATAAGTGTAAAGGTTACGAGCCGGAATCCAGAGTCGCTGATCGGCAATAAAAATGCTGTAGGGTTTACCTTTAAGGCTGGCTCTCAGAGCTGCGTTGAGAATACTGGCAATCTCATTATGTTCAGGGGTGCCGCCCGTCATTGTCAGAATTTCTCCATTGATGTACTCATGCCGTTGCTCAGAACTGAGTTCGAGTTCTAGATACTCTTCAACGGTGTAATTTTTTCTTTCGGTTTGAGCAATCATGACAGGCTCACTTCTTGCAATAGAGGCGATCGTATTGGCTACGCTCATCCTAACCCACACCACACAAGGATGAGAGCCCTCGTTTCCAGGATCTGCCTGGAAATACCCTCTCGGAGACAGAGCCTCCGTTAAACCTCTAGAAACACAATCGGCAAAAGTCCCTGCTGCTCTTGATAATCCCGATAGCTGGAATAGCACCAATGCCCCGGATTATCCACATATCCTCTGCGAATAGGATTATGATGCACGTACTCTAACTTCTGCTGGAACATCTCTGCTGTTAACAGAGCTTGCGGGTGTGAACCCTCCTGCCAAACCTGATAATCTTGATCAAATTTGTGAAATTGCTTGTAAAAAGCGAGTTGAGTTAACCAATACTGTCTGTTGTTTGCTTGAAGCCAATCGATAATTAAACGGGCTGTAAACGATTTGAACGCTTTGATCTCTTTTGACAAATGGTTAGATGACGCAATCAGATGAAGATGGTTTTCCATGACGACATAGCCATGTATGACGATACGTTGGCGATCGCAGAGAAAGTTAAGGGAATCAAACAGAATTTGAACTATTTTTGGATTGCTAAACAAAGGAAGCCAGTTAACAACGGTGCAGGTCAGAAAATGAGGATGATTCTCTAGAAAGTGATACCGACTACGACCCATATGAGTTCTCGAATTAAGGGAAATGAGGCAGAACCTCTCAATTAGCGTTCCCAGGGAGAGCCTGAGGAACGAGAAAAAAACCTGCTTGTTTCCAGGCTCCTGCCTGGAAATACCTCTTTGGAGGCTCTGCCTCCCCTAATTCATATCGGCAGAGCCGCTACTTAGCGTTCCCAGGCGGAGCCTGAGGAGCGAGGGAAGAAGTCGCAGATCTGACCCATCTCACGAAAACAGCCTGCCCCAAAAGCCTTTGTCCTGCTTCTCAAGTTCCTCAATCTGATTGAGTACATAGCGATGTAACTCTGTATTGCCCTGCTGTTGATACAGCTTTGCGGCTTCTCGATAATCAGCAAGTGCCCCTTGCTTGTCACCCAAGTCAGATTTGGCAAGCCCGCGATTGAGGTAGGCATAGGCATAGTCCGGTTTTAAGCTAATAGTTTTGGTGTAGTCAGCGATCGCCCCTTGCTTGTCACCCAAGTCAGCTTTGGCAATCCCGCGATTGTAGTAGGCATCGGCATAGTCCAGTTTTAAGCGAATCGCTTCATTGTAGTCAGCGATCGCCCCCTGCTTGTCACCCAAATCTTTCTTGGCAGCCCCGCGATTGTTGTAGGAAAAGGCATAGTCGCATTTTAAGCGAATCGCTTCGGTGTAGTCGGCGATCGCCCCTTGCTTGTCACCCAAATCTTTTTTGGCAACCCCGCGATTGTTGTAGGTATCAGCATCGTCAGGTTTTAAGCGGATCGCTTCGCTGTAGTCGGCGATCGCCCCTTGCTTGTCACCCAAATCTTTTTTGGCAGCCCCACGATTGTTGTAAGCCTCGGCATAGTCGGGTTTTAAGCGAATCGCTTCAGTGCAGTCTTCGATCGCCCCTTGCTTGTCACCCAAATCTTTTTTGGCAACCCCGCGATTGTTGTAGGCAAAGGCATAGTCGGGTTTTAAGCGAATCGCTTCGGTGTAGTCAGCGATTGCCCCTTGTTTGTCTCCTGCATTGTATTTTTCATTACCCCGATCCAAGAATTCCTCGGCAGTTAGAGATTTGGTTGGGGTTTGAGTAGCAGGTTCAGGTTTGGGGGGCTGAGGGATAACTGATGATGTGGTTACTGCTGCGATCGGCGTTGTTGATTGAGCAAATTGGGCTGCAATGTCTTGCTCAATGGCGGCAATATCGGCATCACGCAAGCCCAACAACTGTTGAAGGGTTTTCAGCGCATCTCGCGCATCTTCTCCGAGGGGATATTCATGTTTGGCTTCGGCTAACAAGGTTTCTTGATACTTTTGCAAGTTAGCAATGCGTTCTCGATAGGGGCGAAAGACTTCGGCTTCAATATCGTCGGTTTCAGGCTGGGTCAAGCCCAACTGCTGTCGCAAAGTGTTCAGCACGGCTCGACCTGCCGGACGGATTGTGTCTCCGGTGGCATACCTTGTCACCATCTTGCGATAGCGCAACCGGGGATCAGCCACCCTTGCCTTTGACAAAATGATCTCAAAGCCCAAATCTTTGAGGCAGATTAACTTGGGAGTCATGTTAGGGGCAGTTGCCCGCACCCGATCAAAGGCATAGTGGTGCAGTTCTTGCACCGAAATCTGTCCGTCTTCGTTGACATCACCTGCTCCAGTTTCGATCCCTTCCACCAGATAGCGGGTGTAGAGCGACAGTTCAGAGTCAGCTAGTTCCAGGGAATATTGAGTTGAGCTAGAGGAGGTCAATACCACCCGTCCTTCGGCTCCTAACTGACCTGATACATCCACTGAGCCATCATCTTTTAATCGCAGTTGCGGATCAAATGCCCCACTAAAGCAGCAATCGAGAATGATGGTCTGGCGTCGGGCGCGACTATTATGTAAAACGTCATGGACAAAGCGAGCAGCCACCGCCGAGGAACGAATCAAATCACCTCTGGCATTGTTTTGAGTGATGGGGGTCGCAAAGTAGAGATTGCCGTTGTCGTCTTTGATGCCGTGTCCAGAAAAATAAAGCAGCACCAGATCATCTTTAGTGCAATTTGAGAATAGAGTCTCAATCTCATATTGCATGGCTTGTGGCTCAGGGTTGAGCAAGGGTTTCACCCTATCAAATTCACCCAGTTCTGAGTCTTGCAAGACACGCCGCATGGCTTCCACATCCCTGACTGCCGCAGGTAATGGGTTTAAACCTGAGTGATAATTACTAACGCCTATGAGTAATGCGATCTTTGCCATGAGTGCCAGGGTGATGAGAAGGCGTTTGGGTGTTGGGTTGCGCTATGCTTCACCCAACCTATGAGTTAACGAAATCTTGGGCGGCTTTGATGGCAGCTTCGAGTTCTTCGCGGCTATGGGCAGAGACTTTGAGCTTTTTGCCGTTGGCTTCGACTTCTAACTCAATCGGTTTACCCCCCAAGCGATCGCCCAAAAATCCGAGTAGCTTTGCACCATTGGCAACCGTTGCCTCTGCTTGCAGCAATCCCACTAAAAACCCACCGATTGCTTTGTTGCCTTCCGGTGGGTTGGGGTCAAGCACGCGATCGACGGCATCCACTTCATCTAGGTCGCGCAATTCTGTCATGAGGCGTTGTGCCTGCTCATCTCGCTCTTCAGGTTCGAGGTCTGAGTCAACAAAGGCGATCGTCAGTTTGAGTTGAGAATTAGAAGTCATAGGGGTTGGGGGCGATCGAAGTTCACTTTTGATTGACTCAATTCTCGCATGGGTTACTGTAAGTTTTAGGGCATGTCTTCTTCACCCGCAGCTTTTAAGATTTGGTTATAGAGGCGATCGCTCACATAAAAATTTGCTTGGTTAATGAGTACATCTAAAACGGGTTGAATATCTTGAATCAACCTACGTTGCTTAGCAACAAGAAGAATACCTAAAATTCCAATAACCGATAGTCCTAGCGATAATGCTTCTTGTCGCCCTAGGCGTTCATCGATTAGCAAATCGTCGGCTTGAAGTTCGACTGCAAGAGCAATAGCCGCCGCTTCTCCAGGATCAAGATTGCGATCGCGCTCTAACTGTGTTGCCAAATCTACATTGGTAAGAGAAGAAATTTGGATCCAGTCAAGTGTGAGAATACTTTGAACATCGGGCAAATCCTGTGCGTTAGCCAGTTCGCTAGCAACAACTTCAGGGATAACGACGTTGCCGTAAATGGCTTGCAAGAGCCAAAGATGATTGGCGATCGCTAAGTTGCACAACGGCGAGGTGTCACTAACAACAATCACAGCCAACCTCTGGCTTTCAAGCTGCTAATATCTTGCGCTAGATCCTCAACATCATAATGAATGCAAATTTTGCGACTAGCGAGCAGTTTTTGAAATGTAATTTGATGCATTCCACTCAGCTGAGCTGCTTTGCCAAGAGTAATGCGGTCTTGCTGAAACAGCATAACCGCAATCTCCTTCATCAATTCAGATTCGGTCATCTGAGCTGCTTGTAACAATTCATTAGGAAGGGTAATGCTCATGTTTCTTTAGCAAAAATCGCATTTTTCTTATGATAAACGGCTTACTTAACCAATGGCTTGTGTGAAATGTAAGAACATTTGTATTAAATTCATAGGTATTCGTTCATATGCTCTCCCCATGCTCGACCTGACCAAACTCGCCCGCCAAATGCAAGGCATTAGCCAGCACCTGAGTCAAGAAGCGATCGCCACTCGCAACCGATTAGCTCTGGCAGAGCAGTTATTGCAACAAGCTAGCGATCGTCAAGCAGAGTTGGTGACGCTGCAACAAACCTGGCGCGATCGCCTAGGGTTTGCCGCCGCAGAGCCAATGGAGCCGTTGGATACTCGTGTGGATCTTTCCGCTGCACCCAACGTACACACAGTATTGGCAACCGATGGGTCGCAAATTGCCCCCAGTCACCACGAAATTGCCTACTGCTATTTGATTAACGTTGGGCGCATCGCATTGCACTACGGACAAAACCGCCATCCCTTGTTGGATAGCTTGCCAGAGGTGTTTTACCGTCCTGAAGATCTCTATCGATCGCGGCAGTGGGGCATTCGCACTGAGGAGTGGATGGGCTATTGCCGCACGGTGTCTGAAACAACTGCATTGGCAGAGTTAGCAATACAACGGGGGAATGGCAGGGACACAATCAACCACAATGGTGGGGACACAATTAATCAGGATGGTGGGGACGCGATTAATCAGGATGGTGGGGACGCGATTAATCGCGTCCCCCCATTATGGGAACAACCAACATTGTGGGAACAACCGACATTGGCAATGGTGGATGGGTCGCTGATTCACTGGTTTTTGGAACCCTTGCCTGCGGATGCACGCGATCGCATCCTTCCTCCAATCTTGACCGCCTGGGAACAGTTGCGGCAGGCTCGAATTCCCCTGGTGGGTTATCTCAGTGCGGCACGTAGTGGGGAAGCCTTGAACTTTTTGCGCCTCCAAACCTGTCCTTATGAGGTTCCTGACTGTCAGAGCCACTGCCCTGGTCAAACGGAACAAGCTCCTTGCCAAGTGTTTGCGCCATTGCGTGACACGGCTCTGTGGTCAATGGTGCTGCAACCGGGACAAAGAGGCCCGTTGTGGCGCAGTTCCGCCAAAATTTTGGAGTGGTATGACAACCAAACCATCTATTTTTGCTATGTAAATGTGGGGGCTGAGATTGCTCGTGTGGAGTTTCCGGCATGGGTCGCTGAGGATGCTGTTTTACTCGAAACGGCTCTGAGTCTGACTCTGACTCAAGTACAAAAGGGTTACGGCTATCCAGTTGCTTTGGCGGAGGCCCATAACCAGGCCGTGGTGCGAGGGGGCGATCGCGCTCGGTTCTTTGCCTTGTTAGAGCGAGAAATGATCCGGGCTGGGCTGCAAAATATTGGGACATCTTATAAAGAAGCCCGCAAACGAGGCAGCATTGCGTAGGGAAAGAAGAGCGAAAAAGAAAAAGCAGGGTGCTCTAATGGAGGTTTAGCATCGAGAGTTTATGAACTTCTGCAAACCCCGTCAGCCCCCGCACTGACATATGAAGCCAGGGAGATGTTAAAACTGGCTTAGCTCAAAATCTCAATGAGTTCTGATTCACCTCATTTCTATCCCAAGGCTGCTCATGCGATCGCCCTCCTATCCACATCGGTTTACCGCTACCGTCCTCCTATCTCTTGCTCTAGTCCCAGTTTTTTCCGCTGCATCATGGGGTTATGAGGCGTGGGGGTATGAGACACAGGGGCAATTACAGGGGCGATCGCGCTCTTCCTCAACGTCTCAAGAACATTCGGCTTTCCTTCCGCCATTGAAAGGGGGCAGAGAAAATCAGACCTTCACGTTAGACCACGTCATTCCGCTCAATACGGCTCAGAGCAAAGACAGAGGAAACCTGGCGCAAGCTAACCCAGAAATTTTATTCACAACTGACGGTGTGTTAGAAGAGGGTGACCCCACTTTAGATGACGGTAGTGTGTATGATTCCTACCGATTTGACGGAGAAGCGGGTGAAGTTCTCACCATTCATCTCAGCAGCACCGAATTTGACACTTACCTACTCGTGATTGATGCAACGGGTAAAGTTCTGGCTGAAAATGATGATGCGATCTCTGATAGCACCAACTCTCAGTTAACCGTAACTCTGCCTGCGGATGCGGGCTATGCCATTATTGCCAATGCTTTTAACGCCGAGGGGCGGGGGCGGTATACCCTGGTGGTTACGGCAGGTGAAGGGACGCTAAGTCCGGCGGTGACTCGGCAGGCAGAGGGCGATCGCTTATTGGCTCAAGGGCAAAACTACTACCAAACTGGACGCTTGCAAGAAGCACTGCCACCCTTGCAACAAGCCTTACTGATCTTTCAAGAACTGGGAAATCGTGTCAGTGAAGGCACTGCTCTCAACACCATCGGTTTGGTTCAGCGTGGGTTAGGTCAGCACAGTCAATCACTGGAAGCCTATCAACAAGGACTCGCTATTTTTCAAGTGTTGCGTCAGACCGACGACAGTCAACGCCTACGCAACGGAGAGGGGGCAGCGTTGATTGGCTTAGGGGCGGGTAATCGGGCATTGGGGCAATATGCAGAAGCATTGGACTACTATCAGCAAGCCCTGGCAATTTACCGACTGCCCACCCAAACTCCCCAGGAGCAACGCGCTCAACGCTATGGCGAGGGCATTTTGCTCGACAATATCGGCGTGGTTTATATCAATATGGGGCAGTTTTTGCGGGCGTTAGAGCAGCATCAACAAGCCCGGGCTATTTTTCAAGAAATCGGCAATCGCCCTGCGGAAAGCATTGCTCTCAACAACATTGCCGCTGCGTATGAATCGTTGGGGCGATATCCCCAGGCACTCGACCACTATCAGCAGTCTCTAGTGATCACTCAAGCCGAAAACGATCCGATTGGACAGGGCATTATTCTCGATAACATCGGTTTGGTCTATTCTCGCTTGGGGCAATATCGAGAATCGTTAACCTATCGCCTGCAAGCCCTTGAGCTGTTTCGACAGGCAGGCGATCGCGGTCAAGAGGCGATCGCACTCAACAATCTAGGGGTAATTTACGACGAGTTAGAAGAAGACGACCAGGCATTGCAGTCGTTTCAACAAGCCCTGGCCGTATCCGTTGAGATTGGCGATCGCGCGGGTCAATCGGTGACGCTGAGTAATTTGGGGTTGTATTACGCCGATCAGGGAGACTACACCAAAGCCTTGGACGTTTATCAACAATCGGTGGCGATCGCCCGCGAAATAGGCAATTTAGCGAATGAAGGAATTGCTCTAAATAACATTGGCTTGGCATATACCTACTTGGAGCAGCCAACAGAGGCATTGGAATATTTGCAACAGGCGTTGGCGATCGCTAGAGAAACAGATGACCCGCGTTCAGAAGCGCAAACCCTGGCTAATCTCGGCTATCTCATGAGTGAACCACAACCCGAACTGGCGATCGTCTTTTACAAGCAATCTATTAACATCACTGAGACGATTCGAGAGCAGTTGCGTGTCTTATCCCAAGAGCAACAAGCTTCGTTTACTGACACGGTGGCAGATACCTATCGCCGCTTGGCAGATTTGCTGTTGCGACAAGATCGGGTGCTAGAGGCACAACAGGTGTTAGATCTACTCAAACTTCAGGAACTGGAAGACTATCTGCACGACGTTCGGGGCAACCAGCAGGGAACGGTTGGTCTGGAATATTGGCAGGCTGAGCAAGCCTTGACAGAGTTGCATACGCAGACTCTGGCTCCGGTGCAAGAATATTTTCGGTTGCAAGCGATTCTCCCGGCAGAGCGCACCCCTGAGCAACAAGCGCGACTCGCCGAACTTGGAGCAACGCTAGCCGTGCAGCGCAGTTTTAACCAATTCATCAACACGCCAACGGTTACCAATCAGATTGAACAATTGCAACGGGTCGCCAAGGGGCAAAACCTCAATCCTGACCAGCTCTATCGCTTGCAAGACAACTTGCGATCGCTCGAACAAAACACTGTATTGCTCTATCCCTTGATTTTGGAGGATCGCCTGGAGTTAGTGCTCATTACTCCCAATGCTCCTCCGATTCGGCGGAGTGTGACCGTTAGCCGTGAGCAACTCAACGCCGCAATTACTGACTTTCGGGCTGCCATCACAAACCGCACTCGTAGCTCAACCGCTCAGGCACAGCAACTCTATCAATGGCTGATTCAGCCCATTGAAGCGGATCTGCAACAGGCACAGGCAGAGACGATTCTCTATGCGGCGGATGGTGCCCTGCGTTACATTCCCCTGGCGGCTCTCTATGACGGTGACGAGTGGCTCATTCAACGATTTACCATTAACCACATCACAGCCGCTTCCCTGACCGATTTTTCCTCGAGTAGGCAACCCAACCCTGACTCTATGCGAGTCCTGGCGGCAGCTTTTAGTGATGCTGAACGGCAATACACCTTTCAAGTCGGCGATCAAAACTTTAGTTTTAACGGCTTACCCTACGCCGGAACAGAGGTAGAAAATATTGCGGCGGCTGTTCCAGGCACGACTGAACTGTTTAATGACTCCTTTAATCGCCGCACCATCGAACCCCAACTCAACAACTACACTATTGTTCACTTGGCAACCCATGCTGAGTTTGTCCCTGGTTTACCCGAAGAATCGTTCATTTTGTTTGGCAATGGCGATCGCGTTACCCTGCGCGACATCTCAGACTGGGCACTGCAAAACGTTGATTTGGTCGTGTTAAGTGCTTGCAAAACAGCGGTTGGTGGGCAATTGGGCAATGGAGAAGAAATTCTTGGGTTTGGCTATCAAATGCAACGCACCGGAGCACGAGCAGCGATCGCCTCTCTCTGGGCGGTGGATGATGGGGGCACACAAGTCTTGATGAATCGCTTCTATGCGGGGTTAGAGCAAGGGTTGACTAATGCTGAGGCGTTACGACAGGCACAAATTGCTTTAATCACAGGCGATGTTCCTGCCACGTCTCCTGATCAAGCACGGGTGCCGCTCAATCGCCCTTACTACTGGGCACCCTTTATTCTGATTGGCAATGGCTTATAAGGTGCTGTCGATCTCCAGCTTCTACGGTTGTGGCAAGGTTGCTGCTAACGCTTAAAAGAAGCCAGGGATCTGTGCTGAGTATTGAAAATTACGATCGAATTTTCGGTAGAAGGGATTGTGCTCTTACAATAAAGAATTATGACCCCATTAAAACGGCTTAATCAGGAGTATAAGGGCGTGCCAAAGTCCGTAAAGCATCTGTTGATCGGCTCACCAGAAGCCTATAGTGGTAAATCAGCCATCATCTTGGGAATTGCCCATCGGCTTCAACAACAAGGATTGAGCATCGCCTACGGTAAACCTTTGGGAACCTGTTTGAGTGAGTCAGCGTGTGATGTAGTGGATGAGGATGTGCGCTTCATTGCAGAGACCCTGAAGCTTTCAAATAACTATCTCCGCCCCACATTATTATCGCTCGACGCAGCCACCATTCAGCAACGCCTCTCTGGAGAAGATCAGACCGATTATCAAACCAAGCTGCAAGACTATACTCAGTTGCTAGAAGGGGATCTGGTCTTACTCGAAGGCCCTGGCACCTTAAGCGAAGGCAAGCTTTTTGATTTGTCATTGCTGCAAGTCGCTCAAGTCATCGATGCCGCCGTAGTGCTCGTCACTCGATTTCAGTCGGGGTTGGTGGTGGATGCCTTATTAACCGCCAAGCAATTATTGGGCGATCGCCTGAGTGGGGTGTTGATTAACGATGTGCCTGCCGATCAGCTTGAGTTAGCCAATCATCACATCAAAGCTTTTCTAGAAAAACACGACATTCCAGTCTTGGGCATTTTGCCTCGCAACGACCTGCTGCGGAGTGTTAGCGTCCGAGAACTGGTGTATCAACTCAATGCCGAGGTGCTGTGCCGTGCCGATCGCCTCGATCTGATGGTCGAAAGCCTCAAAATCGGTGCCATGAATGTCAATGCGGCTTTGAAATATTTCCGCAAGTCTTTCAACATGGCAGTTGTCACCGGGGGCGATCGCACCGATATTCAAATTGCTGCCCTTGAAACCTCTACCCATTGCCTCATCCTCACCGGACAAATTCCCCCACTGCCCACCGTAGTCAACCGGGCTGAAGAATTGGAGATCCCTATCCTTTCTGTCGATCTAGATACCCTGACTACTGTTGAGATTATCGATCGCACCTTTGGTCGAGTCCGTCTGCACGAACCTGTTAAGGTGCAATGCATTCAACAGCTCATGGAAAAGCACTTTGATGTCAACCGCCTGTTGGGTCAATTGGGTTTAGAAGCCCCCGTCAAAGCCTAATAACACCGCTCCAATCCTCTATTGCGGGGTTTCCTATGACTGCTGTAACCGTTAATCTATCTCCACTCTTTGAGTTGACAGATGGGTTCAAACTTCCCAATGGTGCAGATCGATCTCCAGATGCCGCTTGGGTTAGGCAAAACCGATGGGATGCTTTAACTCTCGAACAACGGCGCAAGTTTCCGCCGATCGCCCCAGACTTTGTGATTGAGTTGCGCTCTGAAACAGACGATCTGGAGATGTTACGCGCCAAGATGTGCGAATACAGGGATAACGGTGTGTTGTTGGGCTGGCTGATTAACCCACAAGACCAACAGGTCGAAATCTATCGCTAAGGGCAACCTGTTGAAATGGTAGCTGCCCCAGAAAGCCTCTCTGCTGAAAGCCTGTTACCTGGATTTAGCCTTGAGCTAAGTCGCATCTTTGATGTAGTTGGTAGCTGACAAAGGTAACTTGATACCGATCGCCTCCTATCTCAATTAGGGTCAAAAGCTTCTGTCAAAGCCTAGTTTTATAAAATCGTGGAACGGGAAAACTCAGTTCATCAGTTAAAACTGAGTAATATTTGCCTATCTACATATGCTTGTCCACATCCGAGTCTCTACTCAAGGTTTCCTTGCCCTTAAGCTTTGGGTTTCTGGTATTTGGTTAATGACTTGGAACATCTGGTTTCTTGTCTTAAAGCATGTCGGTTTACCTGGAAGTAAAGTCCAGGGAGAACTCATGCTAAGTGGAATGTTTCTATCATCCAGCTTTCTAGCTTTTTCCATAGTTCTTATTCCCAAATTGCGTCGTTCTCTGATTAGCAAAAAACGTGCTCATTTATATCAGCATTCTACTTTTGTGTTCTTGGGTCTACTCACTTTCTTGATGGGACTTGCCGTTCTCGTGCGTGCTTTTCTGATGTTTACGGGACGTTTACCAATTCCTGAGTCAATCATCAGATGACGAAGAGTATTCCCATTGATCAGAAGCTGGGTTGTGACAAGCATGGGGTAGACAACGCCATTCTCATCAAAGCCTCTGTTGCAGAGGTTAGTTGGGTTATTCAGGAGTATTTTGGGCTTGAGGTAAGGTCTTGCTGCCAACTGGCTGAATATATTGCATCCTGGAAAGCTTCGTGGGAAGAGATTGAGCGACAACGACAAGTTAGGAAATCAAGACCTGAGAAATCATGTCCTCCGATTGTGTGGGCTACCCCCTTCTGGCAGTATCTCAATCATCAATGGGTTTTTCTTCCGCTTTCAGGAACGCAAGATGCGATCGCCTTTGCCTTTGCTTCCCTGCTTAATACTGATGTGATTACGTTTCACGATTCAGATAACGTTTCTCTCACTGAATTTAAGGTCTTCCGCAGCGATCGCCTAATTGAGCACTACTTGTATGGAGATGAAAGTGGCAAGCCCATAGACCACTACTGGGATATCAGTACAAGTTTTGAGTATTTTGGCGATCGCCCTGATCCGCACTACTTCAAGAGCGCAGTCAGACAAGTAACGGAATCTGAAATTCGAGAGGCACTTGCAGCCCGAAAGCAAGACAACCGGGGTGATAGGGGTTTTGTGGATGCCTGTCTCAAGTACTACGGTGCTTACATTCCGTTGCTTGAGGAAACGCCCTATCACTACTACGGTAACTGGAACACTAACTATCAGGACTGGGATGCGATCGTGGAGCGCATGGATATGATGCTCGTTCCGTCGAATTGGAAGTACGCCGATCGAATAGTGCCTAACCAAGTTAGGTAGCCTCACAAAGAAGTCAGAGTTCTCAAAAAACTCCGACTTCTACAACTCAATCCATCCGGCTAGATGCCTCTATGCTTCTTCGTCAAACTCCTCATCTTCTTCAAACTCTGAGTCAACCTGAGTCACTGAGTTTGCCGAGACAACGGCTCCCATCTCTAACTTTTGCCTTACTTTTTGCTCAATCTCTTTAGCAAATTCTGGCTTTTCTTCAAAATACTTGATGCCATTATCGCGACCCTGGCTAAAGTTTTCGCCGTTATAGCTATACCAGGCTCCCTTCCTGACAATTACCCCCGTTTCTTCTGCCATGTCAATTAAGCAGCCGAGAGACGAGATGCCTTTGCCAAAGATGACGTCAAATTCAGCAATCCGGAAAGGGGGAGCAACCTTGTTTTTAGCCACCTTGACCTTAGCTCGAATTCCGTACTCTTCAGTGCCTTTTTTAAGGGTCTGAATCCGCCGAATATCTAACCGGACTGAGGCATAAAACTTGAGCGCATTCCCCCCGGTGGTGGTTTCAGGGTTGCCATAAGATACCCCAATTTTTTGCCGCAATTGGTTTAAGAAGACCACGCTACAGCCTGTTTTACCAATGTTTCCAGTGATCTTGCGAAGTGCCTGACTCATGAGTCGTGCCTGTAGACCCACGTGGGTATCGCCCATCTCACCCTCAATTTCAGCACGAGGGACTAGTGCCGCCACTGAGTCTACAACCACAATATCGACCGCATTCGATCGCACGAGTTGATCCACAATTTCTAAGGCAGCTTCCCCCGTATCGGGTTGCGACACTAAGAGATTGGCAATGTCTACGCCTAATGCCGCAGAGTAGGTTGGGTCAAGCGCGTGTTCAGCGTCAACAAACGCGGCAATTCCCCCTGCTTTTTGGACTTCGGCGATCGCATGCAGTGCCAGGGTCGTCTTACCGGAACTCTCAGGACCATAGATCTCAATCACTCGTCCCTTGGGAAGCCCTCCTCCCAAGGCTAAATCTAGTGTTAGTGCTCCAGTGGGAACCGTCTCCACTTTCATGCGAGTCGCATCACCCAAGCGCATAATCGTACCCTTGCCAAAGGTGCGATCGATTTGTGTGAGCACTAAACTTAGGGCTTTTTCTTTTTCAGAACTTTCACTGCTCGCTTTAGCCATTCGCGCCTCAAAACACTTTATCTAATTGAGTAGATGGACTGATCTCTCAGGAGAAGACCGACCTATTGAGCCAGAACTAGAGAATATTGGCAACAATACACTACAGCCTAGCTTGAAAATCGTTGAGCAAACACAGTTGACACACGCCTTTCATTTCAAGCCAATCACGAAGGCTATCTGCGATTCCAGGTTGAAATCGGCTCCATCAAGATTGTTGTAATGCAATTAAGCTTACTGTCAGATTCTAGAAAGTCTGGTTACTCTATAAACAGTCGCCTCTTATCCATTGTAATTTTTTTGCGGTCAACCTGCATACAAATGTACTATGAGTTAGAGGTTACAAATCTAGAATTTTTATATAGACTTCAAACTTAACAGTCTCAATTATTAATAGAGTCACCCTGTAATTTGGTCTGAGATATGACCCTCGATCTCCCTAACCTCCTGTTTCCCGATACATCCCTCTCAGTGGCAGGGTTGACTGCTTACATTCAGTCTCTGCTAGAGCAAGATGACCAATTGCGGCAGGTTTGGGTGACAGGAGAAGTCTCTAGTGCGACTCGCTATCGTAGTGGCTTATTTTTTACACTCCAAGATCCTGATGCGCAAGCCTCAATTAGCTGTGTGGTGTGGAGTAGTCAAATCAATAAACTCGCTACCCTTCCAGTCCAAGGGGAACAGCTCATTATCTTGGGCAGAATTCATGTTCATCCCCAGCGGGGAAGCTATCAATTGATGGTGTGGCAAGCCCTTCCAGCAGGAGAAGGCTTGAGGGCACTGCGCTATCGCAAACTGCGCCAACAACTTGAAAAAGAAGGGCTGTTTGACTCTAGCCGCAAACGTCCTTTGCCACGACATCCCCAAACGATCGCTGTAGTCACCTCACCCCAGGCAGCGGCTTGGGGCGATATTCAGCGCACACTCAAACGCCGCTATCCAGGGTTGCATGTGTTGTTTTCTCCTGCTTTAGTCCAAGGGGATCAAGCCCCCGGCTCAATTGTCAGTGCTATTCGGCGGGTTGAACGAGATGGACGAGCCGAGGTGCTGATCGTCTCACGGGGTGGGGGCGCGATCGAAGATATGGCTTGTTTTAATGATGAGCGAGTGGTGCGAGCGATCGCGGCTTGTTCGATTCCAGTGGTAGCGGGCATCGGTCACCAACGAGACGAATCGCTGTCTGATCTGGCCGCCGATATTTGTGCTCATACCCCTACTGCCGCCGCTGAACAAGCCGTACCAGGTTTGATGGATTTAGTCTCTGAACACCAAGAACGATTGGATGCCTTGCACCAGGCTGTGCAACAGAACTTAAACAACTGTTATGACCAGTGCGATCGCCTACGAGGACGCCTGCAACGCCTCAACCTCGATCGCCAAATTCGCCAACGTATGCAAGCGATCGCCTGGATGCGACAACGCCTTACCCAGAGCACCTATCAACAGCTTCAACAGGCGACTCAATATTGTCATTTATTGAAACAAAAACTGACGACGCTTGCCCCTCAAGCGGTACTTCAGAGAGGATATGCCCTGGTGACTCAAGAAGATGGAGCGATCGTGCGCTCTGTAGAAGACATCCTCCCCGGACAAGACCTCAACATTCAACTAGCCCACGGAAAAACCAAAGCTCAAGTGTCTGAAATTATCAATACTCATAACATCTCACTATTAGATAAACCATTATGACTCCCCCCTCTAATGATCCCCGTTCATCCCCGATTAGCAGTGTCAAGGCGTCTCAAGATGGGCAGTCTGGCTCTACTACTGGTCACTCAGATCTCCCCGGCAATTGGA
>JANRJA010000032.1:0-14633 GCA_033764315.1 Oculatellaceae cyanobacterium bins.114
TAACCTGATCAGTGAACGTCGGGGGAAGGTGGTGTATTTAAGTGACACCTTCGAGGGTAAAAAGCATGACAAAGCGATTTGTGATGAGGAATATTATCTGTTTCCAGAAGGGAGCAAGCTGTGGAAAGACACTGGATTTCAGGGGTATGAACCGGAGGGAGTAACGACGTTGCAACCGAAGAAGAAACCCCGCAAGCGAGAATTAAGCCAAACTGATAAGGAGCGCAATCAAGAGATTTCTAGCCAACGAGTTGAGATCGAGCATCACATTGGTGGCATCAAACGGTGCAACATTGTGGTGCATGCATTGAGGAGTCGAACGGATCATTTTGCCGATGATGTGATGGAAACAGCTTGCGGGCTGCACAACTTTCGCTTGACACACCGAAAGATTGCAGTTGCTTAGATAACGATTTCCGAAGGAGATTTCCGTTTTCGTTTCATCCCCCTTATTCCCGATTAAGTCTAGTGTTAGCCAAAGGTGACCTTGTAGACGAAATAACTCAACTTAAAAAGCAAGCGGGAAATGATATTATCGTTTATGGCGGTGCAACTTTTGTATCCGCACTCATTCAACACAAACTGATTGACGAGTTTCATTTGTTTATCAATCCAGTTGCAATTGGGAGTGGAATGACTATTTTTAGAGAACTTGAGCGTAAACAAGATCTGACGTTAATCAAAGCAACATCCTTTGAATGTGGTGTTGTTGTTTTGAATTATGAACCGAAATAGAACTAAGACATGCGAAACATAATCAGCTTTCGCATCGCTTGCCCAATCTAAATATAGCAATCTCACAACCTGCTAATCTCACAAATAATTTAGGACTGCTATAGTTAAAAGATGTTAGGTTGAACTTCGCGCAACCGACGCTCCAGGAAACGACGCTCACTGTCATTTGTCACCAATTCTAGTGCTCGCCTGTAGCTCTGGGTTGATTCCTCAAATGCTCCAGTGCGCCGAAATAAATCCGCACGGGTAGCGTGAAAGAGATGATAGTTGTCCAGTTCTGAGGCAAGGCTGTCAATCAGTCCAAATGCAGCTTGAGGAGTGTCTGCCATTGCGATCGCCACTGCTCGATTCAAGGTCACAATGGGTGAAGGCTGCAAGCGTTCTAACACCTCATAGAGCCGCACAATCTGTACCCAGTCTGTTGCTTCGGCGCGGGTTGCCTGACAATGTAGAGCCGCGATCGCCGCTTGTAGAGCATACACTCCTGTGCCGCCACGCAATGCTTCTTCGACGAGTGGCAACGCCTCAGCAATTTGTGAGTGGTTCCAACGACTTCGATCCTGGTCTTCTAGCAGAATTAAATTGCCTGCTTCGTCTAAACGGGCATCGCGCCGCGAGTCGTGGAGTAACATCAGTGCTACCAGTGCAGTGACTTCAGACGGAGGTTGGGGTGCCAGCAATTGCCGTAGCAGTTGCCCCAGACGAATCGCTTCAGTGCAGAGATCAGCCCGCACGATCGCATCTCCTTTTGTCGCGGCATAACCTTCGTTAAAAATGAGATAGATGACCGTTAGCACTGCCTCTATCCGAGGAGTTAAATCCGTTATCTCTGGCACTTTAAAAGGAATGCCAGCATCTCGAATTTTGCGCTTGGCACGCACTAGTCGTTGTGCCATTGTTGCTGTAGGAACCAGAAAGGCGCGAGCAATTTCATCGGTTTCCAGCCCACCCAACATTCGTAGGGTCAACGCTACTTGAGTTTCCGTTGCCAACGCAGGATGACAGCAAGTGAAGATTAATCGCAGACGATCGTCTCCAATTTCATCATTGTCATAAGCAGGTTCTTCGCTGGATGGAATTAATCCAGATGCTGCGTACCATTCCAGTTTTTCGGTGAGTCGTGTTCGTCGTCGGAGGCGATCGATCGCCTTGTATCGCGCGGTTCGGATAATCCAGGCACGGGGAAGATCAGGAATACCACTATCCCACTGGTTCACTGCTGCCGCAAATGCTTCCTGGGCAGCTTCTTCAGCCAGATCAAAATCTCCCACTAGCCGAATCAGGATGGCAACAATACGCCCCCATTCCGTCTTATAAACAGAGGCGATTGCCTGAGCCACATCTGATTTTGGGGTTGAAGCCATACCTGTCATAAAACGATACAAAGTTTTTTGAGTAAGGTGTCGATTTGAGCGATCGCTGTTCGACTGACTGACAAAAGTAGTAAGTTCAATTGTACTAGATGACTTTTTCAACGAGATGTCGATCTAAGCAATTCCCATTCGACTCAATCACAAAGGAGGCAACCCAATGAAATATTTGCTGCTGATCTATATGGACGAAAACGCCATGAGTGACACTGAGCGGGAGCATTGCTATGGGGAATCGGCTCAACTCGCTCAGGACTTGCACACCAAAGGACAATTTCTGGCAACAGCCCCTCTCCACCCGGTTGCAACGGCGACCAGTGTTCAAGTCCGCGACGGCAAGTCTCTGGTGACGGATGGCCCCTTTGCCGAAACTCGTGAACAATTGGGCGGTTTCTTTCTCGTTAATGCTCAGGATTTGGATGAAGCGATCGCGATCGCCACTCAAATTCCAGGAGCACGAGTGGGCACCGTCGAAATTCGCCCCGTGCTCGAAATTACAGGATTACCAGCACAGGCATGATCGCCAGCTAGCCATTCAACTTAAAACCATTTAATAGGAGATTTCACAATGAAAGTCATGGTCTTTGTTAAAGCAACCCCAGACTCTGAAGCTGGCATCATGCCGAGCATAGAGTTGATGACTGAAATGGGGCAATTCAACGAAGAATTAGCCAAAGCAGGAATCTTGCTCGCCGCTGAGGGGTTTCATCCTAGCTCAAAAGGGGTGCGAGTTCACTTTTCAGGAGGCGATCGCACCGTCATCAAGGGACCCTTTACTCCAGCGCAGGAGCTAGTGGCAGGGTACTGGCTGTGGCAGGTGAACTCAATGGAAGAGGCGATTGACTGGGTGAAACGCTGCCCCAACCCCATGCCAGGAGACTCCGAAATTGAGATCCGCCCCGTATTCGAGGCAGAGGATTTTGGTGAAGCCCTGACACCCGCATTAAGGGAACAGGAAGATCGCATTCGCGCCCAGGTTGAAACGCAACAGCAAGCGTAACGCCTCTTCAATGTTGGTATTGCAACCTACAACCAAACGATTAACTCAAAGGAGAAATTGTCATGACTACTGCTAATACAATCTCAACTCAGGACGCTGAAATCCGCCAGTTGGTTGCGGCTCAACAACGGGCAATTTGCACCAAAGATGTGGAGCAAATCATGTCTCGCTACGCTAATGAGATCGTCATTTTTGATGTCAAGCCACCTTTTCAAACCCAGGGTAGAGAAGCTGTCCGTCAGTTGTGGGAAGATTGTTTACCTTTTTTCCCCGATGCGTTTGAAATGGAAACACGCGACCTCATCATTACCGCTAATGACGACATCGCGACTGCCCACTGGCTATTTCGCTTGAAGGGCGAACAAGACCATCCTGCGATGCAGATGTGGATGCGGGCTACTGCTGTGTGTCAGAAGCAGCAAGGCACCTGGAAGATTCTGCACGAGCACATTTCGGTGCCCTTTAATCCCTCCAATGCTCAAGCCGTCTTCACGCTTAACCCATAACAAATTCACTGAACAAACCCAAGAAGTAGCTATGAAACTCAATTCCTATCTCATGTTCGATGGCAACTGTGAAGCCGCATTCAAGTTTTACGAGCAGTGTTTGGGTGGCAAAATCACCATGATGATGACGCACAAAGAAGCACCCTCGGCAGAAAATATCTCACCAAAGTGGCAGGACAAAATTATGCACGCCTGTCTTGAATTAGATGATCGCCTCTTAATGGGATCTGATTGCCCACCGGGATACTTTGAACCCCCGCAAGGCTTCTACGTGCAAATTAGCGTCCCTGAAATTGCTGAGGCAGAAAGACTTTTTCACGCTCTGGCAGAAAACGGCACGGTGAAAATGGCGATCGCTCAAACCTTCTGGTCTATTCGCTTTGGCATGTTGATTGATCAGTTCGGAATACCGTGGATGATCAACTGTGATCAGATCGTATGAGTCTTTTACCGCTTTCTAACTTACTTTCAGCTTTTCACAGATAAATTTCAAAGCACTATGCAGGAGAAACCATGAGTACTCAAATTTTCGTCAATTTACCAGTTAAAGATCTCCAGCAATCGATCACGTTTTTTACACAACTCGGCTTTCAGTTCAATCCTCAATTCACTGATGAAACAGCCACCTGCATGATTGTCTCCGAAACGATCTTTGTCATGCTGTTGACTCATGAGAAGTTCAAAACGTTTACGCCAAATGCGATTTGTGATGCCACAAAAAGTACTGAAGTGTTAACGTGCCTGTCAATGGAGAGTCGAGAAGCCGTTGATGATCGAGTTCGTAAGGCGATCGCGGCGGGGGGTACAACCTACAACGAACCTCAAGACCACGGATTTATGTACGCGCATGGATTTCAGGATTTAGATGGTCACATTTGGGAACTGATTTACATGGAACCCAGCGCGATCGCCCAGGCTGAATCTACCCAGGAAAAGGTAGAGGTATAGAACATCACAGCAACAGATTTTTGTCTGAGTTTAACCATGACATTGTGGAGATTAACAATGATTCAGAACACAATTGCACATCCAAAAGTTGTTGAAAAAGACGAGTGGCTGACTGCTCGCAAAACATTACTTCAACACGAAAAAGAATTGACTAAGCAGCGCGATCGCATCAATGCCGAACGACGCAGACTACCCATGATCAAACTTGGCAAGGAATATACCTTTGAGGGATCACAGGGTTCCGTCAAACTCATTGATTTGTTTGAGGGACGAACTCAACTGATCGTCTACCACTTCATGTTTGCTCCAGAGTGGGAAAAGGGCTGTACGGGTTGTACAGGTTTTGTTAATTCGCTGGGCGATCTATCCCTGCTGCATGAACGTGATACAACCTTTGCGTTAGTTTCCCGTGCCCCGTTGCCCAAGCTAGAAGCATACAAGACGCTGAAGGGGTGGACGCTTCCCTGGTATTCCTCCTTTGGCAGCGATTTCAACTACGATTTCCATGTCACGCTAGATGAAACCATCACGCCCACCGAATACAACTATCGCGACAAGGCTGAGTTAGAGAGATTGCACGAACCCAATGTAATGCAGGGTGAGAGTCATGGTCTCAGCGTTTTCTTCCGTCTGGGTGACAATGTTTTTCACACCTACTCGACCTATGCCCGTGGTGTTGAATCCCTCACCGATTCCTACAGTTTGCTGGATATGACCCCCTACGGACGGCAGGAAGACTTTGAAGACTCACCCTCAGGATATCCGCAAAAGCCGACGTATGGATAGAGACATGGCACTTTTCAAGCGATTTAATGCGATCGCAACCTTCAATTACTGATCATAAGGAGACAAAAAATGGAAACTAACCAAGCTGAACAAACCTCACCTATGCCCGCTCAACCTCAAAAAGAACATCAGTGGCTCCAGAAACTTGTCGGTGAGTGGACGTATGAAATTGAAGCGATGATGGGACCCGATCAACCTCCCGAAAAATCAACGGGAACTGAGTCTGTGCGTACTCTGAACGGGCTTTGGATCTTAGCAGAAGGACAAGGTGAGATGTTTTGCGCGGGTTCTGCAACAACGCTGATGACTCTCGGCTACGACCCACAGAAGCAGCGTTATGTGGGCACCTGGGTTGGGTCAATGATGACCTATCTCTGGGTATATGATGGTGAATTAAACGCAGACGAAACCGTGTTAACGCTCAACTCTGATGGACCTTCCATGACGGGTGACGAGAAACTCGGAAAGTACAAAGATGTGATCGAGTTTAAGAGCGACGATCACCGGGTGTTGACCTCCCACATGTTGAGAGATGACGGGCAGTGGCAGCACTTCATGACTGCTCATTATCGGCGCAAGCGATAAGCGTATTGGCAAAATTATAGCTTTGGTCAGAAAGCTTACGGCAAAGGCAATGGCTCAAACCCTGATGCTGGGAAAGCTTTCTGACTCGCCTCCGCCTCATCGAATGTGGCTACGGCTATAACATGGCTCCAGGTTCCAAGTCATTCAAGGTGGTGTCAAATCAAAATGCGGATTCCAGGCAACTTCCCACAGGTAGCCATCGGGGTCGGCAAAGTAGCCAGAGTATCCACCCCAATCAGTATCTTGTGCGGGTTTAAGAATAGTAGCTCCTGTCGCTTTTGCTTGTTCAAGGACGGAATCGACCGCTTCCTTCGACTTCACATTGTGTGCCAGAGTAAACCCTGAAAAACCGTTGCCTGCTGCTGAAACATGAGCATCGGCTGCAAGTGCCTCACGAGGATAGAGAGCCAACCAGGTTCCTCTCAAATTCAGGAACGTCACACCCTCAAACTCTTCTTTCGCAGGTAAACCCAACCCCTGCTTGTAAAAGGTGGTGGAACGAACAAGGTCAGAAACTCCGAGCGTTATCAGGCTAATGTACGGTTCCATACGTCAGGTGGTGCGTCATGTACTCCTTCTGTTCTACTGGTTTATACGCTGAAATAAACAGGAAAAGAGGAATTCTTAAACGTCGCTCATACTCTTTCTCGCTCGAAAATTTTTGGGGTTGAGGGCGTGATTCTCGAATGCGTTCCAGTTCAAAACCAGTCATCATGATCAGATCAAAGTACTCTTCTAACGTGCGGTGATACTTTGTCACCTCGTATCCAAGCCACTGATGCACTCGTGCACCCGGTTTGAAGTAATTGTCCACTAACCAGGTGGTGCGACGACCCTCCGCTAAACTCGCAAAGTTAGAGGTAATCACAGGATGCTCTACGGAGAAAATCATTCGCCCACCGGGACGAAGGGCTTGATACGCTTCCTGGAAGACAGGTTCAAGATTTTCAACGTACTGGAGAGCCAGTCGCGAAGATACCAGATCCGCCTGTTCGCTCTGCGCTTTCCAGGTTTCTAGTCGCTCATGATGCACTTTCCCTGCTGTATGGGTTAGTTGCGCTAAAGCAAGATCAACCATTGCTCTGGAAGCTTCGATGCCAATGTAAGAGCGTGCCCCTTGTAAGAGTGCTTCTTTGCCAAACGATGCATCTCCACAGCCGAGATCAATGATGTCAAGCTGGTTGAGATTACCTGCAAGTTCTAAGAAAATTGGACATTCCAGCGTGTCGTTGGGATTGTCAGGTTGAGTACGATGGGCAATGTATTTTGCTCTTATCTCTGGATTGTCATAAAACTCTTCATGGTCTGGCATAAAGCTTTGCTAGGTTAGTTCATAGCTATCTGTGGAGGGATGATTTTTTCTTAACGATTGGTTTGTTTGAATAGTCCAGCAATGAGAAAAACAATGCCTGTTAAAAAGACATAAGCATTTTGGAGGAGATAGCTATCAGCAATAATTTTTCTAAAAGCAAGAATCTCTGGGCTATCCATAATTACTCTACCGCGCTGATAAACCAACAAGGAGATTAGTAGATTGAGATGAAGGTCAGCCAGCGATTGGAGAAAAAAGAGACCAATGAAGGCGATCGCAATCAAAGCGATGCCAATCCTGATCAAGTTTGAATTGGAAGAAAAACGTCGCAACATGATTGAGTTATCACAAAACTAGAATATTGAAAGAGTATTTCTTTTTTGCCATTCCATTGCTTGATCTTCTGCTAGGTAATTACTCAACTATTCTGGACTAATGAGGTCATGTTTTCTTGCTCCCAAAGTTGAGGATAATGAGCGATCGCCCCATAATCGTCTACCTCTAAAACATCGACATAGCCTACGCTCGGTGCTGAGTATTCGTAGCGATCGTAGGATAATCGGTGGTAGTCTTGTTCCAATCGTTTCAGCGTGAAGTCTGGAAAATCGAGCCATACAGCAGGGGCTGGCGATCGCGCTCCAATCGCTAACGATAACCGACGAATGGCAATCAAATTAGTGGCTGGAGTAAATCCTAAATCTAAATCAATGCAGTCTGCTGCGTCCTGTAATTCTTTGTCATTGATGCTCCAACGATGATTTGGAGTACGAGCAATTGTCAGAGCAATGATTGATTGACCAATATGACCTGAAATACTTGCAGTGCAAGTTTCCCAGTTGGTATTAGTATTCACTTCGTAGGATAAAAGACAGGGCTTTTGCTCAAACAGAAAGATAGCTGTTCCAGATAATTGCCAGCCATCTCCAGATTTCCAGAGACAACAACTATCGTGTCCAGGACAATCCAATCTGCGCCAAATAAGGGTGTGTTCAAGAGAAGTCATGAAGCTTATTCAATGCAAAGGATCTTTATGCAGCTAGTTGAGAGCGTAGTTCTGTCAGCGTTACATGTCCCATGAACTTGCCGTTCGTTGTCGCTACTGGGTTGTTCTCAATTGCATGAGCAAATACAACCGCAGGATCGGACTCCAACTTCTGTAAATACCTATGTAGAAATGGATATTCCTTCTGCAACTCAAATAGCTGATGATACTCAATCCAACGCCCAATTCCAGCTAAATATGCATCTGCTACTGTATGTTTTTCACCCCCCAAAAGCCATTCTCGATCAGCCAGTTGTTGATTAAGATAAGCACAGTTTTTAGCAACCTCCATCTGCCCAAGTCTCCTAAGCAGTTCCTGATCAGACTGCTCTAGTTCCTGCACTTCATAAACCATCCAGAGCGGGTTAAATGATGAATAAAAGTCTGTATTGAGATAGGCTAACATCTGGTTGAGTCGATCGAACTCTCTCGTGCCCTGTCGGAAGCCCAGCTCCTGATCTAAACCTTGGTTGGCAAGATTTAGCAGTATCGCCAAACTTTCGGTTAGTACCTGTCCGTTTTCTAGTAGTAGAGCTGGAGTGAGGTAAAGCGGATTAATATCACCGTAGAGCTTATCCCAGGGTTGCTCAAGCATTTCGATACGGCAGAGTTGGTACGGTTTTCCTAGCCATTCTAATGCTACGATCGATCCGAATGAACTACCTTGCGGTACACCATAAAATAATGTGGGTCGCATAAGTTGTCTCCTTAACCTGTTCATAAATACTCAGCTTTAACCCAAAAAGTAGAGATTGGTTATTGCCATCAACTCCTTGTTAGGAAAAGCTTATAGGCAAGACTTTGATAAGCGTCACATTTTTAGATTAAGGAAATGCTCTATCCTCGCGCTATCTAATTCTTGCGCTACTATCACATTCTTGAGATGAGTTGCCAAACAAGCTCGTAACAGCACAAGAATCTATCCAAAGATAGAGAAATTTTGCTTTCACCTAGTTAGGTGAAGTAGATAGAGTAAGCAATTTGAGAAGGTTTGCGTATGTCTAAACTGATTTATCTTGTTGCCTGTACGGTCGATCGCTTTATCGCTCGCAACGATGGCTCCTTTGACTTCTTTCTCATGGAAGGAGACCACGTTGCAGATTTGCTTTCTACCTTTCCTGAAACCATTCCAGCCCATCTACGAGACATGTTAGGAATTACGGCTGAAAATCAACACTTTGATAGCGTTTTGATGGGACGCAGAACTTACGAAGTTGGTGTAAAAGAGGGAATTACAAATCCCTACCCGCAAATGAACCAGTATCTTTTCTCCCGTATTATTCAGCAAAGCCCCAATCCTGCCGTTGAATTGGTTTTATCTGATCCAGCCCTATTTGTTCAAGAACTCAAGCAGAAACCAGGTAAAGATATTTGGTTATGTGGGGGTGGAGACTTAGCAACGGTGTTATTTCCAGCGATCGATGAAATGATTTTGAAAGTACATCCCTTTCTACTTGGCTCAGGGATTCCACTCTTCTCAGGAACGATCCCACTTACTTCTTTACGATTAACTGACAGCAAAATTTATAACAACAGTTTCATGTTGTTGAACTATCAAGTGAATCATTAGGTTCTATTTCCTGAGTAGTTACCTTATGTCAATATCAAAATTCTGTGATTGCTTTTCACACTGTCTGCTGAATTCTCATGGGAATAGATAACAGTTAGAGGTGAGTTAGGTTAGCATAATAAGTGAATTTGCTACTTTTAGAGAAGAAATATTAAGCATATTCCTATGACTCCTGAAGAGAATAGTCCGAAGCGTCGTACTTTTACCGAGTTGTCTCAGCAATTTTTTCTGGGCATTGCCTTTGGAGTGTTGCTGACACTGATTCCTCTAACCTATCTTTCACTCTCAACGCTAGAAATGAAACCGCTGTATGGAGAAGTCATGGCAGCACTGGTTTTAACCTGTGGGCTATTGGCAGTTCTTTTAGGGAAAAAGTTTTTGCAACCTTTAATTGCCTTCCTCGAATCACTTCCCCCAATTGGGTAATTTCATCACGTTTATTCAATGTTCGATACAGAGTGCGATCGCCTCTTTTGCTGCTTGCAACACGCGATCGCGTAACTCTAAAAATTCAATCACTTCCATTTGTCCACCAAACCCCAATACATAGGCACAATCAGCTTTCTCGACATCAAACCGCAGTGAAATATGAACCCACCCATCGACATCAGGGGCATCAATCATCTGTTCGATGTGAGCAAAATATCCCGCATATCGTCACCAAGGCATTGCCCCTGGAGCGACTCGCCCCGTTACGCCATAATAGGGCATAGAGATTACGATCGACGACCAGATTGCAGAGGGCGATCAAGTTTGCTCACGCGCCACCACATGCGGAACACATCAGGGCAAAGTTTTGGGGATACCTGCAACAGGTAAAGTTGTGACAATGACGGGGATGACAACTGTGCGAATTGTTGACGGGCAGATCACCGATGGCTGGGTGAAGAATGACGTGATGGGATTGATGAATCAACTCAACGCTGGCTCTGCATCTCGTTAAGCCAATGCAGTTGATCCAACGACTTGAATTCACTTTTTAGAACAATTTTGAGAGGTCATTATGCAACCACTAAAAGATAAAGTGGCGATCGTGGCGGGAGGCACTCGTGGAGCGGGGCGAGGCATTGCGACCGAACTGGGTGCAGCCGGAGCGATCGTGTATGTGACAGGACGAAGCACTCGTACACATCGCTCAGAGTACGATCGCCCAGAAACCATCGAGGAAACTGCAGAATTAGTGACTCAGGCAGGGGGAAAGGGCATTGCGGTTCAAGTGGATCATTTAGATCCAGAACAGGTGCGATCGCTCATCGCTCGTGTTGAGCAAGAACAAGGACAGTTAAATATTTTGGTAAATGACATTGGCGCAGAACATTTTGCCGAGTTTGATAAACCCATTTGGGAAGTTGATCTAGAGCGGGGTCTACGTTTGTTGCGAGTGGCGATCGACACTCACCTCATCACCAGTCACTTTGCTCTGCCGTTGCTGATTCAGAAACCAGGAGGATTAGTCATTGAACTCACCGATGGAACGGCAGATTACAACAATCAGCACTATCGGCAAGCCGTAATCTATGACCTTGTGAAGAATGCAATTATTCGGATGGCGTGGGCACTAGCACAGGAACTTAAACCGCATGACTGTACGGCAGTGTGTCTGACTCCAGGTTGGTTACGGTCAGAAATGATGTTAGACCATTTTGGAGTGAGTGAAGCCAACTGGCAGGATGCTACAACCAAAGAACCACACTTCATCATTTCTGAAACTCCCCGTTATGTTGGACGTGCCGTTGCTCATCTGGCTGGTGATCCAGAGGTTGCTCGTTGGAATGGTCAGTCGCTTTCCAGTGGTCAACTTGCTAAGGTCTATGGCTTTACTGATCTGGATGGTTCTCAACCGGATGCGTGGCGTTACATCCAGGAGGTGACAGAAATGGGTAAACCTGCTGATGCGACTGGATACCGATGAGATCAGCACTTACTCTGATTTTCTAAGGTGGGCGATCGCCCGAACATGGTTCCAGAACGTCTAGTGCATCAGGATTATTTACGCCAAGCCACTGGTTTCATCCTTACCCTCGGTTTTAATGACGAAAGCTTTTAATTCGACCAACCGACCATCGCGAAAGTGCCAGACATCGCAGTACGAGTAATCAGTCGCTTTCCCGTCTTTGTCCTTCAGTGTAATATCACCGAGGGCTGTGACAAAATCACCCTCAGCGATGAAGTGCGCGACCCTAAACTTTGGTGGCTCTAGGTAGGTCAGTACCATCCATTGGCGAACGGCTTCTTTCCCTCTCAGGGTTCTGTCGCCTACAAATGTCCATTCCGTGTCGTCGGTGCAGAACGACAAGAATCCTTCATAGTTGCCTGTAGCGATCGCCACATTTGCTTCTTCTAAAATTGCTTTATTTTGTCTCTGACATCTGATATTTAAGTGGATGCTCTAACGGAGCCGTCTCTGCTGCCACTGATACGAAACTCATGGAACAATTGCAGTCACGCGGATTTCAATTCGCATCGTTGGAAGTCCAAGAGCCGCGACTCCTACCTGTGTCCAAATTGGGGCATGGTTGGGCATGTAATGGCGATATAGCCTGACCATCACATCGTTAACCTCTGGGGGCAAGCCGCCGACATGGTAAGAATTGACGTGGACAACGTGCTCCCAACCCGCCCCGGCAGTTGCCAGCGTTCGCTCTACGTTCCGAAATGCCTGAGCAATCTCGTCCGCGAGCGATTCAGGAATTTGCAGGTTGTCATTCCAGCCACCTTGACCGGATGTCTCCACGCGATCGCCAATTTTGACCGCTTGCGAGTAATGCAATTCATTCAGCATGTATTCCCCATAGCCAGGAGTGACAAAAAATTCGGGCTTATTCATGGTGTTCCTTATTCTCTGTACCAGACATGCACACATTGAAAGTAGTTGACTGTAACGCCCTGGCTGATCATCACTGGGTGGAAAGCATTACTGGTCGTCAATCCGTAGTCACCATCGCTTGTGCCTTCGATGCGATCGGGTAAAACAACGGTTTCAATATTGATCACCTGTATTGTTGTATTGTCGATCCACTGATTGACAGCACTCACAACCTCAGAGAAGGATTCATAACCGGAAGCGCCGCCGAAGGGTCCCCGTTCAGTAATTCGAGGTGCAAAATCTTTGCATTTAATCATTGTAAAACTCTTCATAGTAAGGTTTTGTGGGCATGGCCCAGGTAGCTCAGGCAATTATTTAGAGGTGGAAAAATTATCTTTTTTGTGGGGTAAAAGATGAGCCGCAAAATCGAAATAGAAGAGGCGATGCCCTTTATTTGCAATGACGATCGCAATATGAAGTCCTAACATTCCCCATATCAGTAATACCGCGAGAGACAATCCTGCCTGTGCAAATATCAAGACAGGGTAGAATGCCGAAGTTCTCTCCAGTTGGATTTGGTTCGACAGTCTAGGGACTGCTGACAGAAAGAACGGAAAGTAAAGTGCTAGCGATCGCACAAGAAAATGGATTGGTAAGGCTTTGTCTGTTCCACTAGAGATGAGTTGAAATCTCAAAGTTCTTGTACCAGGTGTTTTTCCTTTCCATCGCAGCGGCACAAGACAGAAAATCCCTAGAAAACCTATTAAGGTATAAAGCCACTCCGGAACCCAGTTCGCTGCAAAAGGAGCTACCAATATCCAACTTGCTTTAATCAGAAGGGAGTCTATCGCCACTGCAAGTAGTTGAACGACTGGCGATACAATTGCTCGTTTAAGCATTTGCTCTTTTTTGGCAAGCAAGCTCTGTTGAGATGGAAACAAGAGCAGAATAACTGGAGCAATACCAAAACCTAATAAAGCACCTGTACTGTTCAAGATCAAATCATCAACGTCAAAGATTCGATAGGGGCAAGTATATAACCCATACAATCCGGTGAGTTGCGTCACTTCATAAAACAGTGAAAGCGCAAAACTCAAGCTGAATGCTCGTCTCCAAGAGTACTTGTCTTGAAAGAAGTAGCGTAAATATACTCCAAATGGAAGCAACAACAAGAAATTAAACATGACTTGCAGAAATGCGGGTTCTGCAAGCACTTGTATGTAAGTTGATGGTCGGTACCAAACAGCTCCGGTTTCTCGCAATATGTCCCACACGAAAGAGAATGGCACTAAAGAATAATAGACAGTGCCAGGAGTTTGCAGCGCGCAGGTATCTCTCACCGCTGGCACTGGTAGCACCACGAGAAAGAAGGCACACAGCATATAGAACATAAAGGAATAGAAAATGAGTGAGAGCCGCCAACTCAAGAACCCGTACTTCCTGTAGTGATAGATCAACCAGGGAAGCGTCAGCATCAATCCGAGCAGCGGAAACAGAATCAATGCAGTGACCAATGAAATTCTGTATGTGGACATATCATGTACCTTGAATGCTGATCTATCAAACCCATCGATAGAAATGAGGTTGCCAGGGCATCGCTCACCCTTTTGTAAAACCTTTCAAAATGAGGTTTTGTAGGCAGTGCTCACCTTATTGGCTACAACAACCATTGGGTCAGCGGATGAACCAGGTAGCGGAGCGAGAACGCCTCCCAGATCGCGCCGACGATGAACAGTGGAAGCGTGGACAGACTCAGCCAACCGAGCTGTTGCAGCCCACGGACGTAACCCTGCCGATGGTTCCGAGTGCCGATGGTGGCGGGGCGAACCCAAGACCGACCCAGGATGTATGCGCCAAACATCAGGAGGGCGTAAGCTTGGAATTCGATGAGTATTGTCAGCGAGTGCGGGATCAGTGCCACCGCCATAGCCTTGGTAGTCGGAACCATCACTAAACCGAGAGTGAACGTCTTA
>JANRJA010000053.1:0-22565 GCA_033764315.1 Oculatellaceae cyanobacterium bins.114
CTGCTGATTGAGTTATCGTCACCTTTGGCGGGTTATTTAGGGCGAATTCAGACAGGTAGCTTAAATAGCGATCGCTTCTATTACCTGCGTGATTTGCCGGTTGAATAAACAGCAGCAGATGTTAGTTAAGAGTAATTAACCGTATTCGGGCATTCTACGAATTAGAGGCGTTGGTAGAATTGTGTGAAATACAACCCTGATAAACATCACAGGCGATCGATTCGGTTAAATGGATATGATTACACATTGCCTGGTGCCTATTTCATCACCCTTTGTGTGTATCAACGAGAATGTTTGTTTGGAGAAATTGTAAACGGTAAAATGCAATTGAATGAATTGGGTCAGATTGTTACAGATGCGTATTTATGGTTAGAAACGCAATATCCCTACGTTAATTTAGATGCGTGGGTTGTCATGCCCAATCATTTGCATGGAATTGTAGTGTTGACCGATAACCCCCGTAGGGGCGGTTCGCGAACCGCCCCTACAGAAAATCCCACAAAACGCAAACCTTTAGGACGTTTAATTGGGGCATTTAAGACAGTTTCCACCAAACAAATCAATTTACTTCGAGACAGATCCGGTGTTCCCTTATGGCAACGCGACTATTACGATCGCATCATCCGTGACGAAGAAGCATTCCACACCATTCGCCAATATATTCAAGACAATCCCCTCCGGTGGGAGCAAGATCAACTCCATCCTGACAACCCTTCTAATTGGTAACACGAGCGTGAGATTGGGGCACAGGGGTCTACCTCCCCGGTTGCTGGCAGCAGCTGGGGAGTTGGGATACAAGGGGCGATCGCGTTCCAAGAGCGACGGTTTTAAGAATAGAACTTGGTACTAAATCCAATAGGGGATCTTAGCAGAGGAGAGCGATCGCCCAAAAGAACGGCTTCCTACCGCTTACCTATCCTGCTTGAAGCCATAATATGACTTTAACCTCTTGATCATCCGTGAGTTCTATGATTGCGGAGAAAAATCGAATTTTTTCTCGGAGTTAATCGCTCATAATGTCTAAGAAAAGTCTTAATCAGTTTCAACGTATTGTTAGGGGGCAATGGCGATCGCTAGCCGTTGCATTCATCAGCACCTTGCTGCTCGTCACCCTTGGCTTAACTCATGCCACAACCGCCCAAACCGCTTCTTTTACCATTGGGTTGTGGGGTGACATGCCCTATGCCAGAAATAATGATGGTCCCAAAATGGAAGCCTTGGTCAGAGATATGAATGCAGCCAACCTGGCGTTTTCTGTCTATGACGGAGACATCAAGGATGGCAGTTCTCTGTGCACCGACAATATGTTTACGAGTGCTATTGCCATGTTTAACCTGTCCACGTCTCCTGTGGTTTATGTGCCGGGTGACAACGAGTGGACAGATTGCCACCGCACCAACAACGGTGGGTATGACAACCTGGAGCGGCTTGACCATCTGCGTCGAGTCATGTTTCCTCGTTCGACCAGCTTTGGACAACGCACCATACCCCTAGAGCACCAGGGCAGAGTGGGGACTAAATATGTTGAAAACACTCGCTGGACACAGGGCGGTGTTGTGTTTGTAGGGCTGAATGTTCCAGGCAGCAACAACAATCTCGTTCACGATGATGCAGAGTGCACTAACCGCAGTGCTCGTACCCCTGCCCAATGTGCAGCTGGTAATGCTGAATATGCTGAGCGGGATGCCAAAAACATTGAATGGATGAGCCAGTCATTTCAACTGGCAAAAACTCGCCGAGCACCTGGCATCATGATTGTTATCCAGGCAGATCCTGGCTTTGATCTTCCCGAAACTGAAGATATTGATGAGCGCACCTTGCCTAGATCGGATGGTTATACTGCCTTCTTAAACAAGTTGGTTGAAGAAACCCGTGCTTTCCCAGGACAGGTCGTGCTGGTGCATGGAGACACTCACTTCTTTAAGATCGACAAACCGCTGATCAAGCAAAGTGAAATGATTCCCAACTTTACGCGACTCGAAACCTTTGGCAGTCCCAACATTCATTGGGTGTCTGTAACAGTTAATCCCAGCAGCCGCGATGTGTTTACATTCCAACCCAGGCTTGTAGCGGGCAATTAGTCGCGACTATTCCAGATCCCCGGTTTCTAGGGATGCAACTAGATACCTTTCAGTCAGCTCCAATGAGAAACCGGGGATCTAAACCCCTAAATTGCACATTGCGTAAATAACGTGAATTCGGGATAAGGATTTTGGCGGTTGAAACCGCAACTACAGGAGCAAAACCGACCTGCGTCGGTTTGTCGGTTCACTCAACCCTTGATTTTCTGTAGTTCGCGAAGGCGAACTTCGCTCTGATAGCCGCGAATTTATTCGCCAGGCTCTTAAACCGAACTGACGTTAAATATGAAATTCCAAGGATTTGAACCGAGAATTGGTACTAAATCGGGTAGAAACGCTACTCTTGGTTAAAGCCATCCAATTTAGTTCAAGTTCCTAGCTGACTCACCCCTGTGGATCACCCCGTCTCCGATACCCATTCAGACTTTACCAAACCGATCCCGCGTGCTTCTCGCCTGCCTAGCCAACGCTGGCACATTGCTGAGCCTCAACCCCAATCGGCCATGCAGTTAGCCCAGACAGTTGGCTTATCACCCTTATTGGCGCAGGTGTTGATTAATCGGGGCGTTGATACTTCAGACCGGGCACAGTCTTTTTTAAACCCAGAAACCGATCTGTTGCCCTCTCCATTAGAGGAGTTTGCCGATCTGCCCACTGCGTTAGAACTGCTGATGTGGGCGATCGCCAACCAACACTACATTGCTATCTGTGGCGACTATGATGCCGATGGCATGACCAGCACAGCTCTGTTACTCCGAGCCTTGCGGTTTTTAGGAGCACAGGTCGATTACGCCATTCCCAGTCGCATGAATGAGGGCTATGGCATCAACAAGCGAATTGTCGAAGACTTCCACCAGGAAGGGGTGCGGTTGATCTTAACGGTAGACAACGGGATCGCGGCCTATGAGCCGATTGCCCGTGCCCGTGAGTTAGGCTTAGCCGTGATTGTCACTGACCACCACGATATTCCGGAGAAATTGCCGCCTGCCAATGCCATTCTCAATCCCAAGCTGATCCGAGAGGCATCCCCTTATCGTGGTGTAGCCGGAGTCGGGGTAGCCTACATTTTGGCGGTGTGTCTAGCGCAATGTTTGAAAAAAACGCAGGATCTCACGGCTCCACTGATTGAACTGTTTACCCTGGGAACGATCGCGGATCTGGCTCCCTTGACGGGGGTCAATCGTCGCTGGGTGCGTCGGGGGTTGCGCTTGTTGCCCAAGTCTCGCCTGATTGGGGTGCAGGCGTTGATTCAAGTGGCGGGGTTGAGCAATGAGCGAGATGCGCTTAAACCAGAGGCGATCGGCTTTCGCTTGGGGCCACGCATCAATGCGGTGGGACGCATCGCTGACCCGCAGTTAGTGATCGAATTGTTGACCACCAACGACGAAGGGCAAGCGTTGGAACTGGCGATGAAATGTGAACAGGTCAACCAGTTGCGGCAGCGGTTGTGTGAACTGATTGAGCAAGAGGCGATCGCCTGGTGTGAAACGAGCGGGGTTAACGTTCAACAAGATCAGGTCTTAGTCGTGGTGCAACCGGAATGGCATCACGGGGTGATTGGCATTGTTGCTTCGCGGCTCGTCGAACGGTATGGTGTGCCCGTGTTTATCGGCACTTATGAAGGTGAGGAAAAGACGCATATTCGCGGCTCTGCACGGGGCATTCCTGAATTTAATGTGTTTGAAGCCCTCCAATTTTGCGGCGATATTTTAGGAAAGTTTGGTGGACACAAGGCAGCAGGTGGTTTCTCACTGGCCGCTGAGAACTTGACTGAGATGCGATCGCGCCTGCGAATCTTTGCCGCGATGAAACTTCAGCCTCAGCACCTCAAACCCCTGGTCAACATTGACGTAGAGGCAAACTTTGACGAGCTAGATCTCGACCTTTATGAGCAAATCGACCATCTGCATCCCTGTGGCATCGAAAACCCCGATCCGGTGTTTTGGACTCCCAACGTGCGGGTGTTAGAGCAAAAGGTAATCGGCAAAGATCGCTCCCATCTCAAGGTCACATTGGCGCAAGATACGGGGGTGAGAGCATCATCCTTTAAGGCGATCGCTTGGCGATGGGGAGAATATTGCCCCTTGCCCAATCGGCTTGATGTTGCCTATCGGTTGCGAGTGAATGAGTGGAATGGGGATAAATCTGTCGAGTTAGAACTGGTTGGCGTGCGATTGCCCAGTGAAGAACCGCTAACACACTCCGTTCAGGTTGAGATGCCTCTGGCAGCAGCGATCGTGCCTCCTACAGAGGTGGAGCCTGCTTTCGTTGAGAGCAGTGCCCCTGAGGAGATGGCCCCTCAAGCAGAACCGCTACCTAGAGGGGCGATCGCGTCAACAGACGATGAGATGGATGAGACCCAGGCTCTTTTGACCCGATCCGAGTTTCAATTCAGCAATCGCCAATATACGTGCAGTATCTCGGTTGTGGATGACCTGCGAGAGTTGCAAATTCGTAATGCAGAAGGGCAGGTGTTAACCGTTCAGCCAGAACACCAACGAGGATTGTTGGGTCAACGTCGGGAAGAGGCAAAGGAAGTTGATATCTCTCAACCGTTTTATGCCGATCTAATTCAAGCGGCACTGAGAGCGTTAGAAATTGTCGAAAAAGACGAACTACTTAAAAAAAAAGATCAACTAATTGCTGAACAAGAACAGCACATTGCACGATTACAACATCAGCTTGATTCGTTTCAACAACAAGCCAGCCAACTCCCTCTAGAGCCACCCACAGTTCAATCACGGCAAACTAACATGACTGGGGTTGCTGACGCGGTTTCGAGGTCTTATCCTACCTCGCCTATCCTTCGGTCTCATTCCACCGTATTTGACCCAGAACAGACTAAAGAAACTCTCAAAACACACCTGGGAGATGCGGTGTGGTATTGCATTGATCAACGCAGTCAAAAAGATTTATATGCCGCTTACAAGAAGCGCAATAGTCTACAAACTAATACCCTGGCGACTCCCCCAATAGACTATTCTGAGGCTGGGATAAAGTTGATTTTAACGATTGAACGAGAAGTATTACATCCCTGCTTTAAAGTCCTATATGAGTTTTTGCAAACACAGTCAGAGATACATTCAATTGCTGGAATTGAGTTGGGCAATCGCACGAAATATACGCTTAAACAACTGGTTCCACTGATTGATGATCAATGGTCTGTGTTGAGGGACTCGGCTCTGCAAAACCCTAACCGTCCTGATGAAAAGGATCTCTATTTTGCTGTGTCTGCTGATGAAGTGGGTGAAGCGGTGAACGAGAGCGATTTTGCCTTTTTAACAAAGTTCTTTGATCAATGGGAACATCCCTTAGCCGATTGGTTGGTGCGAGACTCTAATGCCTCTGCCTCGGCGATCGCCCAGATTGCTCAGTTGCGCGAGCGAGCCGTTGATTCAGATCGGCTGTTGTATGAGTGGCAATTTGAATATCTGCGAGTCCTGGTCGTGGGTGACACGACGCAGCAAGGGATTTTACAAGCGATTTACAACTCCCGGAAAGGCATACCATAGCGGTATGATCTCTAGGTGCCATGAATTAGCGGTCTCTCACCGTTCCACCAGTCACCATGTTGAATGCCTCGTTATTTGAGAAAACATCTGAGCCAGCCAAGATCCGCATCTGGTTCATTTTGAGTTTCATCCCGACATTATATTTTGGTGGTTTGGGGCTGTGGAATGCCTTTAGCCGCGACTATATCGTTCAAGATGATGTGCGACAGCATGTGTTTTGGATGGAGCGATTTATTGACCCCGGTTTGTTTCCCAATGATTTGATTGCAAACTACTTTCAAGCGGTGGCTCCAGTCGGTTACAAAACCTTTTATTACTGGATGTCTCAATTGGGCTTTGACCCCCTATTACTGGCAAAATTCCTACCGTTGCTCCTCGGTTTAATTACGGTTGGATATGCCTTTTGGGTAGCGTTTGAGTTACTGCCGATTCCGTTATCCGCCTTTATTGGAACCAGCATTTTAACGCAGTCCCTCTGGATCGAAGATGACCTGATTACAGCCACCCCCAGAGCCTTTTTATATCCGTTTCTATTTGCTTTTTTATATTATTTGCTGAAGCGATCGCTGGTTCCCTGTTTAGTGGCGATCGCCCTCCAAGCCCTGTTTTATCCTCAATTAGCACTGGTAGAGGCAGGCATTCTCACCGTCCGTCTGGTGAGTTGGAACAACGGCAGATTAACCCCTTCAAGGGATCGGTTTGATTACAAAGTGTGGATTTTAGGCATCGGTATTGTCCTGGGGTTGGTCTTAATTTTCTCACGCGATATTGGGGTGTATGGCCCAACGCCTACTCTGGAACAAATGAAGCAGATGGCAGACTTTCAAGCCAAGGGCAGAGCTAACTTTTTTGATCCCAATCCCTTTGTCTTTTTGATGACGGGGGATAGTGGGCTTTCACCTATTCTCAACTTGCCTATTGCTTGGATGAGCTGCCTCTTACCATTTCTGCTCAAGCGTCATCCGTTAGCTCGCTTCATCTCCCCCAAGATCCGCATTTTTGTGGATATTTTAATTCCCTCGTTTGCCCTGTTTGTGCTGGCGCATTTGGTGTTGTTAAAGCTCTATATTCCCAGTCGGTATCTGCAACATAGCTGGCGATTTGTCATGACGCTGGCCGCTGGAATTGTTGTCACCATGTTGTTAGATACGGCTAGGCGATGGCTTCAAGAATCGGGTTGGCAATCCTTAACGCGATCGCGCAAAAATGCTTTAATAGCACTACGATTTTTCCTGATCATCTCCATTTTGATTCCGGCCTATCCACCCTTATTTCTGGGGGGTCAAAATCAAGTTAGAGGCAACTTTCCAGAAGTATATGAGTTTTTTGCTCAACAGCCCAAAGACATCCTGATTGCCTCACTATCGCTAGAAATCAGTGTTATTCCTACCTTTAGTAAACGCTCAATCTTAACAGGCAGAGAATATGCTATTCCTTATCATCTGGGCTACTACAACCAGATTCAACAGCGCACCAAAGACCTGATGCGCGCCCATTACAGCCCTAAATTAGCCGATATTAAAAATCTGATTGAGCAATATGATATTGATTTCTTTTTAGTGGATGTCAGCGCGTTTTTACCAAAATATCTCCGCCAAAATTCTTGGTTGATGCAATATCAACCGGAGGCAGATGAGGCGATCGCCCGTCTGCAACAACCTCGAAAACCGGCCCTGTTAAGACTGATTAAACATTGTTCTGTGTTAGAAACAGAAGCCTCCGTTGTGCTAGATGCGAGTTGCATTATAGGAATCTAACGTCAATGAAGCTACTCAATCCCCTGCTTGTTTCTGGAGTGATCTTAAATACTGCTTTGCTGCTTGGAACGCCTGTGTCGGTTGGGTTGAGCCAGCCTCCAACACTGGTGGCTCAGGCTCCCACCGGAGAGAGTGAGCTAAATCGTGGGTTGCAGTTGATTCGTCAGGGTCAGTTGAATGAGGCGATCGCAGCCTTTCGTCAAGCCACGGCACTCAATCCTGGGCTTGCTCCCGCTTACTACAACTTAGGGTTGGCACTGCGTCAACAAGGGCAACTCCAGGAAGCGGCAACTGCCTTTTACCAGGCGACCCAGGCAGAACCCCGATTTGCCCTCGCCTATGCTAACCTCGGAGCCGCTCTGTTAGAAGGCAATAACGTTTCTTTGGCAGGCGATTATTTGCAACGGGCGATCGAACTTGATCCTGACTTGGGACTAGCCTATTACAACCTGGGGTTGGTGCGAAAACAACAGGGCAACTGGCAACAGGCGATCGATGCCTTTCAGCGGGCGATTCAACTTAGCCCCAATGCACCAGAGCCTCCCTATCACCTGGGGTTAGTCTATCAGCAACAACGCCAACAAAACCTGGCTCTGCGTGCCTTTCAACAAGCCATTAGCATTAACCCCAACTACGCCGAAGCTCACTACAGTGCTGGGTCGGTTATGTTTGAGCAAGACAACCTGGATGCTGCATTAGAAGCGTTTAGGCGATCGGCTCAAGCCAACTCTAACTATCCCAATGCCTATTATGGGGCGGGTCTGGTGTTTCTCCGGCAGGGCAAATACGCCGATGCTCAACAGGTGTTGCAATACGCCAGGGATTTGTTCAACGCACAGGGCAATGCTCAATGGGCCGCCAGTGCTCAAGACTTGTTACAACGGGCGCAGAGTTCGGTTGCCCCTCGTTAGCAATCAGCTATAACCAAGGAATATATCCCCTGAACCAACACCACTCTATGTCTCACGTCTTCCTCTCCTATGCTCGTGCCGATGGCAAACCTGCTGCAACTCGTTTGCGGGGTGAATTGGAACGAGTCGGTTTTCAAATTTGGCGAGACATCGAAGACATGCAGGGTGGGCAATCCTGGAAAGACCAATTGCGTGAGGCATTGCGAACCGTGCAAGTCGTGGTCGTGTTGCTGACTCCCGCTGCCGTTGCCTCAAAGTATGTCGAGTGGGAATGGGAAACCGCGCTTACCCTGGACAAACGAGTGATTCCCTTGTTGCTCATGCCCTGTGATGTGCCCAGTGATTTGAGTCGTTTGCACTATCACAACCTCAGCACCGATCAGGAATATACCCTGGGGTTCGCTGCCCTGATCCGCGATTTGTATTCCCTGACAGCACATGTTCCAGGCAAGCCATCTGGATCGGATGCAAGGACTCCATCAGACGAAGAGGGCGATCGCCCTAGTGGGGGTCGTGCTATCTCGATCGGCGGTCACGTCAGCGGCAGTAATTTAGTGCTTGGTGACGGTAACACAGTTGGTAATAACAATGTGGTGCAGCGAGTGACGCAAACCGGAAAATATAACGTCAATCTGGGAACCGCTCAAGGCTTAATTATTGGCGATACAATTCATGACAACGAAGAAGATTGATCTCTCTCTTGTTAGAGCTATTCTTACCATCTGATCAGACTGAGTAAGAGGCGATCGCTTCAACCGATTCAATTGTCTGCCAGAATTGAGGAATATCAACGGAGGCTGAGCCAATGGTTACTTCACCCCAACACCCCCTCAGAATGACCGTTGAGGAATACCTGGAATGGGAATCTCAGCAAGAGGTTCGTCACGAATATGTTAACGGTGAAGTCTTTGCAGTGATGGGTGGGACGATTCCCCATAATGACATTGCGCTCAACCTTTACACGGCGTTGCGCCCTAAAGTGCGATCGCGGAGATGTCGAATCAATGTAGCGGATGTCAAGGTGCAGGTGAATCCTGCTAGTCCTTACTATTACCCCGATGTGATCATCAGTTGCAACCCACAAGACCTCAATGCTCGTCAGGTGATCCAGCATCCCATCCTGATTGTGGAAGTGCTTTCTCCTGGCACGGAGGCAAAGGATCGGGGTGAAAAGTTTACCTACTATCAGACAATTCCCAGTTTGCAAGAATACGTGTTGATTGATTCTGAGAAGGTTGCGGTGGAGTGTTATCGTCGGGGCGAGGGGCGGATGTGGCTCTATTATCCTTACAGCGCAGGAGATGTGATTGCTCTCGGTAGCCTTGAGTTTGAGTGCCCCATTGAGTTGCTGTATGAAGGGGTGGTGTTTGAGGAGCCAAGTTAGTTGACAGGGCGATCGCCCCATGAGCCATCCTTTACAATGATTGGCAGAGGCAAAACGTTTCTCGTGGGAGGCTTGTCTATGATTGCGACCCCTAAACTTCGTCGGTTGACACCACAAGAATATTTTGAGTGGGAAGCCCAGCAAGAGCTACGGTATGAGTACTTTGATGGGGAAGTGTTTGCCATGACAGGGGGTTCCCTGCCCCACGGTCGCATTGGCTTGAATGTGAGTTCGTTGCTAAAGTCTCATGTTAGGGGCAAGGGGTGTATTGTACTCAACTCTGACTGCAAGGTAGGGATTTCTGAAAAAGGACCTTTTACGTATCCGGATGCCAGTGTGAGTTGTGATCAGCGCGATCGCACAGCAGAAGACTTTATTCGATTCCCTTGCCTGATTGTCGAAGTGTTGTCTCCTGGCACCGAAGCCTATGACCGGGGTGGAAAATTTGCCCTCTACCGTCGTTTGGAAAGTTTGCAAGAATATGTTTTAGTCGGGTCTGAAACGAAGATCGTTGAGGTCTTTCGGCGCAACCAACAGGGGACATGGGTGTTTGTCCCTTATGGTGAAAGCGATGAGATTGAGTTGACAAGTGTGGGTTTAACGATACCGATGGCGGCAATCTATGAAGATGTGATCCTGGCGCAATCGGAAACCCAGGAAAGTCCTTTGGCAGAGGAAGGTTGATCCTGGAAGTGGTGGCGATCGCACTTACCCCCAGGTCTGCCACTTCTCGAATCAGTCGCAGATCTGCCATACTCACTGTTTCCGCTCAAGCGATCGCCCCCACGCTTTAACAAATGCACTACAGATGAATTACAACTATTCAATTAGCTAAAACCAGGAGATAGATTTGTGAGTACTCAAATTAGTATCCAAATTGAGAAAACAGAGACAGGCTACTTAGCCTACAGTCCAGAAGTTACAGGTAGTCAAGTGCAAGGTGACTCTTTTGAAATTGTTGTTGATGCACTTAAACCAATCATTGGCAGTTTTTTGAAAGCGCAAGAAGGTCGATTCACCAGTACAACAGACAGACCCATCTGGGAAATTGCTCAGGAAATCACCAGTGATATGACTGAAGAAGAGATTCGGCAACTGCCATCTGATGGCGCAGAACAGCATGATCACTATATCTATGGCATTCCTAAGCGGACATTATGAGAACACTGTTCGCAGATACTTTCTATTGGGTTGCTCTCATCAATCCTGCCGATGATTGGTACAGTCGAGTTCTCAATGTCAGCTCTTCTTTGGGGCAAATTCAACTGGTCACGACAGATGAAGTATTAACTGAAGTCCTTACCTTTTACTCAGAAGCAGGTTCACGGATGCGACAGCGTACAGTTGCTTTTGTGGATAATGTTTTGAGTAATACTACTATTCAAGTGATTCAACAGACTCACGATTCCTTCTTGTCTGGCTTGAAACTTTACCGCGATCGCCTTGATAAAGGGTATAGTCTCACTGATTGTATATCCATGAATACAATGCAAAACCTGAGTATCACAGAAGTGCTAACCCATGATCAGCACTTCGTTCAAGAAGGGTTCATGATTTTATTCAAATAGCACATGATCTCAAAATAGAGAATTACTAAATGCCTCAAAAGTAGAACGCGATCGCTCTTTTCTACTTACCACCTCAATAGGGCGATCGCACTTACCTCCAGGTCTGCCACTTCTCAACTAGCATGGAGGTTATCTTGCTCCGACTTTTAACCAGCTAAACATCTGCTCTACTGTTAATCTCAAGTCAACACCGGGTAAGCAAGGGAGGGGTGCATCTCCGAACAATTCATCAGGTAAGCGATCGGGGCGATAGACTAACACCACTCGCTCATCAGGATCAATCAACCAACCCATCTTTCCCCCATGACGCAAGCTATGTAAAATCTTGCGCGTCACTTTCATCTGGCTCTGGTCGGGCGATAGAATCTCAATCATCCAGTCGGGTGCAATGGTGATTCCGGTGCTGGAAATATCGCCATTCTCATCCACAGGAATGTAGGCTTTGCTTAGGACTACTAGATCGGGCACGATCGACTTGCCCCCAACAGTACACCGCAACTCAGGTAGAGCTTCATAGGCTGAATCGAGTGCATTAATGGCACTGGCAAGACGTAATTGCAGGCGACTATGCTTTCCTCCTGGCATTGGCTTTTGGATGGCTTCTCCCTGTACAAATTCCCAGGCAGGGGATTCTTCAATATCAGGCAGTCTTAAGAACTGCTCTAGGGTTAAGGGTTGAGATGAGGCAAGGGTCATAATGGTGTAAAGTCACACAAACCTCTAATACTCTGGATTTTAACGCTTTTAGAGGGTGGGCGATCGCACCCTCACCCTGAGATTTGCGACTTCTTGAAGCAGTTGCAGATCTTGCATACTCCCTATCAACGTGAGTGAAATGCTTGATAAAAATCCGGATAGGGCATTGTCTCAGCGCATTTCATCATGAGTGGATAGAGTTGAGAGAGTTTCTTTGTGCGTAAGTGGCGACGAAGCGATCGTACTATTTGGATCGACACCTGATCACTCATACCGATACTGATATTGTTCAAAGTCCACACTGCTCTCCAAAAAACATTGTTATCTTGAGTAGTTTCTATTAGTTGAGCTAGTGCCTGAACTATAGTCTCACTGCTTGGATCAATTTTGCTCAAACTCTTAGCTACGTCATCGATGTTTCCTTGAGCAATTATCAACACTCGTAGCAGTGCCCGGATCGCCGTCTCATTGCCAGGGTCAATTGTATCCAGGCTCTTGGCTACACTCTTAAGAGTGTATTCATCTTGAGTTGTTTCCAACACTCGTATCAGTGCGTGAATTGCCGTCTCATTACCAACACCGATTTTGCCCAAGATCTCGGCTGCATCCCTAAGAGTGTGTTTATCTTGAGTCGTTTTTATCAGTTGCACTAGTACTCGAATTGCTGTCTCATTGCCAGGGTCAATTCTGTATAAACTCTCGGCTGCATCCCTAAGAGTGTATTTATCTTGAGTCGTTTCCAACACCCGCACCAATGCCCAAATCGCCGTCTCATTACCAGCACCGATTCTGTCCAAGATCTCGGCTGCTCCCAAAAGAATGTGATCATCTTCAGTGGTTTCTACAAGTTGCATCAGTGCGTGAATTGCCGTCTCATTGCCAGCGCTGATTCTGCCCAAGATCTCGGCTGCTCCCAAAAGAATGTAATCATCTTCAGTGGTTTCTACAAGTTGCACCAGTGCCTGAATCGCCGTCTCATTACCAGCACCGATTATACCCAAGCTCTCGAATGCTTCCCCAAGAATGTGATCATCTTCAGTGGTTTCCAACACCCGTAGCAGTGCCTGAATCGCTGTCTCATTGCTAGGAGCCATATAACTCAAGATCTCGGCTGCTTCCCGGAGCATGTGATCATCTTCAGTGGTTTCTACAAGTTGCACCAGTGCCCGAATCGCCGTCTCATTGCCAACACCGATTTCGCCCAAGCTCTCGAATGCTTTCCCACGAGTGCCTAGATCTTGAGTTGTTTCCAACACCCGTAGCAGTACCCTGATCGCCGTCTCATTACCAGCACCGATTATACCCAAGGTCTCGACTGCTCTCCAACGCTTTACTAAATCTCTAAATTCCGATCTCTCTTGTTTAGTCATATACTCTGAAAAGATCCCGGATAGCATCCGCCGGTTTAATGGCTCTTGAGTTGTTTCCAACACCTGCACCATTGCGCTGATCGCCGTCTCATTACCAGTACCGATTTCGCCCAAGAGCCTGGCTGCGCTATCATAAGCGATTTCATTTTGAGTGGTTTCCAATACCTGCACTAGTACTCGAATCGCTGTTTCATTGCCAGGATCAATTTCTTCCAAACTCTCGACTACAATCCTGCGGATATATTGATCTTGAGTAGTTTCCAATACCTGCACTAGTACCTGAATCGCTGTCTTACTACCAGCACCGATTCTGCCCAAGATCTTGACCGCGCCCTCAAAGGTGACTATACTTTGAGTGGTTTTCAACACCTGCGCCAGTACTCGAATTGCTCGTCGGGAATCTGTACTGCTGAAGGCGGGAGCAACAAGATTAATCCAGCTTTGTCTTAACTCATCATCGTAATTCGGTACATAAAAGTTATAAAGATTAAACCAACTTTGTTCTAACCCATCAAAGTCAAACGCCCAGTACACCAGTTTATTAACAATCTCATCAGCATGGGTACAATCTCTAAACTCAGCAATCCCTCTGGCTGCCAACAAAAATGCTCGGTCGCTGTAGAAACCTCCACATCGATCCTTAAATCTCATCATTGACCAAATCAAGGCATCCTTCTCTGACTTGTTCACGTCTTTGCGCCCCAACCACAGCAGAAATACCTGCTTCCATTGGGGTTCAAAAATGCGATAGGCAATTTTCGCTTCTTTGGCATTACGTGGTTTTGGATTGAGAAAAAAGCGTCCATTGTCGATCGCTAATGCAGCAAAATATTCTTCAAAAGTCGCGTGATAAAAGGCATATATTGCTTGCATTGGGTCATTTGCATCTACCCCAACTTGGTTCAACCAACCCACTTCTAGCGCCAGATCCAGAAGAGTTCCCTGTCCTTCTGCTAGAGCTTCGCTCAAAATGCGGCTAACAAATGGATGTCGCAATCGAAAGCGGGTATGGTGTTGATCGTCCGTATCATCTATTGCTGCGAGAGCAAGCTTCGCTAATGCCTGATTTAATTGTGCTTGCTGTTTGGGGGTAGTTGGAAACTGCTCATGCTTCCACTCATAAATGCGATTGACAAACCGTTGATAGAGTTCTGCCTGAGTTTCAGGTAGTTGTCCCTGTTGCAAATACCAGTTAAAGCACAATAGCGTTAACCGCAGCGGATTTTTGACCAAATCCCGAATTCGCTCTTTCCCCGACTCCTTTAAAGCCGCACATAATGACTGACCAAGTTCAGCTTTTCTCCGGGGTGCAAACCATTGTCTGATAAACTGCTCCACTTGATCGGGGTAAGCAAACTCCAGGGTGCGATAGGTGTCAAACTGAGTGAGTGAATTGCGATCGCCATCCCACAAATTCAGCCGACAAGTCAGCAAAATTTTTGCCTGTTGCAGCCATCCTCCCTCTTGCATTTGGCGTTGAATGTCAGTTAAGGGATTGCCTGAAACCTGCATCTCATCTAAGCCATCTAGCAGCAGCCAGACTCGACCCTGCTTAAACTGAGCGGCAAAGTTTGCTTTGTCTGCCTGCGAGGGTTCTGCACCTCCCGCCGCTCGAATCACCCGTTGCAGCCAGCGTTTCTCTAAATAGGTTTCTAACGAGTCGCCCTGCAAATCTGCTAGCGATATCCAAATCACAATTGAGTCTGGAAAGGTTGCCGCTGCCCATCGAGCAATTTGTTGCAACAGCGTTGTCTTTCCTGCACCCGGTTCCCCAATAATGGCAACTCGTTTGCCCTGGCTCTTGGGACTCTGCCCCTGCTGTAAGACCTGCTCCAGAAATTGCTCATGCTCAAATTTCTGAGTGACCTCGACTTCTTCTGCCTCAAATCTCTGGGGCGATCGCTCTTCTAAACCTTCCTGATACAATCTCGAACCTTGCTCTGGGGAAACATCCTGCTTCTGGCGCGGTACCTTCTTCCGCTCCACTAGCCCCAACGGTACATACACCTGCTCAACTTGATAGGCAATGTCTTCGCCTTTTGTCATCGGGTTGGTCGTTAACTGGAGCCGCTCCTCCAACAGTGTTCGGCTGGTTTGTTGCCAATCAAGTTCGAGTGGTGGGGATGGCAGTTGCGTTGGCGTAGCCGCTCGGAACGAGCTTCGCAACATATCCCGAATCTCAGTTAACAAGTCAGTGTCTAATCCACTGAGCGTGTCCCCAATTGAGACTCCTGTTCCCTCACCCAAGTTGACGTTATATTTGCCATGCTGCTCGACAAACTGAATGATGAGCGATCGCCCATCATTGGTTTTGACCCAGTTTTGCAGTTCAGCCAACAGTGCGTCGCGGTTCATCATGGGAGTGACTCAAACGCCCAAACTCTTTAGTGCAAGGTAACTCTTTACTTAAGATAAGGCATCAAGTCTTTAGGAAAACGTTAGAGGCGATCGCCCCATAACTCATACATTACAATTAAGATAACTCCCAGCCATTTTGTTTTCCATGACTCGTCAAGAACTTGAGCAGCAACTTCTCAGTCTCTCGCTATCTGACAAAGCTGAGATTGTTCAAAGTTTGACTAAAACCCTGAGTATGGGCGACAAGGGAATCACCAAAAAGCCTGGTGTTTGCGGCGGGGAAGCCTGTATTGCCGGAACCCGCATTGCCGTTTGGCTCTTGGTCGAAGCGCAGCAGCTTGGCATTCGGGAAGCTCAACTCTTGCAGGACTATCCTCATATTACGGCTGCCGATCTGGTTAATGCCCGGGCATATGCTGAAGCCCATCCAGAGGAGATTGCTGCTGCCATTCTTGCTAACAACGAAGTTGCCTAGCGGATGGCACGGCTGTATGTAGATGAGCAGTTTCCACGGGAAGTGAGCGATCGCCCATCATTTGACAAATGGTTACGCTCCTACGTTGGCAGCAGAACAAACGAATTCCAGTTAAAGTCTAAGAGAGAGGCAATCTCAATGTAAAGGCAATCGTAGACATGACCCTCAAAGAGTTAGAAACCCAACTACTGGCTTTAAACCCAGTAGAAAAAGCGGAAATCATTCAGGTTCTGACCCAGAGCTTGGGTAATGGCTCACGAGGAATTACAAAAACCCCTGGAGTGATGGGAGGAGATGCCTGTATTGCAGACACTCGCCTTCCAGTTTGGCTGTTTGTCAGTCTACGTCACCAAGGAGCAACGGATGCTGAGCTGTTCAATGCCTATCCCCAGCTTACGGCGGCTGATTTGGTGAACGTCTGGGCATATGCAGAAGCTTATCCAGACGAAATTGAGACGGCTTTGCAAGAACAGGAAGATGCAATACGGGAAGACCTTTAGAGCATGGCAAAGTTATATGCAGACGAGCAGTTTCCTCGCCTTGTTGTAAAGTGTTTGCGTAGCTTTGGTCATGATGTTTTAACCGTTCAGGAGTCAGGAAACGCTGGATTTTCTGACCCACACGTTTTAGAATTTGCGATCGCTAATGAGCGTATTGTTCTGACTTTAAACCGACGTGATTTTAAGCGATTACATCAGTTGCAGCCAAATCATGCTGGGATTATTGTTTGTACTGAAGACAGAGACAGTGAAAGATTTGCAACTCGTATCCATGAGGCGATTGTACTTGAGGAATCCCTACAAGGTAAGCTGATTCGAGTTGTGCGCCCCAATTTACAGTAGTTGAAATTGCCTTGGATCGTTCCGTTGAGCTTTTGAAGCGATCGCACTTTTACCCTAAAACCTCCAACTTGGTAAAGCCTCAAATCTTGTTTAATCTAATTTCAGAGACGATAGAAACGTACTTTATCTATTTAGGTGAATTGTGCTGCAAGATCCTCTAATTCGCGCCCCGATCGCCATTAGTCTGGGAGCGATCGCGGGTGCATTGAGTCGTTATTACCTGACCCTCTGGTGTGCAAAGGTATTAGGAAATAGCTTTCCCTACGGCACGTTTTTTATCAATGTGACGGGTTGCTTGGCGATGGGGTTCTTGACCACTCTGTTTTTAGAGCGTGCTCTCACCGTTCCATCGGAAGTGCGGTTGATGGTGACGACTGGATTTTTAGGAGCCTACACCACCTTCTCAACCTACGGGTTAGATACGGTCAATCTGTGGCGCGATTACCCTGACGGGGGAACTGTTGGGCATCGCACCTTGACCCTGGCTGTGCTCTATTGGGCAGGCAGTGCCATTTTAGGAGTTGGGGCAGTGTTGTTAGGAGTCAGCCTAGCCAGATTAGGAAAATAGAGCAAAACGATGCCTTTGAGATACTCTGTCATGCCAAATCCCCTCTAGACTAAAATCAAACCCTATTTCAATTCACCGCATTGGCATTCACAGAAGATGAAAATTTAACGGTTTCAACTCAGAACTTTTCACGTCGAGAGTTGATTCAACTGGTGCGATCGCAGTTGCAGTTGTTGCTAGAGCAAAACAATTTGCAGGGGGCAAAGGCTTTGCTAGTGCCCGTTCAACCGGCGGATATTGCCGATGCGATCGAGGCATTGCCTGAGCCAATGCAGGTGATTGCCTTTCGCCTGCTCTCTAAAGCAGAGGCGATCGAGGTGTATGAGTATTTAGATTCCACGATCCAGCAGACGTTAATTGAAGAATTCAAGCGTCAAGATGTGCTGGATATTGTCGATAAGATGTCTCCTGACGATCGAGCACGGTTGTTTGATGAGTTGCCTGCCAAAGTTGTCACTCGGCTATTAGAGCAATTGAGCTTTGAAGAACGGAGCGCAACGGCACTCTTGTTGGGCTATGAGTCGGGCACCGCTGGGCGCATCATGACGCCCAAATATATCTCGCTGCGCGAAGATTTGACGGTGGCTCAAGCACTCGATCGCATTCGTCGATTAGCCGAGGTGAGTGAGACGATTTACTATCTCTACGTCACGGATACGGGTCGCCAATTAACAGGCATTCTTTCGTTACGAGCACTGGTGGTTGCCCAACCTGACCAACGCATTGGTGAGATCATGGTGCGTGAGGTGGTGTCGGTTTACACCGATACTGACCAGGAAGAAGTGGCACGGGTGATTCAGCGATATGACTTTTTGGCAGTTCCGGTGGTGGATACGGAAGACCGTTTGGTGGGAATCGTCACAGTCGATGATGTGATCGACATTCTCGAAGAGGAAACCACCAAAGACATTTACACGTTGGGGGGTGTGCAAGCTGGAGAAGACAGTTACTTTCAAACCAATTTGTTGACCGTTGCCCGTCGGCGGGTGGTCTGGTTGTTTGTGTTGCTCATTACCAACACAGCCACCAGTGCTGTGATTCGGAGTCAGCAGGATGTGTTGCAGCAGGTTGTGGCGTTGACGGCGTTCATTCCCCTACTAATTGGCACAGGGGGGAATGTCGGAGCACAGTCTTCGACGGTGGTGATTCGTGGGTTAAACACCGATGAATTGCAGAGAACAGGAGCGTTTAAGGTGATTCGACGAGAGGCGATCGCCGGAACGCTTTTAGGCTTGATGCTAGGGGTGGTTGTGTTGGTCTGGGCTTACTTTTTGCAAGGTGACTTGGCAGTGGCGATCGCTGTCGGCATTAGTCTCGTTGCTATCTCAATCTTGGCGTCGATCGCTGGCTCAAGCTTACCTTTTCTGTTTCAAATCATTGGGTTTGATCCAGCATTGATGTCAGCCCCCTTTATCACAACGGCTGTAGATGTCTTGGGAGTATTGATTTACCTCAACGCTGCCCGGTTTATCTTGCGGGTTTAGGGGATCTCTTTCCTGTGCTGCCTCAACTGATTTCACACACAACAGCAGTTACATGGTGTAGATTGGGCTTTATCTAACATCTATATTGGCCTCAACTATTGCGTTCCATGTCGAAACCAACTCAACCTACAGATTCATCTAAACTTTGGATCGAAAGCATCAAAACCATTGGACTGAGTTTGTTTTTGGCGTTGGGGGTGCGCACAGCTGTTGCAGAGCCGCGATACGTTCCCACAGGTTCAATGGAGCCGACCATTCACGTCAACGATCGCGTTTTGATTGACAAAATCAGCTATCGTTTCTCGCAACCTCAACGAGGCGATATCGCCATGTTTTCGCCCCCAGACATCTTGTTGCAGCAAAACCTGCGAGACGATCTGATTAAACGGGTGATTGGTCTCCCGGGCGAGACAGTTGAAGTTAAAGATGGGCATGTCTACATCAATAACAAACCGCTTCAAGAAAATTACATTGCCGCCCCTCCAGAATATCAGTGGGGGCCAGAGGTGGTGCCACCTGATTCTTATCTGGTGTTAGGTGATAACCGCAATAACAGCTATGACAGCCATTTTTGGGGTTATGTGCCACGCGAGCGCATTATTGGACGAGCCATGTTGCGGTTTTGGCCTCTTGATCGACTGGGAGCCGTAGATTGAAAAAGAAGAAGGAAGAGAGAAAAAAGAATAAAGATTTCGCTGTATGGATCGGTTGAGTGGGTGAAGGGTATCCATTTCTGTTTAGATGAGATAACCATTCTAGGGACGGGGGGACACCGCATTTGACACTGGAGTCTACCTCTGTTTTTTTAGTGGCAATTCTTAGCACTCAGCCAAATGCTGCGATCTGGCACAAAACCTTGCACATCAATTTGGGAGTGCGACTCAAAATCTCCATTAAAAAAAGCCCTTGGACGTCTGACCGTGTTTCGACTCCAAGGGCTTTTTCGTTGAATCACTCCTCACATTTAATACAATACTGCATTAGGTCGATAATTACATATACCTAGAGTGACACTTTCTTAAACTGTCCATTCGCTTAGAGAACCATATGAAGGGTGGCAACAAGTATGAGCCGCTGTTGAACTACTTACGTCGGAGCGATCGCCCTGAGATAACCCTGACCTTTACCGAGATTGAAACCATTATTGGAGATGTGTTGCCTGCCTCGGCGCGTCGCCAAAAAGCCTGGTGGAGCAATCGTACCAAAGGAGCGTTGCAAGCTTCTGCCTGGATGCTTGCTGATTACCTGGTAGAGGCGATCGACATTGACCACGAAAGCGTCACCTTTCGCAAGCCCTCTACTGAATATGCAGTGCAACGGGTCGGTGACACCGTATTGTGGAATGCGGAATTGATTAAAGCCCTACGGCGATATATGGGGCTGTCGCAGGTCGAATTTGCCCACAAGCTGGGAGTTCGGCAACAAACCGTCAGCGATTGGGAGACCAGTGTATATGACCCTCGTTTATCGACTTCTAAATATCTCACTCTGGTTGCAGAGCAAGCAGGGTTTAAGTATGGACACAACAACCTAACTTCCTCAAAAGCATCCGAAGACGAATCATAATAGCTATTTACATAATACACGCTAGCGGTTAATCTGTCAGAATAAATCTGATGGTGGTTTGGTGTTGGCGCATTCCATGCCTTTAATACCGATCGAGTCCATCGGTCTCTAATGTTCAACAACTGCCGATAGGTTGATTACTTATGCATAGCGATGTCTCAATTAGCTGCACTACTGGCTTTACCCCTTCTCCGACTCCGCTTGCCAGTCCTCTGACCGGGTCTCTGACAGACAAAGAACCCCCCAACCGCGAATCTCTGCGAGTGCTGGTGATTGGTTCACGTAGAGGGGTCACTAGCACGATTCATGCCTTACACCGCTTGGGGTTTGCTGAAGTAAGAGAATGGAGTCCGTTGTTGCCTGCTCCGACTCCTGGAGAAGTGATGAGCATTTTGACTCGCTATCTTTTGACAGATGCTTAAGGGTTTGGAGAGGCGCGATTAATCGCGCCTCTCCAAACCCTTCTGACCCTAAAATATGAACCAAGCTTTCTTGTACAATCGCGGTGGGTTGCTTTTTTTACACTCTAAACCTGTGTTACAGCTAGTTTGGCTGTCACATGTTTTGCCTGTCTAGGGGAAATCAAGCATACAGTTGACATATCGCCCTACCGTTTATGTTGTAATCCGTGGGCAAAAGGAAGCTTGGTCGATGTCAACCCACTATCGTCATGCCAGCACATATCTAGAACAATTGCTGCGATCGCACCCCGTTGAAGAACTCGAAGAGCGATTACAGCCCAAGTTGACTTCACCAGTCACTAAAATGCCGGGAGGGTCGCGTCTGACCCCAGAGGCGATCGCTCGTCGGTGGCAGGTGCTGAATGTCTCTTCTGACGATCAAGCGGCGGTATGTGATCCACAAACCCTGGCTCAGGCGGAGTGCTATTGCCGCAACATTGAAAACTTTATTGGCACAGTCAAGCTTCCAGTGGGAATTGCGGGCCCACTTCAGGTCAATGGGTTATTTGCGCAAGGCAGCTATTATGTGCCGTTAGCCACCACCGAAGCAGCTCTCGTCGCCTCTTATAACCGAGGGGCGCAACTGCTGACGGAGGTCGGGGGATGCACGGCTCTTTTGTTAAATGAAGGGGTAAGCCGCGCACCAGGGTTTGCCTTTCGCAATTTGACAGAGGTCGGCAAGTTTATGTTGTGGGCGATCGCTCATCAAGAAGCGTTTAAGCTCAGTGCTGAATCGACCACCCGCTATGGCAAACTGACGGATATGCGAATCACGGTCGAGGGCAACCATGTTTACCTCGATTTTCAATTCACCACGGGCGATGCAGCGGGGCAAAATATGGTAACGATCGCCACTCAAGCGATTTGTGACTACATTCGGGAACATTCTCCCATCCAACCCCAACATTGGTTTGTAGAGGCAAACCTGTCTGGCGACAAAAAAGCCAGTGCTCAATCCTTTCTCTCGGTGCGAGGAAAAAAAGTGACCGCAGAGGTCACCATTCCGACAACGGTATTGCAAAAACGCCTCCATGCGACTCCGGCTCAAATGGTCGAGTATTGGCGCATGTCAGCGATCGGGGGCACTCTAACAGGCACGATTGGCGTTCAGGGTCACTACGCAAACGGGTTGGCTGCTCTCTACATTGCCTGTGGTCAAGATGCAGCCTGTGTCGCTGAATCCGCTGTTGGGGTGACTCGATTTGAGGTTACACCTGCTGATGAACTCTATGCCGCAGTCACCCTCCCCAATTTAATCGTGGGGACGGTAGGTGGAGGGACGGGGCTTCCCAGTCAGCAGGCATGTCTAGAGATTTTGGGATTGGCAGGTACAGGCAACGCCAGAGCCTTTGCTGAGGTGTGCGCATCGCTCCTCTTAGCCGGAGAGTTATCTATCATTGGGGCGTTGTGTTCGGGGGAATTTACCCGTGCCCATCAACGGTTGGCACGCGGAAAAATATCAGATCACGGACAAGTATCAGGTCACGAACGACTATCAGAACAAGGTGACGAGGGCGACTATGCAAGCCATG
>JANRJA010000055.1:0-6910 GCA_033764315.1 Oculatellaceae cyanobacterium bins.114
TGTCATGGAAACCGCTTGCGGATTACATAACTTCCGGCTCACTCATCGTCAACTTAAGGTGCAAAAGAAAGCAGCTTAATCAACCAATTCTTAGAGGAAGCTATTCATTTTCTAGTACATTCTTATTTCCAATAAAGTCTAGTCAAGACAACTGTTTCCGTTTTTGGTGTCTTGGCAACCATCACGGCTGGTGTGGGATTGTATTTGACCTACCAAAATTCCCAACAAGAACGACAACTAAATACAGAACGACTGATTACAGACCGTTTTGGCAAGGCTGTAGAGCAGCTAGGGAGCAGTAATATTGCAGTGAAAGTTGGTGGTATTTATGCGTTAGAACGGGTTGCAAAAGATTCTCCTAAAGACCATTGGACTGTCATGGAAGTCTTGACCACTTATGTAAGGGAGCAACTGCCTTTACCAGAAGAGATAAACTCTGAGTTAAGTAAGAGTATTCAATCAGGTATTGCTAAGTTACCAGCAGATGTTCAATCAGCACTTACCGCGATTGGTAGACGCAATGGGACTATAGATGACAGTAGCAATGTTTTAGATTTGAGTCGCAGTAACCTCGCTCGTGCCAATCTTGCTCGTGGCAATTTCTCTAGCATAAACTTTGCTGATGCTATCCTCAGTCGGTCTGAACTCTCCGATGCAAACTTCTCTCATGCCAATCTAGCCAATGCCACGCTTACTCGTGCCAATCTAATCAATACAGATCTCACTGGTGCCAACCTCACTGGTGCCGGTCTTGCCGATGCCACTCTCATCATGGCTGACCTTTCCGATACCAACCTCTCCGATACCAACTTCACTGGTGCCAACCTCTCTGGTGCCAACCTCTCTGGTGCTAATCTTGCTCGTGCCAACTTCACTGGTGCAATTATCAGTTGTGTTACTATCCCCATTGCCATTGCCGACATGAGCTCTTATCCTTCGCCTAAGCAATGTGTGGACGATGTTTTTATTGATCTCAGTAATGTTGTGAACCTAACGGAACAACAGCTAGGAGCTGCAAAAGTGTGTAAAGCTAAACTACCGGAGTACCTCAAATTTAACCCGGATAGTGGCTGCAAAGAGCTTGGAATTGAATTCACGCCGGAGAGATTCTAAATCTAATCTAGCAATCAGAATATAGCTGTGAAAAAAGTGATTGTTAGCGATCTATCTGCAAATTTCTTTTTCGGGTGCAGATGTTTAATGCGTCCGAACCTTTTTGAGACACCCCTAATTGGTACATTGCCAATTAAAACCGCAAGAAGCATGAGGTAGTTGACCAAATCCAGTCAGAGAACTAATATCAAAGGTGAGCATCGAATTCTGCTCTTTATTAGGAGCGCTTATGATTAACATCGAAAATATTCGGTCACTTACTGACTTCCGTCGGAATGCTAGCAACTATATTGATCAGATCCGAGAGACGAAAGCTCCATTGGTCTTGACCATCAACGGTGAGGCGGCTGTGATTGTCCAAGATGCTCACTCGTTCCAGCAAATTTTGGATCGATTAGAAAATGCTGAAAAAGAATTGGAAGCTATGAAGCTTGATGCTTTGCGGCGAGAAGTTGCTGCTGGAATTGCCGAACTAGAAGCGGGAGATTACGAGGAGTACGACGAGGACTCTCTGTCAGACTTGTTTGACGACATTAAAACTAGAGGTAGACAACGTTTGGCTAAGTATAAAACTGCATGACCCGTCGTCGATTTAAGCTTGCAAAACTGGCAAGGAAAGACCTTGATGACATCTGGTTAGCGATCGCTCAGCACAATTTAGACAGTGCAGACAATATGCTGGATGAGATCCAAAAGCGGTTTTTACTGTTGGCTCGTTTCAAGGAAATGGGAGTCGTGCGAGAGGACTTAGCTCCTGAATTGCGGAGTTTTCCAGTCGATCAGTACTTGATTTGTTACCGCTTAACGAAGCAGGGCATTGAGATTGTTCGTGTTTTACCGGGAAGAGCAGACCTCAAACGGTTTTTCCTGAAAGAGGAGTAGATAGAAATTGGTAAAGGCTGGATAGAAAAGCAAAAATTCTATTTGTTCAACGTCTGATAGAGTATGCTTTGGGCAGCCTCAGATGATGAGATTCATGGGTAAAATCATTGCACTATTTAATCAATCCGGGGGCGTTGGAAAAACCACGCTAACGATGAACTTGGGTTACCAGTTGGCAGATCGCGGTCATCGGGTTCTGTTGATTGATATGGACCCCCAAGCTTCCCTTACAGCATTCATGGGGTTTGATGTGACGGAGCAGGACAAAACGGTGTATGACGCGATTATGTCTGAGGACGATGAAGAAATTTCCGTTTTACATGCTCACGGGATGGATTTGTCTCCAGCCAATATCATCCTGGCAAATGCTGAACAAGAACTAATTTTGGCTGACCAGCGGGAAACGCGTCTTAAAGAACCACTTTCGGCAATAGCAGATGAATACGATTTTATTTTGATTGACTGTCCACCCAGTCTTGGTATTTTGAGTCAAATTAGCCTGATTGCGGCTGATTATGTTCTAGTGCCGATTCAAACCCAGTTCAAGGCTTTGATGGGTACAGATTCCCTTCTAAAAACGATTAAGAAGATTCAACGGCGATTAAATAAGACGCTAAAGGTTGCAGGCTTTTGTCCAACGATGTTTTCTTCTGGAAACGCATTGGATCAGCGAACCTTAGAAGCAATCACTGAACAACTAGCCGCGATCGCACCAATTCTTACGCCAATTCCCCGTGCCACTGCACTAGCAGAAGCATCAGAATTTGGGAAGCCACTTGCGCTCTCCCCTAAGAAAAACTCGGCTGTATTAGCCATCCTTGATGAAATTGTGACTGCATTGGAGCAGCTTTAGATGAGTCCTGCCAAACCACCTGCTGAACGCTCACGCCTTAAAAATGTTGCCTTATTTACTGGGGAGGATGAGGTTTCGTCGAATCCTCAAACGGTCCCTCTAACCAAAATCAAGTTTCCTAACCAGCAACCTCGACGGTACTTCGACCCACAAAAATTAGCCGGGTTGGTTGAGTCGATTAAGCAACATGGAATTTTAGAGCCTTTGTTGGTGCGTCCCGTTGGCTCAGCCTATGAACTTGTGGCAGGAGAGCGACGCTACCGGGCAGCGAAAGATGCCGGGTTAAGAGAACTTCCCGTTGTGATTCGGGAAATGAATGATGCAGATGCTCTCCAAATAGCCCTGATTGAAAACTTGCAAAGGGAGGATTTGAACCCGGTAGAGGAGACTGAGGGCATTCTTCAACTGCTTGCATTGGAGTTAGGAAAGCCTGAAGCAGAGGTGGTTTCGCTACTTCATCGGATGTTGGATGAAACGAAAGGAAAAGTTCCCCATAACGTTATGGGGAACTCTGAAACGCAGGCAATTCAAAAGGTTTTTGATGGAATTGCATTAATGGAATGGTCCTCCTTTGTGAGTAATCGCCTTCCACTCCTAAAGCTTCCAGAGGATATTTTGAATGCATTAAGGGAGGGGCGTATTGCTTACACAAAAGCTCAAGCCATTTCCCGTATTAAAGATCCATCACAACGGGAAAGTTTGCTGGAAGAAGCGGTAAGCGCAGACCTTTCATTGAGCCAGATCAAGGAGAAGATTAACGCCATTAAGCCAGTTAGTGATGACCATGTCGATTCTGCACCATCTCTCAAGCAACAGTTTGACCAGACCTATCGACAGGTCAAGAAGTCAAAAGTTTGGGATGATCCCAAAAAAAAGAAGAGGCTAGAGAAATTGCTGGCAGACCTGAATGCACTGTTAGTGAATCAGGATGGGTAAAGTTACACGAATTACAAAGGTGCGGAACGAATGGCTTATGAGAGCTGCTTGTTAAGCAGGTTGTACTCCTGGTTTCCGAAACATAGAGGAAAACTTGCCGAAGAAACCTTTTTGTTGAGGAGAGGGTTCTTTTGGCACTTCCACGCCATAGGCAGGAGTTAACAGCCGCCGGATCTCGGTTGTTGTTGCTTGAGGCACTTGTAAAATCCGTCCCATTCGATCGTGTAATTCAGCCTCCGTGTCATCAATCTTGCCGTCCGCTTTTGCAATTTCCCAGGACATCGACAGAAGCAGTTTATTCTTGATAGCAGCTTTCTCCGGTTTATCCTCGTGGAGTAGTCGCTTGGAAATAATATCTTCAAAGCGATCACACGCTTCCAGTGCTGCCGTGACCCGCTTTTGATCCTTCTCTCGAATGGCAGCACACATTAAAATCTGGTGGATTGCGTCTTTTTCAGTTTGGTTCAACTCACCATCAATTCTTGCCATCGGCAGGGAGGCAATAACTACATCTCCTAAAAAGTCGCTCAAGCTGTTCTTTTCTCGTTCATTGATGGCATACATGGTGCCACCAAAAATACCAGCCCCAATGCCTACGCCTAGAAGAGCTGGGGCAACGGCTGTGAGCATGGTAAAGGTTGTTGCCCCAACAACGACTCCACTCTGTAACCCTAAAAAGGAAGTGATAGGAGTCCAAATGGTTGCAGGGACGAAGATACTGGAAGCAATGGATGAAGCGCCTAATCCAACTCCGACACCCGTTGTTGCACCCAAGAATAGAGAGGCATTTACCTTCTGCCAAGGCTCTAAGCTGTCGGTAATGATTTTGATATCCGACTCACTGAGTGTAATTTGAGTGGTTTGAGTGCGGTCAATATATAACACTAAGTCACGGATCTGCCCGTTGAAGTAGTCGTTAATCAGAACAGAGAAGCTTTTGCCTTCAGCGGTCAGCTTTTCTTCTAGTTCTAAAATCTGTGGGGAAACATCGTTAACAAGCGTTTGGACTTTCTGTCTGGCGTCATCCCATTTGGGACCCATATTGTGTTTGATAGTTGCCAGATCATCGACAATATCTTGCCCAGATTTACCGTAACGGCTAATAATATCTTGTTCAAGCTCCTTGTTAAAAGCTAGGACGAGATCCAGCGTGATGAAGATAACGCAAGTAGCAAACAGAATGGCGATCGGTCCAGTGATGGCACCAATCACTGGGACGGATGTGAAAGGGACAAACGAATGAGCCATGAAGGTTGCAATTCCACCCATACCGAGCAGCATTGCAGTTAATATTTTCCGTGTCTCCGTGCCAGGGGCTGAATCCTTGTAAATGTTGATCAGGATTTCGATGTACTGGGGAATTTTGGGAATTTTGCTAATTGCAAAGTTCAGCAGAAAGCCCAAGGAAAACGCCATGAGTGGAGCGAGCGTAGTAAACATTGAACCCAAGAACGGAAGGGCGATTTTGGCGATAAAGGCTATTGGCATGGCGTTTGCTCTAAATACTTAAAATCAAGGTCCGCTCAAAATTCACGTTCACTAATCCAGTTTGAGCGTTTCGACTATAGTGTGCCCATTAGGAATTAGAAATTCACTCTGCAAAGGAATGCGGTGTTTTGATGTTGAAGATCTGCTTGTGATCCCTTTTATTCACGGTTTTGGCGAGTACAATCGGTCTGATGAACTCTAGCAAAAGCGTGGGTCAGACAAGCCCAAGGTAAAGGAACGCGGATGCTAACTGGCGAAATACGATTGCAAATCGATTCAATTTGGAATGCCTTCTGGTCGGGTGGGATCTCAAACCCGCTGGAGGTAATTGAGCAGATCACTTACCTGTGATTTCTCCGGCGATTGGACGAGCTGCACACCTTGGAGGAGAACAAAGCGAATCGCCTTAAGAAGCCGATGGAGCGGCGAGTGTTTCCAGAGGGGAATGTGCCGAAGGGTAATAGGGGTGTAGTTAGACTAAGCCGGGCAGTCGCCTACCCGACTTGTCTGCAAAACCGGACGTGAACCGTTAGATTCATCCGGCTCCTCAACAACTAGGTGCTTGTCATGCACACCTGAATGAACTTGGTCGTGGCAATGCTGATGTAATAATGTCAGATTCTCCCATTTGCCGTTTTGGTGATTTCCGTCCACATGATGGACTTCCAGTAGATCCTCTGACTTGAAATACAATTTGCAGGATGAGCATTGTCCACGTTGTTGCTTCAACAGTTTGGCAATCCTGACTGGTAGCTCTGGATGTTTACCCATCCGAGTTGCCCAGTAACTCCAATCCCCATCGAAGGGACTGCGACTGCCTTGAACTTTGACATGCCGAACAATGGGAGTTTCGCTGTGAGTGCGAAGTTGCAGCCGCTTATCTCCCTGCTTGGCAGCAAAGACTCATCCCCCTCCTTGATTGACTAACCAGTAACGACTGGCTCGCCAGTATCCACTCTTGTGTGGGTGGCGACGATTTGCCCATGCTCTTAGCTTCTGATAAAGCAAGTAATCAAGCTTTGCATAAGCCTTCTTGCTACATTGAGTAGAGAAGTAAGCCGACCATCCCTGAATAATCGGGTTAAGGTGTTGAATCAAAGCAGCCTGTGGAGCTGCCTTGTGACTTCTAACCACCTCCTGCAATCGCTGAAGGTGGTTCTGCATCGCTGTTTTGCTGGGTTGAATAATCGTCTTGAACCCTTTCATTGAACGCCCGGATTTATATTTGCTCACTCGGTATTGCCGAATGGAGAAACCCAGGAAGTCAAACCCAACTTGTCTATCCACCGCTTCGAGGGTGTGACAGATACGGGTTTTACTTGGCTTGAACGCCAGTCCCATCTTCTCTAACCACTTGGAGAGTAGCTGTTGGGCGTGTTCAATGACCTGTCGTTCCGGATGGATAACTAATAGATCATCGGCATAGCGGAGCACCCTTGCCCCCTTGCAATAGCGGGCAATGTATTTTTCCATGCCATGCAACGCCACGTTCGCCAGGAGTTATGGTTATTTCTGGTGTATGAGCAAAGGAGAGGAAAGGGCATATCCTGCTGGATAAGCAAAAGACCAGGCGAGGATACACCATGAATGAAGACAATCTTATTGCATTTCAAAGAAGTGAATCATCCCCATCCTTCA
>JANRJA010000062.1:0-5203 GCA_033764315.1 Oculatellaceae cyanobacterium bins.114
TGACGGATTATTAGTGCTATTCTGGCTTTCAAACTATTATCTTGTCTAGGTTCGGGCGTCCTCGGCTCCCTCGCTTTCGCTTGGCTCACTTCCGACGCTTGACCAATATAACGAGCTTTTATCCTATCTGTCAAGAGATCTTGGGAGATTTCTTCAAGAATTCTCATAACCTTTACTGGGATAGGGTTTGAAACTTCTCCAGAAAAACTCAATTCCAATTTTTGACCCAAGCTGAGCTGTTTTTGCCCCCAACCTCCAAAATAAATTCCTAATCTAGGGTTTAGTAACCAGGGATTTAAGAGAGAATCGTTGGGTGGTTATGTGATGCAGAGGACGTTTGTTGTGAATTTTCAGCAGGTCATTGCGACGTTGCATCAGTTTTGGAGCGATCGCGGTTGTTTGATTGTGCAGCCGTATGACACGGAGAAAGGAGCAGGGACAAAAAGCCCCCATACCTTTTTGAGAGCAATTGGACCGGAGCCTTGGTCAGTTGCTTACGTGGAGCCATGTCGTCGTCCAGGGGATGGACGGTATGGGGAGAATCCTAATCGAGTACAGCACTACTATCAGTATCAAGTGCTGATCAAACCGTCGCCGGATAACATTCAAGATATCTATTTAGATTCACTTAAGGCTTTAGGAATTAAGCCAGAGGAACATGATATCCGTTTTGTGGAAGATAACTGGGAGGATGCAGCGGTTGGTGCCTGGGGAGTAGGTTGGGAAGTTTGGTTAGATGGGATGGAGGTGACTCAATTTACTTATTTCCAGCAATGCGGTGGGCTAGATTGTCGTCCTGTGTCTATTGAAATTACTTATGGTCTAGAGCGACTGACTATGTATTTGCAGGGAGTCAACTCCATCTTTGAGATTCATTGGAATGATGAATTGACTTATGGAGATGTGTATCTGCAAGGCGAGATTGAAAACTCGAAATACAATTTTGAGGCATCAAGTTCAGAGGTTTTATTTACGCTATTTAATCTTTATGAACAAGAAGCCAAGCGGTTAATGGAAGTGAAGCTAGTTTTACCTGCCTATGATCAGGTGTTGAAGTGCTCTCATACATTTAATTTATTAGATGCTAGGGGAGTAATTTCGGTCACTGAACGAACTCGATATATTGCTAGGGTGCGAACCTTAGCACGGCAGGTGGCGCAGCTTTATTTCAACCAACGGGAGGAGATGGGATTTCCGTTGTTAAAAGCTAGTGAGACTAAGGCAGCTTGAACTAGAGTTTGGGGGTTATAAGGAATATCTGTGCTGCCTTAGAGGATCAAGTCATCATTGGCATTGCTAAATATAAAAATCTCAATTCCTTACATAACGTCAGTTCGGTTTAAGCAGCCTAACGAATCAATTCACAGCTACTAGAGCGAAGTCCGCTGTCGCGGACTACCAAAATCAAAAGTTTACTAAACTGACCCAGATCCGTTTTGCTCGTATAGCGTTCGACTGAGCTCACGCTGAAGTCAACGGTTTCAACCGCCAAAATCCTTGTCCCGAACTCAGGTTAAATAGATTTGAGAAGCAAACCTTGGGGGAAACTTCCCCCAAACCCCCTTGTTGAGGGACGAGACGCGTCCCTCAGACTCCCTCCGAAGGGGTGTAGGAATAGTAGTAGGGCGCGCTTCGCATGAATACTCAGTACAGGTGCTCTGATCGATCAACCTTGGGAATCTTGATCATGCTAAGTCCATAGGTATTTCTGATGAATTAGCTTTGGAGTTTTCTAGATCTGGGTTCAGTTAAATACGTTGCTTCTACTAGCAGGTCGCATAGAATATGCTTAACATTTCTTAAGAGCTGGAGAGGAGCATGTAATGTCAGAGCGTTTAAGTCAGTTGTTAGAACCGATCGCGGCTTGGTTTCGGACACTGGGTGTGCCGGAACCCATTGTGCATTGGGGGCATCCAGCAATGATGGCAATTGTTGTCTTAGTGATGGGTAGTTTTGTCGGACTGGCAGGATGGCGTGGGCGTGTCTTAACGGGTGAAGCGAGTGTAAAAAGCCGAGAGGATCATCGTAAGTTAGCTCCTTTAATGTTTTTGTTTATCGCACTGGGCTATACAGGGGGAGTGTTGTCGTTAGTGATGCAACACAAACCAATTTTGCAAAGTCCTCATTTTTTTACGGGATCATTGGCACTTGTATTGTTAGGAATTAATGCAGTGATTGCATTAACGGGGTTTGGTAAAGATAAGGGGATTATGCGATCGCTTCATGCTTATCTGGGTAGTGCTGCGTTGTGTCTGCTTTTTCTTCATGGAGTGTTGGGATTAAAGTTGGGGCTAGCCATTTAGGTATCCATCTTTCGTGGGATAGCGGGAACACTGGTAGTCGTAGCGTGTTCAGGGAGCGCATCAATGACTACTATCTACCTCGCTTTGGGCTGCCTTGCCTATATTGTAGGTTTGGTGTTTACTGCTATTCCAGGTAAGGTGATTGGACTGCCTTTAGGGGCGATCACCTTGTTAATGTTGGGGGCGATCGCCCCATTTTTAATACCTCGATTGTGGAAGTTGGGGATTAAGCCTGGAATATGGTTTTTATTGGGAGTGATAGGGTTTTGTTCCACGCTTTATTTCTTTGTTCAGTTGCCACAGCCCGGCATCAAAGATATTAGTCGTTGGGTGACTTCTTCTGATGTTGCTGTTAATGAGGTTGCTTCTAATCCAATATCAACTTTTGAAATTCAAGGACACATCAAAACGTCTCCTCGATTAACACGAAGCCAAAAAATTCAGTTTGAACTAGAGGCAAGCCAAGCCTTAGCGATCCAATCCAATGGTCAAAGTTCCGCTCCTCAATTGGTCACGGGTCGGCTATATGTGACGGTGCCTTTATTACAGGGAACAGGGCTTTATCCAGGTCAACAGGTATCAGTAACAGGAGTGTTGTATAAACCCAAGGCAGCACTCAATCCAGGAGGGTTTGATTTTCAACAATATCTCGCTCGACAAGGAATCTTTGCAGGACTGCGGGGACAACGAGCAGATTTACTTGATCAAAAGCGATCGCCTCCTATTCTTTGGTTGATCCAGCAACGAATTGTGCGATCGCAGGTTGCTCAGTTGGGAGTTCCTGAAGGTCCACTGGTCAGTGCCATGTTAATGGGTCAGGGCAGCGTCGATGTTCCCAGTCAACTCCGCGATGTGTTTGCGAATGTTGGGCTTGCCCATGCGCTAGCCGCATCAGGGGCACAAGTTTCTTTACTGGTCGGTGTCATGCTGAGCCTGACTGGACGACTGGCAGGCAAAACCCGTCTGGTTTTATGTACGACTGTGTTATTGATTTATCTGGGACTGACGGGGCTAGAGCCATCTGTTTTGCGGGCAGGGGTGATGGGGTTTGCTGCCCTGGTAGGATTGACGTTAGAACGCAAAATTAAACCGATGGGATCGGTCCTGCTATCCGCAACTCTATTGCTGCTCTATCACCCGCTGTGGATCTGGGATTTAGGGTTTCAATTGAGTTTTTTGGCAACCATTGGCTTGTTAGTGACGGTACCTGTTTTAAATCAATGGCTGGACTGGATGCCGACGGCGATCGCCCCATTTGTTGCCGTTCCCATTGCGGCCTATCTATGGACGCTCCCTTTGCAGCTACATGTATTTGGAGTGGTTTCACCGTACAGCATTTTGTTGAACATTTTAGTTGCACCTCTGATCACAGTGATTAGCCTGGGCAGTGCAATAACTGGATTAATGGGGTTGATTGTTCCTATCGTGGGCAGTTGGGGAGCGTGGTTACTCTACTTACCCACTCACTTATTTATTCGATTGGCTGAATTCACCAATCAGTTACCGGGCAATGCGATCGCCATTGGCTCTATTTCAGCAGTCCAGTTGATTGCTCTTTACGGATTATATGGGTTGGTATGGTGGCGACCTCGTTGGCAGCGATATTGGTGGGTTGCTGGGATTGTCAGCATCAGTTTGATTGGGATTCCCCTGGGATATGCCTATACTTCAACAGTGCAGGCAACGGTTTTAGCCACCTCTGGTGCACCCACCTTGGTTGTGCAATATCAACAAGAGGTGCTGTTGGTGACTGGAGGAGATGAAGCAGATGCAACTTATACAGTATTGCCATTTCTGAGACGACAGGGAATTAATCAAATTGATTGGGCGATCGCACCAACATTAGATCCAGCGAGTATATCTGGCTGGTTTAGAATTCTGGAGTCTCAACCCATTCAAACTTTTCTAGAAAACCCTGATTTCAGAAAACTATTACAACAAGCCAACCAATCTACCTCCAGTCATCGGCAAGTGATTCAACTGAAAGCCACGGCGGCCATTCACCAGGCAGTCTTAACCGAGTTGCACTACAAGAAAGGGCGTTATGCACCATTAACCCCCAATCAAGTTGAATCAACAGGAGTCATGCAAGTTAAGCTAATACAGCCTAATTCTTGGGTTTTAGAGGTGCATGTTGGCGAACAAAAATGGCTGTTGTTGGAAGATTTGAGTGTAGACGCCGCCCAATCACTAATTCAAAGAAATCAGCTCTCGCAAGCGGATGTGCTGTGGTGGAGTGGCAGTGAGTTGAGCCAACCGATGTTAGAGATAGTGCAACCCAAAGTGGCGATCGCGGCTCAACCCATTGTCTCAAAGACATCTGTGTGGCTTCAACAACACCACGTTCAGAGCTACATTATTAGCCAGGATGGGGCAGTGCAATGGACGCCTCAAAGGGGATTTAGTACCACGCTGAACGGCAGAAGCAATGATATCTAGCACAGTTGACACGGTAGGAATTGATTTTGGGTGGCTCAACCGATTGCCACAGGAAGCCTAGTAGAATAGGCTTGTATTTGGAGAGGTGGCAGAGCGGTTGAATGCGCTTGACTCGAAATCAAGTTTGGGGCAACTCAACGGGGGTTCGAATCCCCCCCTCTCCGTCACGATAGTTCTATAAACGTTTACGGCGATCGCCCTTGCTAGATTGTCTGGATAGCGTAGGATACAGCCAAAACCTCAGTCGCTTCGTTAACCACGGCATAACTGGATAAGTTAATAACGCTGAGACAAAGGTCACTGAGATGAGCAACCCTAATAAGAACCTATCCGAAAACGTCTCAATGGGTGAGATGCTTTTAAGAAGGATGTTTCAGGGATTAACGAGCGATGTCCTTCACAGAGATCAACCCTGCCTATCGATTGCCAGATGAGGTATGGGAACGGGTTCATCATGCGAT
>JANRJA010000064.1:0-16856 GCA_033764315.1 Oculatellaceae cyanobacterium bins.114
CAAACAAACCTTTTCTGAGAGCTTTGACACCCTGTACTATTATCGGCACGTCAGCCCAGAGCAGATTCAACAAGTTCTACAAGCCCATAGCGAAGGCACGAGTTTGGGAGGGATTAGCCGCATTACAGGACTGGCTTACAATACCGTTGTCAGTATTGTTCGCTCAGCGGGTGCCAAAGCTTTGCTGATTCACAACGACCAGGTTAAGCAGATAGAAACCGAGGAGGTCAGTAACAATGTCTTGCGGATGAGTTAACGGTGGGAGATTGTTGGATTGCCATCACGTTAGCGAATTCGAGTGGGTTAATTTTGGCAGCACGGGTGGGGAAGCATACCGACGCATTGATTGAGGAGTTGGTGGTTAGGACTGAGGGTAAAACCCATTGCAAGCGATGGAATAGCGATGATTGGGACGGCTATGAACGGGTTCTACCACCTGAAATAGAGCATTACATCGGCAAAGACAAGACTCAACGACTGGAGCGAACCAATGGCATCATGCAACAACAAACGGGACGATGGCATCGACAGCAGAACAAGTTTGGCAAACTGTGGGAGCAGACGAAAGTGACAACCCGACTAGTGGTGAGTTATTTCAATTGGATTTGGTCGCATAGTCGCTTGAGGATAACGGCAGACCAACGGGCAGGATTAGCTGAGCATCCTTGGAGTTGGGATGAGCTTATTACTTATTCCGCAATAGTTTGACGCACTACCGGTTTGTGCATATCCAAATCAATGTAGATACTTCAATTCTTGGGAAAGCCTACCATTGAGGGATACAGGGATCTGGCTCATCATCTTGCCACACCCCAAAACATGGACCCGCTACGTACCAAAGACTCCGGAATAAACTGCGGTCCCATCTGCAACAATAGTCCCGGTGCCACAAGAGAAACCCTGTACACATTGTACGAGTTTCACAATTTGGAAACTGCTGAAGAATAATTGCTCCCCCATCAGGAGATAAATTGCTAGTTGCCATCGAACTATAGTAGTTTCTCGTTTGATAGAGGGAGGCTTCTCCAGCGAAATTTGGCATACTCATTGTTTTATTTACCTCTAGCTAAAGCAACCATATTCAGATGTTCCATTAACAAGCTTGCACTCTATACCATCCCGGCAACAGATTTGACCACCACAGCAGGATTTACCCGGCGGACACATTGCAGACTCACAGCACACTCCTGGCGGGCAACAACCCTCACTGGTACAACTCCACCCCGCTTCGCAACAGCGATTATTGCAGATTGTACGACCCGGTAGGCAACAGCCATCTGGGAGGCAAGTGCCAAAGCAAATGCGATTATTACAGACTGCATTTGAAGGGGCACACCCATCTAGAGTACATACTTCATCTAGTTGACAACATTGACCTTCACACCTTGCTTGACCCGATGGGCACTTATCATACACATCGCACTTACGGCTACAGTTAAAACGAACTTGTATTCGGCATGACTCATCAGCGCAGGGAAAACTGCTGATGCAATCCTGATAGCATTTCCATGGATTGAGGATATCTGTATATCGACTACCAATGGAAGATTTAACAAAGTCATTGATCGAGAGCGCGGGATATAGGGTTTCGTTCGCTTGAGCGAATTTCACACCCATACGATAGTGTCTAGTAGTCTTGTAAAGGGATGTTTCCGCATCGAATCCTGGTAATCTCATGTAATAACCTCGTCGTTGTATTTGCCCAGTTATGCAAGGCAATTGACTTTACAGCCAAGGCGACCTCCTCCCAAGTCACAGCATTCAAGTCCTGGTTGACAACACCCACCATCACAAGGAACACCTAAGCCCAATTTACGGCAAATTTTTGCTGCATCAGAGGAACTAGGAGGGGGAGCTGGCGGTTTAGTTGTACCTGGAGGAAGTAAATCACTCGGAAATTCACTACAGAAGCCGTCTCGACAGAAGTAATTTGGCGGGCAGCATGTACCACCGCAACAACTATATCCTTTGGCGCAGCATTTACCCTCACAGACGCTTTGATCGCTTGGACAACAGCCCTGGCGTGAATTAGGGTCGTACCTATCTACACATTGCTCATTTGACTCACAACAGCCTTCACCCGGCTCGAAGGGGTTAAGAGGACCACAAATCTTAGGACAGCAATCATCGATTGTGCATAAGGCTTGTTCCCTCAGCAAATTCAGGTTACAGGCTGCAAGGACTCCCCCAGCGCAAACAGGGTAGAAAGGACCCGATGCTATGCAACCTATCCCACCTATCGCAAGGCACCCTCCCATATTTCTTAAAGCGATCTCTGAACATCGGTTACACTTTGCTTGGGTTTCTGAACTAGGAAAGTAGGCAGCAACAACTAATTGAGCGTTTGGCGAACCATTAAACTCAGTACTTGAAGAACGATAATTGTTGCTCGTCTTGTATAACGAAGCTTTGGCTGTAAACGTAGGTATGCTCATCTCATACCTCCAATCTCGCGATCATAGTAGGGTGACATCTTGGTCACCAGGAACGGAAACTCTTCAGTCACATCAACGCGCACACAAAACTTTTCTGTAAAATCGGTGTTGCGGTTGGTATAAGCGAAAATGACATCGACGATTTTGCGAGTACTGCTTAATGGTGACAGGCGCACTTCCACCCCGGTCAATGAAAAATCCAGCGCAAATCTCTCAGCAGCCTTGGCATAAATGACAGGATAGCGCATTGCTAAGTAGTTTAAGGCTCGGTGTTCGTCGGTTGCACCTGCATTATCCGTTAGCTGCATAATTCTATTGAACAGTTCCTCGGCTGCTGGACGAAACTGTTCAGGATTAATTTCTTCTGGATTAGGAATAGCGTCAATGAGCGCATCTCGATTAAAGGAATAGATTTGATCGAAAAGGATAATGGGCACCATCAAGCCATTACACATTTCTGGTGGGGCAATGGGACCGCGCATCCCAATTACAACATTAATATTATTAGAGTCAGGTGTGGGACGGATGGAATCTACTAATAGATCGATGTCCGCTGGATCGCGTGGCATCAGTAAGTAAGTTTCTAGCCCTTGAATGCTCAATACCCAACATAGTTGGCGTACAAGATAGCGGTTTTGGCGTTCAGACAGAACTGCTTGAAAAGTCTGTTGGTCAGTTCTCCCGGCAGTATCTATTCGTCCTGTTGCCTGAGCAAATTCCTTCTCGGCAGCAAGATTTGGAAAACGGGCTTCAATTTGCCCAATAGCGTAGACATAGGAAAGCTTTCGCATGTCATTAGGACTTACGTCTTCCTTCGCTGCTGAACCGCCACACGTTGCACAACCTCCTTGTGGAACAATAACCTTATTTGTCAGAGCCTCCAGCAAGGAAGCATCATTCATTTCATATTGCTCGTTCATAGTTATTTATCCTTGAAAGCAGTTTTCTTTGACCCACAAAATGAAGGTTTCTGATATCAGAAGTAGCATCACCTGTAGTTATTCTTTCTTCATTTTTTGCCCATGGGCTTTTAACAGTGTTTGATAGGCAGCAGCAGCATCCATCACAGGTGGAACGACCGAGGTTCGTCGTAGCGTGTTCACTTGGGTGATAGCAAGTTTAATTTGTGCGGCGGTTGCGTTAGGAAATTCAGACCATAACAATGCTATTGCTCCAGTCACGAACGGTACCGCGACACTTGTTCCCCCAAGTGTCAATGATTGACCTTCGGAACCAAGGCTAGTAATGCTGTCGCCTGGTGCACTTATTCCCCACCTACCAAGCGAACTGCCCAAATTCGATTGGTTCATCGGTTGACCACGTAGATTACATGCAACGACTGGAATGATCCAGGGGTGGCGAGTGATAGCGGAGCTTCCAAGAGTACCTTGATTTCCCGCTGCTGCGACTATAAGCACCCCACGTCTAATTGCCTGATTGAGTGCCTCTTCTAATGCTTGTGCTCCTTTGGTAAAGGGTTGCACAAGAGCAAGGCTCAAGTTGATTACTCGTGCGCCCGCCTCAATGCAGTCTCTGATCGCTGCTGCAAGTTCCAGAGGCGTTGCACTCGGCATGTGTTCGCGTCCAGAAGTTGTCTCGGCAAAAATAGGTCGTATTAGAAGGGTACAGTTAGGGCAAATGGCAGGTGCGGAGGACTGTCGCTTTGCAAATAGAATTCCGGCTACAAAGGTTCCGTGTTGACATGCTGTACTACTGGATTGAGTGCATTTGGATGCATGACTTCCGGGAAAGACTCGCCTATATTTATCCTCCAAATCTGCATGTTGGGTAACAACAGGTCCATCAATAAGTCCTATCGCTACCTCAGGGCTACCACTGGTGAGTTCCATCAACGCTGTGAGCTTAACTAATTCCAAAGGGAATATCACGATATATTTTCCTTGCTAGATTTGCATCCAACTAATAGCTAGCATCACCAGCGATAGGAAAATTGAAACGAAATTGGGAATTTTCCTTCTGTCTGAGTTACGTGATGGTTAGGCTCAATCACTCAAGTTGCACCAACGGCAACATCCCAGTTGTAATCCTTCAATGCCACAAGAGCAATTCGACATTTGACCCATACGGTTATTAATCGATCGCAACATTCAACTTGAGAAGACTTCGGTAAGCGCAACTTATACTGAAGGAACGGAGGACATTATCATGGTCAACATCCTGCCATCTCCACAAAACCTAACCACCGACACATGGGTACGCGCAACCTGGGAGGAGTTTTTGGCAGCGTGCGATCGCCTTGACCTTCCTCTAGACGATCATCCTGCTTGGGAGAAAGCACGGTGTTACTACGATGCGGGTTGGATGAGGATTGAAGCTGTGGGAATTGGTTCAGCTCATGGGCAGGATAATTCGATACTGGCAGCCGTAGTGACGCTCTATGGAACGCTGAGAAACATTCCTCATATTGCGTTTACCAATGCTAGTTTTCGCCAAGCAGGGGAACGAGAGTGTCAACCCGATCTGGCTTATTACGTTGGATCTGGGGTGCGGCGCCCTCCCAAGAATAATCAGCCTGTAGATGTTAATGAATATGGTGCGCCAACGCTGGCGATCGAAATCGCTTCTACCACACTAAATGACGATCTAGGGCAAAAGCGGTTATTGTACGAGCGTTTAGGGGTACGGGAATATTGGGTTGTGGATGTGCAAAATGCGATCGTGATTGCCTTTGCAGTAGCCGCGGGAGGCAGTCGGCAAATTCAAGTATCCCAAGTGCTACCAGGGTTGGCAATGAAGACCGTAGAGGAGGCTCTACAGCACAGCCAGACGACTGATGATACAGAGGTCAACCGCTGGCTGATGCAGCAGTTTCAAGCCATCAGTGAGTAGTGCCCCTAAAATTTCGACATTTGACCCACTCGATTGTGAAGTTTTTGTTACTTTCGGCAAGCAATCTATAGAGTCCATTTGACATCTTTATAATGGAGGGTGAAAGCATCTACCCCCTTGACTTCAGTTGCTATGGCATATTCCAGCAGTCTCACCGATGCAGAATGGGAAATTCTTGAACCCCTGTTGCCTCAGATATTACCGCAGAAGAAACGGACAAGACCTTGCGATTGGACAAAGCGACAAATCTTAGATGGCATCTTCTACCAACTCAAGAATGGCTGTAATTGGGAGGATCTCCCCAAAGACTTGCCGCCCTACTCAACCGTTTACTGGCACTATAAACAGTGGCGAGCCGCAGGTGCAATCGAGCTACTGATGCAGACGTTACATGAGCAAGTGCGAGAACAGGTAAAAAAAAGCCCAAGTGGACGACGTTAATCATCATTGATTCACAAGCGGTGAAGAACACGTGTAATGCAGGTGTGGATTCCAAAGGATTTTGTTTCTACAAGGCAACCAATGGAATCAAGCGACATCTAGCCGTTGATACGCTTGGTTTTCCCTTCTTTACCCACTGCACGCCTGCCAACGTGACTGATGATGCGGGACTGGTTGAGATGCTGACGCTCAACATCGATTATTTCAAGGCAAAGCCAGTTAATATTCCCAAAATTACAATCTTGCTAGACCATGGATATCACGTTGACTATTTGACCAATGCGCTTGAGCAAGTTTATCCACAAATCATGACGAAAATCCGATTTGAGTTGTCAACAAAACCCTCGAAGCAAGAGAAGGCCGAACAAGGAAAATCTGGATTTGTTCCAGCGATTGCAAGGTGGGTAATTGAACGGTCGAATGCTTGGATGGAGCGGTGTAAAATCCTGGTCAAGAACTTTGAGCGGACGCTTGCCAATGCCACGACTAAACTCAACCTTTGCTTCATTCGGCTTATGATTAAGCGGCTTGCAGCCTCTCCTTAAGATCTCAAATGGGTTCTATAGGAGTTTTATCTAGATTTAGGAGTTACACAAAACAGGGTACCGCGTAGAACCTGAAACGACGTTGTTTGAGTATGAGCGTTTTACCGACCTCTAATGAAAGGTATAAAAACTTACGTTGCCTGATAAAGCATCTTTATATTTCCATTGTAAGATTTTAAATTCTTGGTGAAATAGCCTAAGTAAACACTGACTTACACACCTGTATCATGGTTTATTAGTGTATGTTATTTATCAGGGTAGCTCAGGGTATATCAGGAAAATATCCCAGGAAAATTAATCAGGGTTTAGAATTCAACCCTTTTGTAATATTGGAATTGCATGGTCTCAGTATTAATGCTGAATTATCTCAGCCCTTTCTCGGTGTTCGATTTCTTCTTTAAGAGATATTTTGGTAGAAGTAATCGTGTCAGTAGTAGAAAATGTGACATTTTGAGATGGATTTCAAGGCTGAAGAGTTACCTTGGAATGGCTTTTAATGAAGAGCGTTCTGTTGTTACTGATCCATTTCTCTAATCTCTATAAGGTTAAAGAAAGCTCGATTCAAAAGTCTTTCAGGTTTAGACAGCTTTCAAATTGGTAAATATTAGTTGTGCATTCGGTGTTGAAGCCATCAATGTATCAGGGGTTGTTTCTTGGTTATGCAGATGTAATCAAGATGTGAGTTGAAGAAAACTGTAGAGATTTAGGGAACAAGGACGCTATGGCTTTTATGACTTCCCCCATTCATTCAGATTTAGATTTGCGATCGCCATCGGTCACTCACTTTCGTAAGGGATTTGTCATCGGGTGGAGTAGAGTCGCACTACTGTTGCTTCTAGATATCACCTCTATAGTCGCAGCTTGGTACATTGCTGTTGTTCATGGAACTCAGTTAGAGTCAGCTTGGACTTCTAACGCAAATCTATTGCTGCTCATTCTATCGATCAAAATTAGTATTCTTGCAGCACGAGGCTTATATAAAGCAGGAGATTCTCGCAGAGACTATTTTGGGTTAGTCAAAGCAATCTCTTTATCAGAAGTTCTGCTTTTACTGGTTGCATTCCTACACGAGCCTCAAGCCTATGTTTCTCGGTCAACATTTCTTCTATCTTGGTTTTTAACCTTACTTTTTATAAGTGCTGGTCGTTGGGCCGTAGATATTGGACTTGAGACGATCCGCAAACGAGGTGCTGTCAGATATCCAGTGTTTCTGATTGCTGATACCAAGACTCAGGAAAAGAACCTCAAACTGATAGAGCATGAAAATCGCTACAACGTCATCGGAGTTGCTGAAGCTAGTTGTTTAGATAAGCATAATCGGGAGAAGACGTTTGAATCCCTACGGGCAATGGGCATTGCGGAAGCGTTTGTAGCGTGGGATGCCATTCAAAATCGGTTACATATTTGTTGGTACTTTCAAACGGCAGGTATTACGTTAAGAATTTTGCCAACAGATACCAACTCGTTCTTTCCCAAATCAGAATCTTGGACGATTGGTGGCATTCCTTCGTTAACCGTGCCTGTGCCCGTGATTGTGGGTGGCGATTATTGGATTAAACGCGGGTTTGATTTCTGTTGCTCAAGTCTGGCAATTTTGATTTTGTCACCGATTTACTTACTTATTGCGCTGTTGATCAAGCTAGATTCTCCAGGTCCAATCTTTTTCCGCCAAACTCGTATTGGTTTACATGGGGGTGAGTTTAAGGTCTGGAAATTCCGCACGATGGTGCAGAATGCAGGGCAACTGCAAGCTGTATTAGAAGCTCAAAACGAGATGAAAGATGGCGTTCTCTTTAAAATGAAGGATGACCCTCGCATTACTAAAGTGGGTAAGTTTCTGCGGGCTTACAGCTTGGATGAGCTACCCCAGCTATTCAACGTTTTAGTAGGACAAATGAGCATTGTGGGGCCGCGTCCCTTGCCTGTTAGGGATGTGGAAAAATTTGAGGAGAAACACTTCATTCGTCAAGAGGTTTTACCTGGCATCACTGGATTGTGGCAAGTATCTGGACGCTCTGACATTACAAATTTTGATGATGTTGTGAATCTAGACAACTTCTACATCTCAAATTGGTCACTCTGGTTAGATTTAAGAATTATTCTGCAAACCTTCAGAGTGGTACTTCAGAAGACGGGAGCTTACTAAGATGAGTTCCCTGAATATTGATTAAGTAATCGGAATGCAGATGGGCAAGGGATAATGCGATACGTTATCCCTTGCCCATTTTGGTGTTGAGGTTGCGCTATGCCCCAATCTACCAGGGGCTACCAATCATGGTAAAGGCTGCCCAGTAATAGGGATGGGTCAGATTGCGTTCGGTGTTAGAGATGAGTTGAGGGGGCAGGTCGATCGCTGTTCCGTCAGACACAACCAGTTGGTTGCGTTGAAGTTGTACTTTGCCTTGCAACATCGCCAACTGTGTACGACGCAATGCTTCAGCCTTGATGGGGGCTTGTCGCAATTGTTGATAAAACTCAGTCATAAAGCCCAATGTGCCATCATCACTGACATACCAAAGGCTTGCTAGAGCCGTCCTGACTCCTGCCTGTACTGCTAACCCACCAAAGCCCAGTTCGGCTTGTTCATCACCGAGTGCGGTGCGACAGGCACTTAACACCAACAAGTCTACGGGTGGATTGTTGAGATTAAGTTGCCGAAGTTGATCAAGTTGCAGTTGTTGATTCCAGAACTGAATGTAGGAATTGCTTAGGTTGCCTTCTCGAAATTCGGCATGAGTTGCCAAATGCACAATGCGATAGGGAGTTTCTTGGCGTTGGAGTTGTAGGTTCTCTAGTGTAAAAGCATTATTGAGAAACGATCGCCCTGACTGAGCATTGTTAGTTATGGTTAACAACTCTGTAGGAACGGCGGGTAAGTCAGGTAGCTTGTTTTGAAAATCAGAGGCACCCATCGCTAACACCTGAGCATCACGCAAATCGGAATAGCGAGTATCAGTCAGGTTGAGACTGGGCATAAAACCAACGCTGTATTTCTCAATCAAAAACTGGTTTCCATCATGAAGTGCGGCGATCGGCAAAGAGCGCAAGCCAGCATCCATGATAAATGACAGATTTTCGATGTTTTGTGCTTGTAACTCCGCCTCAATCGGTGCAATCAACCATTGATAGAGTTGCTGAGCGGGTCGCAGATAAGCAGTGCTACGAAGCCGACTGCGATCGGTGATTTGGTTGAGCAGTTGAGTTGAGGCTTGCCTCACCTGTGCTCGTGTTACGCCGGGCACTGGATAGCGAATGGGTTCTCCCTTAGAGGTGACAATCAAGATTTCGAGTTCATCAGTGTCACTAGCCGTGGCTGACAGAGCCGTTTCACCGCTGGGGCGATCGAGATATTGCGCAAACTGCTGAGTTGAGTTTGCTTCGCGTCCAGCAAAGTCGTTGTTAATGGGAATGTCGGCGGAAACAAACCCAACATAGATCAACGCAGGAACAGTGCTCGTTTGAGACTGAATTTGTTGCAGGGTTGTTTGAGCCACTCCAATGTTAGGGGGTTCAATGGGGGGTTCTGTAGGGGGTGGAGGAGGTGGGGGTGGGTCTATGGTTGGGTCTTCGATCGCCTCAGTGCTGATTTGAATGTTGCCCTGAGTGAAATCGCCCTCAATTCGCTGAGGGGGGGTTAGGGTGGAAGAGCCTGTGGTGATAGCTCCAGCCGTGCCGTTGATGCTGGCATTGCCGACTACAAAAGGAATATCTCTCTGTTCGCTGCCGTCCTGTCCTGCAACGCGGATGAAGATGCGGCCTCCAGTACCACCGTTAGTGCCACCACGAGTGGAAATACTGTTGACCCCATCAAAGGTACTTAATGCGCGGAAAAATCGACCTGCAACAACGCGGACATCACCGCCATTGCCGTTACCACTGCCTTGCGTGTTGATCGATCGCACCTCTACGTCGCCAATGGGGTCTAGCTCAACCAGACCACCATTACCATTGCGTGTGGCACTGGAGTCGATCGCCCCCGTTGTAATGCGATCGCGTGCTCTCACCACAATTTCTCCGCCCCCAGTTGCCCCTGATGAAAGCAGATCCCCAATCTCTACAATTCCGCCTCTGGCAAACAAACGAATCGTGCCTCCTGTGGCAGCTTCAGAACGGGTATCGAGAATTCCAGTGGGGGAAACAGACCCAGGGGGAGGATTACCCCGTCGCACAGAACCATCACTAGAGAGGGTAATGCCAGCGGGAGCCGTAATGTTGTTGACGACAATATCACGACCCGCACTGAAATCAATGGGAGTATTGGCTCGACCTGTAATGGTATTGTTTGCGGTAATGCCACCTTGTCCGGCGTCAATTCTAGCATTGCTGCCAATTGTGACTGGGCTATTGAAAACAATATTGCCATCAGTGTTGATATTGGCAGCAATCTCGGTTGCCAATGCATCGATTTCTAGGCCAGCGAGACGGGCAACTTCACCCACTCTGCCATCAAAGCGAACAGTGCCATTAGGAGCATTGACGCGAAAACCAAAATTGCCATTGATAGGACCGCCAAACGTAACCGCATTGTCGCCGCTAGCGTCGGTAGCAGTGGTTCTCAGTGTGACATTTCCTTGCAGCTCGACCCTACCAAAGTCAATGGGGTTGTTGGTCGTAAAGTCACGGCGCAAGATGGTGGCTGTTCCACCCCGGAAACTAGCTCTGGCATTATCTTCTAAAGTCAGATTACCATCTAGAGAAACCGTACCATTGGCGGCTCGAAAGATCACTGGATCGCGAAAAGTAACATCGCCGATCGCAATGTTGCCCGTCCCCGTTTCAGAACCAATCGTGATGCGACGGAAGCCATCGGCTAACGCATTGATATCGGTTGAGGTGAGGTTGAGAGCAGCTTCATCACTGAGTGCCCCTAAGTCGCCTACTTCAATGGCTTGATCCTCTGAACTTGGTTGCAGTGTAAGGAATTGACCACTCACCGTATCGGCTCCGCCTAACAAGTCGATTTCACTGCCGATCAGCGTAAGGGGAGTGCTGCCTGCTGTAAAAGTTTGCTCAAAGATGAGATTATTGGCTGAAAGGGTCAACCCTTCAGTGTTGCTCTCAGCAATAGTGACAGGGCTGTTAAAGCGAATATTACCGACGGCTCCCACATTTTCGGTGAGTTCGGTCGTTTGAGCCGTGACATTCAAATTGCCCAAGTCTGAACCCACCGTTCTGCCAAACCGGACAGTGCCGTTGCCTGCGTTGACGGTGAGGTTATTGGTTTCGTCTGAGACACTGTTGACCGCGCTAGCAAAGAGAATATTGCCACCACTGCTAAAGATGCCTACGTTATCTTCGAGGGTGGTGCGGCTTCGCAGGGTAATGTCTTGCCCTTCCGTGCTGATATCAGCATTGAGGGTGGTTGCACCAATCAGGGCGATCGCCGCATCGTCAACCCCGGTGATTCCTCCATTCACAGTAATCGAACCATCAGGAGCTTGAATTGTGGTGGGATCTCGAAATCCTACAGTATTTACGGTAATATCGCCCCGACCGTTCTCACGGCCAATGGTGATGGAGCTGAATCCATTTTGCAGCGAGTTCACTTCAGCTCGGCTGAGAATCAGAGCATCCTCTCTCGATTCGGCTCCCCCGATTTGAATGTTGCGGGCAGCCGTTGTGGGTTGAATCACCAAATCACCTGTGCCAGAGACAGTGCCCCCAAAGTCGATTGTATTGCCCGTCAAGGTGAGGTTGCCGCCTGCTCCGGCGATATCACCACTGAGGCTTCCCCCATCTTCAAACACAAAGGTATCGTTGGCATCTCCCGTGGTGATATTTTCAATGTTGTTGAAGGTGAATCCATTGGGAAATGTGCTGTTGAGATTGCCTTGATCCGCCCCACTCATGATCCAAGTAGTGTCTTGGTTAAGCCCAACCAGGGTTGACCCACCCAAAATATTAATCGGATTGCTGAAGGTAACACCGGAGTTGAGTGTGACCGTTCCTGTTCCGGTTGATCGCCCAATGTTGATCTGGTTGAACCCGGATTGCAGTTGAGCCAGATCGCTATTCGTCAGGTCAAGCGTGGTTACACTGCCACTGTCGTCTCCACCCAGAGCGATCGCCTGAGACACAGTCAGCGGTCGCAGGGTCAAAATGCCACCTCTCAGCGTGCCACCTCCCAAGCCAATTTCATCGGTGGTTAGCGTCACGTCTCCACCTCCCGTGGATTCTACCGTGCCTAAACTAATTCCAGGGGTAGTCGAGGCTCCGTTCCCAGTGCCTGTAATTTGGATATCTCCAGTATTGCTACGGATGGTTGTAGCACCCACCCCAACTCCATTCGCAGTTGCTATCCCTGTCAGTTGAATGGAACCTGTCCCGGTTGCTTCGACAGAAGAAGCATTGATCTCAATGCCATCGTTGTTATCACCTGTGGCACTACTCAACCCGTTTAGAGTGATATCGCCATTGACCGTCCGGATCTGGCTATTTACAAACAGCAAAATGCCATCAATAAAAAGGCCACTGCCATTGCCCGTGCCATTTAGCTCAATTGTGCCATCACCATTCGTCTCAACCAGGGTGTCGCTGGCCAGGGTAATTCCTGTGTTGCCAGTTCCACTCCCTCTAATCGAAATGTCGCCCCCTCCAGCATTCAGCGTCGAGCTATTTAGATCAACACCTCTAACTCCATTCACATTCCCCACTGCGGCTTGAGTTCTAGGGTTAGTGCCACCCCCTAAGACGATGTCGCCACCATTGGAATTAATTTGGACACCATTCAGCGCGATCGCCCCTGCCCCATTGCTATCACGATCGGAATTGAGAATAATGTCACCGCCATTGGTGCTGAGAGAAACTTCTCCTGCAAAGATGTTGTTATTGGCTTGCGCAGTAATACCTCCTAGCCCAGTATTGGCGGCAATACTTCCTAACGCAATATCTTGACCTGCTTGAAAAGTCAGGGTAGCGTTGCCTGCTGTGGTGATGAGGCTCCCTGTTGCGTCAATAGAACCCAGTAGCGATTGAAATACCGCCGGATCGTTAAAGGTAACAGTCCCTCCTAACGTCAAAGTGCCGCTGGCAGTTTGAATGAGATTGCTGTTACCAGAAATAGTGCCGTTGGTGTTGATCGTTGTTCCTGTCAGGGTATTAGTTCCATTGGCTCCAGCGGTTCCCCCCAAGGAAGCTGAGCGCGAACTTAGATTGTTATTTAGGTTAATCGTGGGGGCTGTGATCAAGATGTTGCCGCTGTTTCCAGCACGGCTGCTACCCCCGTTGGCGATCGCACTAGTACTGACTGCCCCTCCAAGCGTGACTGTTCCAGTGGTGGTGCTAATATCAATGGTTCCAGCATTGCCTACGCGATCGCCTGCTCCCACTGAAGTTGCTTCTGCGGTCACACCTCCAGTAATATTCACATCACCCAACGGTGCTCTAACAGTGATATTGCCCGCGTTGCCAACATTTCCAAAATAACTGAGGGCACTCGTAGTCAAGCTACTAGCATTGATGCCCCCGGTTGCTGCTTCTAAAAAAATATTGCCCGCATTGGGAGAACCTCCCGTGTAGATCAAGGCGTCAACAGCCCCCAAATTGAGGCTGTCTCCCAAAATAGTAATGTTGCCTCCAGTCCCTGTAATGACTCCGAGATTGGGAGTCGCTGGCACATACCCTGTGCTAATCGTGCCAGCGGTGGTGTTGACGATGCCTTCAGTGCTGGTGATGCTGATGGCGCGACCAGGGTTAGAGATGTTGCCTGTTGTGATGTCAGCTAGGGCTTGGAGGGCGATCGTGGCGTTATCAGTTCCGGTGATGGTGCCGCCTGTGGTGTTGATCGATCCTGCCGGAGCACGGAATGTGACAGGGTCATTGAAGGTGACATCGCCTCCTAGAGTAATCGTTCCACTACCATTTGCTCGACCAATCGTGATAGAACTAAATCCATTGCCAAGTGTAGCGAGATCTGTAGCTAACAAATCAAAGGTTCCTACACCACTGTCGGCTGCTCCATTGAGGGCGATCGCTGTTGTAGGGGTAAAGGGTTGTAGCTGTATTTGTCCTAGACTTCTAACAGAATTAGCCCCCCCTAATAAGTTGATTTCGTCACTCGTCAAAGTAATGTTACCTGTCCCAACTTGGTCAATGCCAGGAACTGAGACGCTGTCTCTAGCATTAATCACACCATTCACGACAATGTTGGTGTTGGTGCCTCCTGCTTCAAGCACAACATTTCCATCAACTCCAGTACGTGAGTAAGACTCTAAACTGTTACTCAAAATGTTGCCGTTCGCAGTTGTTAGAGTAATCGCACCACCCGGTCCGTTGTTAAACCCATACGACTGTAATGTATTAGTCGAAATATTTCCTGTTCCCGTAACCCGTAAGGTAATACTCCCCCCTTGAGAACCTGTTGTAACTGTATTAGAAAGGGTTTGAATATTTCCGGTGATGATATTTCCTGTTGTTGTCGTAAAACTGACTGCTCCTCCTGATCCATTCGCTGCAAATGTATTAGAAGATGCATTTGTGATACCGCCCCCGATAGCATTCAAAGTGATACTTCCAGCATTACCAAGACCATTGTTGATAGCCGTGACTAAACTTCCGGTAGTAATAGTTCCATTGGAACTAGAAATCTGAATATTGCCGCTATTCGTCAGACTACCAACAGAATTAATGCCAGTATCAATATTGCCAACTGTAACTTGTGTCCCAGAAATTGTGATATTCCTGCCATTTGTAGTAGCGTCACCCCTGGCAACAATAGATTGGGTTGGATCCATTGAAAACGCACCCACTCCATCATTGTTGGTATCGGCAGTGAAGGTGATAGAGCCGCCGAGTCCAAAGTTGAGAGAGAGACCGTTGATAATGGAAATGTTATCTGTTGCTTCTAGAACAACATTTGCCGCTTGATTTTCGAGTGTTGTAGCGTTGATGGTGATGTCACCTGGCAAGTCAGTCGCAAAAATATCAGGGAGTGCTGCCCCTACACCCGCAGTATCAGGGGCAGTAGAAATAGTGATATTAGTCGGGTCAAGCAACAATGTTCCCAGTTGCCCGTTAATAGCCGTGACATTCACCAGACCATCAAACAATAAATTTTGTGCGCCTGACACTTCGACAAAACCGCCATTTCCTGAGAGGGTACCCCCTTGAGCCGAAATCGTCCCTACAAAGCGAGTAGTGTCATCTGCCCAGACAATGACTCGTCCGCCATTGCCATTGGTTAGCGCATTGGCTTGAATGGAGGAGTCTTGACTGACAACTGTGCGAGAGGCATTGAACACACTACCCTGTCCTTGATAGTCGCCGCCAATCCGAATTGTGCCGCCGCTGTTGGTTCCAGAGGCAATGATTTGGGAAGCAAGCACGCCAACGCGATCGCCCAATATAGCGACACTTCCCCCCACGTCTCCAGAGACATCCACTATGCCAGAGGCGATCGCTGTTCCTGCGCTCGTGGAAATAGTCGTATTCGTATTCGTGAGTTGTACCGTACCATCGGGGTTTACCGTCAGCCCAGTCGGCTCCTCAACATTGCCCCCGGTTAACAATTCAGGAAGTGATAGAGGAGTAAAAGGTAATGCATTTGGGGTAGAGCCAGTTGCAGTCGTTTCTAGTTCCAAGCTCAGCAATAGCCCTTCTTGGCGGACTCGGACTCGGTTTTCTCCTGACACAGCGGCAATGGTGACTGCCCCCTCCGGAGCAGAGAGCGTACCTGTGTTGATTACGGTTCCACCCAGCAACATCAAGCTTTCGCCAGTGGCGACTGCGAGATCTGCCGCGTTGACTAAGGAACCAGGCTGAGCCGTGGTAAAGGCAAACTGATCGGGATTGCCGACTAGGTTGGCGTAATCATTAGAGCCGATCGCGCTGAACCAGGTGTTGCCAAAACCAATGCCGGTTGCGGTTGTGGCGGTAAAAGAAGCGGGCAAATCGAGACGAGCGTTTGCGCCAAACAAAATCCCTGCGGGATTGATCAAATATAGGTTAGAGTTGCCCCCAGTGATTTGCAACAAGCCATTGATTACTGAGGCATCGCCCCCGGTAACTCGACCCAGAATATTTTGAATGTGTGGATTAGAGAGAAAAGTAGCAATCTCTCCGGCAGTCAACCCAAACTGCTCAAAACTATGAAATAGATTTTGCCCATCACGCGATAACGTGCCACCCTGGATGTTGTACTGATCACCCCTGTGATTAATTTGTGTATTGGTGCCATCAGGCGCGGCTGTAACCTGGGCGTTAGCAGGGCTGATATAAGCGAATGCTCCAATGGGAGTCAAAATTAGTGACAATACAATTTTTGTCAAGCAACGTTGCATAACAGAACTCCCAAATTCCCAGTGATGCCAATGAGTAACTGGTTGTAACTTTACTGTGAAATGCACCCTTCTGTGCCTAATACTATGGCTGTTTCATACTATGGCTGTTTTCCAGAGATTATGCGGAGATTGACTTATTTTTCTTCACACTTTAAAACAACTGAAACATAAGAGCCTATCCGAAAACCTGAATTGCCCTTATAGCAATACATGCAAAAGCAAGGTGGATCATCGCTAGATAGTTTTGTGGTTTCTTCTCCCAACGAATTAATAACCGTCGAAAGCGGTTCATCCATGAGTGTGTTCGT